>NZ_SRLD01000004.1 GCF_004745955.1 Hymenobacter elongatus | reverse complement strand
CAACGGCGCACAGCGGGTCTTGACCTTGCGCGTCTGCGCGATGAGTAACCGATGGCAGCTGGTACGCCAACACATTGAACCCTTCAACACGGCCAGGGCGGCGTAGCGACAATTTGGGTTGCACCCCCTGAAACCTGAAACTGTTGTTTTAGAAGATAACTGTTAGCCGAGTAGCTGGTACTGCTGTCAGAAAGAGTCGGGGTGGGTTGTTCCTCTGGCTTTGTGCAACTGCCTACTAATAGCAGTGCCGCCATGGTGTAGATTCTGAAATGCGTGTTGTAGTACATTAAATGGTATATAAAAGGGTGAAAAATCGGTATTCACGACCAGGATAGGTTGATGACGCCTATTGAATTACTGCACGAAGGCAGTAAAACTGGAAAGAGAAAGCACAAAAGATGCAATAGAGATAGTAGCGCGAGACCAAACATAGAGTTTGGCTTATAATGGTTCACAAATAAAGGATTTTATGGAATGTATACTGCAAAATTTTCTTAAAAAAATGTGTTTCTGTATTCTTATTTGGTAATCCACACACGCTCTAAGGCCTCAGACGAACCCTTAGAGCGTGTGTGGGAATTTTCTGAAAAAGCTGATTCTGTCCTGTTGAGCGTAGCGGAGTCGAAGCATCTCTACCGCACTGGTATATGATTTTACTATTGCAGTAGAGCTGCTTTGACTCCGCTACGCTTCGCTCAGCAGGACACGAAAACCATAATCCCAAACACGCTCTTGGCGATACTTTAGCTGCGTGGACGCCAGAGTAAGCAGAGTGTTCTATTTGCCGGGCGTGGCAGTCGTCGAGTTCGAGTCCAGAATCTTGAGCAGCTCGTTGAGCTTGGGCGTCAGGATGATTTCGGTGCGGCGGTTCAGGGCCTTGTTGCCCGGCGAGTCGTTGGCGGCCACCGGAATAAACTGGGAGCGGCCCGATGCCGTGATGCGCTGGGCCTCGACGCCGCCGGCCGTGATGAGGCGGGCAATTTCGGTGGCCCGCAGCACGCTCAGGTCCCAGTTGTCCTGCATGGCGGCCGTGGGGCGGCTGAAGGGCACGTTGTCGGTGTGGCCTTCCACTACCACGTTCACGTCGGGCTGGGTTTTGAGCACCGTGGCCAGCTGCTTCAGCGCTTCCTGGCCCTTGGGGTCTACTTTGGTCGAGCCGCTTTTGAAGAGCAGCTGCTCCGACAGCGACACGTATACTTTGCCGTCCTTCATCTTTACCTGCAAATCGGTGCCCTGGAAACCGCGCAAGGCATTGCTCACGCTGGCCCGCAGGTCATTCACGGCTTTGTCCTTGTCGGCCAGGGCTTGGGTGAGCTCGGCCAGCTTGGCTTCCCGCACCTTCAGGTCGGCGTTCAGCTTGTCGATATCGGCTTTGCTGCGGCGCAGGTTGGTATCCAGCTCGCCCAGCTCGGCTTCGCGGCGGGCCAGGTCCTTGGCCACCTTGTTGTAGTCCGCCGATTTGTCGGCCATGGCCCGGTCGCTGTTTTTGAGCAGCTTGTCGTAGCTGTCGGTCAGCTGGGTGTAGAGTGTGCGGGTGCGACGCAGGGCGTTGCCGTTCTGGGTCGAGTCGGCCATGAGGCGCTTGTTGTTGAGGCGCATTTCGGTCAGCTCATCGGTCGTTTTTTTCAGCTCAGCTACGGCCTGGCGCTGCTGGCGCTCGGCTTCCGCCTTGCCTTGCTCGGTAGCTTGCTGGCGGGCCCGCAGGTCGTCATATTTTTTGGAGGCCACGCAGCCCGGCAGCGCCGAACCAGCCACCAGGGCCAGAGCTACTAGGAGGGAAGAAGATTTTTTCACGCAGGTAGTATCTTGAATAAGCAATGGAGAAAGATGCGGTCAACAATTGCCCCGCATCCTCGAAGCAAGGTAGCGAGGCGCGGGCGCATCTGCCAGTAAGCGGCCGGCAGCGGTTTAATTTTAGACTTATATTTGCTTGCTTTCCTCTGCGTCCTCCCGCTCCCTAACTCCCCACTCATGGCTACGCTTACCCCCTTGAGCGCCGAAACCGAGGCGTTGCTCCGGCACGAGTGCACAACCATTAGCAAAGACCTGATTCACCAGCCCGGCCCCGATTTTCTGGACCGCTGCTTTGTGCCCTCCAACCGCACGCCGCAAGTGCTGCGCAGCCTCGGGCAGCTCTATGGTCATGGTCGCCTGGCCGGTACCGGCTACTTGAGCATTCTACCCGTCGACCAGGGCATCGAGCACACCGCCGGGGCTTCCTTTGGGCCCAATCCGATGTATTTCGACCCCGAAAACATCATCAGGCTGGCGCTGGAAGGAGGCTGCAACGCGGTGGCTACCACGTTTGGCACCTTCGGAACGGTGGCCCGCAAATACGCGCACAAAATCCCGTTCCTGGTCAAAATCAACCACAACGAGCTGCTGACATATCCCAATACGTTCGACCAGATTATGTTCGGCTCGGTGGAGGAGGCCTGGAACCTGGGCGCTACTGCCGTGGGGGCCACTATTTATTTCGGCTCCGAGGAGTCGAGCCGCCAGATCGTGGAAGTCAGCCAAGCCTTTGCGCGCGCCCACGAGCTGGGAATGGCCACGGTGCTGTGGTGCTACATCCGCAACAACGCCTTCAAAACTGCCGACAAAGACTACCACGTCGCCACCGACCTTACGGCCCAGGCCAACCACCTCGGCGTCACCATTCAGGCCGATATCATCAAGCAGAAGCTGCCCGAAAATAACGGCGGCTTCTCGGTCCTCAAGTTTGGCAAGACCCACAAGGCCATGTACGAAACCTTGTCGTCGGACCATCCGATTGATCTGACGCGCTACCAAGTGGCCAACTGCTACATGGGGCGCATCGGCCTGATCAACTCCGGCGGCGAGAGCAAAGGCGCTTCCGACCGCGAAGAAGCCGTGCGCACGGCCATTATTAACAAGCGCGCCGGCGGCCAGGGCCTGATTTCGGGTCGTAAGGCTTTTCAGCGGCCGTTCGCGGAAGGCGTCGCGCTGCTCCATGCCATTCAGGACGTATACCTCGACCACACCATCACCCTCGCGTAGAACCGGCGGGCCGTCGGCGGCTCGTGGCCTTGCCTGGCTGCGAGCCGCTGGCTTATCTTTGACGACCACACTTTTGCTGAAAGTAACTTCCGGGGCTGGTAGTCTGGCTTTCCTGGGCTTACCTTGCAGCTTCCAACTTCTTATGAATAACAATGTCTTGGTTTAAGCGCGTAGAAAAGGGCATCGTCACCCCGACGGAGCAGAAGAAGGAGACGCCGGACGGCCTATGGTATAAGTGCCCGGAGTGCAAAACCGTGGCCTCGATGGCCGAGCACAAGCGCCTGCACTACACCTGCGCCAAGTGCAACCACCACGACCGGATTGATTCGGCCGAGTATTTTGAGCTACTCTTCGACGACAATCAGTTTGTGGAGCTGGACGAAAGCCTGACCTCGGGCGACCCGCTGCACTTCGTGGACACCAAAGCCTACCCCCAGCGGGTGGCGGCCACCCAGAAAAGCACTGGGCTGAAAGATGCCGTGCGCACGGCCCACGGCCAGCTCAACGGGCTGGATCTGGTAGTGGCTTGCATGGACTTCAAATTTATCGGTGGCTCGATGGGCTCGGTAGTAGGGGAAAAAATAGCCCGGGCCATCGACTACGCCCGCCTGAACCGGATTCCGTTCCTGATGATTTCCAAGTCGGGAGGGGCGCGCATGATGGAGGCGGGCTACTCGCTGATGCAGATGGCCAAAACCTCGGCCAAGCTTGCCCTGCTTTCCGAGGCCGGCATTCCGTATATCTCCATGCTCACCGACCCGACCACGGGCGGCGTCACGGCTTCCTTCGCTATGCTCGGCGACTTCAACATTGCGGAGCCCGGCGCGCTGATTGGCTTTGCTGGTCCCCGGGTTATCAAGGAAACCATCGGGAAGGATTTGCCCAAAGATTTTCAGAGCGCCGAGTTTGTACTCGAACACGGCTTTCTCGACTTCATCGTGGACCGCAAACAACTCAAGCAGCAGCTCGCCGACCTGATAACCATGCTGCGGCCCGCAGAAGTGCCGGCCACGCAGGCTCAGGCTACGCTGCGCTAACACCGGGCACTATTTCCGGCAAGCTTTTTGGAAAAGCCTGTTTAAGTGCATAACGAATGCATTTAGTGGGCTTTCATCTGGTGCGGCGGCCAAAAACTTCCGCTTGTATTTCAGCCAGGTATAGCCAGTCGTCTATATTTGGCGAACATTTTGACGGGAAGCCAAGTAAGCACCAACAAAATGATAAGCCAACCCGCTCCTTTTTTTTCTTTTCCACCAATTTCTCTCCGATGAAATCTTCTAAATCACTTCTGGCCATGTGTATGGCCCTGACTATGTTCCTGGGTTCGTGCGCATCGTCGCAGCCCGCCAGCCAGCCCGACCTCTCGACCAACAATGGCACGGGAGCCCGCAAAACCGGCATGAGCAAAACGGCTAAAGGTGGCCTGATTGGCGCTGGTGCCGGTGCAGCAGCTGGTGCGGTCTTGGGCCGGGTTATCGGTGGCAAATCGGGTACGGCGGCTGGCGCTATCATTGGCGCGGCCGTGGGCGGCACCGGTGGCGCACTGATTGGTCGTAAAATGGACAAGCAAGCCGAAGAGCTGCAGCGCGACATGAAGAATGCGCGTGTAGAGCGGGTAGGCGAAGGCATCAAGATTACATTTGACGCCGGTATCCTGTTCGACGTGAACAAGTCCGATCTGCGGATGGCTTCGCAGACGGAAATCCAGAAAATGGCGGAGGTGCTGAAAAAGTACCCCGATACCAACGTAATTGTGGAAGGCCACACCGACAACTCCGGTTCGGACGCCATCAACCAGCCCCTGTCAGAGCGTCGGGCGCAGTCGGTAGCCAACTACACTGTAACGCAAGGCGTCGATGCTTCGCGTGTTCAGACCAAAGGATACGGTGCTTCGCAGCCTGTGGCCGACAATACCACAACCGAAGGCAAGCAGGCCAACCGTCGGGTAGAAGTAGCCATCTTCGCCAACGAAAAGATGAAGAAGGCCGCCGAAAATGGTACGCTGTAAGCGGTAGCTTCCGCTGATACGTTAGAAAAGCCGCCCCGATGTGGGGCGGCTTTTTCTGTGTTTAGCAGCTGCTCAGAATTGGTAAACGGGATGGGGGCTTAGCGTAAATTTATCGTGGTGTAAGATCTGTTTGGTCGGTTGGCCGAAATACTGCTGACCTTTAGATCAAGCGGGATGTTCTATCAGCTTACCGCACGGCTTCATGGTCAAACAGATATTGTCCTACAAAATACACCGACTTGTATTGCCCAACGAAGGCCCGCACATCCCGCTTAGTAAGCGGTTACCGTCGAATTCAGCTGCCGGATTGATAGAATGTAGAGAAGCTGTTTGGGGCGTATACTAGCCACTTTGAGAAATGAATTTCCAATTAAAAAGCTTATTTAAGTATTGTTAAGCAAGTTTTCAATTATTTTATTCTCCTTCACTAGGTTTTGGCAAGGTGGTTGCCAAATACCTCACAACTGCCCGTTGGCTATACTGCAAAAACGAGTGGATGATGCCAGAAAATGAAAAACCTCTGCATCTTTACAGCACACCAAAAACACAAAATACAAAGACAATGAAAACCCTTCGTTCGTATATCGCAATGATGCTGGCAGTGCTCTTGCTGGGCACCAACTATGCTGAGGCTCAAACGACCCCTACGGCTAAGAAGCCCTGGAGCAAAACGGCCAAAGGCGCTGTACTCGGCGGTTTGGGCGGAGCAGCCGGTGGTGCCGTACTGGGCCGGGTAATCGGTGGCAAGTCGGGCACGGCCAAAGGTGCTATCATCGGTGCCGTAGTAGGTGGTGGTGCTGGCGCGCTGATCGGCCGTCGGATGGACAAGCAGGCTGCTGAGCTGAAAAGAGAAATGGCTGGGGCTCGGGTAGAGCGGGTAGGCGAAGGCATCAAGATTACCTTCGATTCGGGTTTGCTCTTCGCCAAGAACTCGTCGGCCCTGACCTCTACCGCCCAGGACAACATTGCTGAGCTGGCTAAAACCCTCATCAAGTACGACGACACCAACGTAATCGTGGAAGGCCACACCGACACCAGCGGCAACGACGCCGTCAACGACCCTTTGTCGCAGCGCCGGGCGCAGGCCGTGGCCAACTCGGCCCAGGCCCAAGGCGTAGATGCTTCGCGCTTCACCGTAACGGGCTACGGCTCGCGTCAGCCGGTGGCCGACAACTCGACCGAAGCCGGTCGGATTGCTAACCGCCGGGTAGAAGTAGCCATCTTCGCCAACGAAAAGCTGAAGAAGGCTGCTGAGAAAGGCACCATCTAAGCTCACGCTTAAAGTCTCAAAAAGGCGATACCCCTTTGGGTGTCGCCTTTTTTTGTGCGCCTCAGTTTCAAACTAAAGCAAGCAGCAGGCCTTGAAAGCGGCCAAAGCGGCAACCTGAATTCCCCGGCGGGGGTACAAGCTGGCATGACCGATGCCTACGCGCTGCCGCCCGCCCAGAAAACCTGGCAAGACCATGTTATCCTGAATGAGTTTTTCGGCCCGCTGGACCCCACGCCCCGGCGCGCGCCCATGCGGGAGCTCATTAGTACGTTGCTGTCGCACCGCACCACGCACCGGGACGAGGAGCTGGCCTACGACCGAATGCTGGAGGCTTTTACGGACTGGGAAGGCGTGCTGGCGGCACCCACTACCGAGCTGGCCCACGCCATCCGGACCACCCGCTGGCCTGATACGCAGGCCCCGCGCATTCAGGAAATACTACGCCGTATCAAAGCCGAGCAGGGGGCCTTCACGCTGGATTTTCTGGCCGACTGGCCCGTGGAGAAAGGTCTGGAATGGCTGACAGCTATGCCGGGTATCGGCTTGAAAACAGCTTCTCTGGTGCTGCTTTTTACCTATCAGAAGCCCGTGTTGCCCGTTGATGTGCATGTGCACCGGGTGGCACAGCGCGTGGGCATGATCGGGCCCAAGGTATCGGTGGAAAAGGCGCATCAGGTGCTGCTCGAGCAACTGCCCAAGGATGCGTTGGTGCTGCTCAACTTTCACAAGCACAACTATTGGCATGGGCAGCACGTCTGCTTTTTCGCCAAGCCTGACTGCCCGCGCTGTCTGCTCAAAGGCTTCTGCAACTATTATCTGGAACACTACGGGCCCGCTACGGCAGAGGCACTGGCGGCTACTCCCACCCACTGGGATAGTGCCCGGGGCACGTTGCAGCACTAGTTACCTCGCGTAGCCCATACTTCGGGCCGGCCGCTGCGGCACTACTGCGTACCTTTAGCCTCATTATGCGTCTAGTTCGTCATCCGGTGCTTTGCAATTATTACGTTACGTACCGGTGCAACGCGCGCTGCTCGTTTTGTGATATCTGGGAGAAACCTTCGCCTTACATTCAACTGGCCGACGTAGCGCAGAACCTGCGGGACCTGAAGCGGCTGGGCGTGAGCGTCGTCGACTTCACGGGAGGTGAGCCGCTGCTGCACCGCCAGATTCACGAGTTTATCGGTCTGGCCCACGACATGGGCTTTATCACAACGCTGACCACGAACTGCCTGCTCTATCCCAAGTATGCCGAAAAGCTGCGTGGCAAGGTAGATATGCTGCATTTCTCGCTCGATGCCTCCGAAAAGGAAGTGCACGACAAAGGCCGCGGGGTAGCCTGCTACGATTTCGTGCTCGAAAGTATTCGGGTGGCCAAAGAATTGGGCGAGCGGCCCGATATTCTCTTCACCGTGTTCCGCGACAACCTGCACGATCTGGAAGCAGTGTATCGGGATATTGCGCAGCCGAACGGGCTGATGCTCATCATTAACCCCGCTTTCGAGTATAACGGCATCGATGCCGGTGGGCAGCTGACACCGGCGGAGCTGGACTATTTGTCGGCCTTCGGCAAACGGCGCGGTGTGTACCTGAACGAGGCCTTTATTGCGCTGCGCAAGGATGGCGGCAACCACGTGGCCGCGCCCGTCTGCAAGGCCGCCAGCACTACGCTCGTTATTTCGCCCAGCAATGAGCTGGTGGTGCCCTGCTACCATTTGGGCGAGCAGAAATTTCCCATTCAGGGGCAGCTCTACGACCTCTACCACTCGCCCGAAGTGGGCCGTATGGTGGCGTTGGAAGGGCGCTTGCCGCAGTGTGAGGGCTGCACCATCAACTGCTATATGCAGCCTAGCTTTGCGGTGGAAGTCAACAAGTATTTCTGGCAGGCGCTGCCGAGTACTTTAAAATACAACATCGAGAAAGGAACCTGGAAACGCATGCTGACGCGGTAGCCGGACCCGTACGTACCGGACTGGCGCGGCTGCTTTTCACCCGTCTGAGCTTACCAATTCGTTGAAATTTATACCTCAATCACTACTAAATGCCTGCTTTGCTGCTGCCCGTTCGAGGTATTCACCCAACCCTGGGGCCCAACTGTTTCGTGGCCGAAAATGCCACCATCATCGGTGACGTGACGCTGGGTGCCGATTGCACCGTGTGGTTCAACGCCGTCATTCGGGGCGATGTGAACAGTATCCGCATCGGCGACAAAACCAACATTCAGGATGGGGCCGTGCTGCACTGTACGTATCAGAAGGCCGCTACCACGGTGGGCTCCCGGGTGAGTATCGGGCACAAAGCCATTGTGCACGGCTGCACCATCGAGGACGACGTGCTCATTGGCATGGGGGCCATTGTGATGGATAAAGCCGTGGTGGGGCGGGGCTGCATTATTGCCGCCGGGGCCGTGGTGCTGGAAAACACGATCTGTGAGTCGGGCTATCTGTACGCCGGCATTCCGGCCCGGAAAGTGAAGCCTGTGTCGGAGGAGCAGCGGGCTACTCTGGAGCGTACGGCTGATAACTACGTCTTATATGCTAGCTGGCTGAAGCCGGAGTAATATTCGCCTTTTTCGCAGTCGGCCATTTGTCGTCCAAGCAACAAGCCCCGGCACCTGAAGCTCAGATGCCGGGGCTTGTTGCCTGAATGGTTGCCTGCTACTACAGCGGCATGACTTCGTCGGTGGCCTCACGCTCCTCGCGGGTCGTGACGCGCAGCTGTACCAACTCTATGGCGCGCTTCGAGCGTTTCATGACCCGGAACTCGTAGTTGTCGAGCACGGCCACGTCGCCTACTTCCGGAATGTTGCCATAAATAACGTTCAGTAGGCCGCCTACGGTTTCGTAGTCGTCGCCTTCGGGCAGCGGAAAGGGCAGATACTCGTTGACGTCGGAAATAGGCGTGCTGGTGTTGACGCGGTAGTCGGTTTCCGAAACTTTCTCCACTACGGGTACCTCGTTATCGTATTCGTCCTGAATTTCGCCGACCAGCTCTTCCATAATATCCTCGATGGTGACGATGCCGGACACGCCGCCAAACTCGTCGCTCACGATGGCCATGTGCATATGCTTGCGCTGGAACTGGCGCAGCAGCCGATTGATCTTCTTGGTTTCGGGCACGAAATAGGCCGGCCGCATAATCTTTGCCAGCACGATGGGCTCGTTGCGCCGGATGATCTGCAGCAAATCCTTCACGTAGAGCACGCCCACGATGTTATCGATGTTGTCTTCGAAGACCGGGATGCGCGAATAGCCTTCGTTATACACCAACTCCAGCACGCTGTCCTGGGGGGTTTCCACGTCGATGGCCGAGAGCTTGGTGCGGGGCACCATGATCTGCTTCACCATCCGGTCATTGAACTGAAATACGTTCTCGATCAGCTCGTGCTCCGAATCCTGAATCTCCCCGCTCTGCTTGCTTTGGTCCAGCAGCAGTCGCAGTTCGTCGGCCGAGTGGGCCTCGGAGCCGTGCGTGGCCTGGCCGCCAAACAGGCCGGCCACCATATTGGAGAGCTTGTTGAGCAGCTTGATGAACGGCGTCATAATCCAGGTAAAGGCATACAGCGGCACAGCAATGGCAATGGCTGTATTCTCCGGTTTCTGAATAGCCAGTACTTTGGGAGCCTGCTCACCCAGGACGATGTGCAAAACGGTAATAATAGAAAACGACGTGACCAGCGAAATCTGGTGCACGGCGTTAGGCGACAGGGTAATATCGAACTGGTGAATAATAGCCATTACCACTTCGGCTACTACGCTTTCCCCAATCCAGCCCAAGGCCAGCGAGGCTAAGGTGATACCCAACTGGGTAGCCGAAAGGTAGTAGTTCAAATCCCGCAGCATCTTCTGCACGAGCTTGGCCAGGCGGTTGCCGCTCTGGGCTTTTATCTCGATTTGCGAGACGCGAACTTTGACGAAGGCAAACTCTGCCGCCACAAAAAAACCGTTGAGCAATACCAGCAGAACGGTAAGCAAAATATTTAAGGCCATAGGTGCGGCAACTCGAACTCACGCGGTTCAGCTGCCTTTATGTTGCAAAAGTACGGGATTCCGCCCAAGCGGTTCCGGCTAGGGTGTGGTATTTGTGCTTCCGCCGGCTTCGGCTTCGTGTGACCAGCCGATTAGTCATCGTGCCCAAGCAGCCTTTATAACAAGATTGTGACACTTCCTGCCGTACTTTGTTTGTTCTCCAACGTCATCGTTGACCTAATTCCGCTTCATGTTTTTTGGTAAAAAAATACTGCTGCCGCTATGGGCGCTGCTGCTCCTGGTGGGCAGCGCAGCCGCGCAGGTGCTCACGCCGGCCAAGCTCACCACGGCTCTCAGTCAGCCCGCGGCCACCGTCGGTCAGGAGCTGGACCTGCTCGTAAATGCTCGTATCGATAACACCTGGCACCTCTACGCCACCGACTTCGACCCCGACCTAGGCCCCACGGTTTTCACGTTCAGCTTCGCCAAAAGCCCGGCTTACGCGCTGGTGGGCAAGCCTAAATCGATAGGAGCAAAAAAGGCATTCGACGACGTATTCAAGGGCGACGTTACGTACTTCGAGAAAACGGGCCAGATCCGGCAGCGCATCCGCGTGCTGCAGCCCGGCCCCCTAACCATCACAGCCGACGTTGAGTACCAGAGCTGCACCGACGTTGATGGGCGCTGCATTCCCGGCAACGAAACGCTCAGTTTCGGCCCCGTTGAGGTAGCCGCCGCCGAAACTGTAGTGGGTGCTACTGCTGCGTCATCTGCTGCTATGCTTCCTGCGGCTCCGGTAGCTCCGGCCGCCGCTAGCCCGGCTCCGGCTATCGATTCGGCGGCGCTGCCAGCTACCACCGCCACGGCCGCCGCTACCGAAGAGGATTCTGCCGCCACGGTGGCATCTGAAACCGTTGAGCCGGCCGTTACTGCGTCGGCCCTCAGCGCTACGCCGGCCAGCAAGCCCGCGGGTGCCGGCCTGAGCTTGTGGAAATATCTGCTGCTGGCTTTTGGCGCGGGTCTGGTAGCCGTGCTCATGCCGTGCGTGTATCCTATGCTGCCCATGACGGTTTCGTACTTCACCAGCAACAGCCGCAGCCGGGGCGAGGCCATTAGCAAAGCGCTGGTCTATGGCTTGTCCATCATCAGCATCTACACTGGCGTGGGTGTGCTGGTAAGCCTGCTCTTTGGGGCCGACGCGGCCAACGTAATCAGCTCCCACTGGCTGCCCAATCTGTTGTCCTTTGTTATTTTCCTGATCTTCGGCATGTCGTTTCTGGGCATGTTTGAAATCAACGCGCCTAGCAGTCTGGTGAATAAAGTAGATGCCCAAGCTGATAAAGGCGGTTGGTCGGGGCTCTTTTTTATGGCGGCCACGCTGGTACTGGTTTCGTTTTCCTGCACGGTGCCCATCGTGGGGTCGGTGGCTATAGCGGCTGCCAACGGGGAGCTGCTGCGGCCTACGCTGGGCATGCTGGCTTTCTCCACGGCTTTCGCGCTGCCTTTCGTGCTGTTTGCCTTGTTCCCGACCTGGCTGAAGTCGATGCCGCGCTCAGGTGGCTGGCTCAACACGCTCAAAGCCGTACTGGGCTTCGTCGAGCTGGGTATGGCCTTCAAGTTCCTCAGCTCCGCCGACCTATCCTACCACTGGGGCCTGTTGCCGCGCCCGGTGTTTCTGGCCATCTGGATTGTGCTGGCTGGCTTGCTAGGCCTGTATCTGCTGGGGAAAATCCGCTTGCCCCACGATAGTGAAAGCACCAAAGTGAGCGTGCCGCACTTGCTGCTGGCGGCCGTGGCGCTGTCGTTTATGGTCTACATGGTGCCCGGCCTGTTTGGCGCGCCGCTCAATGGACTCTCGGCGCTGGCACCACCGGCCACCCGCCAGGATTTTGCCTGGCAAACCAGCGTATCAGCGGCCCCGGCCGCCGAAACCACCACCCTGTGCGGCTCGCCGCGCTTCGCCGACGAGCTGGAGCTGCCGCACAATCTGGCTGGCTACTTCACGCTGTCCGAGGCCCTGGCTTGCGCCCGGCAGCAGAATAAGCCGGTATTTGTCGATTTCACGGGCCACAACTGCGGCAACTGCCGCGTGATGGAGGCGGCGGTGTGGAGCGACCCACGCGTACTCAAGCGCCTGCGCGAAGATTTTGTGCTGGTGGCTCTCTATGCCGACGACAAGACCGAGCTGCCCGCCAGCCAATGGTACACCTCGGCCCGGGACAAGCGCGTCAAGAAAACGCTGGGCGAGCAGAACCTGGACTTTCAGATCAGCCGCTTCAATATGAATGCGCAGCCCTACTACGTGCTACTCGACCCCGCCAGCACGCTAGAACAACCAGTGCTGCTGGCCCCGGCGGTGGCCTATGAGTCGGAGGTGGCTAAGTTTCTACAGTTTCTGGATGCTGGTCTGGCCCGGCACCGGCAGCAAAGCCAGCCGGTAGCCCGGCGGTAAAGTCTTTTTCTCCTCTCGCCCTTTTCCGCTCTCCATAACCTCACCCCGTTTTCTCTGGCTTACTCTGTTGCTGTGCCTCGGTGTCGCAACCTCGCACGTAGCCGTGGCCCAACCCATAGCAGCCGCTCCCGACCCCAACCGGATTACTCTTGTCATTCATGGCGGGGCGGGCACCATCACTCAGGCCAATATGACTCCGGAAAAGGAAAAGGCGTACACGGCAGCACTCAATCTGGCCTTGTAAACGGGCTATGCAATTTTAAAGAAGGGCGGCACTTCGCTCGATGCCGTTGAGGCCACGGTGCGTACGATGGAAGATTCGCCACTATTTAATGCTGGCAAAGGCGCGGTATTTACCCATGAAGGACGCAACGAGATGGACGCCGCCATCATGGATGGCCAAACGACCAAAGCGGGCTCCGTGGCGGGGGTTACCGTCGTTCGCAACCCGATTCCGGCGGCTTGGGCCGTGATGGAGAAATCGGAGCACGTAATGATAGTCGGGGCCGGAGCCAAGCAAGTTGCCCGTGAGAAAGGCTTGGTCATTGCCGAGCCTTCGTATTTCTATACCGAGGCCCGCTACCAGCAGCTGCAAAAAGTCTTGCAGGCCGACAAAAGCGCCGACACATCCTATCAGCTCAGCGCGCCCACCAAAGCGGAGTCGACGGCCCCTGGCAAGGTTAAGGTGAAAATGAAGGGCGGCAAGCCCCAGAGCAGCCTCGACGGGCAGAACATCTTCACCGAAGGCCGTAAATACGGTACCGTCGGCGCCGTAGCCCTGGATGAGCATGGCAACCTGGCCGCCGCCACCAGCACCGGCGGCATGACCAACAAGCGCTATGGCCGTGTAGGCGATGCGCCCCTCATTGGGGCCAGCACCTACGCCGACAACCAAAGCTGCGCCGTGTCGTGCACGGGCTGGAGCGAGTACCTTATCAGGGCCGCCGTGGCCCACGACGTAGCGGCCCGCGTCGAGTACCTCCGCCAGCCTTTGCCACAGGCTGCTCAGGCCACCATCGATAAGGTGGGCAAGTTCGGCGGAGACCTTATTTCCCTTGACCGGCAGGGGAATTTCGCTATGCCGTTCAACTCGGAAGGGATGTGTCGAGGCTACATCAAGGCTTCCGGAGAAAGTCAGGTGCTGATTTGCAAAGCGGAATAGGATATAGGATTCTTGTCTGTTAACAAGCTCATTCACATGTGCTTGCCCTGTCAACTTGCTTCTGACGGTGCAGTATTTATGGCTGAGCTTTTCGGCGTCTAGGGTTTTTTGGCGTTCTTTGCGAAGAATTGTACTACGGAGGTAATAAATTGACTGCCTCGCTAGCCGGCCAGAACGCAAAAAGGCTGCACCCACCCAGATGCAGCCTCTTCAACAGAAAACGTACCCACCCAGATACGTCCCGGTATTTCCTCCTCACATTACCCAACAAAACAGCTGTAGAAGAAGGGTTCGAACCTCCATGGTGTAGTTAGCCGGCCGCCGGACCAGTTTTTCCCGAGCCACCACCCCCGAGAGAGGAGGGCATGTCTGCCAATTTCATCATTCTACAAAAAGGCCCAACACCATTTGCATCGGATTGAAACAAATGTAGCGTTTCGATTGATTAAATAAAATATTGGCATACATATGGTTAAAAATTTACATATTTTTTACTATTCACGAAACATAGTTGCGAAATAAGCAATTAAACTACTGCAAAATGGCCCGTAATTACGAACTTGACGACACCGACCGCAAAATACTGGCCCTTCTGATCGAAGACGCTAAGATTCCTTACACCGAAATTGCCCGTAAAGTCCACGTCTCGGGTGGCACGGTTCACGTCCGAATGGCCCGCCTGGAGGAGCTGGGAATTGTGAAGGGGGCTACGCTGAAGCTAGATTATCAAAAGCTGGGCTATGGCGTCAGTGCCTTTCTGGGCATATACCTGCTGAAAAGCTCCGTGTATGCCAGTGTGGTGGAGCAGCTGCGGGAAATTCCTGAGGTGGTAAGCATTCATTTTACTACCGGAGCCTACGGTGTATTTGCCCGCTTGGTGTGCCGCGACACCCAGCACTTGCGCGATGTGCTCCACGACAAGGTGCAACTCATCGAAGGCATAGAGCGGACCGAAACGCTTATTTCGCTCGAAGAAGCCATGAATCGCGCCATTCAGCTGCAATAGCAACGGCAAAACCTTACCGATATCCAGGGTCAGCCTCCCGCTCAGTAGCAGAGCGGCGGCTGACCTTCTTTGTGTTCCTCATCCTCCCTGCTGGAGCAAGCGTAATTAGGGTAACTATTCTAGTGTTCGGCTTCTGTACTTTTCCTGGAAATAGCCAAGTAAAATTTAGCGTATAAAGTACCAGGATGGCCGGGTTAAAGCTGTAGATTTAAAGTCTGGTTTGCCGGCACTTGGCTACAAACGAGTAAGTAAGTATCTTTCCTTTGCTGATTTTTATCTGAAATCTATGAAAGCGCTTCTCTTTGCATTTTTAGTCGCTACGGCCGCTTTGTCCACTGCTCGTGCGCAGAGCCTGCCGGCAGTGTACCTGAATGCCCGCGACGAGGCAACAGTGCCCGACAGTGCTACGCACTACCGCATCATAGATCGTAAGAAAGCAGAAGCTGGCTACGCCATGCGCGACTACTCGATGAATGGCACGCTGCTGCTGCGGGGCACACTCACGGGACTGGAGCCGGGCGTGCGCAACGGCTTATTTACCTGGTATCATCCCAATGGCACCAAAGCCGGCCAGGTGCACTATCACAACGACGAAGCTGACGGCATGTACGTGTCGTGGTATGAGGATGGAAAAGTGAGCCAGCGGGGAGAATACGCGGATGGCATGCGGGTAGGCAAATGGCTCAGCGTGCATCGCAACGGGCAGAAGCGCTCCGAAGGTAGCTACGTAGCCAGTCGCCCGCACGGGGAGTGGCGCTACTATTACGATTCGGGGCAGCTCAGCGCCGTGGAGAAGCTGGAGAATGGCCGGAGCGTCAACCTAAAATTTTTCAACCTTGAGGGTGAGCTGTACGCTGGCGTACCCCGGCGGCGACAGGCCGCTGAGTTTCCGGGCGGGCAGGCCGCGCTCATGCAATACCTGGCGCGTAATACCACGTACTCGAAGGCCGCCCGGCGCAAGAATATTACGGGTAAAGTGTATGTGTCGTATACTATTGGCGAGGATGGCCGGGTGAGCCAAGTGCGGGTTGTGCGGGGCCTGGCTCCGGAAGTGGACATCGAGGCGCGCCGCGTGGTGGCTGCTCTGCCCGCCTTCCGACCCGGCCGTGAATACAATGTGCCCACCGCTATGACCTACACCCTGCCCATTATGTTCGCTCCTAATTTTAAGCTGTTTGGCGGGGTGAAAGCCACTCAATCTCCCCCTACGGAAGCCCGGGCTGGTAACCCTGATGAGATGTATTGAGCTAATCTACAGCGCGAATACTACTGGTAGGTTAAACTATGGCGTGGCTTGTCACTCCAAGAGGCAAAAGGTCACCTCAAATTCCTCTGCCTTATGAAAACCTTCCTTTTTGCCTGTGCTGCTGCGCTGAGCTTACTAGCCTCCTCCGCTGCAACTGCCCAAACTGCTCCTCGCACCAACGACCAGGCCCGTATCCGGCAGGGTGTGCGCTCCGGGCAGCTCACTCGTACTGAAGCCGCCCGGGCGCAAGCCCAGCAGGCCGACGCCCGGCAAGCCCGGCAGTCAGCCCGCGCTGATGGCGTCGTAACGCCCGCTGAGCGCCATGTGGTGCGTCATGAAGAAAGACAAGCTGACCGGGTGCTGTACCGTCAGAAGCATGACTCCCGAACCCGCAAACCGCGCTAGGCACCTAAATGCCCACGCAAAAGCCCCGTTCCTGCTAGCAGAAACGGGGCTTTTGCGTGGGCACTAGCTTAATCTAAGCAGTAACCTGAGCGTCGAGCTTCTGAGCCAGTACGTGCTTTGGTACGGCGCCTACTTGCTTATCTACGACCTGACCGTTTTTGAAGACGAGCAGCGTCGGAATGCTGCGGATGCCGAACTTGGCGGAGGTCTGCGGATTAGAATCCACATCAACTTTGCCAATCACGACGCGGCCTTCGTACTCGCCGGCCAGCTCTTCTACTACCGGGCCCACCATGCGGCAGGGGCCGCACCATTCGGCCCAGAAATCCACGAGCACGGGCTTATCGGAATTGATGATTTCGTCGAAATTAGCATCGGTAATTTCGATGGCTTTGTGTCCCATAACAGTAGGGGGTTTGTGTGTTGAGTTATCCAGCTGCTTACGAGCATCGGGGCCGCAAGGTAGCAGATTGCGAGTTCAACAAGACCCGGGCCGGAAAGTTCAATCAGGACAGAGTGGCAGAAGGAGACTGATAACCTTGTCGTACGGCCGTGTAGCCTTGCCGATAGTCAAAGCAAATGCCGCAGATTCTTTCGATGGTAATTGAAAAAATCTGCGGCATTTGCTCAAAAACCAGGAAAGCCACGGCCCTAAATCAGTTGGCAGGCGTCGATTTCCATCTCGCGCATCTTGCGGATGAACTCCTTGGGCTCGATGCGGTAGCGGCGCGAGTAGGTATCCACGGCGAGGTGCTCGTGGGGCTCGGCGAACTTGATTTCCAGCTTTTTGGAGCCGGCGCAGTTTTCCACGGCTTCCATGAAGCGGTCCATGAAGGGTTCCGTGATGGTGCGCAGGTCGAGCTGCACGCGCACGCCGTTGGCCAGCTTCTCGGCCACGTTGAACAGGGGCTCCATCGTCATGATCTTGAACTCGAACTGGTCGGAGTCGCGGAAGCGCTGCTGGTACTTGCCGCGGATGAACATGGGCGGCACCTGCTCCTTGTCGTAGTTGCGGGGGTTGATGATGCTGGAAAACTTGGTGTAGTCGTCGCGGAACAGGGCCAGGTTGAGGCTGCTTTCGTAGTCTTCCACGTTGAATGACACGAAGGGCTGGCCGGTCTTGGTGGTCTTGAACAGCACGTTGGAAATCAGGCCGGCCACAGTCACGTCGCGGTTCTTGTACGTCTCAATCTTGTCCAGTCCGCAGGTGCAGTAGGAGTCGATTTCGAGCTTGAAGTCGTCGAGCGGGTGGCCGGAGAGGTAGAAGCCCACGATTTCCTTTTCGCGGCGCAGCTTCTCGGTGGGACTCCAGGGCTCCATGTCGTGAATCTTGGGCATCGGGATGCTCATCTCGCCGCCCCCGCCGCCAAAGAGGCTCTGCTGGGCCGATTCCTTGGCGGCCTGGTGCTGCTGGCCCACCTTCATGGCCTTTTCGATGAGGTTCTGGTCGCCGGTAGGAGCCTCCAGAAACTGGCGGCGGTGGTAGCGCTCAAACGAGTCGAAGGCACCGGCCTGGGCCATGCTCTCGAAGGTTTTCTTGTTCACGGCCCGCAGGTTGACGCGGCGGGCAAAGTCGAAGATGTCGGCGTAGTGGCCGCCCTTGTCGCGCTCCTGCACGATTTCCTCCACGGCGGCCTCGCCCGAGCCCTTCATGGCCGCCATGCCGAAGCGGATCTGACCCTGGGCATTCACGTTGAACTTGAGGATGGATTCGTTCACGTCGGGCCCGAGCACGGCCACGCCCTGCTTGCGGGCTTCCTCAATGAAGAACGTCACCTTCTTGATGTCGCCCATGTTGTTGGTGAGCACGGCGGCCATGTACTCGGCCGGGTAGTGGGCCTTGAGGTAGCCGGTCTGGTAGGCAACGATGCTGTAAGCCGCTGAATGTGAGCGGTTGAAGCCGTAGGCCGCAAACTTCTCCATCACGTCGAACACGTCGTTGGCCTTCTTGGCCACAATGCCGTGCAGCTTTTTGGCACCCTCCGTGAATTTCTCCCGCTCCTGGGCCATCTTCTTCATGTCCTTCTTGCCCATGGCCCGGCGCAGCAAATCAGCGCCGCCCAGGGAGTAGCCGGCCAGGATCTGGGCCGTCTGCATGATCTGCTCCTGGTACACCATGATGCCCTGGGAGTAGTTCAGGATCGGCTCCAGCAGCTCGTGCGGGTATTCTACCACCTCGCGGCCGTGCTTGCGGTTGATGAAGTTCGGAATGAACTGCATCGGGCCCGGCCGGTAGAGGGCGTTCATGGCAATCAGATCCTCGATGTTGGTCGGCTTGAGGTCCTTGAGGTACATGCGCATGCCTTCGCTCTCGAACTGGAACGTGCCGATGGTGTCGCCGCGCTGGTAGAGCTCGTAGGTCTTGAGGTCGTCAATCGGGATTTCGTCGATGTCGATTTTGACGCCGTGGTTGCGCTCAATCAGGTTGATGGCATCGACGATGATGGTCAGGGTTTTGAGTCCCAGAAAGTCCATCTTCAGCATCCCCGCACTCTCAATCACCTTGCCGTCGAACTGCGTGATGAGCAGGTCCGAGTCCTTGGAGGTGGAGACGGGAATGTACTTGGTGATGTCGTCGGGGGCGATGATGACGCCGGCGGCGTGGATGCCGGTATTGCGCACCGAGCCTTCGAGCTGGGTGGCCAGGCGCAGGATATGGCCCCGCAGGTTGTCGGGGGCATCGTCGCGGCGGATGGAGTCGAGCTCCTGGTTTTCGGCAAAGGCCTTGGCCAGCGTGGTACCCACCTGCTCGGGCACCATCTTCACCAGGTCGTTGGCCAGCTGCAAAGGCAGCTCCATAGCCCGCGACACGTCCTTGATGCTGGACTTGGCGGCCATCGTGCCGAAGGTGATAATCTGGGCCACCTGGGTTTTACCGTACTTATTCACCACGTAGTCGATGACTTTCTGGCGGTTCACGTCGTCGAAGTCGATGTCGATATCGGGCATCGACACGCGCTCCGGGTTCAGGAAACGCTCGAATAGGAGCGAGTACTTGATCGGGTCGATGTTGGTGATGCCCACGCAGTAGGCCACGGCCGAGCCCGCCGCCGAGCCCCGGCCCGGCCCCACGGCCACGCCGATGTTGCGGCCGTGGTTGATAAAGTCCTGGGTGATGAGGAAGTAGCCGGCAAAGCCCATCGTCTCAATCACGCGCAGCTCGTAGTCCAGGCGCTCCTCGATTTCGGGCGTGCGGTCGGAGTAGCGGCATTTCGGGCCTTCAAAAGCACCCTTGTAGGTGAGGTGGCGCAGGAAGGCGTCGGCGTTGGCGTGCTCGGCAGGAATCGGGAAGTTGGGGAGCAGAATGTCGCGCTGCAGCTTGGGCGGCGTGATTTTATCCACGATTTCGTTCGTGTTGTCCACACTTTCCGGCACGTCGCTGAACAGCGCGTTCATCTCGGCCTGGGTCTTGAAGTAGAACTGGTCGTTGGCGAAGCCGAAGCGGGCCCGGGGCTTGGGGCTCTGGGCTTCCTCGTCGATGCGCTGGAGCTGGCGGCGGATGAAGGCATCCTGACCGGCCAGGGGGCGCAGGTTGTCGATGTGGTCGTAGTGAACCTTGCTGTCCTGGGAAATCAGGCGGAAATACTGGGTCTGGAAGTCGCCGACGGGGATGCTGTGCTCCTCGCCGGTATTCACGCAGAGCAGGATGTCGTGGGGCGCGAAGTCGGTCTGGTCGACGTAGTGGGAGTCGTTGGTGCAGATGACCTTCACGTTGTACTTGCGGGCCAGATTCAGCAGCACCTGGTTCACGTCCTCCTGGCTTTTGCCGGTGCCGTCGAAGTTCATCAGCCCGTGGCGCTGGATTTCGATGTAGTAGTCGTCCTCGAACACGTCGAGCCACCACTTGAGCAGCTCTTCGGCCCTGGCCTCGCTCTGAAACAGAATAGCCTGCGGAAGCTCGGCCCCGATGCAGCAGCTGGTGGCAATCAGGCCCTTGTGGTACTTTAGCAGCAGCTCCCGGTCGATGCGCGGAAACTTGCTGTACACGCCCTCGATGAAGCTCATCGAGCAAAGCTTGCTCAGGTTGTGGTAGCCGTCCTGATCCTTGGCCAGCAGCAGCTGGTGGTAGCGCTTGTCCCGCTCGCCTTTTTCGCGGCTGAAGGCCTTTTTGTGGCGGTCTTCCACCATGTAGAACTCGCAGCCCACAATCGGCTTGACGTTGTACTTGTTGGCCTCGGCCACGAAGTTGAACGCCCCGAACATGTTGCCGTGGTCAGTGAGCGCCACGGCGGGCATGCCATCCGCCTGGGCCTTCTTCATCAGGGCCGAAATGCTGGCCTGGCCGTCGAGAAGGGAATATTGAGTGTGCGAGTGGAGGTGCGAGAACGTGGGCATGGGCAACCGGCACCGCGCCGTTAGGGCGCGAAGCGTACAGTAAAGTTACCCACGAATAAGCGGCCGGGAAGGATTGCGCGGCAAGGGATTTTGTGTATTGAGACTAAGAAAATGGAATGGCCGCAAAGCTTATCCCGATTTCAACTCATACAGTCCTATAGCCGCCTATTGCACGCATATACGCCGCATGACAGCTGGTTGGCCCGGTGCTTCTACGCTAAGCAAATACATTCCAGGCGCTACCCCACTGGTTATTAATTCCGTGCTGCGGCCAATTGTTGCCTGCTCCTGAACGAATTGCCCCAGCAAGGTGCGCAATACCACGCGGCCGGCCGGAACGGGCTGTTGTAGTTTTATCTGCAAGGAAGCACCACTTGCCACCGGGTTAGGCCAGACGGATAGTGCCTGCGCTACTGCTGACGAAGTGGCCGTAACCACTTCATTCAGGTGTATCTTTACATAGCCTAGCGTTGAATTATTAGGGCCCCCACTGCTAAGGCCCGGTTGAGCAGTCACCAAGTCCAGTGCCCCATCATTGTTCATATCGGCTAGCACAAGCCCTCCATCCGAAGAGGTGGCTGGCTGTAAATAGGTTGCTGGTCCGAATATGCCTTGGCCTAAGTTTACATGAATTCGGGATGCCCCATTCAACAGCAGATCCAGGTCGCCGTCACTGTCCACGTCAGCTAGGCTAGCGCTGGTGCACATGATTGGTCTAGTGGAAGTTATTGTCTGATTAACAGTGAGTTGGCCGGTTCCGTCGTTGAGCCAGGAAACAGCCACCCGACTGCCATCCAAGTAGTATGGGAGTAGGACATCCACGTCGCCATCACCATCTATATCGCCGGTAATGGGGGGAGTACGTGCCGTAAGTTCTGCAGTAGTTGGTGCCGCATAGGTGGCGCCTAAGGTGAAGAGGCCGTTTCCGCCGTTAAAAAAAGTGCGCAACAAGCCACCGTTGCCGCCAGAACCGCCGTAGCCCAGTAAATCAAGGTCGCCATCATTGTCCAAGTCGGTAGCAGTCAGGTTGCCTGGCTCAGGTACGATGAGGCTGGTAGGAGTGGCAAATACTCCGGTGCCGCTGTTGGGTGCTACATACAGAGCGTTTAGGCTGGTATAAACCAAATCCAGGTCGGAGTCGCCGTCCGTGTCAACGAGTAGGCGGTTGTAGCTGCTGCCAAGAGGCAGGATAGGGCTGCCGACGACCTGCGTAAAGCGTCCAGTACCGTCATTGCGAAAAGACGGCAGATCCAGGTCACCGTCGCCGTCTACATCACCGAGGGCGAAACTTGGAACAGTAGTAGAAGCGCCAAATGATGCGAATCTGCTACCCAGCTGGCCGCGACCATTGTTTAGATATAGACCAGAAGGGTTGGTGCCCATTTCGCCTACAATGACGTCCAGGTAGTTATCACCGTTCATATCGGCCACGGCCAGGTTGACAGCAATTACCCCATACGGATAAGGTGTGAGCGGCAGTGTGAAGCTGGCTCCGCCAAAAGTGCCAGTGCCGCCGGTAGTAGCAGCCGTGAACTGCCACATGTGGCGCCCGCTAGGAGTAGTCACCGTGGCCGTCAGCAGTTCGCCGGCTTTGAACGGAACCTGGGGCACAAATGCTGCTGTAGTACCAACACTGGAAGTAGTACCTGCCTTTCTGCCGCCAGCCTGCTGACTGAAAACTGCAAGCGTTGGAGTCCCGGCAGGAGATTGCCCGAACGTAACGCCAACAGCGCTGGTGCGTGAAGCTGCACTGGCGTGTCGTGCCGGAGATAGGTTACTCACTTGAAGCGACTGCGCAACCGAATTGGTAGCAAGTAGCCAGGCGCAACTCAAAAACAATGCAACCGGGGTGTGGTGGTAGAAATGCATATAGCAATCAACTCAAATAAGTGGTATTGCAAAGCTGAAATATAGTGTGGCTATACCACATTGCAGTGGTATGAAAATAAACGGATGCAATATGAACCACGAAAGCTAGAGATACTGCGTTGGGCAGTATTGGAATTCAGTTGCAGCTGCCCCCCCCCAAACCTATAAACGCGCCCGCGCACTGGTGCGACTTTACGTTGTACTTACTTGTTGGCCTCGGCCACGAAGTTGAACGCCCCGGAAATGTTGCCGTGGTCGGTGAGGGCTACGGCCGGCATCCCGTTGGCCCGGGCCTTCTTCATCAGGGCCGAAATGCTGGCCTGGCCGTCGAGCAGGGAGTACTGGGAGTGCAGGTTGCGAGAAAACGGGCAATGGCGGGGGAAATCCGGGATGTGAGGGCTGAATCGTGAATTCGCCGAATGCCGGCCAATTCAGCATTCAACATCCAGCACTTCCTAAGGGTAAAGTTACCGCCAAAAGCGCGGCCAAGAAAGATTGTCCGGCAAGGGATTTTGATGTATAAACTGAAAACGAGCAAAGCGTTGGGTCGTTTTCGTTTGAGGGCAATAGTGGTAGAATCAGGACTCTGGGAGCCTACTCGACCGGAGTTTTCGGAGGGTTCAGCGTGGTCAGCTGAGCCTCATCAAAACGCCGAAAAGCGTATTCCAGGGCCGGGTTGCGCTGACGGCGAGCCGGCATTTTAGCGGCGGCCGGGCTGGCTAGCAGTGCCTCCCGTGTCTGTACCCAGATAGCGGGCGGCTGGCGGGGGGCGCTACGGATCGGGCCGAGCAGGGCCGCTTCGGCCAGCAGGCCTTTCTTGCGGGCTCGGAATTCCGTGATAGTATGGCTCAGTAGCGCAATGGCCCGGCCGTCGCCAGAGGCTTGGTACACCTCGCGCAGGCGCTGGCTGAGGTCGGCAAAATATTGGTTTTCGCGCGCCTCCAGGCTGCTGTCGATCCGTGGCGCGGCAACTAACTTGCCGGGGGAGGCTGTTTGGGTCTGGGCGGCGAGGGGAGCGGCGGCGCAAAACACGCTCGCGGCGAAAAGCACAGATTCCAGGGCTGTCATATGCCCTGCAAAGGTGCCCGAGTGGTCAAGAAGTTCCGATGGGCGGACACCAGAGGAGCTTTGGGGCTTTAGCGGTGCCGGGTTTTCAGTGCCAGATGATGCGGCCCAATCCAATGCCGGGTTTGAACTACTTACCTTGGGCCGTGTTACCCGAACAGGAAAAGCCCGCCGGACCTGCTGCTGCCGGGAATTTATTAATCCGGCCGGCGTTGCCTTCCCACTTAATTATGCCCCCCAGCAGCCGTCAGGTGAGTATGCCAGAATCTTCATCCGTAGTGGGCTGCCAACAGCGCCCGGATTCCCCATGAAACACCTTACCGCCACCACCGACCCGGAATACACCGCTGTCGAAAATCCCTCGTCACTGGATGTATTTCTCTTGAAGTACATCCAGGATAAGCGGGATTTGCCGTTTGCTTACCTCACGTTAAACATAAGTCTGACGCTGCTGCCACTGGCCGCACTGCTGTTTGTGCCGGCCCTCACAGGCTGGGCGTGGTGGGCGGTGTTGGCCGTGTACCTGTTTCTGAGCAACGCCCGCTTCAAAGGGCCGTTCGGGCTAATGTTGCACTGCACTTGCCACCGGATTCTGTTCAAGCAGAAGTATAGCTTCATGAATAAGTACATTCCCTGGGTGATCGGGCCGCTGTTCGGGCAAACGCCGGAGTCGTACTTCACTCACCACATGGGCATGCACCACCCCGAAAACAACCTGCCCGACGACCAAAGCTCTACCATGTTCTACCAGCGCGACTCCTGGCGGAGCTTTCTGCGCTACCTCGGCGACTTTTTCCTGCTGGGCATTCCCAAGCTGGTGCTCTATTTCAGCCGCAAACAAAAAAGCACGCTGCGGGCCCGCCTGCTCCGCGGCGAGCTGCTCTACATCGCCGTCACCTTTGGGCTGTGCTTCGTGAATCTGCCCGCCACGCTGGCGGTGTTCGTGCTGCCGGTTATTCTGTCGCGGGTGGTGATGATGCTGGGCAACTGGAGCCAGCATTCCTTTATTGATGCCAATACGCCTGACAACTGCTACACCAACAGCGTGACCTGCATCAACACTACCTACAACCACAAATGCTGGAACGATGGCTACCACATCAGCCATCACCTCAAGCCGGCCCTGCACTGGACTGAACATCCGAAATCCTTTCGCCAAAATGTGGATCAATACGCTCAGAATGCTGCCATTGTGTTCGACGGCATTCACTTCCTGCACGTCTTCGTGTACCTGATGACTAAGCGCTACGATTTGCTGGCGAAGCATTTTGTGAACCTAGGAGAGCGGTACCAGAACGATGCGGAGGTGATAGAATTGCTAAAAAGCCGCACCCAGCGTATTCAGCGGCCTGCGCTGCTGGCGCAGGCGGCTTAACGCAGCATTCTTCACCTAAAGCAAAAAAGGCTGCAGTAATACTACTGCAGCCTTTTTTGCTTTAGGTGGAAGTACTATTTGGGAGCTACCACGAGGATACTTTCGCCAATTTTTACGCCGCCATCGGCCTTTTTATTCCACGCCTGCAGCTGACTGGGTGTGACCCCATATTGGCGCGAAATACTGAATAAGGTTTCGCCCTTCTGCACGGTGTGCTGGCTGGCAGCAGCAGTTACTGGTTTAGTGGCTGGCACCACCGCCTTAGAGGCCGTGACCTTAGGTGTCGGCGTTGTCGGTAGAACTGCTACTTTTCCTGGCGTGGCAGGCTTGGGCACCAGAGCTGGGGCCGTGCTAGGCTGCGGCTTGGCGGCTGGCAACGAAATGGTACCCGTTGGGGCAGTGGAGGCTGCGGAGGTGGAAGCGGCTGGCACCCGGGCAGTACCAGCAAACCCGGATGCCCGCAGCCGCTCCGTAGCCGCTTTGAGGTCCGGATTTTTGGCTACCCGGGCGTCGAAATTCCGAAACTGTGGGCTGCGCATCAGGGTCTGCAGCTCTATCTGCCAGGGCTGCTGCCGTAGCCGCTGGGCCAGGGCCTGCTGCTGCTCACGGGGCAAGCTGGCCGTGTAGCGGCTCAGGCGCTGGTTTAAAGCGGGAATTTCCTGAAGGGCTGTTTCGATGAGCTGTACGGCGTGGGTGTCGCTGGGCTCGAAGTAGATGTCGCGCAGCTTCCGCACGCTGGTCTGCACCAGCGCCGACATTATCCGCACCGAGTCTTCGGAAAGAGCCATGACCGGAGCTGGTGTTGGAGTCGGAATGGGCTGCTGCGCCTGGGCCGCCAGAGGGCCCGCCGTGAAACCAGTGAATAAGAGAACTCGAAAAAAGGGACGCATTCGAAAAGCAGAGAAATAAGAATCGGTAATCGTTCGAAAAATACAGTTGGCAGTTACTTCGCAGGGGTGATAACCAGAACCTCGCCCAGCTTCACGTTGGAATCAGCCTTGTTGTTCCACTCCTGTACCTGCTTGATACTCACGCCATATTTGCGCGCAATGCCGTACATCGACTCCCCGGTAACTACCTTATGGCGAACCAACTCTACCGTTGTTTCCGCCCCTGCAGCTGCAGGTGGTGCTGTGTCAGCTGCAGCCGGCGCGGCCACGCGTAGCACCTGGCCCAGGCGCAAGGAAGGGCTGGCGGGCAGACTGTTCCAAGCAATCAAATCAGCCGGCCGCAGGCTATACCGGCGGGCTACGGCATAAAGCGTCTCGCCTTTTTGCACCGTGTGCTGGCCGTTGGCTGGTACTGGCTCCACGGCGGCAGTTGGCGCCAGCGCGGGCAAGCTGGTTTTGGCCGCTGCCGGGTTGCTTATCGCGGCGGTAGGAGTGCTGGCTGGCCCTGAAACAGCAGCTGGCGTTGCTACTGTTGTCGAAGCTGTAGCCGCCGTCGGTACTGAGGTGGTGGCCAGCGGCTCGTCACGCGGCTCATCGGCAACCGAAGTTGTAGCAGGTAGCGGGCTGCGCGGCTTCTGTGCCAGTGGGGCCTCAGCAACGGGTGTGGCAGGCCGTATTGCCGGCTTGGCGGGAGCGGCCGCCGTGGCCTGGGGCAACTCGTTCAGGTTGTCCATGTGGTCGTCCGTCGCGCTGTCGGCTTGGGTAACGATGGCTGTATTAGGGGTTTCACTGGCGGTATCGGTGTCCGTCGCATCCTCCACAATGCGGGTTGCAGCCGCTGTGGTGCCGGTGTAAGGCTCGGCTTCATCCTTGGCTTTCTCCTTTTTGCGGGCGGGTTTGGCCTGCGCTACACTACTGGCCGCCGTAGGCTGCGGGGCCCGCTCGAAAGCTGCCAGAGCCGCCGCGTTTTCACTGTTGGCATATTCGATGGCTACCTCCTTGGGGCGGGTATGCTGCAGCCACAGAATGCGGCCCGGCCGCAATTCCTCGTTGCGGGGCATGCGGTTTTTGCTCCAGATGGCCTTAGCCCGCATGCCGTATTTCTGCGATACTACCGCTACACTTTCTCCTGGCTGCGCTACGTGGTACTCCACGGACGCCTTGTCGCGCTTTTTCTGTACGAAATAGGGTTGGCCAATAACGATGTTGTCAAAGGCGAACAGGTCGTTGTACTGCATAAACCGGCGCATTTTCACGCCGGCACGCTGGGCCAGACTTTCTTTCGAGTCGCCGGGCAGGGCAATAATGGCCCGCAAGCCATTCACCTGCACGAATTCCGCATTCTGTGGATCCACTTTGGGCTCGTGCAGTAGCTGGCCCGTGGCAGTTGTTTTCTGCTGGGCGGCCATAGCCGTCAGCTGCAGCGGGTCGGTGACGGGCACCAGAATGGTATAGGCCTTATCGAGCGGCACGGCCGTGCTGTTGAGCAGCCAGTGGTTGTGCTTGGTCAGCTCCTCGGGGCTGGTGTGCAGCGCAGCCGCCATGGCCGTGAGCTGCTGGCCAGCCATGGCCGGGAACTCCTGTAGCAGCATGGGCGGCTTGGGATTTTGACCACAGGCGGGCTCAAAGGCCACTTTATGCGCCAGAAACGTCAGGATGTAGGCGTGCGTCTGCTCCGAAATTTCCATTTCCGTCGCATGGGCATCGGTGGGCAGCGCGTAGGGTTTGGCACCAGTCAGGCCCAGGTTGTAGCTGAGCAGGGTGTTGAGCCAGTTGTGAAACGTGTTGTTGTTGCGCAGGAAATACTTAGCCGCCGCCCGCGACGAGGCCACGATGTGCTTGCGCTCATCCACCACGTCGTTGACCAGCACGCCCAGCTCCGTCGCCGATTCGCGTTTGAACTGCCAGTAGCCCACCGCGTCGTGAATCGACTGGGCTTCGCCCTGCAAGCCGCTTTCCTGCAACACGAGGTAGCGAAAATCAAGCGGCACCCCTTCGGTTTGAAACACCCGGTCGATGAGCGGGAAATGGGCGTCGGCCAGATTCACGCGGGCCTGGAACGAGGGCTGGTAGCGCCGGATGGCGTCCACTTTTTGCTGCACGGCGGCCCGCCCGCCATCGGTGAGGCGCAGGTGCAAACCGGCAAAATAAAGGTCGGCGGGAACTGGCACGCTCTGGGCCGTTGCCAGCAGGGGCAGCACGCACAGGAGCGTGAGTAGAAGTCGTTTCATAGGAGGCAAAGCGGGAGTTCTGGCTTCGATCCTATTGCGCACCAGATTTTACCGTTTACAAAGTAGGCGAAAAAACAGGGGATACGGCAGAAGAAAGGCTAAAAAGGGTCCATTTTACGCCTCAACTGCTCCGATTTAGCCCACTGCCTACTCCTGTGCAAGTGCGCCCCGGATGTCAAAAGCCAATCGGGGCCCCAACTCAGGAAGAGTCAGGGCCCCGGCTGATGGAACACGGCAGGCCTGGAGTGAGCGGGAAGCTAGCCTCCGAAACCGGGCCGGAAACCACCCGGTGCGCCCGGGCCATCGGGCCGCATGCCGGGGCGCTGCCCATCGGGCTGGCCCTGGCCGCGGCCGGGTGCATCGTTGCCACCGGCTCCCCCGAAGTTGCGCAGGTTATAGGTAAACATCACCATGAAATACCGCTGCAGAATGTTGGTGCGCACGTCTTCCGTATACGCGTCCGTGATGTTGCGCTGAATGCTATTGTTCTGGCTCAGCAAATCGAAGGCGAAGAGCTTGATTTCGGCTTGCTGCTTGGCAAATAGCTTTTTGCCCAGGCTGGCATTCCAGAGTACGAAGTTCTGGTTGAAGCCCGCCGTCAGGCCGCGAAAGGCCACATGGTTTACATCCGACTGCAGGGTGACGCCCTTCACCAGAATCCAGTTCAGGCGCAGGGCCGTGGTTTGGCGGAAATACTGGCTGTTGCTCTGGCTCTGCACCGTGTTGCGGGCGTAGGTCTGGGTGGAGTTGGAGGAAAGCGTGAAGTCCAGCTCGGGGCTGATGTTGCTGCTCAGCACCGCGCCCAACCCGAAATTGGGGGAGCGGTTGTAGTTGAGCCGGGAGTTTACGAAGCCCGGCGTCTGGCTGAAAGTGGCCGAGGCGTTCAGGTTCAGGTTCGACTTGATGAGCTTCAGCGGGAGCGTGTAGTTGGCGAAGGAGCGCAGCGAGTACTGCTCGTTCAGATTGATGGGCCGGGTAATGGTGCCCCCGGCCGGCACCACTACGCTGGTACCCGGCACGGTGGTCGATTCGCGCACCACTTCCGTGCTGTTGGCAATGAAATTATTGGTGTAGGAGCCGCCGAGCAGGGCAAAGAAGGAGCGCGACGTTTCGGGCTGCGACGAAGAGTAGCGCAGAAACACGTTGTGCGAGTATTCCTGGGCCAGATCGGGGTTGCCGGTCCTGATTTGCAGCTGATTGGAGTTGTTGACCACCGCCTGCAGCTGGTTGATGCTGGGGTTGTTGGTGCGGGCCTGGTAGTTCAGGCGCAGGTTCTGCTGGCGCGAAAACCGGTACTGCAGCGTCGCGTTGGGCAGTACGTTCAGAAAGGTGCGGTTGGTGGTGGCCACGCTCGGAAATTCCTGCTCGTTTTGCAGCTCGGCGTGCTGCACGGAGGTGCCCACGGCCCATTCCAGCTTCTCAAACTGGTAGCGGTACGTCAGGCCGCCGGCATTGGTGATGTAGCGGCTGGTAAACACGTTGCTGAGCTGCTCCACCAGTTCGCGCTGCTCTTCGGGCAGCAGGTTAAAGGTCTTTTTGTCCGAGTCGTTGGGCGCGTAGCCGATGGTATAGTTGAGCTGCAGCTGGCTTTTCAGGCTCAGCGGCTCGGTGTAGTTGGCCGCCCCGTTCCATGACCAGCCAATCTGGTCGAGGCGGGAGTACTGGTTGGTTTGGGTCAGGCTCGGCTCCGGGCGGGTGGTGAAGTCGAAGTTATCGGAATACAGATAATTGTCGGCGTTCCGGTCGTTGTAGGTCGTGTTCAGGCCCAGCGAGAACGTGCGGCCGCGCTTGCCAAAACGGTGCCGGTAGAGCACTTGGTTGGTGAAGGTAATGCCCGTCTGGGCCGAGTTGTACCGACTAATGTTGCCGCTTTGGGTGCTGTCGGGCACGTCGGAAAAACCGCTTAGAAACGTGCTGCCGTTTAGGTCGCTGTTGCTCGTGTTGCGCTGCATCGTCACGCGCGGCTGCCACAAAATGGAGTTCAGCGAGTCGAATTTGTGCTCCAGCCGCAGGTTGAAGCGGTTGTTGATGTTGCGCGCCGTGCCTGCCGATACTTCGTCGTAGCCAAGCGTCCGGTCCCGCGTCAGTACGTTATAGAGTCGGTTGGTGCTAGTGGTGGCGGTGTTGTCGCTCAGGTTGAAGAAGTAGCTGGCTTGTACCTCGGTTTTTTTGCGCCAGGTATTGGAGTAGTTCAGGCCCACCGCGTGGGTGGTCGAAATGCCGCTGTTCTGATTGACGAGAAAATTGCCCGCGTTGCCGCCTCCCTGGCCGCCCTGGCCCCGGTTGCCGCCTCCGCCCTGACGGCCCTGCGCGCCTTGCGCGCCCCGGGCACCGCCGCCGCCCTGGGCCGAGGTGCCGATAACGCCGAGCAGGTCGTCGGTACCGAAATTCTGCTCGTTCACGTTATTGGACTGCGCCACGATAGACAAGCGCTGGGTTCCCTTAAACGAGTTGAGGTTGCCGTTGACGCGGTACTTGTCGGCACCCACGCCGGGGCCGTAGCCCGCCACGATGCGCCCAAACTGCCCATTGCGGAAGCTGGGCTTGGTTACGATGTTGATGGTTTTGTCGGTGTTGCCGTCGTTGAAACCCGTGAACTGCGACTGGTCGCTGCGCCGGTCGTACACCTGAATTTTGTCGATGGCTTCGGCCGGCAGGTTCTTAAGCACGGCATCCGGGTCGCTACCGAAAAACTCCTTGCCATCGACCAGAATACGCTGCACCTGCTCGCCCTGAGCCTGCACTTTCCCATCGGTGACTACCACGCCGGGCATTTTGGTAATCAAATCCTGGGCGTTAGCATCGGCATTGGTTTTGAAAGCCCGCGAGTCGTATTGGCTGGTGTCGCCTTTCTGGACGGCGGCGGCAGCTTGTCCCACCACTTCCACGCCGCCGAGCTTCACTTGGTTGGTAGCCAGGGCCAGCGTGCCCAGCGCGACCGGTGCCGAGGTTACCTGCACGGGCCGCCGCAGGGTTTGGTAGCCCAAAAAAGAAACGGTCAGGATGTAGCGGCCGGGGGCTGCCGCCAGCTCGAAGCGGCCGTTCGGATCGACTGCCGAACCCGTTTTGAGCGAGTCAGGCACCCGCGTCAGCAGCACGTTGGCCCCAATGAGGGCCGATTGATCGGTGATATCTACCACCCGCCCGGAAATAGGGTAGGTTTGGGCAAACAAGGAGGTCGAAACCAGAAAAAACAAAACAACGCCTACTGCTTTTCTCATCATTCTATTGAGCCTGAAGCTCAATAGACGCGGCGAGGAAGCAAATGTTTAATGCCCACCCAAAAGTTAGCGCTTGCGCACCAGCAGGAGTCCGTCGCGCAGGGGCAGAAACACGTTTTCAACCCGCTCATCCTGCTGCACCAAATCGTTGAATGCCCGCACGGCGTGGGCATCTTTGTCGGCAGGCTTCAGTGCGTACGACGGCAACGCCTTGCCACTCCACAGCACGTTATCAATCAAAATGAAGCCCCCCGCCCGCACCTGGGGCAACACCAGCTCATAGTACAGCGCGTTATTGATTTTATCGGCATCAATGAACACCAAATCCCAGAGTTGGGTGAGGGTGCCCAGCACGGCGGCGGCATCGCCGATGTGGAGCTGAATACGCCCGGCGAGGCCGGCTTCCCGCACGTAGCGCCTGATGCGGTCTTCCTGTTCGGGGTTTTGCTCCACCGTGTGCAGCTCGCCGTCTGCCGTCAGCCCCTCGGCCAGGCACAGCGCCGAGTAGCCCGTGAAAGTGCCCAGCTCCAGCACGCGCCGGGGCCGAATCATGTGGCTGAGCATGCTGAGCACCCGCCCCTGCAAATGGCCCGACAGCATGCGCGGTGCCAGCACCTGCACGTGGGTTTCGCGGTTGAGGCGGCGCAGCAGCTCCGGCTCGGGCGTGGTGTGGGTTTCGGCGTAGTTCTGGAGGTCGTCGGGGTGCACGGCGCGGCGGAAATAAGGGTGTAGCCTGCAAAGATGGCTCAAGAAGCCAGAAAACGCCGCCGAATAGTGCCCGCTGCTACCAATACTCCTACCAGGCCGGCGCTCATACCCGTCACGATAACCGAGGCCAGATCGAAGGGCCAGATGCGCGCCGAATAGAGCATAAACGGCCCCCAGAGCAGCAGGACTATTCCGCCAATAGCCAGCCAGAAGGTTCGCTGCGCGGGAAGGGGCAGCCGCGCCGGACCAGCCTGCGCCGGTAGCTGCCACAAAAACCAGCCAATGCCGAAAAAGCCAGCCAGGGTACTGCCGTGCTGCAAAAATTTGTAGATGGGCCAGTGGAGCGCTCCTACCGCAACAGGCTGCATCAGCAAGGGCCAGTGCAGCACTACGCCGCCATCGTCGTGGGTGAAGGCATCCCACAGAATATGCGACACCGTGCCCACGAATGCCCCCAGCAGCACCGGTGCCCGAAAGGCGCGCCGCCACGGCCACGGCTGCCGCGCCGGCCACACGAGTCGCTGCCGCATGGGGCGCGGCAGGCAATGGATCAGCGGCTGCTTCACCAGCCGGTGAAACAGCATGGCAAACAGCACGACTAACGGAATATCCAGCCAGAATATTCCCGCTAGCGTGTGCCCATAAATACCATCGGGCCGCAGGCGCAGGAAGTATTCGAAATCGGGAGCCATAGCTCCCAGAATAAGCGCCGTGGCCGACAGGTGCCGGCGCAGGGGTCTTAACAGGGGAAGAACAATGGCCGGATGGGCAAGGGTGAAAGGCATGCAGCGCAGATTAATGTTCCGCAGGGTAGGCCCCGGGAGCATGAAAGTAATGCTCCCGGTGGTAGTGCAGAAAGTGAGGCTCCAGGCCGTGCCGCCGGTGTAAGGTCAATTTGCCATTCAGCCCCAGCAGGGTAAAGTCATTACGCACCGCAAAGCTGCCCAGATCGAACAACACGTGATGATTGGGGCAGAGGCACAACACGTTGCCCAGTACGTCGGGGCCGTGGTGCGGCGCCCCCAACGGCCGCACGTGGGCCGCTTCGGCATACAGGCCCGCGGGACTGGCAAGCTGCACGGCACACACCTGGCACCGATACGCATAGAGGTTTTTCACGGCCCGGCTCACGGCCGTGTCGCGAACGATGCGCAGCGTGGTTGTCAGCTGCCGGGGGGCCGCGCCATAGGGCAGGGCCGGTTCCTGAGCCTGGGAGAATAAGTCGCCGGGCAAGGCCGTAGAAGCCGGTTCGGCGGCTGGCAAAACCTCTTCGGGTAGGAGCTCCAGCCGGAAACGCCAGATTTTATGGCCCGAGCGGCCCTGTTCCTGCCAGTAGCTGGCCACGCGGTAGAGGCCGCCATACCGATAAAACGTCAGTCCGTTTTCCGTCACTTTGCGCGTAACGCGCACCGGGAGCCCCAGCACTTGGTTGCGGGCCAGCTCCAGATTAGCGCCCGTCAGCGTCTGGTCGGCCACCTGGCGGCCCGACTCATTGCTGCGGCCGCCTTTGCCCGTGTACAGCAGCCACGCGCCCAGGTCGAGGTCATCCTCGTAGCCACCCGACACCACGATGGATTCTGCCCCGCGTCCGGCCCGGGCGCTGATTCCGGCCTGGGTTTGCCCATGCACGCCCGCGCCCCACAGCTCCAGGCGGTTACGAAACTCGTGGCCCGGCCGGATTCCCGCAATTTCCCCAAAACTGGCTGGCGGCTGTGGCATGCAGGCTTACTCCGGCAGGTATTGCAGCACGCTCAGGTTGTCTTCGCGCAATACGTCGTTGGCCAAGTCGCGCAGCTCCGGGGCTGTAATCTGCTTGATCTGGGCGAATACTTCGTTAATAGACTCCACCCGGCCCAGGTCCAGCGTGCTTTTGCCCAGCAGCTGCATCATGCCGCTGTTGCTTTCCTCCGACATGGCCAGCTGGCCCATTAGCTGCTCTTTCACCACGTGCAGCTGCGTGGTGGTCAGGGTTTTATCGCGCAGCAGCTTCAGCTCTTTGTTGACCAGCGAAATGGTGCGGGCCACTTGCTTTTTCTCGGTCCCGAAGTAGATGCCGAACAACCCCGTGTCGGTGTAGGGGCTGTAGGTGGAGTCGATAGTGTACACCAAGCCATACTTCTCGCGCACGGCCAGGTTCAGGCGGGAGTTCATGCCGGGGCCACCCAGCAGGTTATTCAGCATGAAAAACGGAATGCGGCGCTGGTCGCTGATGGCGTAGGCCGGTCCGCCGATGATGCAGTGCGCCTGATTGATAGGCTTACGCTCGGTCTGGTCGATGCGCTGAAAAGCGGTGAACGGCGTGCGGGGCCGCGCGCCCAGCCGGGCCGGCAGCGGAGCCAGGTATTTGTCGGCCAGCCGCTTCACTTCCTTGAACGGCAGATTGCTCACCGAGCTGAAAGCCAGCCGGTCGGTGCGCACGTTGTCGACCAGAAACTGCCGGAAATCGGCCTGCTGAAAACCCGAAACACTGTCGCGGGTGCCCAGAATATTGTGGCCCAGGGAATGATTGGGGAAAATAACGCCGTCGAAATCGTCCACGATGGCGTCTTCGGGCGCATCCTGGTACATGCTCATTTCCTCCAGAATCACACCACGCTCCTTCTCGATTTCCTTTTCCGGAAACACCGAGTGGAACGTCAGGTCCGTCAGCAGTTCGAAAGCCCGCTCGAAATGGGTGCTGAGCAGCGACGCGTAGAAGCAGATTTTCTCCTTGGTCGTATAGGCATTCAGCTCTCCGCCCACGGTTTCGAGCCGGTTCAGGATGTGAAAGCTCTTCCGCTTTTCGGTGCCCTTGAAGGCCATGTGCTCCCAGAAATGGGCCAGGCCCAGCTGGTGCAGCTTCTCGTCGCGCGACCCGATATCGAGCAGAAAGCCGCAGTGGGCAATTTTGGTGTGTAAAACTTGCTTATGTAGAACCCGGATGCCGTTGGGCAGCTCGTAGAAGTCGTAATCGGACATTAGGGGGGATCTTGGTAACGTAGAGGGCGTAAGATGCTGGCATTGCCAGATCTTACAAGATACTAACCAGCTATTCCGGCCGCTGGTTTCAGTCCCGGCAAAGGTACGAGCGGTACGGCCGTGAAAGCAGAACCTGCCCCCGACTATTTCACCACTTCCGCCTCGGCCTCGGCCAGGGCACTCAGCAGCTGGCTGGTTTCGATGCCGTGGGCGCACTGGAAATGCGTGAGCGGGCATTTGCTGTAGCCGTGCAGGCCGCAGGGGCGGCAGGCCAGCTCGTCGGGTAGCTCCACAATGCGCGAGAAGGAGCTCAGCGGCCCAAACCCGAAAAACGGTACCGTGGAACAGTACACGGCGCAGGTCGGAGCATCCTGGGAGGAGCACAGGTGCATCGGCGCCGAATCGTTGACGTAGTTCAGTACCGCGCCCCGCATCAGGGCCGCCGACGCCAGCAACGAGAGCTGGCCCGCCAGGTTTACGACGCCGGCCCGGCCGCTGGCTTGCAGCAGGTGGGCACACTCGGCCACATCGGGCGGGCCGCCCAGCAGATACACGGTGTAGCGGAGTGGCAAGGCCCGCAGCAGCTTTAGCCATTGCTCGCGCGGAAACTGCTTGGTAAACCACACCGATGTGGGGGCGATGCACACATAGGGGCCCGCCGCCGCGTAGGCCGCCGCTGTAGCCTCCTCGACGGGCGAGGGGTAGAGGCGGGGTAAGGTAAGCGGCCCGTCGTAGGTGGGGTCGAGCAGGTGCAGGTTGCGCGATACCTCGTGCACGCCCGCCCCAATCAGGTGGGGCGTGGTGCGGGTGAAGCGGAAGGCAAACGGGTTCTTATCGAAGCCAATGCGCTCCGGAGCCCCCGAAAAAGCCGTGAGGAAGCCCGTGGAGGCGAAGCGCTGCAGCGTGATGACGCGCTGGTAACTGGCCGCCCGAATCTGCTGCAGCAAATACCACAGCCCCCGGTATTTCTCCTGCTTCTTGTCCCAAACCAATACTCGCCGCACGTGCGGATGATTTTTTACCAGCTCCTCATTGCCCTTGCGCACCAGAAAATCGACCGGCGTGCCGGGCTCCATCTGGTGCAGGCGCTCCAGCAAGGCCGTGGCCAGGATAACGTCGCCGATAAAAGCGGTTTGAATAAGCAGGACGGCGCGGCGGGCGGGCAGCGGAGCTGAGGGCATAGATGGGAGGGAAGAGGCGCGAAGATACCGCCCGCCACCGCAGGTTCAAGCCCCACCCCGAGAAAGCCGCTGCTGCCCGCTCACCCGGCTCCGTCTACACAAAAGACTTGTTCCCAAATACTCAAACATCCAAAAAAAACAGAACGTCATGCTGAGCTTGTCGAAGCATCTCTACCGCAGTAGTACTTATTTTACCAGTGCACGCGAGATGCTTCGACAAGCTCAGCATGACAGCCAAGTTTTAGCATCGGTTCCTAATTCAGGAACAGGTCTAAACTATTTATCTTGCAGCCAAGCCACTTTCAGCACGTCTATTTCCAGCCCACCAACTTCATCCTATGCGTTACGGCCCCATCGATCCGCAGCTGTTTATTCAGAATCGGCGCAACTTCGTTCAGCAGCTGCCCCCGGCTTCGCTGGCTATCTTCCATTCCAACGACGTGATGCCCACCAACGCGGACGGCACTATGGCTTTCCGCCAGAACAACGACCTGCTCTACCTGTCCGGCGTCGATCAGGAAGAGAGCATCCTGGTTATTTTCCCCGATGCCAAGCTGCCGCACTACCGCGAAATCCTGTTTTTGAAAGAAACCAGCGACCATATTCTGGTGTGGGAAGGCTACAAGCTGACCAAAGACGATGCCCGCGCCCAGTCGGGCGTGCCCACCATCCTGTGGCTCGACTCTTTCCAGTCGGTGCTGTCGGCGCTGATGAATGAGGCCGAAAACGTGTACCTCAACTCCAATGAGCACATTCGGGCCGTGGTGGAAGTCGAAACGCGGGATGCCCGCCTGGGCAACAAGCTGCGCGCGCAGTACCCGTTGCACCACTACCGGCGGGTGGCTCCCATCATGCACCAGCTGCGTGCCATTAAGAGTACCGAGGAAATCCGGCTGATGCGCGAAGCGGCCAACATCACCGAAAAAGCGTTTCGCCGTTTGCTGGGCTTCATCCGGCCCGGCGTGTGGGAATACGAGATTGAGGCTGAAATCCTGCACGAGTTTGTGCGCAACCGCAGCCGGGGCCCGGCCTATGGCAGCATTCTGGCCTCGGGTGCCAACGCCTGCATTCTGCACTACGTCAGCAACGACCGGGAATGCCGGGACGGCGACGTTATTCTGATGGATTTCGGGGCCGAATTCGCCAACTATGCCGCCGACCTGTCGCGCTCCGTCCCCGTGAGCGGCACGTTTACCAAGCGCCAGCGCGATGTATACGAAGCCGTGCTGCGGGTCATGAAATTCGCCACGTCGCGCCTCATGGCTGGCCACAATATCGAAGAATACCACGCCGAAGTAGGCCGCACCATGGAGCAGGAGCTCATCCGGCTCGATTTGCTCAACGAAGCCGACGTGCGCAACCAGGACCCCGCCGCCCCGCTCTACAAAAAGTACTTCATGCACGGTACTTCCCACTACCTGGGCCTCGACGTGCACGACGTGGGAGCCAAGTACCGCGCCTTCGAGCCGGGCATGGTCTACACCTGCGAGCCGGGTATTTATATCCCGGAAGAAGGGCTTGGAATTCGCCTCGAAAACGATATTCTTATCACCAAGACCGGCAACGACGACCTGATGAAGAATATTCCGCTGGAAGTGGCCGATATCGAGCGGCTAATGGCCGAGCAGCGCCGCTAGTATTGCCCACAGCCGGTTGCTCCCAGGCAAGTATGGCTAAGGCTGAATGAGCATACCGCAAAATAGTGACGCACCAAAAAGGCCGCCCTGCACAGCAGAGCGGCCTTTTTGGTTGTTACAATGAAGCTGTTTAGAAAATCATTCAAACCGTCATGCTGAGCTTGTCGAAGCATGACGGTTTGAATGATTTTCTAAACAGATTCAATAGCCAAGGATTCTACTTGGCCAGCTCGCCCGCTACGCCCGGCAGGAATTTGACCAGGCGGTCGAGTTGGCTCTGGGTGAAGTCGCCGGAAACGGATACGAGCATGAACGATTCGGGCGCGCCCTGCACGTTGCCGGTGGCTACCACTTCCTTCACCCGGTCGCCTTGCTGGCGGGCCGAGTAGCGCATCACGGCGGTGCCCGCTTCCGATGCCACTGGAAGGGGCGAGTACCGCTCATTGGCGAGCAGGCCATCTACTTCCTTATTCAGGCCTTCAGCCACCAACGACTTTGCACTGTTCGAGGTGGGGGAGAAGGTCAGCACTTTCACGCTGCGCACCGACGAAAGGACTTGGGTCAGCTCGTTGTCGCCGCCCAGGTTGCCCAGCTTCAGTAGCAATAAGCGCGTAGTTAGTCCCGCCGACCAGTCGGTGGCCTTGAAGCCGGAGCGGTTTTCATACTTGCTGAAGAATTCAGCTACGGTGCGGGCGGGAGTGCCGGGGCCGCTGGTGCGGCAGCTAGTGGCGGCCAGGAGTGTAATCAGCACCCACAGGGTCAGGATTCGATTTTTCATAGCGTAAAGAAGAGCAAAAAGAACAAACTGCCTTTCCCATACGCACCGTTGGCCGAACCGTTGGGGGTTACTCAAAATCCACGGTGTTGATGAAGAACACCTCCCGGCCGTTCCAGTTGACGCCCCGCACGTGCTGGTAGCCGAAGGCCAGGAAGCGGCTGCCATACCACGCTTGCATGTCGGTGTGAGAAGTATCCACCGATTTTTCTTTCAGCCCAGGGGTGAAGGTCGTCAGCACGGGCACCTGCAGATCATTGGGCGAAGGCTGAGCTCCCTCCATGATTTTGTAGTAGATGCGGTGGTCGTCGAGGTAGGTGAGAACGAAGCGTTTGCCATCTGCCAGCGGCCGGATATGTACTGTTTCCTCCAAGTTGTAGCGCACCATGTTTTTCACCACGAAGGTATTGTCCCAGAGTAAGTTGCCGCGCCGGTCAAAGCCGCACACAATGGCGTGGGTGGTGCGGTAGCCATCGAAGCTGCGCGGGGCCACGAGCAGGCTGAAGCCGGTATTCTCGTACCGGTAGTGCGGGTAGTATATCTCCGCTACCAGCACGTAGCCTTCCGGACTCGGAATGAGGTCGTGCATGAGTAGGCGGTAGCGCAGCCGCAACTGTCGGGCCGCTGCCTGGCGCCGCGCGCCGCGCTGCCGCAGGCGAGCCTGCCGGTTGGGGCTCATATAGTCGAAAAAGTGCTTCAGGTTCAGAAAATCGTAGAAGCGCAGCGAGGGCCGGGAGCCGGTTGGTGTCTGGCCCTGGGTGAGGTCGGCGGCAAACAGGCCCTGCGAATAGCGAATGTCCCGTAGCGTGTAGGTGCCGGCCATAAGCCGGTTGGTAGAGTCGCCGGGGCTTAGCTGGGCCGTGAGCAGGCTACGGTCGCTTTCGGCCTGCACAAACTCGCTGTGTAAGAGCTTGCCCTGGGACGAAATCTGCTTCACCTGCAAGCGCGACTTTACTCCGTTGTTCTGCGTCACCACAAACTTAATCTGCTTGGCTACGGAGTCGGCCATAAAGCTGAGCTGGCTGTCGAGCGGCTCATACACGGCCGGCAGAAACTGGAATTCCCCGGAGCGCAGATTGAGCAGCAGCACCGTCAGATGCTGCTCAATCTGCACCGTGACGAACAGATTGCCATCCAAAGCCTTCATGCCATACACGTCGTGGCTGATTTTGGTATCGAAGGAAGTGGTCCGGGTTTCGCCGGTGCGGCTGTTGAGCGTCGCTACCCACATCTTATTGCTCAGGAAATCATCCTTGAAGAGGGCATACACCATCATTCCCTGCCCGCTTATGTAAGAGAAGTTGTAGCGTTCGGGCACCTCCAGCGGCTTGGTCCAGCGGGTTTGCAGCTGCCGGTCCAGCTTTTGGAAGCTGAACGTGCTGCCGCCCGAAAACTTCGGTTCCCGCTCTATCAGCAGCACAATGCTGCTGTCTTCGGGCATCGCTAGCACCTGCACGTCGCTGGAAGAGGCCCGCAGGTCGAGCTCTAGCCGGGCGGGCTGCTTGGGGGCATCTACCGGAATGTTTTGCCCCTGGCCCCACACCGGAAAGAGGCCCAGGACCAGCAGTAAGAAAAGACCAGGTAGGGTGTGTTTCATAGAAGCTACGAGTCGGGTGCGCGGGGCCGACGGCCGGCAGTCAGGGAAGATACAGCGAAGCCGACACATAGTTGTGCCCCGCCCCAGAACAGATGCCGGGAAAGTGGCTTTTCCACACAACACGGAGCGCGGGCGGTTCTGTTCAGGAGCCCGAAAAAAGCCTGGCTCCCCGCTGTCGGTGCCAGGCTTTGCTCCCCAATCGACTCACTGTCGGCCAGCGGTTGGGGCCGTTAGCTGCCAAGCTCCAGCAGCACGTCAAACTCCTCGGGCCGCAGCGGCATCACGCTCAGGCGCGACTGCCGCAGGAGCCCGATGTGGCTGAGCCGGTCGTCCTGCTTGATGCGGGCCAGCGCCACAGGACGGGCCAGTGCCTGCTGGGGCAGCAGCGCCACGGCCACCCAGCCGCTGCCGGCTTCGGCCGTGGCATCGGGGGCGGCGGCCTGGGCCACGCAGGCAATACCGACCACGGCTTTTTCAGTCATGCTGTGATAGAACAAAACCAGGTCACCGGGCTGCATCTGCTGCAGGTAGTTGCGGGCCTGAAAGTTGCGCACGCCGGTCCAGTCGGTGCCGCCGTCGCGGGTGAAGTCGAGCCAGGAATAGGCGCTGGGTTCTGATTTTACGAGCCAGTAATTCATGTGGGTACTAAACAGAAAGCAAAGGAAAAGCCCGGCAAAAGAAGACTGAAAAATGTTCAGATCATCTTTTGCCGGGCTTTTTTGTCCGGGATTTCCGTTCGGCTACTCGATGCGCCGCAGTTTCAGCACGTCCTTTTCCAAGGAGATAATCTGGAGCCCGTAGCTGGTGCTTTCCCCGCTGGGCGTGATCCGAAACGTACTGTTGTCTTCCGTAAACCACAGGCCCGGATACACGGTTATACCATCGGTCGGGCCGGGGCCGCGACCGGTAAACACACCATTGGCATCAAACCGGAGGCCGGTGCGGGGCCACGAAGCCGGGAAAGCGTAGGTGTCGGGGCGAAATACCTTGATGCCGCTGCCGGGCTGCTCCTCTTCCCACGACTCCAGCCAGCCGCGCCCCAGTATCTGGGCGTCGAACACCGTTTGGGTAACGAGGGGAGCCGCCGAATCGGCTTCTTTCTTACAGCTGCCCAACAGCAGCATTGAGCACAAGAGAATAAGAGTAGGACGCATAACAAGAGAAAGTGGCGGTTATAAACGAGTATATAGGGCAGATGCTATAGTGCGGGCAAAGGTTGCACGCTGGGCTTACTCCACGCGCCGTACTTTCAAAACGCCGTTTTCCAGCGACACGATTTCGAGGGAATAATCCGGCTCCTTTTTGTCGTCGAGGCTAATCCGGATCATCGTGTTGCTGGTGGCTTTCCACTGGCCTTTGTGGCCTTCGAGGCCATCAGTGGGGGCAATGTCATACTGGGTAAATAGCCCGTTGTGGTCGAACTGGAAGCCCGTACGGCCCCGGGACGGCGGGAAAGCGTAGGTGTTGGGGCGGTACACGCGCACGTCGCCCTGGTCTTCTTCCTGCGCGTGCAGCCAGGTGCCTTCCAGCTGCTTAAGCTGGGGCGATGAGGCCTTGGTATCGGTATTGCAGGTGCCGGCCAGCAGCACGACACTCAGAGAAGCCAACAGAACAAACAGGCGCATTAGAAACGGGCGAAAGTGAAAAAACGTAGCCGGAGGCCCGTGTGGGGCCGTAGCAGCGAATGTACAACTTTGGCCCGTACCTTTGGCGGGTCACCTTTTCTCGGTTTTCGGCAGGTAGAGCACTCGTGGTGGCCCACGGGCCTCTCCCGAAGCGCCGCCGGCCAGCCGCTACCACCTGCCAACCCATCACCCAGTGGACAACCGCGCCCTAACTCGTGCCTTTCGTCTCGCCGCGTCGCTCATGGAGCTCCACGACGAGAATCCGTTCAAAATTCGTGCGTACGAAGGCACTGCCGCCACCCTGGAGCGCCTGGAGCTGCCCGTAGCCGATATGGACCGCACCGGCCTGCCCGACCGCACGGGCCTAAGCAAAACCGCTGCCGCCAAAGTGGCCGAAATGCTCGACACCGGCACGTTTGAGGAGCTACGCAAGCTGCTGGAGATTACGCCGCCCGGCGTGGTTGAAATGCTCAGTATAAAAGGTATCGGCCCAAAAAAAATCAGAGTACTGTGGCGGGAACTGGGCGTAGAGAGCCCCGAGCAGCTGCGGGAGGCCGCCGAGCGGGACGAGGTGAGCAAGCTGAAGGGTTTCGGGCAGAAAACGCAGGAAACTATTCTGGCGGCGCTGGAATTCAACCAGGAAAGCCAGGGGAAAGTCCTGTATCCGCAGGCTGAAACCCTGGCCGAGGATCTGGCCACTCGTCTGCGAGAGGCGCTGCGTACCGATACCGTAGCGGTGGCCGGCGAAGTGCGGCGCCGGCTCGAAATCGTGGAAATGGTAGTGCTGGTGGCTGCTACGGCCCAGCCCTGGCAGGCCCACGAATTGCTGAACCAGTTGACGGGCCTCACGCCGGACGTGCAGCGCTCGGGCCCGTTTGCCTGGCGCGGAACGGCTACGGCCTCCGGCGTGCAAGTGGAAGTGCAGCTGGTCAGCAAGGAGAACTTCGTCAATCAGCTGTTTTTGCTCTCGGCAGCCGAAGCCCACCTTTCTGAGCCACTGGCGCAGCCCTCGGGGCGCTTCGCCTCGCTACGGCAGCTGCTGAAGCAGGAAACGTTTTATCAGGAAAAATCTATTTATGAGAAGGCCGGTCTGCACTATGTGGAGCCCGAGCTACGGGAAGGCCTCGGCGAGCTGGCCCTGGCGCAGGCCGGCCAGCTGCCCGACCTGTTGGAGGAAGCTGACCTGCGCGGCTCGCTGCACAACCACAGCACCTACTCCGACGGCAACCACACGCTGCGCCAGATGGCCGAGTTTCTGCGCGACAAAGGCTACGAGTACCTCGGCATCTGCGACCATTCGCAGGCCGCCCACTATGCCAACGGGCTGAACCCCGAGCGGGTGCGCCAGCAGCAGCGCGAAATCGACCAGCTCAACCAGGACCTCGCGCCGTTCCGCATCTTCAAGGGCATCGAGAGCGACATTCTCGGCGACGGTTCGCTGGACTATGCACCTGCCGTGCTGGAAAGCTTCGACTTCATTGTGGCCTCGGTGCACAGCAACCTGCGCATGGATGAGCGCAAAGCTACCGAGCGACTCTTACGGGCTATTGCCAACCCCTACACTACCATGTTGGGCCACCCCACCGGGCGGCTGCTATTGCGGCGCGAAGGCTACCCCATCAATCATAAAGCGGTGATTGATGCCTGCGCCCAGCATAATGTCATCATCGAAATCAACTCCAACCCCTGGCGTCTCGACCTGGATTGGCGCTGGGTGCGGTATGCGTTGGACCAGGGCGTCAAGCTCAGCATCAACCCCGACGCTCACCATACCGATGGCTACGCCGATATGCGCTACGGCGTAATGATGGGCCGCAAGGGCGGACTGACCAAGGACATGACTTTCAACGCCCTGACTGCCGCGCAGATGGCCACGTACTTTGCCGAGCGCAAAGCCACCATCACGCCGCCGCTGGAGTACAAAGACTCGCTGTTTGGGTAAGAACATGCTTGGGATTTTACTTTTCGCGTCCTGCTTCGGTAAGCGGACGCCAGATGAAGCAGGACGGAATCGGAGTTTTTGAAAAATCCCAACCACCTTCTGAGTGCCGAAAACAACTACCCACCAGCAGGCCGCAGGTATGAAGATTCTGGTTTTGCGCTTTTCCTCCATCGGCGACATCGTGCTTACTACGCCCGTAGTGCGGGCGCTGAAACAGCAGGTGCCCGGCGCGCAGGTGCATTTCTGTACCAAGCCCGCCTACCGCAGTCTTGTGGAGCCCAACCCCTACATCGACAAGGTGCACTACCTCACCGGCTCGCTCGCCGAGCTGGTAGCGGAGCTGCGACACGAGCAGTTCGACTTCATCGTGGACCTGCACCACAACCTGCGCACCCGCCTGCTGAAGCTGCGGCTGGGGGTGAAGTCGGCCAGCTTCGAGAAGCTTAATTGGCAGAAATGGCTGTTGGTAAACCTGAAAATGGATACGCTGCCGCGCGTGCACATCGTGGAGCGCTACCTGGCCGCCGCCGCGTCGTTGGGCGTGAAAGACGACAAACAGGGGCTGGATTACTTTATTCCCCCAGCCGACGAAGTAGAGCTGGCGACCTTGCCTGCCGGGTTTCAGCGGGGCTACGTGGCTTTTGCCATCGGGGCGCAGCACGCCACCAAGCGCCTGCCCACCGAGCGCATCATTGAGCTGTGCGCCCAACTGAACCGTCCCGTTATTCTGCTCGGCGGCCCTGAGGACGAAAGCACCGGCCACATCGTCGAGCTGCACTTCGACGACCAGCCCGCCACCACGGCTCCCGCTACTATCCCTGCTGACCCCTACCGCTTCGATGCGCGGGCGTTGCCCCGGCCCCGGCGTACCACTATCTACAACGCCTGCGGGCATTTCTCCCTGAATCAGTCGGCCTCGCTGGTGCGGCAGTCGCAGCTCGTCGTGAGCCACGATACGGGCCTGATGCACATTGCCGCCGCCTTCAAAAAGGAGATTTTCAGCGTGTGGGGCAATACCGTGCCCGAGTTTGGCATGTATCCCTACCGCACCGAGTTTCGGGTGCTGGAAGTGAAAGAACTGCCGTGCCGACCGTGTTCCAAAATCGGCTACGCCACATGTCCGCAAGGTCATTTTAAGTGTATGCGTGATATTCGCTTCGATCTGAATCTGCCGCCAGCCCAAGACGGCCGCTAACGGAGGACCGCGCCCCGCCGGCTGTGCGTGACCCCATCCCCACCGTCGGCAGTGTACGCCACCGAATCGAAAGAGAGCGGTAAAGGCGTGATGCGTTTTTTTAAGGCTTATTCAGCGATACTGAGCGACGAATTACCGTACAACCTTCCTACACCTTTGGCTTGCGCACCATGACGGAATTCAACGATAAAGCGGTACTCGTAAAAGTGGGGCCCGAGGCGCTGCTGGCCGACGTGCAAGCGGGTCGGCACACCTATTTTGTGGATGAGCCGGTGGCCAGTGGGGGCCAGGACCGGGGGCCTACGCCCTACGATTTGCTGCTTTCGGCCCTGGGTGCTTGCACGGCCATCACCCTGCGCCTCTACGCCACCCAGAAAAAGTGGCCCCTCCACGGCATCGAAGTGCGGCTGAGCCACCAGCGCGTGCACGAGCAGGACTGCCAGCAGTGCGAGCAACCGGGCCAGATGCTGGAAGAAGTGCAGAAAGAGCTTCGGCTTATCGGCCCGCTCACCGAGGAGCAGCGCCAGCGCCTGGAAGCTATTTCGCAGAAATGCCCGGTGCAGAAAACCCTGCTCAGCAGCCTGCGCATCGTGACCCAATTGCTGCCCGAAACCGAAAATCCTTCCTCCTGAAGCCGCTAGCCATTGCAATGTGTGAACACCTCCAGGTCGTAGAAACGCTGATTACGGCCACTGCCTACAACTGCCCCGAATGCGTGGCCCTCGGCGACAAGTGGCTGCGCTTGCGCGTGTGTCAGAGCTGCGGCCATGTCGGCTGCTGCGACTCGTCCAAGAACAAGCACGCCACCCAGCATTTTCAGGTCACTCAGCATCCGGTAGTGATATCGGATGAGCCGGGCGAACAGTGGGCGTGGTGCTACGTGGATAGTCAGATGGCGGAATACTAGCTCAACCGACGCTACTGCCCAAAAGACAGAAAGCCCGCCCGGATATTCTCCAGACGGGCTTTCTGCCATAAGAAGTAGGCTACCCAATCTTCTCAAATCCGCAGTAAGCATGCAGCACTTCCGGCAGCCGGATGCCGTCGGCCGTCTGGTTGTTTTCCAGCAAGGCGGCCACGATGCGCGGTAGGGCCAGGGCCGAGCCGTTGAGCGTGTGCAGAAGCTGGGTTTTGCTGCCCTCACCGCGGTAGCGCAGCTTGAGGCGGTTCGCCTGGTAGGTTTCAAAGTTGCTGGCCGAGCTAACTTCCAGCCAACGGGCCTGGGCCGCGCTCCACACTTCCAGGTCAAACGTCAGGGCCGAGGTGAAGCCCATGTCGCCGCCGCAGAGGCGCAGAATGCGGTAGGGCAGTTCCAGCTTTTGCAGCAGGCCCTCAATGTGGGCGACCATGCCCTCCAAGGCGGCATAGCTGTTTTCGGGCTGAGTAATCTGGACTATTTCCACCTTGTCGAACTGGTGCAGGCGGTTGAGGCCACGCACATCGGCCCCCCAGGAGCCCGCCTCTCGGCGGAAGCAGGGCGTGTAGCCCGTGTTGCGGATGGGTAGCTGGTCGAGCGCTATTATCTCGTCCCGATATAGGTTTGTGATGGGTACCTCCGAAGTCGGAATCAGGTACAGATTATCCTGCTTGTCGTGGTACATCTGGCCTTCTTTATCGGGCAGCTGGCCCGTGCCGTAGCCGCTGGCCTCATTCACCAGAATCGGGGGCTGAATTTCGTCGTAGCCGGCAGTGCGGGCCTCGTCCAGGAAAAAGTTGATGAGGGCGCGCTGAAGGCGGGCTCCCTGGCGCTTATACACCGGAAAGCCGGCCCCGGTAATCTTGTTGCCCAGCTCAAAGTCGATAATGTCGTACTTCTTAATCAGGTCCCAGTGGGGGAGGGCATCGGCGGGCAGCTCGGGCTTGGTGCCGCCTTCGCGCACTACTTCGTTGTCGGCGGCCACGCGGCCTTCCGGCACGCTGCCGTGCGGCAGGTTAGGCAGCTTATAGAGTGTCTGTTGCAGTGCTTCCTCCACTTGCGCCAGCTCTTCGGAATGCGCTTTGGTGTGCTGCTTCAGCGTGGCGGTGCGTGCTTTCAGCGTCTCGGCCCCGGCTTTGTCGCCGCTTTTCATTAGGCCCCCAATCTGGCGGGCCAGGTCGTTGGCTTCGGCTTGGGCCTGGTCGTGGTCGGTTTGCAGCTGCTTGCGGCGCTGATCCAGCTCCAGGATAGCGGCAACATCGGCTTCCGCCGTTTTGTAGTGCTTTTTGGCCAGGCCCGCCAGGACCAGCTCGGTATTCTCTCTCAGGACGGAAACTTGCAGCATAAGGCAGAAAACGCGGTTTTGAACAAGGGCAAAAGTAAGTTTTTTTGGCTAGGGCCACGGATAAAAACACGTTATGCCCCGCCGCGAAATGCAACACGATGGGCGCACCCGGGCTAGCGGCCCAGTAGTGTATCGGCCAATAGATAGCTGCAGTATTCATTTTCGGCCCTCTCCATTTTCGCCCCTGGAATAGCGGCGCACCAATCCGCTAAAAAAAATGTATCTCATTTGGCGGTTCGGGCGTATTACGCTAACATTGCGTAAGTAAGCCGGCCGCTGATGCCGGGTCCGCAGTTAGTTCTATTGCGCACGGCCCGATTTATCCCCAGCGCCTCCCCCGCGTATTACTTCCCTTTTTCGTCCCGTACTTACTGTGCTTTGCGCCGCCTCGCGGTTGCCCTTTGTGCCCGGATTGGCTTGTGTTGCTTTGTGTCGGTTCGGCCCCGCCCGTTTTTTCTCCCAGTTTTAGTGTATGTACAATATTGAAGAGTTGAAGGACCGTCTGCTTTCCGAACTGAAGGAAATAGCAGAAGAACTGAACGTCGGTAACTTCAAGAAACTCAGCAAACAGGATCTGATTTACAAGATTCTGGATCAGCAGGCCATCACGCCAGCCGACAAGCTCCCCAGAAAAGTGAAAACGGCGGACGAGAAACCCGTGCCTGCGCCACTAGCCTTTTCGGATATGGCCGTGGCCGCGCCGGCTACTGAGCTGCCGGCTTCGGTTGCCGTTACGCCCCGGCCCGTTCCTGCTTCCCGCGCGCCCCGCACCACGCCACCGCGCCGGGGCAATGCTGCTCCCGTAGCGACTCCCGCCGCCGTAGCCACTCCGGCTCCCGCTGTGCCGGAGCCTGTGGCTGCCGCACCGGAGGTGGCTGCCGAGCCGCTGGCCACCATCGACGGCGACAGCCGGCCCGTCAAGCCCTATCAGCGGCCCGAGCGCCGCACCCGCTCCGAAGGCCGTGGCCGCGCTGAAGCTGCGCCGGTAGCTGAGTCCGCAGTGGAAGTTGTGGAGCCGGATAATGCGCCTATTGCCGCTGCGGTAGCCATACCAGCTGAAGCCGCCGCACCCGTCGCCCCGGAAACCGTAGCAGCCCCGGCTCCTATTATCTTCCGCGAGCCGCGCCCTGAGCAGCCCAATGGCCTACAGCGCGACGGTGGCCGCGAGCCTCGGGAGCCCCGCGAAAGCCGCGAGCCGCGCGAACCCCGGGAGCAGCGGGCCGATGCCCCCCGCGAATACCGGAATGATGTTCCGCGTGATGGTCGGGAGCCACGTGAGCCCCGGCCCCTGCGCGACTCGCCCCGCGAGCCGCGTGAGCCGCGTCCCGAGCGGGAAGGCCGGGAACAGGGCCGGCGCGACGACCGTTTTGCGGCCCGCGACCAGCAGCGGCAACAGCGGCAGCCCGGCGAGCAGCGGCAACCCGGTGAAGCGCGCCAAGCTGGTGAGCCTCGCCAGGGCGACCAGGCCGCGCAACGGCCGCGCAACGAAATAGACATTGTGCTTCCTAGTGAGGGCACGCTGGAAATGATGCCCGATGGCGGCTATGGCTTCCTTCGGTCGCCATTCTACAACTACCTCGCCTCGCCCGACGATATTTATGTAGCTCCCCAGCAGATCAAGCAATTTGCGCTCAAAGCCGGCGACACGGTAAAGTGCACAATTCGGCCACCGCGCGAAGGCGAAAAGTATTTTGCCTTGGTGGGCGTAGAAGGCATCAATGGCCGCACGATAGAAGAAGCCCGGGACCGTATCCCATTCAGCAACCTCACTCCGCTGTTTGCCGAGGAGCGCCTGAAGCTTTCCACCAAGTCGAGCCAGCTGAGCACCCGCATTCTGGACCTGTTTGCGCCTATCGGTAAGGGGCAGCGCGGCCTGATTGTGGCGCAGCCCAAAACGGGTAAAACAGTATTGCTGCAGGAAATTGCCAACTCGATTTCCGAAAATCATCCTGAGGTTTACCTCATCATTTTGCTCATTGATGAGCGCCCGGAGGAAGTAACGGATATGGCCCGCTCGGTGAAAGCCGAAGTGCTCAGCTCCACCTTCGACGAAACGGCCGACCGCCACGTGAAAATTGCCAGCATTGCCCTCGACAAAGCCAAGCGCCTCGTGGAGTGCGGCCACGACGTGGTAATTCTGCTCGACTCCATTACTCGCTTGGCCCGCGCTTATAACACGGTGCAGCCTGCTTCCGGCAAGATTCTGTCGGGTGGTGTGGATGCCAACGCGCTGCACAAGCCCAAGCGCTTCTTCGGTGCGGCCCGCAACGTGGAAAATGGCGGCTCGCTGACCATCATTGCCACGGCCCTCATTGAAACCGGGTCTAAAATGGACGAGGTTATCTTCGAGGAATTCAAAGGCACCGGCAACATGGAATTGCAGCTGGACCGCAAGCTGGCCAACAAGCGCATTTTCCCGGCCATCGACGTGCCGGCTTCCGGTACCCGCCGCGAAGATCTGCTGATGAGCAAGGAAGAGCTGAACCGGATTTGGGTGCTGCGCAAATTCATGGCCGACATGACCGCCTCGGAGGCCATGGAGTTCCTGAAAGACCGCATGAAGGGCACCAAGGACAACGAAGAGTTTTTGCTGTCGATGAACGGCTAAGCCGACTTACTGTAGCCCGCAAAAGCCAGTGGAACCTGTTTCCACTGGCTTTTTCATTTTTAATCGGCTCAAACTTTTGATTCCTTTGCGAGTCTTACTGCTTTGCCCGCAACCCCATGGAACAACCCACCGACCTACCCGAGCTTCTCTACATCTTCGACCCCTTGTGCGGCTGGTGCTACGGCATGAGCCCGGTGATAGAGCGGGTGCAAAACGAGTTTGCGGGTCGCCTGACGGTTTCGGCCCTGAGTGGGGGCATGGTGACGGGCCCGCAGGCTGGCCCGATCCGCAACGACTGGGAATACATCAGCGGGGCGCTGGAGCAGGTAGAAAAAGTGGCGGGCGTCACGTTTGGGCCGGCTTTCCGGCAGCTGGGAGCCGAAGGCAGCTACCGGCAGGATTCGGAGCCGCCGTGCCGCGCCCTGACCGTTTTCCGCCAGCTCGACCCTTATCATCAGGCAGCCAGCTTCGCGCACGCTATTCAGCAGGCCTATTTCCGGGACGGACAAAACCTGAACGACCCGGCTACCTACGAGCCGCTGGCCGCCGATTTTGGCCTGAACGTAGCCGAGTTCCGGCGGCGGCTGGCGCTGCCCGAAACGGCTCAGGCCACGCGGCAGGAATTTGCCGCCGTGGCCCGCATTGGCGTGCAGGGCTTCCCGACTACTATTCTGCGGGCCGGTGACCAAGGCTATCTGCTGGCGCGTGGGTTTCAGCCCTATGCGGCCTTCGTCGAAGGACTGGAGCTGGCTATGCGGCAGGCCGCAGCAGAAGGCAATAGCTGAAAAGCTCCGCAGGCGGCTAGCCGCCGAAGCTGGCGAGGCGGACCACTTGCTTTTTGAGCGGCGACCAAACGATGCGTCGCTTGTCCTCTTTTCCGACCAAGTAGTGAAAGCTCACGGCCTCGGGGCGCTGGTGTAGGTCATCCCAGGTGGCGCGGTCCAGGTCGCCGGGCGCGTAGGTTTCCTGGGGTCCCAGCGCGGGCTTATGGAAATTCCGCTCAGCAAAGAACGTGTCAAGACGGCGGCGGATGAAAGCTTCGCGCTTGGCGGGCGTAGCGGTGGGCGTTTTCATCTCATACACCATAGAAGCCTCCAGATCGGCCGAACTCAGCATCTCCCGAAAAATAACCTGCCCGGTCGCATCGGTTATAGTGAAGGTAGCCTCGCCGGTGAGCAATGATGTGCCACGCACCGCCAGCGTAAATACATCGGGCGCACCGGGAGCGGAAAATGGGTGCTGCTGGCGGACTACCTTCAGCGTATCCGACTGGGCCGTGACAGTGCGGGCACGTGTGGTGTCCGGCGGCTCCGGCATCGGGGCCGAAGTCGTTGTGTCGGTGGTGCGGGCTGCATCGGGGGAGGAGCAGGCACCTGCCAAAGAAAGCAGCGTAATCAGGTTGGTAACGCGCATAGCGAGGATTCGAAAGTAAGCTTTATGCCTTACGTGGTGTCCTTGTCCGCTGTTGAGCGCTTACAGGCGCGCCAGCAGCAGCATAGCCACAAATGCCGCGCTCAGGCACAGCGACGATACTTGATTCATACGCATCGTGTGCTCGTAGTCGGCAGCCGTGGGGGCGTGCCACACCGCCCAGGCCCAGCGCGCAAACAGGTACACCACCGGCCCGGTAGCCACCAGAAAAAGCAGCAGATTCCGGGTTTCGGCGCGCAGCCAGTACGTGAAAGCCAATAGCGCCGCCCCCAGTAGCAGGCCCACGGCGGCAAAAACGAATGTGCCTCGCAGCCCCAGCCACAGGCTGAGCGTCTGGTCGCCGCGCTGGCGGTCTTCCTGGTGTTGGTACACCTGCGTCAGTGGGTAGGAGCCGCACAAAAACAGGGTGCTAACCAAGGCCAGCAGCAGGTTGGTAGGCGCGGTAATAGCTGCCAATGAGGCACCCACGCCGATCTGCGTCATCAGAAACGTGAAAGCGCCTTGAAAAATTACTACTACTGCCGTGCTGAGAAACGGGTGCTTTTTGAGCCGGATTCCCTCGTAGCTGTAGGCTTTTGAAATCAGCAGGTACACGGCTACCAGCACGGCAAAAAGTGGCGACAGCAGCCACGCGCCCAGCACCGCCAGCGCATCAAACAGCCACACCAGATGAATTAATTCCTCGGAAACTTTCGGTGGCTGCTTGAGACCCCCGATGCTGCCCTCGTCCCGGTCGTAGTAGGAGTTGTAGCCGTTGGAAGCCGGGTAAGCCAGCAGGTGCAGCACCACGAATACGCCTACGGCCCGTGCTGCGTCTACCGGGCCGCGCAGGGCACTCAGGCCAAACCAGTACACGGGCATCAGGTAGATAGAAAAGGGGATACGCAACAACGGCAGGGCACGGCGGTAGGCAAGCAGCATGCGGCAAATGTAGGCTTTCGCCCGCAACCCCCTTTGCGAAGCTTAGCGTGGATACCCTACCAGGTACGTAACCTCCGGCCCCCAGCGGTGACGCACTTTTCCCGCCTGCCACTGAAAGCGGTGCTCCGGGTCGGCAAGCCGGGCCAGGGCCAGAAGCTGGTCGGGCGGGTACATGCGCAGAATCGACACGGTGCCGTCCCAGATGGTGAACAGCGGAATGAGCGGCAGCACGTAGGTGAAAAGCAAGCGGCTGAGCCGGAAAGGGCGAATCAAAGGCGTAATCAGCAGTTGGGCCACGGGTAATATGGTCCAGGCTAGCAGCATTTCGTGCCAGTGCTTTCCGGCGCCTTCAAACACGCCAATACCCGCGCCTTGCCGCACGGCATCGGCCAGCAGCGCCTCGGCGGCAGCGGGCGGAAAGTGGTGGAAAGCGGAGAATACCGTCCGGAAACCAGCAAGCCCCACGGGCACCGCCAGCGCATCCACCGCCGCGCTTTCGTAGCCGATAGCGCCGGCAGTACGCTCCTGTAGCAGCTGCCACGCCTCGGGCTGGGGATAGAGGTCGGTGAGCGTGACGCGCAGCTGGCGGAGCCCGGGCTGCCGGCGCAGGGCCAGCGCGACTCCTTCGGTGCCGCCGCCCGCGCCCGCGCACAGCTCCACTATGTGCTGCTGCCCCGTTGCCTGTAGCGCCTCGCGCAGCAGCGGTACGATAGGCTGGTAGATCCGCAGCCCACTGATCATGAAGCGCAGGTAATCCATCATGCCCGCCCGAATTACTTCCGGAAACCAGGGCAGGTCTTCAAATTCGAATAGCTGAAGGCGAAGTTTCACGCGGCTAAGTACGCACAAAACCTGTGTCAGGTCAGCGGAGTCCTAGTGTATCAGGATTTGTAGCGGCTGGCGGCCGGGCCATACAGCCAGAGCACCGTGAGCAGGGCCGCGCCCAGGTAGGGCAGCGACAATGCAAGTAAGCTGCTCAGTGAATCGATGGGCATGAGCAACAGTAGCAGTTGATTTGCCAGAATATAAAAGGCCGTAATGCCCGCCAGCGCCATGCTGCGCCGCGACCAGCCGGAGTAGTAGCTGCTCATCAGCGCGAAAAATGGCAGCACCAGCGGCACGATGCTCAAGGACACAATAGCCGCCACCAGCCCCACCATAAGCGCAATGGAATAGTCGTTGAGCCGGTCCAGGGAGAAGTCGATGAGCAGCCAGAGCGTACCGCCAAAGTTGCTGAGAAGCCACAGCAGCAGCGTGCGGCGGATAGTAGAATACGTGGAGAGGAGCTGTTGTACCATGGGGCCGGAGAATACGGGGAGTGAAAAAATAGCTGACAGCAGTGGAATGAGCTGTGCCTACATACGCAAGCGAAAAAGCAGCTGGTTTGCCGTAATGAGAGTATTTACGGGAATTTTGCCCCCCATTTTGAGTAGCTAATTCCCGAAATGGGAAGCATGGACACGCGCTTTGCATTAAGATTCGGAGAGGCTTTTTCCACCGGGCACATCGATAGCCACAAAAAATTCGGCCAAGCTTATAGGCAGCACCGTTCTTTTATTTAGCTTTGCAACACAAAGTGCTCTGGAAATATGAAGCCCGCTACCGATCCGCTTGCCCAGCTTACTGAGATTCGTGCCATTATGGAGCGTTCCTCGCGGTTTTTGTCGCTCAGTGGTCTGTCCGGCGTAGGCGCAGGCGTGGTAGCGCTGCTGGGGGCCGGTACCGGTCATTGGTACCTGCGGGAGCAGTATGGCGAAGGCGGCTTCGTACGGCTGGTCGAAGGCTCGGCCGTAGAGCAGCGGGCCGCGCTGCCGTTTCTGGTGGCGCTGGCCGCCGGCATGATTGTCGCCGCGCTGCTGGTAGCCACTTACTTCACGCTGCGCCGGGCCCGCCAAGATGGGCAGGTGATCTGGAGCACGCTGGGCCGCCGGCTGGCGCTGAGTCTGGTTATTCCGCTGGTGGCGGGCGGTCTGTTCTGTCTGGCGCTGTATCTGCGCGGCGTGGCCAGCCTCGTCGTACCCGGCATGCTGCTGTTCTACGGGTTGGCGCTGCTCAATGCCAGCAAATACACCCTCGACGAAATCCGGCTGTTGGGCCTTACCCAGATCGGCTTAGGGCTGGTAGCCTTGCTGCTGCCGGGCTATGGGCTGCTGTTTTTCGCTCTGGGCTTCGGATTGGGGCACATCGGCTACGGCCTGCTCATGTACAACCGCTACGAACGCGCCGCGCGGCCCCAACTGTGAAGCACGTCATTCATACCCTCAACAAGGCCTTCGACCACCGGGTGCGGCTGGGCGTTATGGCCGTGCTGCTGGCCAACGATTCGGTGAGCTTCACGGAGCTCAAAGAGGCCCTCGACCTGACCGACGGCAACCTTGCCAGCCACGTGGCAGCCCTGGAAAAAGCGGGCTATGTGCAAGTCAGCAAGCAGTTTGTGGGTAAAAAGCCAAATACGACCTACACCGCCAGCCCCAGCGGCAAACAAGCGTTTCAGGAGCATCTGACAGCCCTGGAAAAATTACTGCGTGGGTAAAGCGCCTTTTTTTTGCCCTTTTACTTTGAAATACAAAGTTCTTTTGGGACTATAAATCACTCACCTTCTTTCCCCGTAGTCATGCGTTTTCCGCTTACTTCCGTCCAAAAGCTGCTGCTGCCGCTGGGTGCGGTGCTCTTCGATTTTCTGTTCTGGCAGGAGCGCGCCGGGGTCAATATGATGCTCTACACGGGGTTTGTGCTGACAGCCGTGCTGGCTACCCTTCCCAAAGCTGCCGCCGCGCGGCGCTCCGGCTACTTCTGGCTGGCGAGTGGGGGGGCACTGCTCAGTGGGATATTCGTGGCGGTGTATGGCTCATTTGCCGCGCATCTGGCCTGCGTGGTGTCCTTGGCTTTGGTGCTGGGCTACGTCAATCAGCCCCATCTGAAGCTCGTGGGCTACGCGCTGCTTACGGCCTTGGCCAATCAGCTGCTGGTGGTGCCGGCACTGCTGGGGCTGGTGCGGCCGCTCCGGCAAGTAGGAGCAGAGGCGCGGCGCGTGGGCTTTTATGCCCGGCTGCTTGTGGTGCCGGTGCTGACGCTGGGCGTATTTCACGTGCTGTTTGCGTTGGCAAATCCGCGCTACAGTGCGTATGCGGAGCAGGCGTTGGAGACCGTAGCTACCTGGCTAAGCGCGCTGCTGATCAACATTTCCTTTGCCCACCTGCTGTTTTTCGTGCTGGGCCTGCTGCTCACGGGCGGCACGCTACTGGTGGTGCCCATTCATTTCTTTGCCGACCACGAGTCGCGCTTCGGGGAGTTTGTGCGCCGGCAGCGCGACCGGGTAGCGTCGTTCGGAGTGCGTCGGCCGGACTTTCAGCGCAAAGACTTCCGGGCGCTCGACCTACGCAAGGAATACTTGGTGGCGCTGGGCTTGTTCGGGCTGGTGAATGCGCTGCTGCTGGTCGTCAACCTCATCGACATCACCTGGATCTGGTTTGGCTTCCGCCCCGCGCCCGGCTTCGATATGACCCAGTTTGTGCACGAGGGCACTTACGTACTCATTCTGAGTATTCTGGTGGCTATGGGCATCGTGCTGTGGTTTTTCCGCCGCAATCTTAACTTCTACGCCGCTGGCCTGCGGTGGCTGCGGCTTGGCGCTACGGTGTGGGTGGTGCAGAACGCCGTGCTGGCTATTTCGGTGGCGTTGCGCAACTATTATTACATCCACTACACCGGTCTGGCCTACAAGCGCATCGGTGTCTACGGCTTTCTGCTGCTGACTTTCTTTGGTCTGGCTACTATTCTGCTGAAAATCTGGCAGCGCCGCTCGGCCTATTCTTTGGTTCGCCTCAACGCGCTGGCTGCCTACGCGCTGCTGCTGCTACTGGCCGCCGGCAACTGGGAAGTCTGGATGGCGCACTACAACCTGCAGCCCCGCTTTCAGCGCGTCGATTACGGCTTCCTGCTGGCTATGCCCGACCGGGTGCTGCCCGAGCTGGCCGCGGAGGCCGCTACCATGCCGGGCCGGGAGTTGCTATGGGAGGTAAACGGCCGGTGGGAACCCATGTCCTGGGCCGTGGCCAACGACCGGTTGCACCGCCGGCTGCGCAACTTCCAACGGCTCCAGCAGCGCCGCGGCTGGCAAAGCTGGACCTACCTCGACAGCCGGGCTTACACCGCTATGAACGCCTTGCCGCTACAGCCTGCCGCTGCACGCCCGGCAGCAACCACGCCGTCGGTTGCCAACCGCTAACTACCTCTCACATGACTTTTCAGGACTGGGCCACGTATTTCCGCCAAAATCAACACCACCTCGACCAGCTGAGTTGGGATGACCCCTACCGCCTCAATGACCGGGAAAAACGGCAGGTGCGGCACTCGCTGCAGCACTTTCAGAAAGGGGAAAGCTCAGAAGGCAAGCACCTCTACCAGCGGGTGAAAGCCGTTGGCGATGCTGAGTATACGGCTGCCATCCGTCTTTTTATTAAGCAGGAGCAAGGCCACGCCCGCGTGCTGGGCGAGTACATGGAGGGCCAGAAAATACCGCGCTTGCGCACCCACTGGCTCGATGCAATATTCCGGAGCCTACGCCGGTGGGCTACCCTGGAGCACACGATTCGGGTGCTGCTCACGGCCGAAATTATTGCCGCCGTATACTACAAAGCCCTGTTCCAAGCCACGTTTTCGGGGCTTCTCCAGCAGATTTGCCGCCGTATTATGCAGGCCGAGGAAATGCACATCAACTTCCAGTGCTTCAGCCTGCGGCAGCTCGAACGGGACCGGTCTGGCCTGCTCAGCTGGACGATTCGGCTGGCGTACCGCTTGTTGCTGCTGGGCACCACGCTGCTGGTGTGGCTCACCTACCACCGCATGCTCCGGGCGGGCGGCTTTGGGTTGCTGGCTTTTGCCGATGCCGTGTGGGATGAGCTGGACCGTGCCGAGCGCATGATGACCGGCACCGATTCGATTACCATTCGCGGGCAACAGGTAAAAGCCGTTCGCCCCGCTGGCCCGACAGTCTGCTATGCCACTGCTCCCACCTTCCGGGCCCTCTGGGCGGGCGAGTGAGACGGCCCGGCAATCGGACACCAGCCAGCATGCCCCAGCCGCCCCAACAGCACATTTTCCTTAGCTTGCCTACCCAGCCGCTAACGTAGGTGGTAGGCGTAGCTGCTTTGCATGGCCCGTACTTCGTTGCTTATTCTGTTGCTTCTCGCCCTGCTCATCGAGTTGGTACTCACCGTCGGCGGCTTCCTGGCACCTGATCTGCTGCTGGCTAAATTCGGGGTGGGGGTCAACGCCGATACGCGGTTTATGGGCTATGCGCTGGCGTGGCTGCTGCTGTTCGTGTCGCTCGTCGATGCTACGGCGCTGTGGCAGGTGTGGCGGCGGGCGGCTCACTACCATACGCTGTGCTACCTGCTCGGCTTCTGGTGGATTGGCATCGGCCTGGGCCTGTACGTCAGCTATGACCGGGTAGATAATCTGCTGCTCGATTCGGGCAAAGGCCTGCTGATTGTGCTGGCTACCTGGCAAAGCCGCAAGCAGCGCCCGGGGGCAGGAGCGAGCTGAAATCGGGCAAATACTACGCCGGCACTGCCCCGACGCATACGGGGCCGCGCCTAACTGGTATATTTGCTACTTCAGTTGCCGGGAGCCCAGGCTCCTTCTGCCTCTATCCGTCCCGAATGTCCGCTTCCGAACAACCGAAAACCGCTGCTGCTTCCCGCCCCCCGCGCCGCTGGCCCAACATCGTGGCGCGTACCGTTTGGGGGCTTTTCGTAATCGGCGTCGGCGTTTTTCTGCTCTACCCGATTCTGGTGAAAAGCAACTTCCTGTTCCTGTTTGGCAAGTCGCCGAGCCTGGAGGAAATGGAAAGCCCGAAGGTGGAACAGGCCTCCGAGCTGTACACCGCCGATGGCGTGCTGCTGGGCAAATACTTCCGCGAAAATCGCTCGCCGGTTCCCTTCAGCAAGATTTCGCCTCTGCTCATCAAGGCCCTGATTGCCACCGAAGATATCCGGTTCTACGAGCATTCCGGCATCGACCTCACGGCCCTGGCGCGGGCCGTGGCCGGTGGTGGCCGCAACGGCGGCGGCTCCACCATCACGCAGCAGCTGGCCAAAAACCTCTACAAAATCCGGCGCGGCGACCGAGGCCTGCTCGGCTATATTCCCATCGTCAGCACACTCATCAGCAAAACCAAGGAGTGGCTCACGGCCGTGGAGCTGGAGAAGCGCTACACCAAGGAGGAAATTCTGCGGATGTACCTCAATACCGTTGAATACGGCTCCCAAGCCTTCGGTATTAAAGTAGCGGCCAAAACCTTCTTCAATACCTCCCCCGACAGCCTCAACGCCGAACAGGCCGCCATGCTGGTCGGGATGCTGAACAACCCGACGGCTTTCAACCCGCGCTTCCACCCCGAAACGGCCCTCAAGCGCCGCAATCTGGTGCTCGGGCGCATGGGCCAGGCCCAGGTGCTCACCGCCAAAGCCGCCGACTCGATTCAGCAGCGCCCTATCGTGCTGCACTACCGCGTCGAAAAGCACATCGATGGCCCCGACACCTATTTCCGGGGCGCGGTCAGCCAGTTCGTGAACAAGTGGTGCGAGGCCAACGGCTACGATATGTACCGCGACGGCCTGAAAATCTACACCACCATCGACTCGCGCATGCAGCAGCACGCCGAGGATGCCGTGCAGAACCGCATGAAAAACCTCCAGCAGCAGTTCGACCGCTTCTGGAAAAACCGGGGCGGCAACCCCTGGGTAGACGATGAGGGCAAGGAAATTCCTAACTTCATCGAAACCCAGATGAAGCGCACCGACCAGTACAAAATCCTGGCCGCCCGCTACCAGGGCCAGCCCGCCCGCCTCGATTCGGCCCTGCACGCCAAGCGCCCCATGAAGGTATTTACCTGGAAAGGCGACGGCGACACCACCCTGGTTTTGTCCCCCCTCGACTCGCTGGCCTACTACAAGCACTTTCTGCACGCGGGCATGATGACGATGGACCCCTTCACGGGCCACGTGAAAGCCTGGGTGGGCGGTATCAATTTCCGCTTCTTCAAGTACGACCACGTTAAGCAGGGCCGGCGGCAGGCGGGCTCCACCTTCAAGCCCTTCGTCTACCTCACGGCCCTCGACAACGGCTACACGCCCTGCGACCGAATCAGGGACCAGCGCGTGACCATCAACTACGTGGAAAACGGCCAGCCCATGGAGTGGAAGCCCGACAACGTGACCCGCGAATATACGGGCATCAACATGACGCTCCGCCACGCCATGGCGCGTTCCGTCAACTCCGTTACGGCCCAGCTGACCGAGAAAGTAGGCTGGAGCAACGTCGTCAAGTACGCCCACAACGTGGGTATTACGAGCCCGCTACTCTCAGTGCCCAGCATTGGCCTGGGTTCGGGCGGCGACGTGAACGTGTACGAAATGGTGGATGCCTACAGCACTTTCGTCAACAACGGTTTCCAGAGCGAGCCGCAGTTCATTACCCGCATCGAGGACCGCAACGGCAACGTCATTCACCAGTTCGACCCCAAGCAGAAGCGCGTAATTCCTTCCGAAACGGCCTGGTTGATGCTCTATATGCTGCGCGGCGGCATGGACGAGCCCGGCGGCACTTCCCAAGCCCTGTGGGAGTATGACCTCTGGGACAACAACAACCAGATTGGCGGCAAGACCGGCACCACTTCCAACTATTCCGACGGCTGGTATATGGGCGTCACCAAAGAGCTCGTAACAGGCGTTTGGGTGGGCGGCGAAGACCGTAGCATTCACTTCGTGGGCTCGCAGCAGGGCGAAGGTGGGCGGATGGCACTACCCATCTACGGCACCTACATGGAGAAGCTATATCAGGATAAAGACCTCGATATTACGATGGGTCCGTTCCCGAAGCCCACCAGCAAAATCAGCAAAAAGTACATCTGTGTATCCGAGTCGGAGCCGCGCCGCCGCCGGGTAGAGGCAGTGGATACCATTGCTACCGATAATCTGCTGGAGCAGTTGAATAGCGAGGGTGCGACCTTACCGGATAGCTTGAAGCTGTAGCAGCACTCAGTACCCGAAACCAACACAGCTGTTTTTGAGTGTAGTGAGCTACCGCGTATCCGATGGTAGTAACCACTACTAGTTTTTTCGTTGATAAGCTACGCTGTCCATGATCAGCCGGTCTGGATAGACCATTACCCGATACGACTCCCGGAACGCACCGGAATCAAGTACCAGCATACCGCGCTTCAGCTTTTCTTCGAAGCTCAACGATGACGCACTGTCTGCTGGGTTTACCATATGATAACCAATCAGTACGTAGTCGTGGTTGACTAGCAGAAAGTGAGCAACGAGTGAATCACGGTATTGGCTAATCTTGCCTCGAAAGCTGTAAAACCCACCATCGGACGCCGAATACGACTTTTCCTGCTCTTTAACAACAACGGGGACTTGTTCCAAAAAAGCGGAGTCGCCCCGGAAAGTCAACCTATTTTCGTGGTACCAATGGTCTGTGGTGTCATCGGGCGTAATGTCATCACGACTCGACCCCATGCTTTCTAAGCCGATGTAAGAGCCAGCGGCCGGCAGTGCCAGCTGGTCCGAGGGCTGGCTGCAGGCTTGAGCCAGTAGTATCACTACGAGGCTAGTACCAATTCTCATTACTCGTCCCCATAAAACGACTCAAGGGCCGCCTTCAGCTGTGGGTATTCGAACTGAAAACCAGTTTTTAGCACCTTATCAGCACTTACGCGCTGGGAGCCCAGCACGATTTCACTCATCTCGCCCATCATCAGCTTGAGGCCGAAAGCGGGAACTTTGGGGAGCACTAGCGGCCGGTGCATCACCTCGGCCAGTGTCTCGGTAAACTCCTGGTTGGTTACCGGATTGGGAGCCACGGCGTTGTAAGTGCCCTGCCAGCGGGCATCTTCCAACACTTGAATGAACAAGCGGCACAAATCGTCGAGGTGAATCCAGGACATGAACTGCCGGCCCGAGCCCAGCGGAGCACCAGCCATCATTTTCACCGTGCGCGCCAGCGGTACCAGCGCTCCACCTTCCGTGCTCAGCACAATGCCAATGCGCATCAGCACCGTCCGGATTCCTAACGCCTGGACCTGCTGCCCGGCTTTCTCCCACTGCTGCGACACGGCCACCAGAAAGTCACTGGCTGAAGCGGGCGGGGTTTCTTCTGTCACCAGTTGGTCGCCACTGTCGCCGTAGATCCCAATGGCCGAGGCCGACAGGAACGTGCGCACGTGCTGGTTATTCTTCGCCAGCTCCCGTGCTATCAGACTGGTACCCTGCAGCCGGCTGGTCAGAATGTCGCGCTTACGCTCAGTAGTCCACTTGCCATCCGCCACGCTGGAGCCCGCCAGATTGATAATATAATCGGCGTAGGGCACGGCTGCTTCGTCGATAGTGCCCGCACTGGGGTCCCAGCGGAAGCTGCGGTAGCGGCTCTGGCTGGGTTGGCGGCTCAGAATAGCCACTTCGTAGCCGGCATCAATAAGCATGTCGGCCAGGCGGGTGCCAATCAGGCCAGTACCACCGGTGATAAGAACTTTTCGGGACATTTTCGGGAGTGCTGTCGGCGAGTGGCTACCAGCAAGTGGCGGTTTCGTAGCGAAGTAGGTAGAAAACAGGCCGCAAGCTACTACCTAATAGCGAACAGGCGCTCATTTTCATTTCCCAATGAAGCGCAAAAATTCGGCCCGCAACGCCTGATCTTCTTTGAAGATACCCCCGTACTCGGCTGTTAGCGTGCTGCTGCCCGTGTCGTTTACGCCCCGACTCATCACGCACAAGTGGTCGGCTTCGATGAGCACGGCCACATTTTCGGTGCGCAGTGAGTTTTTCAGCTCTTCGGCAATCTGGCGGGTAAGCCGTTCCTGTACCTGCGGCCGGCGAGCATAGTACTGCACAACCCGGTTGAGCTTCGACAAGCCTACGACGTGCTCTTCGGGGAGATATGCAACGTGCGCCTTACCCATAATCGGTACGAAGTGGTGCTCACAGCACGAAAACACCGTAATGTCGCGCTCCACGAGCATCTGCTGGTAGCCATAGCGGTTTTCAAACAGCTTCACATCGGGCCGGTGCTTGGGGTCGAGGCCCCGAAACCATTCCTGCACGTACATTTTGGCCACGCGGCGGGGCGTGCCCTGCAGGCTGTCGTCGGTAAGGTCGAGGCCCAGCAGCTGCATGATTTCGTGAAAGTGTCCGGCGATGCCAGCAATTTTTTCCTCATCCGACAACGCAAAAGCATCCGGGCGAAGAGGAGTGCGCAGGTCCGGCGACAGATGGGCGTCGGCGGGCCCAAAGCGGTGCGCGGCGGCAGCCGCAGGCACGGAATTATCCATGGTATTCAACAAAATTGCGGGCAGTCTCATACAGCGTGACCGACAAGGTCAGATGCGGCTCCACGTGAGTCCGCAGCCGGTTCCAAATCACGACAGCAATATTTTCGGCGGTAGGGTTGAGCGCCCGAAAGTCCTCGGTGTCCAGATTCAGGTTCCGGTGGTCAAAGGTATCCAGAATCTCGTGCTTGATGAGGTCACTCAAGCGCTTGAGGTCATATACGTAACCCGTTGCCGGATCGACTTCGCCCGTGAGGCGAATCGTCAGCTCGTAGTTATGGCCGTGATAATGAGGGTTATTGCACTTGCCGAATACCTGCGCATTTTTTTCGTCGCTCCAGGCTGGGTTGTGCAGGCGGTGAGCAGCATTAAAGTGCTCGGTCCGGCAGACAGTTACTTTCATAGTCGTTCTGAACCGGTGATAAGTTCTTTTGTTTTGATTTCCAAACTACGTTACGCAGGTTCTGCTTACGGAGGTGAGTTTTCTAATTCCTCGTTTAAAAGCATGTATTTTGAATTATTGCAATAGTTGATAGGCTCTATCTAATAAAATGAATATTTGTCGAAAAAAATCCAGGTACAGTGCGTCAACATCAGGGTAGTCTGGTTAAATTTGGTGAGTTGGATTCCTACGCCGGAACCAACCCCACCTTTTGTAATCTCTTTCTTTTCTAACTACTTCATTTCATATGAAACCAGGCGTACTCCTCTCTCTGCTACTGATGCTCTTGCTGTCGGTAACTGGCTACGCGCAGAAATCGCCCGTAGATGAAACAGACATGGCCATCAAGGGCATTCCTCGTAAAGGACAGCGCGTGACTATCCAGCTGGATAGCAAGCGGGTTGACGAATCGTGGCAAAAGCAGCTGAGCGAAAAGTTCGGCAGCAAGTTCAAGTCCGATAAAGGGGTATACACGATGGACAATGTTGTCATCGAAGATATTTCCAAGACGCCGATCCGCATGATCAGCAAAGTAGATGCTACGCCCACCGGCACGACCGTATGGTGGTCTATCGACTTGGGCAACGCTTACTTGAGCAAGGATGCTACGCCCGTGCAGTGGAAAGCGTCGGAGAAATACCTGAAGGATTTTGCCCGCATGCTCTACCGTGAAGACTTGGCCGTACAGGTCTCGGAAGCTGAAAAAGCACTGGTTTCTTCGCAGAACAACCACATGGCCGTTATCAACAAAGCTGACGCCATCAAGAAGGACATTGAGAAGAACAAGCTGAAGAAGCAGGAAATTCAGCAGCAGCTGGCCCAGAACGCCGCCGAATTGCTGCAGTATAACAACCTGATCGACTCGAACCTGAAAGAGCAGGAAGCTGCTCGCGCCGACATTGTTAACATGCGCGTAGCGCTGGAGGCTGTAAAGGAGCGTATGAACAAGATTGAGTAGTTCTTGTAACTACTCCATAAAAAAGCCCGGTCAAGCAATTGACCGGGCTTTTTTTATGCGCCATTCCTACAGTACTACAGTATACGTGAGCTTATTTCATGGCTAAACGCACTTGCTGATCAGCAGCCTTCTCGTCTTTCCAGCCCACGAGCCGAACTTCACCTAACCGGCCCTGGTGCTGAAACCATTGTCCCACCATCTCGCGGGCGCTGGGATATTGCTTGGTAAGGGATTTCCAGGAAGTAATGCCCGGCAGGATTTGCTGACTTGGCCGGGCCGGTACAGCCACCACTACTTGCTGCATGGTGCCATTATCATCTAAGGTCAGCAGGCCAATAGGCAAAATTTCCATTACTGTACCTTCCGCCTGGGTTTCGGCCAAGATGAGGGCTTGCAGGGGCAGGCCAGTGCCTTCGGTGCGAGTGCCCGGAATGAAGCCCTGATTACCGGGGCAAGGCAAAAACTCCACGATATGGTCGAGGCCGGCGCGACGCACCGGATGGAAGGCTTTCTTGGCGGGGTCGTAGCGCTGGGCCCGGTTGGTGCCCGCTGGCACTTCCACTACTACCTGTAGCAGCTTGCGCTCGGTCGAAAACGTAGGTAGGTGAGCATAATCAGTCTGACAGCCGATCATGCCCACACTACACAAGCTCAAAGCCGTTATCCCGAAGGCAAGCCGCATAGGCGAGAAGTTACTGCGCTAGTAGTTGATTGAGCTGCCGGAACGGATTCAGCTGCTCCAGGTGAAGCACGAATCGAATCTGGTCGGTGAAATTCTTACGGCTGCTGGGGAGGCCGTTCTGGTAGTTTGACCCCGCTACCGGAACATACAGTTGAAAGATATCCGGAATCACGGGTATCACCAAGCCCGCATCGTAGAATACCCGCTGACTACTCGATTTTCCTTCGAGCTGCACTTGCTCGTCGGTAGCGCCCAAGTCGGCGAATACAGCCAGGCGCGTCACCGGCAGATCGGCTTGCAGGTTGAGGGTGCTGAGCCATTTTTGGCTGAATACTGGCACAAAGGCTTTGAAGGCGCCATCCCGGTCATCCGTTTGGTGCGACTGGGCGGTGAAGGCGTGGGAAATCTGCTGCCGGTCGAGGAAAGCCGTTTGGCGGCGGTAGTCAGGGCTGCCGCTCAGGCCCATGACGAAATCAGAAGAACTTTTCAGAAACCGCCCACCAAACAAGCGTACCGATACCCGTTTCTTAGGCGAATAATACCGCTGATACGTAGCGAAAGCCCGCAGCAGCGTGGCTTGGGCGGAGTTGGTTTCCTGCGAAATCACGGAAGTCAGCTGGTTGAGCTCCACGTGCGCGGCCCATTTTTGCAAGGCATTGCCGCCCGTCACGTCGTACTCGCCCGTCTGGATGCTGGTCGTCTCGTTGTCCCGGTCCTGATCTTTAATAGCGGTATTGGCCAGGCGTACGGTGTGCTGGGGGCCGCTGTGCGCCGATTTGGGCAACACAACAGTTATGCTGGGCTCTACCTTGAGGTAGCGCTCAAAGCGTTGCACGGTCAGGCCCGTAACAATTTGCCGGGCCACGGAGCCTGGTAGCACACTCACGTTGACGTTGGCAATACCATTGAGCTCGTTGCGCCGGAAGCTGTACATGGGCATGGCCAGAAAATTCAGGTTCTTGTTCTGTACCGGGCTGTTATAAAAAGCCGCGCCAAGCATGAATTTATCGGATGTATTGGCTCCAATAACTGGCACCCAGTTGATGGTCGACCGGTCCCAACGCTCGATGCTGATCAGCGGCTTAATGCGCAGGGGCTCTAAGCGCCGAAAGGAGCCAGTTAGCTTCATGCGGTCGTCGCGGCGGTTGAGCTGGGGCGTGAGGTACTCCGCGTCAACTACCACGGCCGTCACGCCTTCTCTGCGGAAGTTAAGCTGAGCTTCGTCCTGCTCATCCTCGGTGCCGATCAGGGTGGTCCACTGAGTTTCCAGCACTTTGCCCTGCGCATCTACTGTGCTGACGGGCACGGCAAAGGGAGCAGGCGAATCATTGCGCACCAGTACTTTTACCTCCGTGTCGGTCAGCTGTATATCCGATAAGGCCGCGTCGTAACGATAGGTATTGAGCAGCATATCCTTGAAAAACCAGTCGAGCGGCTGGCCAGTCGACATTTCGAACACGGCTTGCATATCCTCGGGGTACGGATGCCGAAATTGCCACGTGTCGTAGTAGGTGCGCATGGCCTTATCGAAGCGCTCTTGCCCCAGATAGCCCGCCAGGTATTTCAGGGCCGCTGCTGTTTGCGAATACACGATGATACCGTAGTTCAGCTTGCCATAGCGGTCGGCCCGCACGCCGCCCACGGCTTGATCGAGTCCGCGGCTGGCCACGGCTTGGTAGGGCACTTGATTCAGGGCCGACGCGGATAAGCCTTCCACTCCGACAGCGCCCGAAAACTTCGACTTGAGCAGGCCTTTAAACTGCCCGGCCTGCGGGTCTTCGCGCTCCGTTATGCGGTTTTCGATGTACGAGTTTACACCTTCGTCGAGCCAGGCATGCTCCCGCTCGTTGGAGCCCAAGATGCCGTAAAACCAGTTGTGACCTACCTCGTGCACGATGGCCGCCGGCATTGTCACGGTCACCATGGGGTACTCCATACCCGAGCCCGCGCTAAGGGCCCCGTCGACGGCTGTAGCGGCAGCATAAGGATATTCGCCTACCCACTGGGAATAGTAGGTAAGCGCTTCATTTACGTCCTGTAGGCCTTTTATCCACTTCTCCGAGTCAGCGTTTGTAAACAGGACCCAAGAGGTCACCTGACGGCCGGAAGGCAGCGTAACGCCGCCTTTTAGCACATTAAAGCGCTTGTCGGCAAACCAGGCGAAGTCGTGTACGCGGTCCTGCACGTAGCGCAGCGTTTTTACCTCCGAGGAAGATGCTGGAAACGACAAATCTTCGCCGAAGTCGGCCTTGGTTTTTTTCAGGGCCGTGGCTGCTGCCAGCTGATCCAGGCGCTGTTGCTCATCGGGATTTTGCAGTACGCCGGTAGCGCCCACAGTATAGTTGGCGGGCAGCGTAATGCGCACGTCGAAGGAGCCAAACTCAGAATAGAACTCGCCCTGGTCGAGGTAGGGCATCTGGTGCCAGCCTTTGCGGTCGTATACGGCCGGCTTAGGATACCATTGCGTCACTTGGTATGACTGCTCGACGTGCCCGAAACGGGAAAATGAATCAGGAATCTTAACGTGGAAAGGCGTAGAAATAGTGGCCTTCGCGCCCGGAGCCAGCGGCTGGGGCAGAATCAGCTGGGCCATATCCGGGTTTTCGGGGTCGTAGGCCAGCTGGGCACTCTGGCCATTCACCTTGAAGTCAAGCTGGTCGATGTAGCCGCGCTGCGCGGCTTTCGCAAACTGGAACTTGCGGTTGCCGTTGCGAAGCTGCTGCTTGGCAAAAGCGGTGGTGTTGTCGCGGTAAGCGTTGGGCCAGAGGTGAAACCAGATAAACGTGAGCTGGTCGGGCGAATTATTGGTGTACTGCAACTCCTCCGTCCCCTTCAGCTCGTGCTGCCGGTCGTCGAGCGTAACATCTATCGAATACGTTACCTGCTGTTGCCAGGAAGCAGAAACAGCGGCTTGCTGGGCAAACGTCAGATAAGGCAAGGCGGCCAGTACGAAGCCGGTTACTATTCTTTTCATAAAGCGGGAACAGGGGAGAGGCAAATGCGCAGCGAAAGTACGTCTTCGGCCCGGAAAAGGTGCGCCGCAGATAACCCCACCGCGTCGGGGCCGTTAGGCTATGCAGAGTACACGCTCTATCTCACCGCCAAAATTCCGCATTCATGGAAAAGACCGAAGTTCAAAACCAAGTTCATCTCGACGCCGCCACTACGCTGCTCACCGGTAATCTGCAGGAAGAAGCCACCCGCGCTGGCCTCGATAACACGCTACAGCGCTGGATTCAGGATATTAAGGATGCCAACAACCCCGAGATGCACCAGATAGTAGTCGACCTACAGGATCTGAAAGCCCATTTTGGTTCCGGCACGCTCGATAAGGACGTTATTGGTCGTCTGCTCACTCGTTTGGGCGAAAACACTCTGAAGGCTGCCGTATTCGCTGAAGGCAATACCAAGCCCCGCGTTGAGCAGCTCGGCGAAGCGCTGTTGGCTGCGGCCAAGCAGGTGCAGCACCCCAGCACTTCTACCGAAGATGGGCTGCAAAACGGCAACTAGCCCAGCGGATTCCAATTCTGTCGTAAACACGCAAAAGCCGGCTCCCGTAAGGAAGCCGGCTTTTGTATGATGGGGTGAGGCGAAGGCCTAACCGCGACGCTCTTTGATCTTGGCTGCTTTGCCCGACAGGCCACGCAGGTAGAACAGACGGGCACGACGTACCTTACCGCGACGCACCAGCTCGATTTTATCGATGTTGGGCGACAGCAGGGGGAAGATACGCTCGGTACCAATCTGGTTCGAGATTTTACGCACGGTGAAGGTTTCGCCGTTGGTGCTGGCGTTTTTGCGCTGAATCACAACACCCTGGAACTGCTGAACGCGCTCCTTGTTGCCCTCGCGAATCTTCACGTGGACGTTGACGGTGTCGCCGGCGGCGAAAACAGGGAAGCTGGCGCGGCGCTCCTGGGACTCCTGCTGGATAAAATCGAGTAATACGCTCATGGCTGGAAAAACTAAAAAAAAGGACGGCGCCGCCGCCCAAGGGGTTTCGCTTAAAGAGGCGCAAATATAGCGCTCTGTTTTGATGATTACAAATGAATGGAACTGTTCACTTACTGATTTGCGGGCTAGGTATGGCTCTACGGCGCAAAAACCAACAATCAGCCCCCGAACCAGTTAACAATTTATTCATTCAGCAGGTCGGGTCGGCGCTGACGCGTCCGTTCCAAGGCCTGTTCGTGGCGCCAGACATCTACCAGCGGCGTATTGCCGGACAGTAGAATATCGGGCACCTTTTCGCCCCGCCACTCAGCCGGCCGGGTATATACCGGCGGGGCCAGCAGGTCATCCTGAAATGAGTCGCTGAGTGCCGATTCCTCGTTGCCGAGTACGCCGGGTAACAGCCGCACTACGGCGTCTACCAGAATAGCCGCGCCTAGTTCGCCCCCGCTCAGCACATAGTCGCCCACGCTGATTTCATGGGTGATATAGGCCTTGCGGATCCGCTCATCGACCCCTTTGTAGTGGCCGCACAGAATGAGCAGGTTGCCGGCCAGCGAAAATCGGTTGACCAGCGGCTGCCGTAGCGTTTCCCCATCGGGCGTCATGTAGATGACGGCATCGTAGGAGCGCTGCGCCAGTAGCTCATCCAGGCAGGCCGCAATCGGCTCAACCCGCAACACCATGCCGGCCCCGCCACCGAATACATAGTCGTCGATCTGGCCGTGCTTGTTGATGGCAAAGCGGCGCAGGTCGTGGACGTGGATTTCGGCCAGCCCTTTTTCCTGAGCCCGCTTCACGATGGAAACGGCGAAAGGGCTGATTAGCAGCTCCGGCTGGCAGGTGACGATGTCGAGACGCATTGAGCTTACTTTTTCTCCGCCGGCCCGATATCCGGACCGTCGAATTCGTCGGGCTCGTCCTGCTCGCGGGAAGCCGGACTCAGATACACATCGAGCAAGCCTTCGGGCAGGCTAACAAAGAGCTTTTTAGCTTCCTGGTCGGCGTGCAGAATCAGCTCATCCACCACTGGCACTAATACCTCCTGGCCCTGGTAGCGCATGCCCATCAGGTCCTGCTGGGGCATCTCGTAGAAGGTTTCGACCACGCCCAACTCTCCCAGCGTCGCATCAACTACGGTGTAGCCGATAACGTCGTGAAAATAGAACTGGTCGTCTTTCAGGGCCGGTAGCTCGGCCAAAGGACGGTAGAGCTTCGCATTGCGCAAAGGCTCGGCTGCTTCTATCGTGTCGATACTAGTGAGTTTGAGCAACGCCTTCTCGTCGGTTTGGGGCTGCAGTTTATCTACCCCGAACTCAGTGAGCACACCCGGCTTGCCGACCATTTCCAGATAAACAGACTTGAGTTTGCGGTACTGGTCCAGATCGTCGACTTCCATAAAGGCTACCACAAAGCCTTTCAGGCCGTGTGTTTTGCCAATGGAACCCAATAGGTAGCAGTCATCGATGGTCATGCGGAGGGAAATAGAGGTCAAAAAAGTAGGGAGTTCGGAAGTCGCGCTGCTTGTCACAACGCCTACCTTCCAAACTCCCTAACTCTGAAACTAACGCTTAGGCGCCAGCTTCCTCGGTCGTATCGGCCGAAGCAGCAGCTTCCGTCGTTTCGCCTTCAGCAACAGCCGCTACGGGCTCAGCCACGGGCGTGTTTTTCTTGCGAATGGCTTCAGCACGCGCTTCTTTCACTTTGGTCTCAGCAGCCAGGGCCGACTTGCGAGCCTCGTCTTTGGCCGAGCCCAGCGAGGTGCGCTTGCCTTCGATTTTAGTGTCTTTCTGCTCTTTCCAGCTAGTGAAACGCTCGTCGGCAACATCTTGCGAAATGGCACCTTTGATAACACCCAGTTGCAGGTGCTTGCGGTAGAGAACACCACGGTACGAAAGCATGGCCCGAACCGTATCCGTAGGCTGTGCGCCTTTCATGATCCAGTCGAATGCTTTTTCGCCGTCGAAGTTGATGGTAGCGGGGTTGGTGTTGGGGTCGTAGGTACCGATTTTCTCGATGAAACGGCCATCACGCGGAGCGCGGGCGTCAGCTACTACGATGTCAAATTGAGCGGCCTTTTTACGGCCACGACGGGCGAGGCGGATTTTAACTGCCATAAACCGGGTTGGTTAAGCGACGCAACTCGTGCGTCTGGTTGAAAAATGAGGTGCAAAGGTAGCGGAAAGATTCGAGCATTGGAACCCCAATTTGTTAGTGGCGGCACCGCTAGGCAATTCACCCACGATGGGTTTTACAAGAAGAAGCCCTAACGCTAGAACAGACGTTAGGGCTTCTTCTTGTACGAGCAGCGGTACTTACGCGGCAGCTTTCAGTTTCTGGGCGGTTACTTTGCGCTTAATCTTAATAATGCGGGCTTTATCCAGAGTCCAGATAACCGAATAGGTAGGGTCAAACTCCCACCACTTCACGCCAAAGTTGACGCGCATGGGCAATTTGTGGTGATTGTTCTGGAACAGCTCGCCGAAAGCCAGGAAATCCAGGGCCAGCGTATTTTTAGAATGGTCGTGGTTGTCGAAGTTCTGGTAGCCGTACTTGTGGCCACCCCAGTTCACGATAGCACCGTGAATTGGGCCCATTAAAAAGTGGACGGGCAGCAGCAGATACATCCACCAAGCGGTGGCGAACTGCACGTAGAACATGACGTAGAGGGCGCCCCAGCCAATACGAGAAACCGCTGTGGCACTGAATTTTTCCAGGGAAACCCACTCCGGATAATCGCCTTCAAAACGCTCAGCAGCGGCATAGTTGTGGTTCAGCACGTCGTTGTAGATCGTCTTGGTCTTCCACATCATGGAAAAGGCATTCGACGAAAACAGGGGCGAGTGCGGGTCCAGTGCGGTGTCGGAGTAGGCGTGGTGCATGCGGTGCAGCAGCGCATACGCCCGGGGCGACAGGAAAGAAGAGCCCTGGCAGATGTAGGTGAACACGAAGAAGAACCGCTCCCAGAATCTGTTCATGGTGAACATCTTGTGGGCCGCGTACCGATGCAGGTAAAACGTCTGGGTGAAGAGCGACAGGTAATAGTGCGCTACGAAGAAGATGAGGATCGGCATGGGCCAAAAAGGATTAGAGACGCAATAGGATGCAACGCAAGCAGTATTGCCCGCAAAAGCACAACGGCAGGTCATTAGTTCATACTTGCTAACACAAACCTACGGCCACGGTTATGGGTGGTCAACAAATTGACCCGAAAGGCCAAAATCTTGTTAGGGCAAGCCGCAAAATGAGTGCGTACATATACCGCAGCGCCGCCAAAGCGCTAAAACGACTACTCGTTGCTGTACGAAGCTAGCGGGTATAGAAAGCCTGGGCTGCTTCCCAGTGTGCCATTTCGGGCACCGGGGCCCGGAAGCACATGGCCTCTTTGGTCACGGGGTGCTCAAACTCCAACTGGCGGGCGTGTAGCGCAATGCTGACGTCGGGCAGGGGAGCCAGGAAGCCGTATTTCACGTCGCCGACGATGGGGGTACCCAGGCCCGTGGCGAGCTGCACTCGGATCTGGTGCGGGCGGCCCGTAATTGGGTTCACCTGAATCAGGAAGCGGTTGCCGGCTGGCCCCAACACCTGGTAGTCCAAATCTGCTTTCAACCCCTGGCCGTGGCGCTCGGTGTAGGCTTTGGTCACATTCCGGATCGGGTCCTTCACCAGCCAGTGCGTGAGGTGGCCGCTTTCGGGCTCCGGACGCTTGCCAACCAGTGCCCAGTAGGTTTTGTGGACTTTGTTGTCGCGGAACATCTCGTTGAGGCGACTCAGGGCTTTGCTGGTTTTGGCCATCGCCACCACGCCGCTCACGGGCCGGTCGATGCGGTGGGCTACGCCAATGAAGGCGGCACCCGGCTTCTTGTACTTAAAGCGCAGGTACTCGGCGGCTTTATCGGACAAAGGCTCATCGCCGGTAGCATCGCCCTGCACCAAAATGCCGGCGGGCTTATTGAGGATAAGCAAGTGGTTGTCTTCAAACAGAATTTCTTTCTGCTCCGACCAGATATTAGGACGATTCACTTTGGGGGAATTAATAACTAACAAGCAAGAATGAAGAAGGAAAAGCTGCTTGTTCAGCGCAGTAAAACGCTGACCGAAAGAAGCTCACACTCTAAATCGGTGCTTATTAATTACTCATTAGTAATTAATCAATACGCTTCCTCAGCGCTCGGAAAATTGTGGTCTTTCACATCCTGCACGTAGCGCGTCACGGCGTCGCTCATGAGGTCGGCCAGCTCGGCGTAGCGGCGCAGAAAGCGGGGCTTGAACTCCTTGGTAATGCCGAGCATGTCGTGCACGACCAACACCTGCCCGTCGACGTTGGGGCCGGCTCCGATGCCGATGACCGGAATGGTGAGCTTTTCGGCTACCTGCTGGGCCAGGGAGGAGGGAATTTTCTCGAGTACCAACGCAAAGCAGCCTAGCTCTTGCAGCAGCTGCGCATCTTCGATGAGCTTCTGGGCTTCGGTTTCTTCCTTGGCCCGCACGGTGTAGGTACCGAACTTGTAAATGCTCTGCGGCGTGAGGCCCAAATGGCCCATTACCGGGATGCCCGCCGTAAGAATACGGGTAATCGACTCCTTGATTTCCGCGCCGCCTTCGAGCTTCACGGCGTGGCCGCCCGATTCCTTCATGATCCGGATGGCCGAGCGTAGCGCCTCCGAGGAGTTGCCCTGGTAGGACCCAAATGGCATATCGACTACTACCAACGCCCGCTTCACGGCCCGCACCACCGAGGAGGCGTGGTAGATCATCTGATCCAGGGTAATGGGCAGCGTGGTTTCGTGGCCCGCCATAACGTTGGAAGCCGAGTCGCCGACCAGCAGCACGTCGATGCCCGCACCGTCGAGAATGGTTGCCATCGAGAAATCGTAGGCAGTAAGCATCGAAATTTTCTCGCCGCGCCGTTTCATGGCGAGTAGTTGATGCGTAGTGACGAGCTTAACTTCTTTGTGCTGCGACATCAGAGGGAGCTGCTAAAGCGGAGTGAGGAGAATAAGGGCAAAGCTGCGTATTTTTTCCATATCCAGCCCGCGCAATGCCCGCAAGGGAGCTTAGGAAGTCCGTAGCGGCAGCACCTCGGCCCGCACGACGAACTGCGGTACAAGCTGTCCACTCTGGTGTTAGCGGTTCATGAAGGAGCGGTTGCGGTTCAGCTTCAGGTCTTGTAATAAGGACGACTTGGCCGCAATGGTAACGAAGTAGCCGCGCTGCAGACCAAAGGGCCGCCAGTTGCCCGAAATCTGCCAGCAGTGCAGGTCGCGGTAAAAATCGAGCGAGGGTGCTACTACCTGCTTGCTGACAAAGTCGTAGCTGGCATTGTAGCCGAAGCGGAAATTGCTGGTCAGCTTCACCGAGCCGCTACCCGTGATGGAAGCGGAGGTAATAGGCCGCCGCAGCCGGGTGCCGCGGGCCGGGAGCGGGCCGGGGTCGGTGTAGGCAGTTGTGAAGCTGGCCGACAGTTCCCAGGGAATCTCGAAGTCTACGTAGTCTTCATAGGGGTTCACCCGATTGGGCGTGCCCAGGGTGGGGTCGTTGGTGGGCGGCAGGTTGCGCGGTATCGCCGATTTTTTCTTGCCCTGCGCGGGGTTGAACTGATAGCTCAAGGACAGATCAGCCGATACCAGGCGGGCCAGGCGCCGATTGGGCTGCTCCAACAGGTACCGGTCGATCAGGCGCCCGGTGGAGTCGCGCTGATAGACCGAGAAGGCGGCGTTGGCATTCACGTTGAGCTTGCGGGCGACCTGGGTGTGGAAAGCCGCGCTCAGGCCCTCCAGCTTGAAGGAGTCGGCCGCCAGGTTGTAGCTGGTATTGAAGTCGAGGCCATCAATGAGGCTGACTTTCTCGAAGGGCGTGGTGCCGGTAGTATCGTTGTTGTTGCGCACCTTCATTTCTACCTGGTTCTGGAGCGAGAAGCTCACGCGGCTGGCTTCGATGCCGCCGGGAGTGCCATACAAAAAGCCATTGTAGCGCGAGTAGCTTATGGGGTTCAGAATCTGACCGTTGGCGGGATTCACCTGGTTATAGCGCTGGCCCTGGCTGTTGGTCAGGTCGCCCAGGGGCTGATTGTTGTTGGTAAAGTACAGGCTGCTGCGCCGGGTGTAGTCGGGCGAGTAGCTGTAGTTGACGCTGGGCGTCAGCTTGTGGCGGATAGCCTGAATCTTGCGCGTGCCTTTGCGCACCAGCGTGCCGTAGATGTTGGTGCCCAGGTTGACCCCGCCCGACCAGTTGTATACCCGGTTGAAGCCCCGTACGGTGTCGATCCGGATGGCGCGGGCCACGTTGTTGTAGGAATAGTCGAGGCGCTTCCCATACCATACTTCCCCGTAGTTGACGGAAGGGGAGATGTTCAGGTGCTTGAGCACCGTGTAGCTGCCCAGCGCAATCTGGAACTGGTGCTGGACGCCGGTTTGGGCATTGCGCAGCAGTGGGCTCAGGTTGGAAAAGCGCACCGGCAGCTGGCTCGACTCGCGGGTGCCGCCCAGCAGCGGAATGTCGCCGCCGAGGGTGCGGGCGGGCAGCGCGTTACTGAGCCGGTTCTGGCCGGTGAAGGTGTAGGCAATAGAAAACTGCTCGTAGAACCGGCCCCGGGGCTCAATGCCCAGCAGCTCGTAGGGATATTGCCGGGCCACGCCCACCGTTACGTCGGGCAGCGTAAAGTCCATGCTGCCTGTGGCCGTGTTCTGGCTTTGGCTCAGCTGCAGGGAGTAGTTGACGGGCGAGTTGCGGATCTGCTTCTGGTAGCTGATGTTGGAGCTAAAAGCAGGCGTCAGGTAGCGGCGCTGGTCGAAGCTGTTCTGCTGGTTGTAGTCGCTGCTGCCGGCTTGCACGCTGGCCGAAAAGCGGCCACCGCCGGGGCGGGGCGTCGGATTGTGGCTCCAGCTCAGCCAGAAGGTGCGCGGCGCGCGGGGGCGGCGGTATTCGGGGTTGGTATTGACCGTATTGGAACGCAGAATCAAATCGGGAGGGCGCTGGCTGTAGCTGAAGTTCAGCAGCCCGGTGTAGGAATAGCGCTTCAGGTACTGCATTTCGGCCGTGGTAGCAAAGCCCCCAAACGAATCGGCGTTGCCGGAGTAGATGTCCCCGGTCACGCGCACGCCGATATTCTGGTTGACGACCCAATAATAGCCGCCGTTGCGCAGGGCAAAGCCCCGGTCGGCTGTTTGCCCGAACGTGGGAATCAGCAGGCCCGAGGCGCGGCTTTTGCCCGGCGTGGGAAAATAGCCGAACAGAAAGCCCAAGGGCGTCGGAATATCGCCGATAACCAGGTTGAAAGGCCCCGTCACGACCTTTTCCTTCGGGATGACCTTCATTTTGGTAGCGTTGATAAAAAAGTGCGGGTGCTCCAGGTTGCAGGTGGTATAGCGCCCGTTGCGGCCGAAGATTTCGTTCAGCTCGTTCTTCTTAATCACTTCCGCGTGCACATAGCCTTCGCCCTGCTGCGTAACGGCGTCGGCAATTTTGCCGCGCTTGGTTTTGAAATTGTAGTTGATACGGCCGGCGGTGTAGGTGCCGCCCCCATCTTTGAACACGGGTTTGCCCTGCACTTTGCCCGTCGTGTCCTGGGCTCCCTCCGCCGTGAGCAGGTTTTTGCTGTAGTCCACCGTAATGCGGGCGGCTTTCATGTCCATCGTCCCGTAGTCGATGCTCGACTTGTTGTAGAGGCGAGCTACTTTGTTCTGCACCTCAAACCGAATCGAGTCGGTGGCGGCATACTTAATAGTGGTTTCGATGTCGCCTTTGGGCCGGGCCGACACGCGCAGGGAGTCGCCGGTGGCGCTGGTGTCGGTGGCGGCCAGCAGGCGCGTGCTGCGGGTAGTGTCGGGGCGCACGTCGGTAATGCGGCGCCCGCTGGGGTCGAGGCGGGGCACCGCAGTGGGCAGCCCGGGCTTCTGGACGCGCTGGCTCCAGGCCTCGGAACTACTGCCCAGCCAGAGCATGGCGACCAAAAACAAATGGTGCCACTGGCGGACACAGGGACGGAAACTCGGCAGGATAGACAGCGTAGTCGGGGCCACGTGATTTTTATCGTTTATTTTGTGGCTGTTTGCAAAGATAACGGGTAGCTACCCCAACTAACGAACTCCGTGCGGAATATTGTCGCTCTTTGCGTATCGGGCCTATTGTTTCTTTCTGGCTCGTCGGGAGCCGTAGGGCCGGGAGCATCCGGTCTGCCGCCCCGAAAGTATCATTTGCGTACCGTGGTGCTCGATGCCGGGCATGGCGGGAAAGACCGTGGCTGCGCCGGGGTGAAAGCCCGCGAGGCCAACGTGTCGCTGAAAATCATCCTGGAAGTGGGCCGCCTCATCGAGGAAAATATGCCCGACGTGAAGGTGGTGTATACCCGCAAAACCGACGTGTTCGTGGAGCTGGCCGACCGGGCGGGCATTGCCAACAAGCACGGGGCCGACCTTTTTATCAGCGTGCATTGCAACGCCAGCGCCCCGTCGGCCTACGGCACGGAAGTCTGGACGATGGGGCCCCACAAGACCGACGCCAACCTCTCGGTGGCCAAGCGCGAAAACGCCGTTATTCTGCAGGAAGACAACTACAAGGAGCGCTACAGCGGTTTCGACCCCACGTCGCCGCAAAGCCACATCCTGTTTTCGCTCTACCAAAGCGCCCACATGGTGAACAGCCTGCGGTTTGCCCAGCAAATCGACCGGCAGTTTCGCACCACCGTGGGCCGCCACTCGCGCGGGGTGAAGCAGGCGGGCTTTCTGGTGCTCTGGAAATCGACCATGCCCTCGGTGCTGATTGAGGCCGGCTTTCTGACCAACCGCGCCGAAGAGCAATACCTCAACGATAAATCGGGGCAGTCGTATATGGCCTCGGGTATCTACCGGGCTTTCCGGGACTATAAGAAAGAACTGGAAGCCATGAACGGGGAATAAACGGCCTTCACCCACGTTAGCCAGCGGTTATTGCCGCCTCATACCACACCACACACTCAAGCCCTGACGCAGCGTGTCAAAAGAAATTAAAGTGGCCCTGCTGGGCATTGTTGCCCTGGCAGCCTTATACATTGGATTTAGCTTTCTGAAAGGCAGCAACCTGCTTTCCTCCGACCGTACCTACTTCGCCAAATACGATAACGTGGACGGCCTGACCGTAGGCAACCCCGTGATTCTGAACGGCGTGAAGGTGGGGCAGGTGAAAAACATGGAGCTCATACCCGAGGAGCGCAACCGCATCAAGGTGTCGCTGGAGCTGCAGAAGGGCATCACCGTCGGCGACTCGACCGTGGCCAGCCTTTCGGGCTCGTTGCTGGGTAGCAAAACCATTACCCTGTTTCTGGGCAAAAACTCGAAAGTCTACGAGGGTGGCCAGGAGCTGAAGTCCTACACCGTGGCCAGCATCACCGATGCTTTCCAGGCCAAAGCCCTGCCCGTGCTCGGCACCGTCGACTCGACGCTGATTAAGGTGAACAGCTTCCTGAGCAAGGAGGCGCGGGTGAGCCTGCAGGCTACGCTGCTCAACGCCCAGGGCTCGACGGAAGCGCTGAAGAATCTGCTGATTATGAACCAGCGCAACATCAACCAGATTACGACCAATATGGCCAAGCTGACCAGCGACCTGAACACGACCAGCAAAAAGTTCGACCGGATTGCGGCCAACTTCGCCGTGCTCAGCGACTCGCTGAAAAGCGCCCCGGTGGGGCCGGCCATGCGCAAGCTCAACGCCACCATGACCGAAGCCCAGACGGCTATGACCGGCGTGAACAAAGCCCTGACCGACCAGAAAGGCTCGCTCGGCAAGCTCATCAACGACACGCTGCTCTACAACAACCTGAACTCGACCGCCCGCAGCTCCGACGCGCTGCTCAAGGACTTCAAGGCCAACCCCAAGCGCTACGTCCACTTCTCGGTGTTTGGCGGCGGAGCTAAGGAGAAGAAAACCAAAACCGAAGTGGAAACCACGGCCACCAAGCCCAACGGCGCGGAAGTCAGCACTGAAACCAAAACGACGGTGAAATAAGCGTCGGTCGCCTGAATTCAGAATATCCTACCTTTGAATCCGCCCCGCTCCGGGGCGGATTTTTTGTGCCCGCACGGTGAAACCGGGGGCTGGTAAACTAGTCTGTGTGGACAGTAATCGAGAAAGCAGTCTTGGATGCTTTGTGAACGTCATGTCGACCAGCGGGAGACATCTCGCGTGCGGTCATTTGCAGTACTACTCCTACGTCCGCACGCGAGATGTCTCCCGCTGGTCGACATGACGTTCTTTGTCCTTACTGTCCACACACCCCGGCCGGCCGTGTGTTCGGCGCGGACTTCCACCGTGGGGCAGTAAACTCACCAGCGTCTCCTTTCATTGCCCCACCACCTCATTCTCTCCATTTCTCCATCCCACCCGCATGAATCTCGAGTTTAACAAAAACGAAGACGGTAGCAAGCAGCTCAATTTTCAACTTTCCCAGCGCCTGAAGAAGGTGCAGCTCGGTGGCGGCGAAAAGCGCATCGAGGCCCACAAGGCCAAGGGCAAGCTCACGGCCCGGGAGCGGATAGCCTACCTGATCGATAAGGAGTCGCGGACGGTGGAAATTGGGGCGTTTGCGGGCGAGGGAATGTACAAGGAGGAGGGCGGCTGCCCTTCGGGGGGCGTGGTCGTCGTTATTGGCTGGGTGCAGGGCCGGCAGTGCGTCATCGTGGCCAACGACGCCACGGTGAAAGCCGGGGCCTGGTTCCCGATTACGGCCAAGAAAAACCTGCGGGCCCAGGAAATTAGCATCGAAAACAAGCTGCCCATTATCTACCTCGTCGACTCGGCGGGCGTGTACCTGCCGATGCAGGACGAGATTTTCCCCGATAAGGAGCACTTCGGCCGCATCTTCCGCAACAATGCCGTGATGAGCTCAATGGGCATCGTGCAGCTGGCCGCCATCATGGGGCCGTGCGTGGCCGGTGGCGCGTATCTGCCGATTATGTCCGACGAAGCCATGATTGTGGACGGCACCGGCTCGGTGTTCCTGGCGGGCTCTTACCTGGTGAAGTCGGCTATCGGCGAAACCATCGACAACGAAACGCTGGGCGGCGCTACCACCCACTCCGAAATTTCGGGCGTGACGGACTACAAGTTTGCCACCGACGAAGAATGCCTCACCCATATCCGCAATATCTTCGACAAGCTCGGGGCCAACCCCACGGCCGGCTTCTCGCGCAAAGCGGCCGTGGTTCCGGCCAAAGACGAAAAGGAAATTCTGGGTCTGCTGCCCTCGGACCGCGCCAAGCCCTACGATATGATGGACATCATCCATCGGCTGGTCGATAACTCGGAGTTTGAGCCTTACAAGGACCTTTACGGTCAGACACTGATCTGCGGCCTGGCCCGCATCGATGGCTGGGCCGTGGGCATCGTGGCCAACCAGCGCAAAATCGTGAAGACCAAGAAAGGCGCCATGCAGATGGGCGGCGTTATCTACAGTGACTCGGCCGACAAGGCGGCGCGCTTTATCATGAACTGCAACCAGAAGAAGATTCCGCTGGTGTTTCTGCACGACGTGTCGGGCTTCATGGTGGGCTCGCAGAGTGAGCACGGCGGCATCATCAAGGACGGGGCCAAGATGGTGAATGCCATGGCCAACTCGGTAGTGCCCAAGTTCTCGGTTATCATCGGCAACAGCTACGGGGCCGGCAACTACGCCATGTGCGGCAAGGCCTACGACCCGCGCCTCATCGTGGCCTGGCCCACGGCCCAGCTGGCCGTGATGAGCGGAGCCGCCGCCGCCAACACGCTGCTCCAGATTCAGGTAGCTTCCCTCAAAGCCAAGGGCGAAGTCATCACGCCCGAAGCCGAAAAGGAGCTGCTGGACCGTATCAAGGCCCGCTACGACGAGCAGCTCTCACCCTACTACGCCGCTGCCCGCCTCTGGGTCGATGCCATCATCAACCCGCTGGAAACCCGCAAAGTCATTTCGGAGGGAATTTCAATGGCAAATCACGCGCCGATTGAGAAGGCGTATAATGTGGGGGTTATTCAGGTGTGATATTCAATTTCACTAAATAATCTCACTAAATATGGCTAATTGGTCAGCAGCAGATTGGGCAGGGGTAATAGGTGCATGTGCGTGGGTGCCTATTATTATTTCGTTTATTAAATCCCGGCTTACTAAGCCTAAACTAAATATCATCCTCCATAGAGAAGCCGAATTAGGGTACACTACATTTGGCCCGATTTTTAATGTGAGCATGGCATTGTCTGCTGAAAATGCAGAGTCATTGGTTAATAAAATTGAAATCGACATACAAGGTCCAAATCAGGAGAAACATCGGTTTGCATGGGATTGGTTTGAAGAAAGATTCTATGATATAGAATATACAGAGATAGGCTCAACTCCTGTTACTAAAAGGCAGAATGCAGTTGCTATTAAAGTTGCCAAAGAAGGTATTGCTGAGAGAAAAATTGGCTATAGCGGTTTCGTGAACGGTGGAACCCGGCTGATGTAGAGACGCGTATTCGCGTCTCATCGTTCGTGCCGCCTGCCCGGTTTCGTTCAACGACGAGACGCGAATACGCGTCTCTACATCGGGTGTCTACGGTTTGCGAAACCGCTATATAATGAAGAGGTTTATAAAATAAATTATAATAGATTGTTTTCTGCTACAAATGAAATGTATGACAATATAAAAAATGGTGAGCAAAATATACAAAGTTTGAAATCAACTAAAGAATATAACGATTTAAAAAATATACTATCGGGTTCTATGCTATGGAAGCAAGGAAAATACAACTGCGTAATGAAGGTTGGTGTACTAAATTTGAAAAAGCCCTTTATTAAAGAATTTAATTTTGAATTATCTGTATTAGAAGTTAAGCTGTTGCAGAAAAACATAAAGGTTTGCGAAGGTATTTTGGATAAACATTACTTTTCAAATGATGAAGCGACTCCTGTAACTTGGAATTGGGTCAATCCTAAACTTATATGATAGGCGCATGAAAACCCTCTACCTCCTGGCCGGCTGCAACGGCGCGGGCAAAACCACGGCTGCCTACGCCCTGCTGCCGAATCTGCTGGATTGCCGGGAGTTCGTGAATGCCGATGAAATTGCGCGGGGCCTCTCGCCGTTTCGGCCGGAGACAGTGAGCGTGCAGGCCGGGCGGCTGATGCTTACGCGGCTGCAGGAGCTGCTGGCCGCCGGCGAAACCTTTGCGCTGGAAACCACGCTGGCTACGCGTATCTATCTGCCGTTTATCGAGCAGGCGCGGGCGCAGGGCTACGCGGTGCACCTACTGTTCTTCTGGCTCAGTTCCGCCGATCAGGCGGTAGCGCGGGTGAAAATACGGGTGCGGGAAGGCGGGCATAACATTCCGGAGCCGGTGATTCGGCGGCGCTACGAAACCGGGCTGCGCTACTTTTTCAGCCGGTATCGAACCGCTGTCGATACCTGGCTATTCGTAGATAATACCACCACGCCCGGCAAAGTGGTGGCCGAGGGCACACCGGATGAAATACTCGTGTCAAATGCGGAAATTTGGCCCCGTCTAACGACCATCTACCATGACGAAGCAGGAAGATATTAACCACGTTCGGCAGCAAGTGCGCAAAGGCTTGCTGGTAGCTTCCGAAAATCTACTGGCCTTTAAGCGCTACAAAAAAACGCCCGTAGTCATTATCCGCGACGGACAAGTGGTGGAAGTTGAACCCGATGCGCTGCCATCGGCCGCGCCGAAAGCGGCATAAGTCCGCCGCTGTAGAACTACTTCCCGGCCCGCCCGCAACCTCCGTTGCGGCGGGCCGCTTTGGTTTCGGGGTTGCAAGTGGCGCTGGCTCCCTGGTCGGTTTTCGCTGCTTGTGGCTACCGGGTATCGTGGGAGTTACACAATCGAAATTTTTTTTTCGATTGTGTAACTCCGCCAGCTCCTCTTCTGAAGGCACTGCGAGCAGTCGCTTGGCGGGGCCGAGTGACGCCTGCGCCTGAGCGGCCGTGCTGCGAAGCAGGCCGCGCCCCAGGAACGGACCCAGCCGCACGCAAACTGCTAACTTGGGCCTGTTGTGCGGCATAGCCAGGCGACTGCGGCAGTTTACATTTACCGCCACATGGATAGCTGACAAGAAATGAAGCTGTTTAGGAGGTCGTTGAAATCAAATAGGACGCCAGATCAAGCATGACGTTCGATAAACTTGTTAAACAGCTTCAATGGGAGTTTTTGGCACCGCACTATTTTCTGACGACCTGGCCGCTGACATTCGGGCTGAATTCAAAGAGCTCATTGGCGATGGTAAGACGCCACAAGAGGCAACGGATGCCTTGGCAGTGACCTATGCGGCGTCACTACATGATGAGGATGAAGCAACCGTTTTTTGGCTGGCGCTGGCCGCGACACAGTGGAAAACGGGCCGCCTCTTACCCGCTGTCAAAGACGAAGCCATCCGCATCATCGACACCGGAGCCGATCTGAACAGGTGGATTGCGGAAGGGGATATAAAGCAAGTGGAGAAGCGAAAAGCCGTATTGCAGCAGCTTCAGGAGCAGCTCCACTCGCCGCTACCGGCTGCTAAGCGCTTGGCCAAGGTCTATAAGAGTTCCACTCCTTTCGAAGTTGGGGACGTATTTAGCTACGCCCATTCTTCGGGCAATTTTGCCTTGCTGCGCGTATTGGGGCACGCCGTCGATGCTGGTGGCTGTTCTCCGCGATGCGAATTGCTGGATTTCTTTGCCAAGGATATTCCGCAGGCGAATGAGGTGTTGGAAAAGCTGCCTTTCGTCATTCTTAGCACCACTTTACTCCCTACGCCAGAGCACACAACTCAACTACGGATAGGAGATATTGCCCGTAAGCATGAGCCGAAAGAGAAAGTCAGGCTGGTGGCTAAGGGCATACAAAGCCAACAGCGAAACATCGGCCCGTGGTGTTGCTATCTGTGGCGGAATTTCGATGAGAAACTGACATCCATTTTCTTAGATACAACGGTTTCGTGAACCGTAGCCACCCAATGTAGAGACGCGTATTCGCGTCTCGTCGTTGACCGAAACCGGGCAGGCGGCGCGGGCGACGAGACGCGAATACGCGTCTCTACAGCAGCCGGGTTGCACCGTTCACGAAACCGCTATAGCTAGTAGGCTTGTTCCTGAATAAAGTGAAACGAAAAAAGAACGTCATGCTCATCTGGCGTCCGCTTGTCGAAGCATCTCTACCGCAGTACCAATTAGATACTACTGCGGTAGAGATGCTTCGACAAGCGGACGCCAGATAGAGCATGACGGCCTATTCGAAACCGCTTTAAGAACGTGTGTGGGAGTTGGTAAAAATCCTGTTTGCGTCCTGCTCATCTGGCATCCGCGCAGCGGAGTCGAAGCATCGCTACCGCTTCGGCGAAAAGCCATTACCGACGCAGTGAGACTACGAGCAAAAGTGGCGGCTTTTCGTTACTTTGTATGTGTCAGCGAGTGTAAAATGACGGTGCTATGGCGACGCATACGAAGCAACGGCTCATCAAGAGGCTGCGGTGGTACCAGCCGGCCGAACTACTCAATGCCGTGCTGGCTACGGGCCTCACGCTGTACGTGCTGCTTGAATATCGGCTGGCCGACACCTACACGCTGGTATTTGGGCTGCTGCTGATGACGTTTATCCTCTACCAAGGCGCGTACTACTGGAAGCTGAAGCTGAAGTCGCTGGCGGGAACCTCGACGCTGAAGCCGGACTCCGTGGACCGTTTCGCCGCCTTCAAGCGCCTCAACGAACTCATGATCGGCAGCGGCCTACTGCTGCTGGCGGTGCAGTTCGTGAGCAACGGATTCAGTTTTCGCCCGGAAAACAGCGCCGGGTGGGCACTGGCCGCCAATGGCTTCGGAATACTGGAATACATCAACTATTACCACCGGCAGCTGATGATCGACAATATGTATGACGTGAGCTACCTGCTGCGCAACAAGCGGCTGAAAATAGCAAGCCTACGCAAAGACCTTGATGACAATCAGAAATAACAGTTGGGTGGCAGCTTGAATTCAGGCTTGGTAACTGCTGATGCTGTTCAGGTCGTGCCAACCTCCCAGAACGTCCTGCTTCGACAAGCGCAGCATGACCCGAAAAGCGAAACCCCAAACACGCTCTAACAGAGTCGGGGACTTCGCGTAATTTTACTGACCGCTCCGAAAAAGCCAGATCCGGCACGCGCAACTGCCCCTAACCCGGATTGCCTGCTGCCGGACCGAAGCAGCCGCGCTCCACAACTCGCTCCGGAATTGAACATTACCCCCCGGCTGATATGTTAATTTCAAGCACCAAGGACCACGATGCGGCTTGGGTTGCCTTTCTTTGCTATTTCCCGTATGCCGGAAGCCCGCTAGCAGCGCCGATCCGCTATCCAATCCATGACCAATAAAGAAATCAAAGCTCTAATCTCCCTGCTGGACGATCCGGAAATCGCCCCGCAGATTCAGGACCGTATCCAGACGCTGGGCGAGAGTATTATTCCATTTCTGGAGGAATCGTGGGAAGAAAGTCTCGACCCCCAGCAGCAGCAGCGCCTTGAAGACCTGATTCACAACCTGCAGTTCGATGGCCTGCAGCAGCGCCTGCGCGTGTGGCGCGACTCGGGCAGCGAAAATCTGCTGGAAGGCATGTGGCTGCTCAATTCCTACCAGTACCCCGATGCCGACCTGCAGGCCCTGAACCGTGCCATCGAGCAGCTGCGCTTCGAGGTCTGGACCCTGCTGCGCCCCGAGATGCACCCCGCCGACCAGATACAGGCGCTGAATTCCGTGTTTTTCCGGACGCACAAGTTCGCGGCCAACACTCAGAACTTTCATTCGCCGGCCAACTCCATGCTGCATCTGGTGCTGGAAACCCGGCGTGGCAATCCGCTGACGCTGTGCGTGATTTACCTGCTGGTGGCTCAGCGCCTGGAGCTGCCGCTCTACGGCGTGAACCTGCCCAACCTGTTCGTGCTGACGTACCGGCCCAAAGACCGCACCGTCCTTCCGTTCTACATCAACTGCTTCAACCGGGGCCTGATTTTGTCCCGCACCGATATTGAGCACTATGTAGCGCAGCTAAACCTGTCGTCGAACGATATTTTCTTCGACCCATGTTCCCACCTCGACATCGTGCGCCGTGCCCTGCGCAACCTGATGCTGAGCTTCGAGAAAATGCAGGAACCCGCCAAAGCGGCCGAAGTCAGCAAGCTGCTGGCTATCCTCATCGACGAAAGCGGCGCGGCCACCGACGCGGCCACGGAAGAGGAATAATAACTACTGATTGCAGCGCGGAGACTTAAAGCGAAGAGTCAAAACATGTGCCCTATTCACCGGAACGCCCCAGCATCTATGCAGATGTTGGGACGTTCCGGTGAATAGGGCACATGTTTGAGTTGTTAAAAACGGTCATGCTGAGCGAAGTCGAAGCATCTCTACCGCTTCGTTGGACTGCTTAAACGAAGCGGTAGAGATGCTTCGACTTCGCTCAGCATGACCGTTTCAGTATTTTTTTGCTAGCTCAAATAGCTCCTAAGACGTGTTGCCAACCGTGAATACTTACGGCTTTTTAATCAGGCAGCCGGCGGCGCGCTTATCTGCCACGCCCACGGGCCGGCCGGCCAGGATATTGTCGAGGGCCTGGGCCAGGTAGCGCTCCTTGGCATACGCTTCCACTTGGGCGTTGTCGTCGATGGCCCCTTTGTAGCGCACCACGAAACCGGTAGCGGTGGGTTGCAGCAGTACGGCCTCGGGCGTTTTAGTGGCTCCCAGCAGCGCGCTCACCTTCTGGCTTTCGTCGGTGAGGTAGGGGTAGTCGTCGGCCCCGGTTACTTTCATCTTCAGTTTCTCCACGTCGGCGGCTTCGGCGGTAGCCTCCAGGTTGATGGGCGTGTTGATGAACAGAAACTGCACCCCCCGGCCGCTGTACGCGGCGTTCAGCGCGTTCAGCCGGTTTTGGTAGAGCTTGGAAAACGCGCAGTTTGGATTCACGAAAACCACCACCACGGCCTTGCTTTGGGCATAGCTGCTGAGCGTAACAGTAGCATTGGTGGGGCTTTGCAAGCTAAAGTCGCTGACGGTCCGGCCATCCTGGGCGCGGGCTACTCCCACGGCGAGGGTACAGAAAACCAGGGCCACGGCGGCAATAAGAGAGATTCGGCGAAAGGTCATAGTGAGGGTAAGGTCAGAGAGAAGGAGGCAGTACGGCTTCTACGCAATGCGTGAGCACATACTCAGGCGTGAGGCGCTGGTAGTAGATCTGGTGTTGGCTGCGGGAGTTTTCTAGCAGCAGGTGTCCCGTCAATACACCGGCCTCCCGCAGCTCAAACGGATTGAGCTGAATTTGCTCCTTGAACACCAGGCCCCGGCGACTGTGCAGCTTATAGAGCGTCTCTTTGGCACTCCAATAGAGACTGTGTTTGGCTACGTCGTCGCCGGTGTTGGCTAATTCGGCTTTCGATAAAAACCTGGTAGCCAACTGTTGCGCTTTGGGGCGTATCAATTCAATATCTGTGCCAACGCGTCCTTGCGTGGCCACGATGCCGGCCAGCCACCGGCCCGAGTGCGACAACGACACGGCATAGTGGGGTAGTTGCTCGAAGAAAGGGCGGCCATTGGCATCGTTGCGCAGCACGGCCTGCGCGCCGGGTGTCACTTGCTGTAGTAAGGCGTGGGCCAGGGCCCGGCCTGCCAACCACTGCAGGCCCCGGTTTTCGTCGCGGGTGACGGGCTGGAGCTGGCTATACAGCTCGGGTCGGGGCACCTGGCGCAATAAGTCGGTCGCCAGGTCCGTGAGCTGCCACAGCCCCAGCAGGGCGTGTTCGGAAAGCGGCGTAACGGAGTGCAAAGGCATAGCGACTATACTACGGGCGCGGCCCGGCCGCCAGATTGCCCGGCCCAAGAATAAAGTGGAGCAGCGGTAGAAAGCAGCAAAGCCGGTTTTCGACTGTCTTATGGGCTCTGCTCGTCAAATCTGAAGTATTTTTGTTCCAAATCCTAACCCAACGCTATGCCGCTGCTCTTTCGTCCGGAGGTCAAGAAACTCGCCACGCTCAGCGGCCACCGCGACTGTGTGTACGCCCTGGCGGGGGCGGCCGGCGAGTCGGTGGTCTACTCCGCCGGCTCCGATGGCTTTGTGGTGGCCTGGAGCAGCGACGCGCCCGAGCAGGATGGCGAGCTGGTGGCCCGGGTCGAAAACTCGGTGTATGCCCTGCGCTACCTGCCCGAGCGGAACCTGCTGCTGATTGGGCATAATTTTCAGGGCGTGCAGGTTATCGATCTGGCCGAGAAAAAGCTGGTGCACGCCACCGCGCTGCCGCCCGTGGCCATCTTCGACATTGCCTACTCCCATACCCGGCAGCGCCTCTACGTAGCCCTGGCCGACGGCACGCTGGCCGTGCTCCACAGCCAGGACTTTCGGCTGCTACAGCTGCTGCGGCTATCTGACAAGAGCCTGCGCTGCCTGGCCCTGCAGGAGGAGAGCGGCGAGCTAGCCGTGGGCGGCAGCGACACGCTGATTCGGGTGCTCGACGCGGCTTCGCTGACGGTGAAATACACGCTGGCCGGCTCCACCAATTCCGTGTTTACGGCCGCTTACTCGCCCGATGGCCGCCACCTGCTCACGGCCGGGCGCGATGCGCACCTGCGCAGCTGGGACGTGGCCGCCGGCTACCAGGAGCGGCAAAGCATTGTGGCGCACCTCTTTACTATTAATAACATTGCCTACAGCCCCGATGGGCAGTTTTTTGCCACCTGTAGCATGGATAAGTCCATTAAGCTCTGGGATGCCGAAAGCTTCCGGCTGCTGCGCGTGCTCGACAAGGCCCGGCACGCCGGGCACGGCACTTCCGTGAACAAGTTATTTTGGTCAGGCCGCCGGAATCGGCTAGTTTCGTGTAGCGACGACCGAAGTCTTGCCGTGTGGGAGCTGCACGTCGCCCCCAATTCCTTATGAAAATTACCGCCCTCGATATCCGGCAGAAAACCTTTGAAAAAGCTTTTCGGGGTCTCAACAAAGAAGAAGTAGAAGCCTTTCTGGTAACACTCTCGCAGCAGTGGGAGCGAATGGGGGATGAAAACCGGGAGCTGCGCGTCAAGCTGGACCATGCCACGCAGGATGTGAGCAAGATGCGGGAGGTTGAAACCTCGCTGTACCGCACCCTGAAAACGGCCGAGGATACCGGCAACAGCATTACTGAGCAGGCCCAGCGCGACGCCGAGCTGCGGGTGCGCGAAGCCCAGCTGAAAGCCGAGCAGCTGCTGGCCGATGCCCGCCAGAAAGCCCAGAGCGTGGTAGACGACGCCTACAAGCAGGCCGAGAAAACCGTGGCCGAGATGAAAGCCGAAGTCACGGGGCTGGGGCAGGAGTGCCAGCGCCTGGAAAGCCAGCTCGAAAGCCTCGTGCGGGATTTGGAACGCCTGGCCAACGACGCTCTCGACAAAGTGGAAAAGGTGAAGGCCCGGCCGAAAACCTCGGCGGCGGCCATCCTTTCGCGGGCCGCGAGCGTAAAGGTGAGCAGACCCGATTCCTCACCCGAAACCCCCACTGCCATGTACGTAGGCTCTGCTTCCACCTCTTCCGTAGCCGCCGTTGCGGGGGCTGCTGCCACCACAGGCGGCACCAGTGCCGACAACCAGCCGGCCGCGCGCCCCATCGGCCCGCAGCCGGGCAGCTACAACCCCAAGCCCGGCCAGCAGCCCGACCCCGGCGCGCCGGCCCAAACGCCCGGCCCCGACATTGAGCCGAACCGCATGCCCAACGAAAATCCCGGTCATGTGGAGCCCTCACGCATCTATCAGCCCGAGCCGAGCCGCGTGCCCGACCCCAGCGGGCCCCGCATCGAGCCCACCGCCCCGGATATTCAGCCCATCGGGCCCAACCACCCCGAGATTTCGCCGCCGTCGCCTGCTACGCACCCCGGTATGGCGGCTGCGGCCCCAACAGAAAAATCGTTTTTTGACGAAATCTAGGTAGTCGTATCTTGCCTCAACGGATAGAAGCTATGAAGCTGTTTAGTAGGTAGACTGCTCGTCATGCTGAGCTTGTCGAAGCATCTCTACCGCACCATCAGCGCCAGCCAGCGAAGCGGTAGAGATGCTTCGACAAGCTCAGCATGACGGTGTGACTGATTTTAATGACTTCCTAAACAGATTCTATTCAGGAATTCGTAACGACCTCAATTTCTCAGAACGTTCGGCTTCATCTGGCACCTGCCTGCCGAAGCAGCACCCGAATTCATGACCAGCTTCACAAAAAAGTGAGACTTCCACAATCCGGAGTCTCACTTTTTTTATTCGCTTTGCTCTCGGTCGACTACTGATATTGAGCGTAGCAGATCCCCGAAGAGTTGTTGTGGATGTTATGGGCTTATCCGGCTTTCTTGTGTCGGTTACAAAACAGCTTTACCCCAAGCGGAGTACCTACTTGGTTTCGCTTTTACCTTTTTACTACACCACTACACATGGGCCAGATTGCACTGGAGGGAATGGAGTTCTTCGCTTTTCACGGGTATTATGATGAAGAGCAGAAAATTGGCAACAAGTACGGCGTCGACCTCTACATCCGCACGAATCTGCACGCGGCCGGCACGTCCGACAAGCTGGATGAAACCGTGAACTACGAAGTGCTGTACCGGCTGGTAGCGGAAGAAATGCTGGCCCCGGCCCGCCTGCTCGAACACCTGGGGCATCGGATTCTGGACCGGATTCTGGCCCGCTTTCCCCACGTGCAGACTGTGAAGGTGTGCGTGTCGAAGTTCAACCCGCCGCTGGGCGGTATTTGCCACCGGGCCCGCGTCACGCTCACGCGCAAGCGTCCGGCGTTGCAACCGTAAGATTCGCCTGTAAGTCCCTAAGAAGCTGTTGGAGTTATTAAAAGCGGACGCCAGATAAGCATGACCGTCTTTTTTGCTACGGTTACTTTTGCTTGAGTACTTAAGAAAACCAGCCACTCAGCTGGTTTTTTTGTGAGTACCCATGTCGTACGAAATAAATCGTAGATAAAACTTGCTTCTACGATTCACTTCGTATATGTTTGACCTACGAATTAGTTCGTACCAAATAAAGCCTTCCGCTATGAGTAAAGCAGCCCTCCCTAAACCCACCGAATCGGAACTCGAGATTTTGCAGGTGCTCTGGCAGCATGGCCCCAATCCGGTCCGGTTCGTGAACGACGAGCTCAGCCGCAAGCGCGACGTGGGCTACACCACTACGCTGAAGCTATTGCAGCTCATGCTCGACAAGGGCCTCGTGCTGCGTGACGACGACAGCCGCACGCATGTGTACCGGGCCGCTGTGCGCCAGGAAGAAACCCAGGGCTTGCTGCTCGACCGGTTCGTGGATGCGGCCTTTGGGGGCTCGGCTATGAAGCTGGTGATGCAGGCTCTGGGCAATCGGCGCACTTCCAAGGAAGAGCTGCGTCAGATCAGGACGCTACTCAATGAGATAGAAAACGAGAAACCCGAAACGGAGAAAGGAGGACCTAATGAGCTGGTTTGAGCATATCGTGTCGCCGGAGCTGGTTCGGGCGGTAGGCTGGACGATTCTGCATTCGCTGTGGCAGGGTGCGGTAGTGGGGTTGGCGTTGGTGGGGCTGTTGCTGGTGCTGCGCCGGCATTCGGCTCAGGTGCGCTACAACGTGGCCGGCCTGGCACTGCTCACGCTGCTGGTGCTGGCGCTGGCTACGTTTGGGCGGCACTACGCCGCTGCCCTCACTAGTACTGCCGCTAGTGGGGCTGCCGTGGCCCCGGCCCCGGCCGTCAACACCTTAGGCTTTTTGCAGTCTCCGGCGGCTACTGCTGACGTTGTCGTCGATTCATCGGGCTCCCTGCTGGAAATCGGGCGACAGTATTTCGACCAGCACCTGCCCCTGATTGTGGCGGCGTGGTTTCTGGGCTTGCTGGCCATGACGCTCCGGATGCTGGGCGGCCTGGCCTACGTGCAGCGTCTGCGCCACTACCGGGTCGAGCCGCTGTCGGAGCACTGGAACGAGCGGTTGAAGGTCTTGGCTGATCGGGCGGGACTAAAGCGCACCATTACGCTGCTGGAGTCGGCGCTGGTGAAGGCCCCGCTGGTAGCGGGCCACCTGAAACCCGTCATTCTGCTGCCCCTGGGCACGGTGCTGGGCCTGAGCCAAGTGCAGCTGGAAGCTATTCTGGCCCACGAGCTGGCCCACATTGCCCGCCGCGACTATCTGATGAACATTGTGCAGTCGGTAGCCGAAATTCTGTTTTTCTACCATCCCGCCGTGTGGTTTATCACGGCCTGCCTGCGCACGGAGCGCGAAAACTGCTGCGACGACGAGGCCACCGCCATTTGTGGCGACCCGCTGACGTTGGCCAAAGCCCTGGCCGCTTTGGCCGAGATGGGCCAGGATGCGCATCCGCTGCCGCAGCTGGCTTTGTCGGCTGTGGGGCCTAGCGGGTCGTTGCTGGGCCGCATCCGGCGGTTGGTGCAGCGCCGCGCCGCGCCCACGTTTTCGGAAGGCTTTATGGCCGCTCTGGTCGTCATCGGGGGGCTGAGTTTGATTGGCCTGACTACAGCCGTATCGATGGCCAACCCGCGGCCGTGGCCGGATACGACCAAGGCTTTCGTGGGAGCCGTTTTTGGCCCCGATACCTCGCTTTGGGTCAATGGCCTGCATCCTTTTCAGGCCGATGTGGCACCCCCGACCGCGCCCGGGGCGCAGGACGATGAGGAGGATAAAAAGAAGCGCAAAAGCAAATCCAAGGGCAAAGACGACAAGCACGTCGTTATTGTGCGCGATGCGACCGACGGGCAAACACTGCACCGGGGTACCGATGGCGGCACCGTCATTGTGAAGCGCGACAAAAAAGGCCGCGTGACAGAGCTCTACGTGGACGGCCAGCGCATTGCCATGGACCAAAGCAAGCCCAAGGAAAAAGGCACCAGCACCGAAATCATTCGCCTGGCTCCGGAAGGGCGTTCCAGTCGTCGTGCCACAGCCTCTGACAACTTCACCGCGCGTGGCTACGGGCTTTCCGACAAAGACCAGGAAGATCTGCGCCGCTCCATCCGGCGCATGGAGCTGGATTTGGCCAGGAATGAAGCTGAGCTGCGGCGCGGCGCGGCCAATCGGTCGTACATTTTCAACGACGGCAACCGGGTAGAAGTACGCACCGGTACCAACGGTAATTTTATCGATGTTGATAAAATTGCTCAGAAGGCCTTGAAAGATGCGGAACGCTCGTTGCGGGAGGCGGAAAGAACCGAAACCGATAAGGTAGCCCGGGAGGAAATCCGGCTGGAGCTGGGCCGCATTGAGGAGCGCCGCATGGCGCTGCGCGAGCGGCAGGAAGAAGCCCGGAGCCGGGAAATAGAATGGGGCGAGGCGGCCCGGGACCGGGGCCAAATGGAGCGCGAACGGGCACAGATGGAGCGGGAGCAGGCGCACATGGACCGCGAAAGTGCCCGCGCCGAGCGGGAGAAAGTGCGGGCCGCCCGCGACGAGCGCACCCGCAAAACGGAGGAAGCCATCATCGATCAGCTGGTGAAAGACAAGCTGATCAAGGATCGGAAATACTTCCAGCTGGTGCTGAATGCCAATGGGCTGGTAGTGGATGGCCAGAAGCAGCCGGCAGCGGTAGCGGCGAAGTACCGGCGGCTGTTTGAGAGTGGTATGGGCCACACGGTGAACCTAAACAGCTCGGTGGTGCTCAGCAACGCGGGCAACACGACCAGCCGCAGCTACACTGAGCGCAACACCTCCGACATGCCACCACCACCTACGCCGCCGGCACCACCCGCCCCGCCCCGCTCATCGCGGGCCACCCGCACGCCCCGGAGCGGCATGGTGCCGCCGGCTGCTCCGGTAGCACCACTGCCTCCAGGGGCTCCATCAGCGCCAGCAGCACCCAAAGTCCCACGCGCCCCGAAAGTAAATTCGGTGGCCTTGGGCGATGAGCTGCGCAAAGACGGCCTGATTGACCAGAATGCGCGTTCGTACCAGCTGCAGCTGAACGCATCGGGCATGACGGTGAACGGCCAGCGCCAACCCGAGGAAACAGCCAGGCGCTACCGGGAGCTGCTGGGCAAAAACGACGGCAATAGTTTCAATATAAACGTCGTCGTCAACGAATAATAGTCGGCGCTGACAACAGGCCTGCCGCACGGCAGGCCTGTTTTTATTGCCTTACCTTAGCAGTTTGAGCAACCATTATCCGCTGGGGGGCATCTATTCCCCGGCTTATTTACTATTTTTTTCCTCTGGCCTCATGTTTTCACGAGTACTTCTCTGTTGTTTGTTCGGATTACTCGTGCGTACCGGCGCGGCCCAAACTACGCCTGCGGCCCCTGTTTCGGCCTCGGCACTGGCTCCCAAAAAGCAGCTGCAGGCCTTGCGCATCACGGAGGCCATCAAGCTCGATGGGCAGCTCGATGAGGCCATGTGGCAGCAGGCGCCTATTGCCACCGACTTCATCCAGAACCGGCCCAACCCCGGCCCCCCCGAAAAGCACAAAACCGAAGTGCGGGTACTCTACGACGATGCCAACCTCTACATCGGGGCCGTAATGCACGACGTATCGCCCGACTCCATTCTGCGGGAGCTAACGGCGCGGGACAACTTTGGCAACACCGACTTTATTGGCATTTTTCTCGATACCTACCACGACAACCTCAACGGCTACGGATTCTTCGTAACCACCGGCGGCGTGCAGATGGATGCCCGCTATTCGCCGGCCGGCGGCGAAGACTTCAACTGGAACGCCGTCTGGGACTCGCGCACCAGCCTACGCGGCACCGACTGGGTGGCCGAGCTGCGCATTCCCTACTCTGCCATCCGCTTCAGCCAAACAGCCGAGCAGCTCTGGGGGCTGAACTTTATGCGGCAGCGCAAGCGCGAAAACCAGGCGTTTTTCTGGAATGAGGTGAAGCCCGCCGTCGATGGCTTCGTGAACCAGTGGGGCACGCTCGGCGGGGTGCGCGACGTGAAGCCGCCCCTGCGCCTTTCGCTGACGCCCTACATTTCGGGCTACGTGAACCACAACCCGATAAGTGAAGAAGGCACCCGGCGCACCACGACGAGCTTCAACGGCGGGGCCGATGTGAAGTGGGGCATCAACGAGAGCTTCACGCTCGATGCCACGCTGGTGCCCGATTTCGGGCAGGTGCAGAGCGACAATCAGGTGTTGAATCTGTCGCCGTTTGAGGTGCAGTTCAACGAAAACCGGCAGTTCTTTACCGAAGGCACCGAGCTGTTCAACAAAGGCAACCTGTTTTACTCGCGCCGCGTGGGCGCTACGCCCATCGGCTTCTACAGCGTGCAGGCCGGCGACAAGGAGAAAATTCTGAAAAACCCGGCCGAAACCCGCCTTCTAAACGCCACCAAAGTGTCGGGGCGCACCAGCAAGGGACTGGGCATCGGCGTGTTCAATGCCGTGTCGAATGACGTGTACGCCACCATTCGCAACAATGAAACGGGCGAGGAGCGGGAGGAACTGACCCAGCCTTTCAGCAACTACAACATTGCCGTGCTCGACCAGTCGCTGAAGAACAACTCCTACGTCTCGCTCATCAACACCAACGTGACGCGCTTTGGCCGCACCTACGACGCCAACGTGACGGGCGGCCTGTTCCGGTTTGCCAACAAGAAAAACTCCTACGCCGTGGACGGCCGCGTGGTCTACTCCAACCGGCGCGGCAACGTCTTCCATTCCGACGAGCTGATTGATGACCCGGATGGCTACAAGTACCAATTGGGCATCAGCAAAATCAGCGGCAACTTCACCTGGGGCGTGAATCACGGCATCGAGTCGGATACCTACAATCCCAACGACCTGGGTATTCTGTTCGGCAACAACAACATTTCCCAGGGCATCTACGGCAACTACAACCGCTACAAGCCTTTCTGGAAAGTAAATAACCTGAGCACCTACTTCGGCATCGATCAGTCGGTGCTCTACAAGCCCACGCGCTACCAGAAAACCAATATCTACGGTGGGGCCAATACGACTTTCACCAAGAACTTCCTGACGACGGGCTTCAACTTTGACCTGAACCCAGTGAACCGCGACTATTTCGAGCCGCGCGCTTTTCCGTTGGGCAACTACTACGTGCGGGTACCGGCCAACGGCAATATCGGAACCTTTGTGTCCTCGGACTACCGCAAGAAAGTAGCCCTCGATCTGAATGCCGGCATTCGGGTGTACGAGCAGGAAGAGCGGTTTGAGCGGCCTCGCCGCTTCGGCATTGGGTTTGGCGTATCGCCGCGCTACCGCGTCAACAACAAGCTCAACTTCCGCTACAGCCTCGATTGGAGCACCAACCGCAACCAGATCGGCTACGTGAATCCTTCGCGAGGCGACAATGGCAGTCTGAGCAACAAATACCCGGAAGACGCGACGATTCTGGGGGCGTCGCCCGGGGCCATATTGCTGGGCCGCCGCCGGGTCGTTACGGTTTCCAACGTGCTGACGGCCGCTTACACGTTCACCAACCGCATGTCGCTGACGGTGCGCACCCGCCACTACACCAGCACCGTGCGCTACCTCGATTTCTCCCGCCTGACGCCCGGCGGGACAGAGGAGCCGGTAGCCTACACCCGCAACCGCGACAATACCTTCAATGCCTTCAACATCGACGCCGTGTACTCGTGGTGGTTCGCGCCCGGCTCCCAGATCAGCATTGTCTGGAAAAACGCCGGCTCTACTTTCCTGCAGGCCAATGAGGCCACGCCGCTGTATTTCGACAACCTGAACAATACCATCAACACGCCCCACAACAACTCGGTGTCGGTAAAAATTCTGTACTACCTGGATTACCTGGCCATCCGGCCCCGTCGGGCGTAAGCCGGCAGCCCCACTGGAAAGGCCCCGTGGTGGCACCCGACAGGGTGCCGCCACGGGGCCTTTTGCTGGAAGATGAGCTAAGCCTGAGAGCCTGCGCAATGCTATGGGCCAACTATTTCGGCTATGCGCTATGTCGTGTGTGCCACCATTTGCAGCGTTGCGTATTGAGCTTCGGGGCTAAAATGTAATTGTATAGTGATTATTATATATTCGTAAGGTGCTTTCATGGAATCACACTAGTGTTAGGTAACTAAAATAACACGAGTGAACTCGGCAATTGTGTCGTAGCTTAGCACCCGATTATCGCATAGTATCTAGGATTTATCCTGTGCCGAGCAGTCCCTTTTGCCCTGTTGATGTCATTTCCCCTTTTTCTTGCTTTGTCACTTCACCCGTAAGGGGTGTTGGTTCTCGTCGGCTGCCGTTTAGCGAGCTGCTGGTTTAGGATCCCGTGTTTTTGTAGCCGGTTTAGTTAGCCGAGTTGCTTTTTGGTTTGCTTCAGCTGCATCGGCTGTGCTTTATACTGGTGTGGGGTGGCTACGGCTATTCTTCGCCCAGTGCTTTGCAATCTTTTTCACTTCTACCTATTGCCGTATGCCAAATTTCTCCTCTTTGCTTACCTCCAGGCTGTTCCGGCTGCTGACGCTGCTGGGGCTGCTGTCGTCGCTGGCGGCTTCGGCCATCGGGGTTCCCCCGGTGGTGTCTCAACCCACCAACAACAGTACCGTCAACACCATCCGGCCCGTGTATAGCGGCACCGCTACGGCGAGCAGCAGTGTAAGCGTGAAAATCGACAACTCATCGGTTACGCTTGCTACCACTTCCGATGCCAGCGGCAACTGGCAGATAACGCAGCCAACTGATCTGGCCGCCGGTTACCATAACGTTTACGTCATCGTAACTTCTCAGAATAGCAACGTCGTAAACTTTACCGTTGTGCCGCCACCGCCGACCATCACCTCGACCACGCCCGGGGGCGGCCCGGATGGCGACACCTTCGCCCTGAACGGCACCAACCTGCAGGGCGTGACCACCATTACCTTCGATAAGAATCCGGCGAATCCTAACCCTGTTACCGCTACCTCGGGCTTCACGATCAATGCCGCCGGCACCCAGATTACGGGTATTGTAATTCCGGTAGGAGCCCGGAACGGCAATATGACCGTCACCAATAGTGGCGGCACCAGTAACGCCATCTTCTTCGACGCTTACATTCGCAACACCGTAACCAGTCTGCGGCGCAAAACGCCTACTGCGGCTTCGACCAATGCCAACAGCGTGGAATTTCAGCTGAATCTTTTTATTGGTCAGATAGCCTCGCTTTCACCCGGCAACTTCACGCTGGTGACCTCCCCGGGCATCACCGGAGCCAGCATCACCAGCGTTACCGGTGCGTTCGGGCCCTTTACGATTACCGTAAATACCGGCACGGGCGAGGGTACGCTCAGCCTGCAGGTGACTTCCAATGACGCCAACGCCCCCCGCAAGATCAGCAACCTGCCCTACACCAGTGGGGAAACCTACACCATCGACCGGACGGCCCCTGCCGCGGCGGTGCTTACCACGCCGGCCACTAGCGCCACCACCAGCGGCCAGCCCGTGTACAGCGGCACGGCCGAGGCGCTGAGCCTGGTTACCGTACTGGTTGATGGTGCCAGCGTCGGAACCGCCACTACCAACGCCTCCGGGGCCTGGACGCTCACGCAGCCTACGCCGCTCACGGCCGGCTCGCACTCGGTAAGCACTACCATCAAAGACGCGGCCGGCAATGCCGGCCCCGCCAGCGCGGCCACCCCGTTCACGGTTGACCTCACGCCCACGCTGACTACTCTCACGCCCGGTTCGGCCCCGGAAGGCGGTACTATCGCCCTGACGGGCACTAACCTGACGGGCGCTACGACGATTACCTTCGAGAAAAGCCCTTTCGTTCCGACTTACCCAACGACTACCTCCGGCTTCGTAGTAAATGCCGCCGGTACTCAGATTACGGGCATCGTGGTACCGGTAGGAGCCAAGAGCGGCCCGCTAACGGTAACCTCGGCCAATGGCACCAGCAATTCGGTGTTCTTTAGCCTGATCCGCGACCTGGTCGTGACCGGCAGCCAGAGCATCCCGGCGGGCAGCTACGTCAGCATCACTATCGGCAGCGGCAGCACGGCTACGCTCACCGGCAACGTGACGGTGAGCAGCAGCCTGACCATTGCCGATGGCGGAACGCTGAATACCGGCACGTTTGTGGTCGGTGGCTTCGGCAGCGCCACGCTGGCGGCGGGTGGTACGCTGAGCACGGGCAACGCGGCCGGTATTACGGCCAGCGGCGCTACCGGCGCTATCCAGGTAACGGGTCTCCGCTCGTTTTCTTCCGATGCCAGCTACGTGTATAACGGCACCACGGCCCAGGTAACGGGCTCGGGCCTGCCCAGCCAGGTGCGCAACCTGACGACTACCAACAATTCGGCCGTAACCCTTTCCGGCCCGGTGAGCATCTCGCAGGTGGTTACGGTTGGCGGCTTTGGTAATCTGGTGCTGAACGGCAACGCCCTGACGCTGCTTTCCAGCAGTGTGGGCACGGCCATGGTGATCAACAGCAGCTTTGGCGTGGTAAGCGGCAACACCGCCGCCGTGCAGCGCTACATCGACCCGAGCACTAACCCCGGCCTGGGCTACCGCCACTACAGCTCGCCGGTGGCCGCTACCACCTTCTCCGACCTGGCGACGGGCACCTACACGCCCATCGTGAACCCCGACTACAATACGCTGGGCAACACGGTGAATCCCTTTCCAACGGTATACGGCTTCAACGAAGGCCGCATCGTGGGCACCAGCGCCGCCACCCAGGACTTCGACTACGGCTACTTTTCGCCCGATGCCCTGACGAGCACGCTCGTCCGGGGCCGGGGCTACACCGGCTACCTCGATGCCACCAGTCTGGTTGATCTGGTAGGTTCGCTCAACTCGGGCACTGTTGCGGTGGGCGCGCTTACTCGCGGTGCCCAGACCAACTCGGGCTGGCACCTGCTGGGCAACCCGTACCCGTCGCCGCTCGACTGGAAGAAAGCCCGGACGGGCCTGCCCACCGGGGTAATTGATGCTGTGTACGTCTACAAATCCAGTGACCAGTACAACGGCTCGTACCAGTTCTACCAGAACGGCTTCGGCACCCTGCCCGACGGCTTGATTGGCTCGATGCAGGCCTTTTACGTGCGCGTAAGTCAGCCGGTAGCTTCCTTCAGTTTCCTGAATGCCTGGCGCTCCACTACCTACCAAAATCCGGCCTTCAACCGCGCTACCGCCGACACTCGCCCTGCGGTGCAGCTAGACCTGGTTTCGGCCCAGGGCCAGCATGATCCGGCGTACGTATACTTCGAGGCAGGCGCTACCGCCGGCGTCGATGACCACTACGATGCCGAAAAACTATCTAACACGACCGGCCTGAACCTAAGCTCCGTAGCTGCTGGTACCAGCTTGGCTATCAACGGAATGCCGCTCCTGAGCGCTGCCACTATTGTCCCGCTGACCGTGGGCGTGCCCACGACGGGCACCTACACCCTGCAAGCGGCTTCGCTGCTCAACTTTGGCGCTTCCGATGTCTACTTGCTGGATGCCGTAACCGGTCAGCAGGTGAACCTCAAGCAGCAGCGCAGCTACAGCTTCTCGGCCAGCAATGCCGCCCTGATTACGGGTCGCTTCTCGCTTAGCTTCGGGGTTCTGCGTCCCTTGGCAGCAGCTAATGGCCTCACGGCCGCCAGTGTAAGCGTATATCCAAACCCGGCCCATCAGCAATTCTCGGTGCTGGTGCCAGCCGTAGGCGGTGCTGCCCAAGTGGAAGCCGAGCTGCTCAATACGCTTGGTCAGGTAGTACGCCACCAGACGGCCGCGCTGCCCGCTGCCGGGGTGCGCCTCACGGTAGATGCCACGGGCCTAACGGCGGGTGTGTATACGCTACGCCTGCGGGCTGGGGCTACCATGTTGGCTAAGCGCGTCATCCTCCAATAATACATGGCTGGCCCCACGGTGGGGCCAGCCTTTATTCTCATTTGTTCAGTTAAGAAACATGAAATATATTTTCTCCTCAACAGTGCTGGCAGTGGCTCTCATGGGTATGAGCATCGGGTCGGCCAGCGCCCAGGGCCCTGGCAATGGTGGCCCGCGGCCGAGCGCTACTACGGCCCCCATTGATGGTGGTGCCTCGCTGCTGCTGGCGGCTGGTGCTGCCTACGGCCTGCGCCGTTTGCGGCAGCGCCGGGCCTAGCCTGGCTGGTTGAGCTGTCTGGTCAAGAGCCCGCCCTTCCAGGCGGGCTCTTTTTTTGTGGGGCAGGGATAGGGTTTACCGTTGGAATGAGCTTTCAACCCGCGAAATTGCCGTAGAGCGAACCAGCGTCCCTACTACCACTTAGCCGAGCCAGCCATGCATTTGGGTTCTATAGCACTGCTGGTGCGCGACTACGATGAGGCCCTGGCGTATTACGTGGGCGTGCTGGGTTTTCGGCTGCTGGAAGACACCGACTTGGGCCACGGGAAACGTTGGGTGCGCGTAGCGCCGGCCGGGGCGGAAACCGGCTTATTGCTGGCCCGTGCCGTAACGGAGGCGCAGCAAGCCGCCATCGGCAGCCAGAGCGGCGGCCGGGTTTTCCTGTTTCTACACACCACTGACTTCCGGGCCGATTATACGCGCCTCAAGGCTCGTGGCGTGCAGTTTCTGCAAGAGCCGCGCCAGGAAAGCTACGGCCATGTAGTCGTGTTTGCCGACCTCTACGGTAATCAGTGGGACTTACTGGAATCTACCTAGCGGGTTATAAGTTCAGCAGCTCGGCCGCCGCGCCAAACGCCGATTTGCTGCCTTCCAACACCTGCTGCCGGAGCGTGGGCAGCTGCTGCTGCACGGCGGCACGGGCGTAAAACTGTTCTTCCAGGCCCTGGCGAACGGCTTCGTGCAGCCAGTGCAGGTTTTGCTCTTGGCGGCGGCGCTGAAAATAGCCGCTTTCCTGAGTTTGCTGCACGTACTTTTCTACCACTTGCCACACCTCAGCCACGCCCGCGCCCGTTACGGCCGAGCTGGTTGTCACCACCGGATTCCAGCCCGACTGGGCCAGCGGAAACAGGTGCAGCGCGTTCTGGTATTCGCGGCGGGCCAGCTTAGCCGCCAGCTCATTCTGGCCGTCGGCTTTGGTGATGGTCACGGCGTCGGCCATTTCCATGATACCTTTTTTGATGCCTTGGAGCTCGTCGCCGGCGCCGGCCAGCATCAGCAGCAAAAAGAAGTCGACCATGCCGTGCACGGCGGTTTCACTCTGGCCCACGCCCACGGTTTCGACAAAAATCACGTCGTGGCCAGCGGCTTCGCACAAAATCAGGGCTTCGCGGGTGCTACGCGTGACGCCCCCCAGGGAGCGGCCCGCCGGCGAAGGTCTGATATAGGCTTGCTGCTGCGCCGCCAACACATTCATGCGGGTTTTGTCGCCCAAGATGCTGCCGCCGCTACGCTGGCTCGTGGGGTCGACGGCCAGCACGGCCAGGCGCTTATTCTGAGCTAGCAGCGCCAGCCCCAGGGCCTCGATAAACGTGCTTTTGCCCACGCCCGGCACGCCCGTAATCCCGACCCGTACGGAGCGGCCCGAATAGGGCAGCACCCGGTCCAGGACCTGCTGGGCCAGCTGCTGATCGGTAGGCAGCGTGCTTTCCACCAGCGTAATGGCCTGGCTGAGCCGCACGCGGTTGCCGGCCAGGATTCCATCGGCGTACTCATCAACCGAAAAGCGCTTGGCCAAGGGGAAAAGGTTTGGTGGGAGAAAACGGAACGCCGCAATATTACGCCTAGCCCCAACAATTGCCTACACGTATCGGGGAGCAAGCGGGAATAAAAGGGGGTATCTCGTAGCCGAAAGCAACTGTGGAGACTTGAGAAAATACATGCTGAGTGCCGTAACAAGCGCGGCAGGAATTTGGCGTTTCAAATTCCTACGGCAAATTCGGGAACCGGGTATGGAGGTAGAGCCGTCTGCGTGCGTTTCTCGTTGAGTGGCCCAAATGCGGTAGCTCGCGCACTATTAGAGCGTGTTTGGGAATTGGTGAAAAACCCGTTTGTGTCATGCCAGATCAGGCATGACACAAAAATCAAACCCCCAAACACGCTCTTAGCAACGACGGAGACGCAAGTAGGCGTCTCTGCACGCAACTGACAGGCCTATACAAATCAGGGAACTGCGGTAGCCGGCTTTAGCGCACGAAAATAGGCAGTCCCAGCTTGCTGCGGCGGCCGCCCAGCTTGAGGCCGTCGTCAACGTAGCCACTGGCTTTGCCGGCGGCGTTCGGGTCTTTAATAACGCCCAAGAAAGGGTTGTCTTCGCGGGCCACGTATATTTTGCCGTCGGGGCCCAGCTGGAGCGAGCCAATTTTGCGGTTGGCCGAAGTGCCTATTTTCACGGCGTTGTCCTTGCTTTTGGTGCGCAGGTCAAACTGCCACACCTCGGCCTGACCGCCACCTTTGCCATTGCAGGTGCCGTACAGTTTTGAGCCATCGGGCGAAAATTCCACGCCGTAGGCTTCTTCGTAAGTGCCAAACTGCTTGGGGTTACTGACTTTGCCGGTCGTGTTGTCGAAGTCGAATACCTCGAACTTATTGCTTTCGCGCCACAGGGAAGTGGCGAGCTTGCTGCCATCGGGCGAGAACTTGATGCAGCCGATGGCATTGCGGCCGGGGCCGGCGTTCATGCTGCCCACGTTGCTCAGAATAGGTTTGGTGATGACTCCGTCGGCCGTCACGAGGTAGGTCACGAAGGCGTTGGAGTTCCAGCGGTGCCCCACCACCCAAATGTCGCGTCCGTTCTTGTGGCGTACGGCGGCCAGCTTTTCGGCCACGGGCGTGATGAGCAGCATGTTAGCTCGGGGCACGTCGCCAAAGCCGCCCTCGCGCGTCATGTCCACCACGGAGTAGCGCATGCCGTTGCCGGTGCCCTGAGGCGCGGCAGTGAAGATGTAGAACACGTTGCCGCTGCCGGGGTCGGGCACGATGAGGGCGCTCTGGCTGCTAGATTTGCTGCCCATCAGGCCTTTGCCATTGAGCATCACTTCGTGCTTGCGGTTGTAGACCAGCTCTCCGTTGGTGTAAAACAGCAGTTGGCCCTGCTGATTGGTGGCCACGGCAGAGCCTTCGTAGGTACTCAGTTTGCCGTCGAGTAGGGGAGTGGGCGCGGCGGTACCGGAAAAGCGCAGGCCGGCTTGCCCGCCAAAATACCAGATAGACTGCTCGGCCTGGGCATATACACGGGCGGGCACGGCCAGAGTGGCTACGAGAAGAAGAACAAAGGAAAGACGTTTCATAGGTGTTCGGGCTCTGCGCTGACAAGCGGTTGCCTGCTGCGGAGCGGCAAAGTAAGAATTGAAATCCGTGCCAAACTTCGCGCAGCAGTAGCAGAGTAGCCGACAGGCAGGCGGAGGAGCATTTCAGCCGGCCGCAATGGGCGCTTTCAACGGTAGGTTTTGCAGAAAATCCTGGGGGTTGTCGACGTACAGCGCCAGCAGGTACGTTTTTTTTCGCAGCCCGTAAATGCCCGTGGCCTCGATGGGCTCGGGGCAGGTAAGCAAAATATTGGGTGGCGTTACCAGCGTCTTGGCCAGGTTCAGGGTACCGGTAGGCAGCACTGCCGAGTCGTGGAGGAGCTGCCCGGTGCCGATGGCCGCCAGCGGGACGGAGAACGACCAGACGAGGCCAACCCGGATACGGAGCAGGTCGTCTTCCAGCAGCACGGCGCGCTGCACCAAGGCGGCCAGGTGCCCGACCAAGAAGACGAAGCTGTAGACACCTAGAAACAATACTACGCCCGCGGCCGTGGTACTCCAACGCACCACCAGGAAATGCACGGCCAGCATTTCTACCACGGACGTCAGCAGCAGCGTAGCCAGAATAGCGACGCAAGCCGAGTCGCGGTGCAGGGTGAAGCGCTGCCCGGTGCTCACTTCAGTGTTCCGAAGCCAGAAAAACAATCCGTAGCGCAGCAGCATAATTTCGCTCACTGCTATTCGCATCGGATTGCCAAATACGGCTCGAAAACCCGCTTCCAGCGCAAGCTCCAGATTCTGCTGCTGCTGGCGGGCCTGCCGGTAGGCTCCGACAAAGCGTCGCAGCCGGTAGAGAACAAGCAGCGCCAGGAGCGGCTCGGCCAGCATCCACGCCTGCTGCACCCACGCCAGATAATACTGATGCCCGGGCGGCAAAACCCAGGCGGCCACCAGCACCGCCAGCGCGAATACGCCGGTCAGCGTCAGTGGGCTAATGCGGTACTTTCGAACAATAAACAGATAATACAGCCCCGGAATCCCCACCACCAGATCTATCGTCACGGCTAGCGAAAGCGCCGGCGTGGACGCAAACTGCTGTAGCTGCGTGATGAGGCGCTCTGTCAGAATAACCAGTAGTGTAAGCGCTACAAAAGCCAGCAGGGGTTTTCGGTTGGGCAAGGCTCTGGCGGTCATAAATCGGCGACTAGGATGGTGCAGCCCCGGGCCGGGGCGAAGGATATAGCGCTAATGTACTGGATAAAATACCTGCCCTTGGCGTAGGGGGCCGACTTACGCCGTAGCTATATTTCCCACTCACCCGCCAGCAGCCGGGCCACCAGCGGCCGGATAATGCGGTAGCTGGCGCCCCACAGCTGGTATTGGCCGACACGGTAAAAATCAATAAGCTCGGGCTGGGGCCAGCCGGGCAGCTGCCACCACTCCCGGGCGTGGGTGGCGGGGTCGGCCAGGGTGCGCAGGCTGATTTCGAGTACTTCCGCAATTTCCGGCTCCTGATACCACCACACCGCCGGCCGCCGCACGCGAGCCAGAAACGGCGCAATGTGGTAGCCCGTCGTGAACGTCCGGATTTCGGGTAGCGTCGTGAGCAAGGCTATATCGGCCGGCTCCAGGCCTACCTCCTCCTGCGTTTCGCGCAGCGCGGTAGCCAGCAGAGAGGCATCTTCCGGGTCGCGCTTGCCACCCGGAAAAGCCAGCTGCCCGCCATGTACGCCCCACTCACCACGCCGCACCAGTACCAGCTGCAACTCACCCAGGGCATCCCGGTACACGGGCACTAGTACTGCCGATTCGCGCAAGGCTGCCGCTGAAGTTGTCACGAGGGTATGAGAATGCTGACGGTGCGTATTTCAGCTAGGCACGCAGCGGTAGGACTCTAGCCGTGCGGCAATGACTCGATTACATACCTCAACTACTGGAACCGGGTTACGGCTGCTGCATAAGGTAGCGCCCCGTCGGCTGCACGGTCACCACGGGCAGGCGTAGCTGCTCATCAAAATGCGCATAAGCGGGCTGCAGGCTTTGCCAGAACGCGTAGTTCACGTTTTGCCGGTAGCGCTCCATGTTTTGGGCGTTCAGTTCGAAGGGGAAAATATGCATCTGCATATCCAGCTGCCCGGCGCTGCGGGCCTCCAGCGCCAGCAGGTATACTTCCTGAATACTGTCGTCGGTGATGGGCAGGCAGCCGACGGTGACGTTGGAGCCGTGCACGAAAATGTGGTTGCCGGGGTCGTTGCCGCCCAGCGCCCGGTCGGAGGCGTTGGGGTAATCCAGGCCGAGCGACATGTAGTAGGTGCTGATGGGATTGAACCGGTCGATGTGGTAGAAGCCTTCGGGTACTTGGTTGTCGCCGGCGTGGCGCTTGGGACCCAGGCCGCCGGAGGTGCCGGCAATGTGATAGGTGCGCAGCAGCCGGAAAGTGGAGTCGCCCTGGTTGCGGCCCCAGGCTTCGAGGCGTCGGCCCACTTTAAAAGCCCGAAAAAACACTTCCAGGCGTGCCGGATCGATGCCGCGACTGTGCAGCAGCGTGCGGAGCCGGGGCCACTTGTGGGCGTAGGCCAGGCGCACCCGCGGATACGTAAGCTGATATTCCCGTAAAGCCGGATTCGGCGTAGGCGGGCACGCCGCCACCAGCGCCAGCAGGCTGATGGCCAGTAAAAAGGTTCGCATGAGGCAAAGGCCCGGCAAAAGCCGTATAAATACCCAGCGGGGTAGCTGAGCTACCGCAAAGAACGGTATAGCAACAATGGCTAGTATGCTATATAGAAGAAAGTTGAGCCGCGTTTTTTACGCGTGAGCTGCGCAAGGTTGCCTTAGTTTGGTGGCTCCAATCGGCTAAAAAACTGATTATCAAATCGGTTTTGCTTCCTGCTTACCGTTCTGTCACCTATTCATCACCTCACCGGCTTATCATGGCTGAATCCAGTTACCAGGCCGACGTGCTCGGTCCCGACTTTGAGCAGCACATCATACCGCAGCCCGCTGATTACGAGGGGCCCGTCGTGTGCACGCTCGTCCGGGCCCGCCAGCCGCTGCCCGGCACGAGAGCCGTGCTGTATGTGCATGGCTTCAGCGACTATTTCTTTCAGCGTGACATGGCCGCCGAGTACCAGCGGCACGGCTACCGCTTCTATGCCCTCGATCTGCGCAAATATGGCCGCTCCTGGCTACCCCACCAGGCGGCCAACAACGTGCGCGACCTGCGCGAATACTTCGCCGACCTCGACGCGGCCCTGACCATCGTGCGCTCGGAGGGCCACGACACCATCGTGCTGAGCGGCCACTCTACGGGCGGGCTTATCGTGGCGCTTTATGCCGACGAAGGCAAGCAGCGTCACCATATTGCGGCCCTGTTTCTGAACAGCCCGTTTCTGGCTATGCACCAGAGTTGGCTCAACCGCACCGTGGGTATTCCGGTGGCGGCGCGGCTGGGCCGGTTTGTGCCCAATCTGAAGCTTCCGGCCAACCTGCCCACGCAGTACGGCGAGAGCCTGCACCAGCGCTACCGGGGCGAGTGGGACTATCATTTGCCCTGGAAACCGATAGAAGTATTTCCGGTGACTATCGGCTGGCTGCGGGCCATTCATGCCGGGCACCGGCGCGTGGCGCGTGGCCTAGGCATTGCGCAGCCCGTTTTGGTACTGCACTCGGACAAAACCGTGAGCCAGCCCGGCTGGAGCGACCAGTATTTCGAGGCCGACGGGGTGCTGAACGTGCGCCATATTCGTCAGCTCAGCCCCGGGCTCGGGTCGCACGTCACGGTGCAGGCCGTGGCGGGCGGCATGCACGATTTGGTGTTGTCGCGGCCGGCCGTGCGGGTTCAGGTGTATCAGCAGCTGTTTCAGTGGCTCCAGACCGTGCTACCCGGTGTAAAGTAAATCCGGCGCGTGGTTTTTCGTGTTTCCAATCCTCTTCATTCACTACGCCCATGCCCGCTACTCCAGCCCAGAACAAGCAGAGCGCCGTTGCTTTCTACGACCTGATGTTCAACCAGAACCAGCCCGCGCAGGCCGTAGCCCACTACGTTGGTTCCGGGTATCGGCAGCACAACCCGCACGTAGCCGACGGTAAAGCGGGGTTCATTGCTTATTTCGAACGCATGGCCCGGGAATATCCGGGCAAGCGGGTCGAGGTGAAGCGCGTGGTGGCCGAGGGCGAATACGTGGTGCTGCACTGCCATCAGCACTGGCCCGGCGACCAGGACTACGCTGGTATCGACATCTTTCGCTTCGACGAAGCCGGCAAAATAGTGGAGCACTGGGACGTGCTGCAACCCATAGCCCAGCATGCCGCCAACGACAATACTATGTTTTGAAGCGGCCTAACGCAAAAGCCCTGTTGCTACCCATCGTTGGCTGTCGACGGAAGTACACAGGTGAATAAGCCAGATAGAAAACAGGAGCATTTACATAGCGGGAAGGGCAGTTGAGCAAAAGAAGTGGCACGGCGACGACCCTTTGCTTCTCTTTAGGATACCAGCAGGCGTGGGGCAGTGGGCCACTTGCTCCACTATCTTCCCTGGGGCTATCGATGCGCATCCATACTACTATTTTCCGCTGGGTTTTCGCGCTGGGAGTAGTGCTGGTAGTTCTTGCGCGCCTGTGGGGCCCGTGGCCGATGCTCCGGACTTGTACGCGCTGTAGTGCGGCGGCCGGAACCTGCATTACCCCGGTTGGCGACGCCACCCTGGCAACGGCAGATACCCCGCGCCAGGTCTCAGAAAATAAGAATCGGCCACAGGCCCCGCGCCAACCAGTACCCGCCCGCAAACCATTGCCGTGTATATTTGAGTACGCGGGACTCTAAATAATGTACCGGGCTATCCGGCCCGTGTTCGTTACTTTAAGAGTGTGTTTGGAGTTTTGCCTTTCGTGTCATGCTCATCTGGCGTCCGCGCAGTCGAAGCATCTCTACCGCAACGGCAATCAGGTTACTTTGGTGGTAGAGATGCTTCGGCTGCGCGGACGCCAGATGAGCATGACGGAATCGGCGTTTTTTTAAATTCCCAAACACGCTTTAAGCCTTTGGCCGAACGAACACGCCGATGCAGGATTATTACCGTCTTCTGGGCGTAGCCGTTACCGCCACTCCGGCCGAGATAGAGCAGGCGTACCAGCGGCAAAAAGCCCGCCTGAGCCGCCGCACGGTCGATCCGGCGATGCAGACCCGACTACAGGAAGTGCATACCGGCTACGAAATTCTGGGTAATCCTTTGCGGCGCTTAGCCTACGATGTGCTGCTGGCCCAGGAGCCGCCCAGCCCCGCGCCGCGCCCCGATGCCACGGCTCTTATGATGGCGCGCTATGCGCCGGCGGCCCGCTGGCTCAATGGCCTGCTGGTGGGGCTGTGCCTGCTGCTGGCCCTCGACTGGGCACTGCCGCTCCGGAGCTACGCTGATGAGGTGGTTATGAGCCGGCAGGTTGTGTCCGTTTCTGCTTCGGCTTCCAACCCACAGATGGCCTACGATGTGACGACGCCCCGCACCGCGTTTCGGGTGCCGAGCCGCCTGGGGCACCGCGTCCGGAAAGGCGCGCGGCTGACGGTGCAGCGAACAGCGGTGCTGGGCATCGTGCGCCGCGTAAGCGCTGATGCCCGCCCGGCTGGTGAGCCCGCTGGGTTCAAACCCTACGGCGGCAATATTTACGGCTCTTTCGTGTGGCTGCCGTTGGCCTTGCTCGTCGTGGCTGTGCTGGGGGTGCTGCCCGGCCGCTCCCCCGAAATGCGCGTCAATACCGCCGTAGCCGCTACGCTGCTGGCCGTGGTGGCACTGGTCATCATACTCTGGTTCTGAAGCGCCCCGTCGGTACACGTAAACGCATCTTGCCCGTAACAACCGTCCCCACCACACGGTGGAGCCGGTTGTTACGGGCAAGATGCGTTGAATAGCCAGCGCCGCTACCGGACCGTGACCAGCTGAGTGGTTATCTTCTGGTTGTGCTCCAGATTCAGAACATAAAGGCCGCTGGGCAGGCCGGAGGTATCGAATACGGTTTCGGCGCTGCCTGCAGCACTCTGTAGCGTTTGCCGCGCTACTATGCGCCCGTGCTTATTGTACAGCGTAGCCTGCATGGGCTGACCGGCATCGGGAGCCTGCACCCGGAGCGTAAACCGGTCCTCAACCGGGTTGGGGAATACACTCGCTTCCAGGGCCAAGACCGGGCTTTCCGGGCGTGCGGCCGACGGACTGGTCAGGCCAAAGCGTCCTAAGTAGCTGGCCGTGCTGGTGCCGGAAGTAGCGTGCGGCCCAAACTGGCAGCTACCGGTGGCTATGCCAGCCGTGTACACGGTATTGCGGCTATCCAGCGCCAGGCAGCTGCCCGTGCTGGTGCCGGGGCCACCCACCAGCGTCGTGCGGACTATTTGGCCCGTAGCCTGCAGCTGGGTAATGAAAGTTTGGTTGGCGGAGGTAATGCCTTGCGAGCCGGTAACGTAAGCCTGCCCCGCTGCCTGGTCGACGGCTATATCGGTGGGGAAATCATAGTTGGGGCCGCCCATAGCGGTGGCCCATTCGCTCTGGCCCTGGGTGTTGTAGCGTGCCACAAAAACGTCGGCGCTGCCGGCGCTGGTGAGGGTGGTAGCGCCGAAGGAAGCCGTGCCGCTGAAGCTATCGGCTACATACACTTTGCCGGCGGCATCGGTGGCCAGCGCTTTTCCATCACCATAGCCACCGGGGGCTTTGGCCCACCGCAGCTGGCCCTGGCGCGTATCAAAGCGAACCAGAAATAGGTTGCTCTCGGAGTTGGCGGGCTGTAGGGTGGTGCCGTCTATGGTTAAGGTCGTGGAGAAATTGCCACTCACGTAGCAGTTGCCGGCTCCATCTACGCAGGTGGCGCGCCCCGCACTGGCGGCGAAGCTGCCGGCGGGAGCATCCCAGAGTTTTGCCCAGCGCACCGTGCCCTGACCGTCGTAGCTGGCCAGGAAGGCCTTATTTTGGCGGTTGGCGAAGCTCAGGCTGCCAAACCGCACAGCGCTGCCGCTGACGCTGCCAGTAACGTAGCTGTTGCCCGAAGCATCCACAGCCACCGACCAGCCCTGGTTTTGGGTGGCATACTGTTCGGGACCCGTGCTGCTGGCTTGCCGCACCCAGCGCACCGTGCCCTCGGGGCTGCATTTCAGCAGTAGCACGTCATCGGCGTTAGGGCTTTGGGACGTGATGCGCCCGCTGCTGCCATACGTCAGGGTGCCGCGAAACGAGCCCGCGACGTAGCAATTGCCGTTTCTGTCTACCGCTAGGCTAGTGGGCAGTACGTCGGTACTCACGTTGAGCTGCGTGGTTTTGAGCACCCGGCCACTGGCATCGAGGCGGGCAATGTAGAGGCAGCGGCCGGGGCTGGTCAGGCGGCGGTTGTTCAACTGCAGGCTATTATCGAAGCGGCCGGTTATGTAAAAGTCGCCGGTAGGGGCAATGGCAATATCGGTGATGGAGTTTACCCCTTCAACGGATTGGAGCCAGTTCCAGGTGGGAGTTTGAGCGGGCGCGGCCAGGGCGGCTAGTAGGGCGAAAGCAAGGAAAAGTTGTTTCATAAGAAAGTAGCGCGGTTGGGAAGTGAGGGAGAACTAGTGAAAAAGACGGAATCAATTGAAATAAGGCGCTATGGTAAGCTGCGGCAAACAGTCAGCTCGCCGCAGGCCCCGTAGAAGCGGCCTGAAAACTATGGGAGGAAGTAGGGAAGATGCTTGCCTTGACCAGCCGCAGCGGCGGCACAGGCCGCAAACCAGGCGGCAAATAGTCTGAAAAGCCCGCTGACGTTGCTTTCCTGCCGGTTTGCGGCAGCGCGGGAAGTATCGGTACTAGCGTAGCTGCTCAGCGCCACGCCACAATAGGGACATTGCCAGCCGTTCGGCCAGAATAACAATCTGCTAAAATGTTCTTACGCTTACACCTACCCAACGGCACCTGGTAAATCTCCTCCCAGCTGCTGACCAACACTCGTTTCAACGTAGTGAAAAACTGTTGATGCCCCGATCCACTTCTCTATTGCCTAAATGAAATTTATTAAAACTTATACCGAAATACTATTATCCAATAAAAAAGAATTTTGGCTTTTGACCCGTGGCCTGTACCTACTGTTGTGCTTCGCAGAACCCAAAAACTTCAATATTTTATGCCAAAAAGTGGCCGGAATGCCTCTCGGAACTGATCATGCGCTGTACTCCGCATTGTTTCAGGGGAGCAGTACTCCCGCATTTTCGCCCCAATAATTACTGCCTGCCGTGCAAGCGTTGCTACACGTGTGCATTGCTGCCCCAGCACAACGAGCGACACAAGGTGCCGCCGCGCCCCGGCGGCGGCGGCAGAAGCTACAAGCTATTCAGTGCCAGCGTTTCCCCGGCCCGTAACGGGTGAATGGTTACGTTGTCGGCGGGCGTGAGGTGGGCGCGGAGCTGCTCCGGCGTACCCACCAAGGATGGAAACGTGCCGTAGTGGAACGGCACCACATGATGCACCCGCAACAGCCGGGCAGCGTGGGCGGCTTCCAGCGGCCCCATCGTATACCGGTCGCCGATGGGCAGCAGCGCCACGGTGGGCTGGTAGAGGTCGGCCAGTAAGCGCATATCGCCGAACAGGCCCGTGTCGCCGGCGGCGTAGAGCACCGTGCCATCAGAGAAGCGCAGAATATAGCCCACGGCCTCGTGCGGAAAGCCGGTTTTATTGCCCGGCAAATCGACGTGAGCCGCGTGTTGTGCTACAGTCATGGTCAGGCGCAGGCCCAGCACATCGATGCCGCCGCCCACGTTCATCGCCTCACACTGTTCGGGCGGAACGCCCTGCTCATAGAGGTAAAACCGTACCGGCGCGGGTGCCACCACCTTCGCGCCGGTGCGGGCCAGCAGCGCCGGCAGTTCGGGGTCGAAATGGTCGTCGTGGCCGTGGGTGATGAGCACCAGGTCGGCGCGCTCGGGCTGGCGCAGGGCTTCGGGCATGTAGGGGTTGCCGGTCAGCCACGGGTCGAGCAGGATAACAAGGGCTTCGGGCGTGGTGATGCGGAAGCTGGCGTGGCCGAGCAGCTGGAGCTGGGTAGTGGCGGGCATGGCAGAAACGAGCTAAAAAGCGAGAAATGGCAAGGTAATCTACCTGGTCGTCTGCGTCACGCAAGGCCAGGCTACAATTTTTGTGTTGGGTCAGCCTGAGTCGAGTTGAAGTCCAAGGTTACTCAGATTATATAGCTGGCAGAAATACCTCGGCCAGTAGCGGCTGGAGTGAGCAGGATAATTTCCAAGCGCACATGCACGCTATGTCGGAGGAAGCCCAGGCCCGGCAACGGCACTCCAGCGTTTACCGGAACCCCGCGTCTTACCCGAGGCTGACCCTATCTCCAAGGCATGCGTAGTAGCGGTATCGTTAATCTGAACTTCCTAACCCCCATGAACGACACTATTTCGCGCTACTCTCCCTACGCCTACGCCCTGCTGCGCATTGTCGTCGGCCTGCTCTTTGCCATGCACGGCAGCCAGAAGCTGCTGGGCTTCCCCGGCGACAAACCCGCCGTCGAGCTGGCCTCTCTGATTGGGGTGGCCGGCATCATCGAGCTGGTTGGGGGGCTGTTGAGTATGGTGGGGCTGCTCACGCGCATCGCCGCGTTTTTGTGCAGCGGCACGATGGCCGTGGCCTACTTCATGGCTCATGCCGGCAACGGCCCACTGCCCATCCTGAACGGGGGCGAGCCGGCCGTGATTTACTGCTTCGTCTTTAGACTTGTTCCTGAATTAGGACCCGATGCTAAAATTTGGCTGTCATGCTGAGCTTGTCGAAGCATCTCTACCGCAATGCTACTTACCACCGCGGTAGAGATGCTTCGACAAGCTCAGCATGACGGCCTTTTTTCGTTTCGCTTTATTCAGGAACAAGTCTTTTCTCTACATCTGCACCCACGGCCCCGGCATCTGGAGCCTTGATGCTATGATACGCCGCCCCGAACCGGTGGCGGCGCGGTAGCTCACAACTGCCACGCATACAAACAGCCCCATTTGCGTCTACGGAAGGCGCAAATGGGGCTGTTTGTATGCGTGGCAGTTGTGTATTTGGGAGAGTGCATCGACTAGTGGATGCCAGATCAAGCAGGATAGTCAACGATAAAATGCCACAGCCACTTTAAGCTACAATCACCCGGCTGTCCTCTCGTTATTCCGGCCTGCCGGTTTGGGTGATGCCTGCCTGGATAAAACTCCCGGTAAACGAAACAGGCCCCACTTGCTGGCCGAGCCTGTTGGTAGAAACATGGATTGGCGCTTCAAGCGGTACTCTGGGCGGCTGCCTTTTCGGGCCCGCGTACTTAATCAGCTCGGCCAGTTCAGCCTGGTCACGGGTGAAGCAGCCCAAGTGACGGGAGAAGCGGCGGGGGCGAGGGGCAACGAAGCCGGCCCGCTGGTGGGCGGGCCGGGAAGTCATAAAGAATGCTCGCAGTGTTGCGTTTTAGGTTTAATAGTGCATTTGTTTCGCCGTCCGAAGTCTAGTAGCAACTTCTGCATTTTAGTATCGATGCTAGGAGAGCGGCGAATCACCACAAAGCATTTCTTAGGTTGCAGAGGAGACTTGAGCAGCTTGATTGTATTGGCAAGCTGCTCAAGAGCATGGAGAAAGTCGCTGCCTTTTAGCTCTACATATATTTCAGCTGATGCGGCTGGTGCTTGAAATACAAAGTCGCAATTCCACTGGCCAGTCGGAAAGAACTGCTCCGGTTCCAGCACGGTCACTTCTAGCCGCTTAGGATTGAGCAAGGTGAAAGTGCTGGCAGCTCTTGGCGTCTTAACTGAAATCTTAGGATTGTTAGTAACGCGCTTCTGATGGTCAGGAATTGTCATCACGGCTTGGTCGTGGGGTCGAGGGCCATCAGGTCGCCAAATTGGTCGGCTGTAACATCGGAAGCACTATCGAGTAGAGAGGCCGATATCAAACCTAGTTCATAGTCGATAAGCGAAATTGCTTTACCATTTTCAAGGCCGTATACCCGGAAATCCGACAAGGGAACCTGCTGGCTTTTGGGGACTATTTTGTAGAGCTTCTTTAACTCGGTTGGTTGGTCGTGCAGGCGTTCAGCGAGTTGGTGGGCGTAGATGAGGTTGTTAAAGGATGTGAGAAAGTAGGGGCTATGTGTGGTGATTATATATTGCAAATGCCAAGGGCTTTGTTTGTAAATAGCTGCCATTAAATAAGCTATAGCCTGCTGAGATTCTGGAAACAAGTGCGCTTCAGGTTCCTCAATATATAATACTTGACTTTCATCGTCTATCGGACCATACCTATCTTCCTCTTCTGGTATCAAAGCCAGTAGCATTAGTAGTAAGGGAAAAACTTCCTGCTGACCAGAGGAAGAATTTGCCAATGGTACCCGCCTGCCATCATTATTCACTACATAGTCTTCATCACCATTCAATGCAAGCTTGCCCTTTATTATTTGCTGTGTCAAATTGTAAAATGATTTCTTGTCAGATGCACCATCTATAAGTTGGTAGCGACGTGCAATTTCATATTGCTGAATAAAATCTTTAAGCAAAGGATCTATAGCTGATGAAGGCGTATTAGCTAAAAATGTGAGTACTGAACCTTTTAGCGCGGTGAAAAAGGAGCGTCCAGCTATTACGTAACGCTGCAGTGGCTCTAATTCGTTTCCATTACTATAATGGAAAGAAGCTCTTAGGTTATATAATGCTTGAGGTTCCCACGCAAGCCGTTCGAATATGTCTTGGCTATGAGGAAAGCGGATAGATTTAGTATTGAATGCTTCCACTTCTTTCCTAGCATTCTCTGCTGTGGTTATGAAAATATCCGAGTATGTAAATTCAAACTTCCGGTCTTTACTCTCAATCTGTACGAAGATATTTGCGGCTTCATAGCGTAAAATAAAATCTTTATCGTTGCGCCATAAATTAGGAAAATATTCTCTAAATCGTATTAAATACGAATCCTCAAAATTGATTTTAGATTGTCCCGACTTTATCGAAGCGAATAATGTTGGTATAAATGATTTAAACAAGTATAAACATTTAGCACAAACGCTCTTTCCACTAGCCTGCGGGCCAATAAAAATATTTATTCTTCCAAGCTCAATATCAATATTATCAAGCCCGGCGAAGTTGCGAATGATTAGGCGTTCTGACATGACTTGTATGTATTAGGCTTCGCTTAGCTTCACCAATATCTCCTGCGCCGCCACAGCAATAACCGTCCCCGGCCCATATACGCCCACCACGCCGGCGTTATACAGGAAGTCGTAGTCCTGGGCGGGGATGACGCCGCCGGCAATGACGAGGATGTCTTCGCGGCCGAGCTGCCGCAGCTCCTGAATCAGCTGGGGAATCAGGGTTTTGTGGCCGGCGGCGAGGCTGCTCACGCCCACTACGTGCACGTCGTTCTCAGTGGCCTGGCGGGCTACTTCGCCGGGCGTTTGGAACAGGGGCGCAATGTCCACGTCGAAGCCCACGTCGGCGAAGGAGGTAGCAATAATCTTGGAGCCCCGGTCGTGGCCGTCCTGGCCCATCTTGGCGACCATCATGCGGGGGCGGCGGCCTTCGGCCACGGCAAAGGCATCGGCGGCGGCGCGGGCCTTGGCAAACTCTTCGTCGTAGTTCATCTCGGCCGAATACACGCCCGAAATAGCCCGGATGGTGGCTTGGTGGCGGCCGTATACGGCTTCTAAGGCATCGGAAATCTCGCCCAGCGTGGCGCGCAGGCGGGCGGCGCTTACGGCCAGCTCCAGCAGGTTACCCTGGCCGCTACGGGCCGCGTCGGTGAGGGCCGTGAGAGCCTGCTGCACGGCCGCCGAGTCGCGCTCGGCCTTAATCTGGGTGAGGCGCGCAATCTGGGACTCGCGCACGGCGGCGTTGTCGATGTCGAGCACATCAATCTTCTGCTCGGCGTCGAGCTGCTTGTCGGTGAGGCGGTACTTGTTTACGCCCACCACCGTTTCTCTGCCCGAGTCGATTCGGGCCTGCTTGCGGGCCGAGGCTTCCTCGATGCGCATCTTGGGCAGGCCGGTTTCGATGGCCTTGGCCATGCCGCCCAGCGCTTCCACCTCCTGAATGAGGGCCCAGGCTTTGTCGGCCAGCTCGTGGGTGAGGCTTTCCACGTAGTAGGAGCCGCCCCAAGGGTCCACCACGCGGGTGATGTCGGTTTCGTGCTGGAGGTAGAGCTGGGTGTTGCGGGCAATGCGGGCCGAGAAGTCGGTGGGCAGGGCAATGGCCTCGTCGAGGGCGTTGGTGTGCAGGCTCTGGGTGCCGCCCAGGGCTGCGGCCAGGGCTTCCACGGCGGTGCGGGCCACGTTGTTGAACGGGTCCTGCTCAGTGAGCGAGTAGCCCGAGGTCTGGCAGTGGGTGCGCAGGGCGAGGCTTTTGGGGTTCTGGGGGTTGAACTGCTTCATGAGCTTGGCCCACAGCAGACGGCCGGCGCGGAGCTTGGCAATTTCCATAAAGTGGTTCATGCCGATGGCCCAGAAAAAGGAGAGGCGCGGGGCAAACTGATCCACATCCATACCCACGGCCAAGCCGGCGCGCACGTACTCCAGGCCGTCGGCCAATGTGTAAGCCAGCTCAATATCGGCGGTGGCTCCGGCTTCCTGCATGTGGTAGCCCGAGATGCTGATGCTATTGAACTTGGGCATGTGCGCCGCCGTGTAAGCGAAAATATCGGCAATGATGCGCATGCTCGGCGCGGGCGGATAGATGTAGGTGTTGCGCACCATGAACTCCTTCAGAATGTCATTCTGAATGGTGCCCGCCAGCTTTTCCGGCCCCACACCCTGTTCCTCAGCCGCCACAATGTAAAAGGCCATAATCGGCAGCACGGCCCCGTTCATGGTCATGCTCACCGACATCTGGTCCAGCGGAATCTGGTCGAACAGGATCTTCATATCTTCCACCGAGTCGATGGCGACGCCAGCCTTGCCCACGTCGCCTTCCACGCGGGGGTGGTCGGAGTCGTAGCCGCGGTGCGTGGCCAGGTCGAAGGCCACGGAGAGGCCTTTCTGGCCGCCGGCGAGGTTGCGCCGGTAGAAGGAGTTGCTTTCCTCGGCCGTACTGAAGCCCGCGTACTGCCGGATGGTCCAGGGATTCTGTACGTACATCGTGGCGTAGGGGCCGCGCAGGTAAGGCGCCACGCCCGCGCCGAAGCCCAGGTGGTCGAGCCCGGCCACGTCGGCGGCGCTGTAGTGGCTTTTGATAGTGATGCCCTCGGGCGTCAGACTACCAGCCGTGGCCGCAGCAAGGGGCGACAAAGGAGCAGCGTCGTAGGAAATATGGGCGAAGTCGGGTTTCATCAGGTGGGGTTATCCGTTTGTGCAGCCGAAGCATTTCGGGTGTACCAGTTATTCAGACACTAGGCGGGAGAGAGGCTATCGGCAGCGCGGACGGCAGAGCCAGCAGCGCTGCTCTTACTGCGTTACCGGCCCTGGAGGCGGGCCAGCACGTCGTCGGTGCTGTAGCCTTCCACGGTAAATTCGCGGAAGCCAAACAGGGATACGGCCTCCTGCATTGTCGCCAAATCGGCGGTGAGCAGAGTGGGCGGCACAAAGTCGGGCTCGTTGATGGCCACCCGGCACACCACGCGGGCGAAGTGCCCGAACTGGTCGGGGGTGGCGTACATGAGCGTAGCGGCTTCGGGCGTCGAAAACAGCACCGACAGCGTGCCTGCCGGATGACTGGCCTTCAGCGCCAGGCGCTCTTGCACGGGCAGCAGCCGCAGAAACGACTCCATAATCAGCTGATTGGTGTGCGCGCCTAGTAATACTACGGCGGCGCGGCGGTGCTTTTTCTCACGCCGCTGGAAGTGTAAGACCGTTGCTAGCCGCAGCACTTCCGAGGGGTACGCGGCCCGCGTCGAGTCAAACTCCTTACTGCGCAGCAGCTTCTTGGGGTTATAGTCGAATTGCTCGTGGGGGTTCTGAAACCGGTTGGTGCCGATAATAACCTGCTCGCCGGACGCGATGCGCTGGAACTGCATCTGAGCCACCGCGTGCAGCTCCTGCAGCACCATGCCGATAGCCACGCTAAGTCCGCCCGCCGCATCGACCCGCTGAAACACTGCCCAGGCTTCGCGAGCCATCTGGTCGGTGATGGTTTCCAGGTAATAGGATCCTGCCGCCGGGTCAGCCACGCGGTTCAGGCCCGCTTCCTCGCGCAAAATAACCGGCAGGTTGCGCGCTAGCCGGCCCGAAAACTCATTGGGGCTTTGGTAGAGGCTGTCGAACGGGGCTACCCCCACGGCATTGGCCCCGCCCAGCACGGCGGCCATGGTAGCGGTGGTGGCCCGCAGTAGATTCGTATGCGGGTCGAGCGTGGTTTGGGACCAGGTGGAGGTAACGGCAAAAATCCGCAGAGCCTGGGCCGCGTCGGCCGGCAGCCCGAAGGCGTGCAGCAGCGTGGCCCACAGCCGGCGTAGGGCCCGCAGCTTGGCTATTTCGAAGAAGTAGTTGGGGTTGAGGCCCACCTGAATCTGGAAAGCAGCGGCTACTTCGGCCAGCGGTATATCGTCGGTGGGCAGCTGCTCCAGGTACACGGCGGCAGCTGCCAGCGCAAACCCGACTTGTTGAATAACGGTGCCGCCCCGATTGGCGAAGAACGCGCCGTTGAGCGTCAGGGCCCGAAACTCGGCCATGTGCCGGGTTAGCGTCAGCACCGTGCGCAGCTCGGCCAGCTGGTGCGGCAGGTCGGGGGCGTGGTCGGTAACGGGGTCGAAGCGCAGAAAGCCGCGCAGTGTGGGGGTGCCGGTGGCCAGCAGCCGCTCCACGAAGCTAGCCGCCCCAATCCGGACCGAATAGCCGATATAGCTGGTACTCAACGGCAGCCGCTCGTGCAGGTAACTTATATCGAAAGAAGCCGCGTCGGTGAGCTCGAAATAAATACCATCGGCCCCGCGCTCCAGCGCGTCGGCAGCCCGGGCAATGGCGGTGTGGCCTTTATCGGCCGCGCCCACGGCGTAAGTGGGTATGTTCAGCCAGGCTGTAGAAGTGGTCAGGGCTTGCGTCGGTAGCCCGTGCAGGGCTTCCTGATGGTAAAACGGCTGGACGTTCAGCCCCTCGGCCGTGGCCCACTCCAGCGCGGCCGGGTCGGCCCCTTTCAGGTCACGCTTGATGCGCTCCTGCCAGGCCGCAGTACTGACGGCGTCAAATTCGGAAAACGAAACAGGAGCAGAATGTGGCGTATCGGCCATAGTAGAGGGAATAAAGCCGAAGAACACCCGGCCGGATAGAACGGGCTAAAGATACCGGAAAGGGCGAAGAACGACTACCACTCGCGCGAGTTTGCTCCGCCTGATTTAGCCGTAGCTTTGCCGACATATCTTTTGCTATGCTTTCCTGGCTACGCTATACTCTGCCTGCTTCTTCACGTATGACCCCATTTTTATGCCTGCTGGCGGTGCCCCTGGTGGCTCTTTCCTCCGTCGCCTTTGCCCAGTCTGATTTTCGCCCTGGGTATGTTGTGCCCACTACCGGCGACACGCTGCGCGGAGAAGTTGACTACCGAGGCGAACAACGCCAAGCTATCCTGTGCCGGTTTCGGGCCGCTGCCAACGGTGCCGAGGTAGCATACACGCCCGCGCAGCTACGGGGCTACGGCCTGGCGCAGGGCCAGCACTACCATAGCCAACTGCTACCCGGCGCGGTTCCCCAGTATGTTTTCCTGGAGGTGCTTGCCTTGGGTACGCTGGCGCTGTACCATCATGCTGATGAGAACGGCAAGCTACTACGTCCGCAAGAATGCGGAGGGGTTGCAGGCGCTGATTCAGCGCGATACGACTGTTAGCCGCTTCAGTCCCCAAAGTCAGCAGCAAACCACCGTCCGGGAGCGGCACTATCCTTTTCGGACCGTGCTATGGGCCAAAATGGCCGACTGTCCAGCGGCGCAGGTGCTGGTGCAAGCCATGGAGCTGAAAGAGTCGCAGCTGGTGAAAGCCGTGGCCGCCTATAATGCCTGTGCTGGCAATCAGGTGCAGTATACGCAGCCAATTCGCGCCTCGCGGGTGCGCTTTTCGGTGCTGGCGCTGGGCCATGCCGCGTGGGCAATTTTGCCGGGCCTCGACGGCAGTAAAATCGTGTCCTCGGATAAATTGCCAAGCGGTGGAGTAGGCCTTGATTTCGCCCCGGCTTTTTTAAATCCTAAACTTACGCTGCACCTGCAGGTCCTGTATTTTCAGCAGCTTTTCAGCTCCGAATCGGTATTGGCCAGCTCCCCTTCGCTGAATGGCACCGATGTGCAAGAAAGAGTGCGCCTGGAACTGAACGCCATTCAAATACCTGCGCTGGTACGCTACACGTACCCGAAAGGAGCCGTGCGACCCTATTTTCAAGTGGGACCTATGCTGTCGTTGCACACCCATGCCAAAGCGCAGCGGTATTTCTCGTACAAAACCACCACCGGGGCAACCAATACCTACGCCGACATGATTGAGTTGCGCGGCTATACTTTGGGGCTGACTGCCGGGGCTGGGGTAGCTGTGCCGGTTAGCCAGGGAGCAGTGCTTTCGCTGGAAGTTCGGGGCGAGGGCACAGATGGCATCTCGGCTACTGCGGGGAGAATACCCGGTAAGCGGGGCGTTTCGATAGTAGCCGGCTTCACCTTCGGTAAATAACCCACACAGCATGGCTGCTCGTCGCCGCTTAAGCTGTTTTTGGCCGGGCTTTCTGGCCCAAAAGCGGTTTCGCCGTCAGTGGTCGCCATACCGCGAAGTGTTACTTCGCGACGCCCGGTACGAGTCGGCTGCGGCCGTCCGCAACGACTCGCGGAGTAACGCGAAGCGTTACCCAGAGGCAGTGCACTGATTCAGAAACGGCCTTAAAGCGTGTTTGGGAATTGGTGAAAACCCCGTTTGCGTCATGCTTCGACAAGCGGACGCCAGAGGAAGCATGACACGAAATATAAAATCCCAAACACGCCCTTAATCAATACCTGATGCATTTTTGTCTCCTTAACCCACAACATCTTATGTTTCGATTTCTGCGCCTGCTGGTGTTACCGTTGCTGACTATATCATCTGTGGCGGTAGCCCAGGTTGATTTTCGACCTGGTTATATCATTCAGCCCGCTGGCGACACTTTGCGGGGCGAGGTAGATAACCGCAGCGCCGTGCGCAGTGCTACGGAGTGCTGGTTTCGGCAGGGTGCCGGTGCAGTGCGCTCCTATAGCCCCACCGAGCTGCTGGGCTACGGCCTGCCCGGCAGCAAAGTATACCGCTCGCGCCTCGTCGCCGTGCCCGACAGCAGCGCGCTGCTGCCTCGTACCTATTTCCTGGACGTGCTCGTGGCCGGGGCCACCCAGCTTTACTACCGCCGCGACTCGAATGGGTATGAGCATTTCTACGTCGGCACGGGCCCGGCGGCCGCTACCGAGCTGGTGTATCGCCGCACGCTAACCACTTCGCCCGATGGCAGCAGCCGCTACCTGGAGAAAAACCTGTTTCGCGGCACGCTGGCCGAAACGTTTAGTGCCTGTCCGGCCGTGCAGCAGCAAGTGGCTTCGCTGCCATTCAAGCAAAGTCAGTTGGTGGCTATAATCAAGCTCTACAACGCCTGCGTGGGCAGTGCTACGTCGGCTTCGTCGCAAGCTTCGGCCATCCCACGCTCCCACGTCACTATCGGGATGGTGGCCGGCTTGGGCATAGATGAGTTGCGCATCACTACAAACCCGGGCTTCGCAGGCCTGAGCAATGCTGACTTCGGGACCTCCACGCAACCGGTGGGCGGGCTGCGGCTGGGCGTTACGCTGCCGCGCCTCAGCGAAAAGCTCTCTGTTCAATTGGAAGTACTCTACCATCACCAGAGGTACCAGAACGAGTACCGGATAAATTACAGCAGTAGCACCTATTCGGAGCAGACGCGCGTGCAACTCACTCACATCAAGTTCCCGCTGCTGTTGCGCTATACTTACCCCACCGGCAGGGTGCGTCCCATTGTGCAGGCGGGAATAGCGGCCAATCTGGGCTTGAAAGCGGTGGCTGAATACCGGCAGCAATCGGCCACTAGCACTACTTCCTATAGCCCGTGGCAGCCCGTATTTACTTCCGAGGTTCGTACTCGTTCCGGTTGGGGGCCCGTGGCCAGCGCGGGAATTCAGAGCCTGGGGCTAGGCGGACGGCTGCTAACGCTGGAGGCCCGTACCGAGCGAAGTTTGGGCTTTACACATGACACGGGAGTTGGGAGTATAATTTGGCACCACCAGGTATTGCTAGGCGTTACTCTTACCAAGTAAGCGTGGCGGCATTACCTTTGCCCTCCGCCACATTCAATCCGTATGTCATTTCTTCGTTCCAACTCCTCGGTGCTTGGCTTTCTGCTGGCTGCTACGCTTACGGTCGGGTGCCAGCGCGGGGGCTACCAGCCCCAGGCGCAGCTGGCTCCCATTACGGCTCAGCCGGTCAGCAAAACGCAGCCCGAAGACCCCAAAGCGGCTGCTACCATTGAGCCCTACCGCCAGCGCGTGACGCAGCAAATGAACGAAGTGCTGGGCACTGTGCCGGTCGCTATCGGCAAGAACAGTGGGGAGTCGCCGCTGGCCAACTTCGTGGCCGATATTCAGCGGGTGCGGGCCAGCACAGCGCTGGGCCAGCCGGTGGACGTGGGCGTGATGACCAACGGCGGTCTGCGCACCAGCCTGCCTGCCGGGCAGCTCACGCTGGGTTCTGTGTTTGAGCTCATGCCGTTCGAAAACGAGCTGGTGGTGCTCGACACCCCCGGCCCGGTGCTGCAGCAGCTGCTCGACTACGCTGCCCGGATCAAGATGGCACTTTCGAATGTCACCTACGCCGTGGCAGCCGATGGCAAGCCCGTCAACGTGCTCATCGGCGGTCAGCCTTTCGACCCCGCCCGCACCTACACTGTGGCTATTTCCGACTATCTGGCCGGCGGCGGCGACCAGATGGTGTTCTTCAAAACCATTAAGCCCCGCAGTACCGGCGTGCTGCTGCGCACGGCCATTGCCGACCACATCCGGACTCTGACCAAACAGGGTAAGCCCGTGGAAGCCAAGGTAGAAGGAAGAGTGAAAATCATGTAGCCGGAGGCGCGTTTCAGGGCGCGCCGCTACTGCCAGGTGCGCCGGCAGCCGTTATCCGACTACTGTTACCCATTAATTGACAAGCCATGAACCGTCGCGATTTTCTCAAGCATACGTCCCTGGGTGTTGGCAGCCTGAGCCTGTTGGGGCTGAGCCTGCCCGCAGCAGGTGCGGCCAAAGACGTGCGTCTCACCATTCTGCATACCAACGATATGCATTCGCGCATCGAGCCGTTTCCCGACACCAGCCCGCAGTGGGCCGGTATGGGGGGCATGGCCCGCCGCGCCAGCCTGATCGAGCAGATTCGCAAGCAGGAAGCCAATGTGCTGCTGCTCGACTCGGGCGACATCTGGCAGGGCACGCCGTACTTCAATTTTTTTAACGGCGAGCTGGAGTACAAGCTCATGACCCAGATGGCCTACGACGCCAGCACGCTGGGCAACCACGACTTCGACAACGGGCTGGAAGGCCTCAAGAAGCAGCTGCCCAACGCGGGCTTTCCCTTCCTGATTGCCAACTACGACTTCTCCCAGACTATTCTGGCCGGCCAGTTCAAGCCCTATAAGGTGTTTGAGAAAGCAGGGCTGCGGATTGGCGTTTTCGGTTTGGGCATCGAAATGACGGGCCTGATTTCGGACCGCAACATCGGCGGCACCACATACCTCGACCCCGTGACGACGGCCCGGACGGTGGTGGCGCAGCTGCGCGGGGCTGAGCGGTGCGACATGGTTATCTGCCTTTCGCACCTGGGCTACAAATACGAAAGCGCTAAAATCGATGACCGCAAGCTGGCCGCCCAGGTTGCCGGCATCGACCTGATTCTGGGCGGGCACACGCACACCTTCCTGGAAAAGCCCGAGCCAATAGATGGCCCTAGCGGCCACCGGACGCTCATCAATCAGGTCGGCTGGTCGGGTATCAACCTGGGCCGCCTCGACTATTCCTTCTCGCACGGCACCAAGCGCCCGGCCGTAGCCAGCTCAGCAGTAGTACCTGTAACCACGGCGTGAGAAAAGCAAGGAAAAGACCGTTTTTTTGTGTCCTGACTTTTCCACATTTTTGTCTCCCCTTGCCAAAAAAGCCCTGTTTTTGGTCCGCTCCTGGCCCTGTTTCTCGCCCTCTAAGCACTTGTTGCTTTTGTTCTAACTGATTGATGCTGAAGGATTGCCAAACCGTATGGGTCAACTGTCTTCGCGTCATCAAGGCTAATATTGGTGAGCAGAGCTTCCGTACGTGGTTTGAGCCAATCATGCCGGTGCAGCTCCATAATAACGTCCTGATTATCCAGGTTCCCAGCCAGTTTTTCTATGAATGGCTGGAAGAACATTATGTGGATGTCTTAAAAAAGGGCATCTACCAGGAGCTGGGCCCCGAAGGTCGGCTGGAGTACTCCATCGTCGTAGACCAGGGCAATAGCCAGAACAAGCCGCGCACTGTCAACATCCCGACCTCGCGCAAGGCTGCCGCGCCCACCGGAGCCGCTACCATGGCCGGCGCCATTGCCGCCAGCGCCCTCACCGGCTCGGCCCGCAACGTAGCCGCTGCCGCTGCCGCCCCCGATACCAGCAACATGCTGCGCAATCCGTTTGAGGCCACCAAAGCCATCGACCGGAACTATGTGAAGTCGCAGCTCAACGGCACGTACTCGTTTGAGAACTACGTGGAAGGCGACTGCAACCGGCTGGCCCGCTCGGCGGGCTTGGCCGTGGCCAACAAGCCGGGCACTACCAGCTTCAACCCGCTGATGATTTATGGCGGCGTAGGCCTGGGCAAAACGCATTTGGTGCAGGCCATCGGCAACCATATCAAAGCTACCACGCCCGATAAATTCGTGCTCTACGTGTCGGCGGAGAAGTTCACGAACCAGTTCATCGAGAGCCTGCGCAACAACGGGGTGCAGGACTTCGCCAACTTCTACCTGCTGGTCGATATTCTGATCCTGGACGACGTACAGTTTCTGTCGGGCAAGGACAAAACCCAGGAGATGTTCTTTCACATCTTCAACCATCTGCACCAGGCCGGCAAGCAAATCGTGATGACCTCCGACCGGCCGCCCCGCGACCTGAACGGCCTGGAAGACCGGCTGCTTTCCCGTTTCAAGTGGGGCCTGACGGCCGATTTGCAAAGTCCCGACTTCGAGACGCGCATGGCCATCATTCAGAACAAGATGGAGCAGGATGGCATCGATATTCCGCCGCAGGTGGTGGAGTATCTGGCGCACTCCGTGAATACCAACGTGCGCGAGCTGGAAGGCGTTCTGATTTCGCTGGTGGCCCAGAGTAGCCTCAACCGCCGCGAAATTGACCTGGAAATGGCCAAGCAGGCCCTGCGCCACATCATTGAGGAAGTGGAGGCCGAGGTCAACCTGGACTTCATCCAGAAAACGGTGGCCGAGTACTTCAGTATTTCCCTGGACCTGCTGAAGGCCAAAACCCGCAAGAAGGAAGTCGTGACGGCGCGGCAGGTAGCGATGTACTTCGCCAAGGAGCACACCAGCCATTCGCTCAAAAGCATCGGTTTCCACTTCGGGGGCCGCGACCATAGCACCGTCATCCACTCCGTTCAGACCGTTTCGGACCTGATAGACAGCGACAAAAATTTCCGCAATACGATTGTGGATTTGCGGAAGAAATTCGCCGGCAAACAGCGCTAAGCATTGTTTCTCAGAACAAAAAAAGCCCGCTGCATAGCGGGCTTTCTTGTTGTGGCACCTTCAGTAGCGGATGGCAGCACGCACCATCGTAGACTGATGCGTACTACTCGCGCATCAGGCTCGGGCCGTGGGAGAGGTTTCGCGCAGCGTGATGTTGTACTGGGCCGCGAACTGCCGGATTTCGGCGCGGAAGTTTTCCCGGCGTTTCGGGCCTTTCACCTCGCGCAGGCTTAGCGTGTAGAGGTCGTTGGAGCGCAACCGAATGCGTAGCTGCATGGGAGCCAAATCGATGGCATCGATATTTTCGGCGGCGAAAACCTGCTTAGGGCGAAAGAGGCCGCCTTTGTGCACGATATAGCCCGGCGTGAACTCGAGGTAGCTCTGGGTGCCGAAAACCGGGGCGTTGTGTACCAGCACGTAGCCCAGATACACGAGGCTGAACACCAAAAATACGTAGTGCAGAAAGTGGTAGTCCTGCATTCCCTGGTCAGAGATAATCAGAAAGACCGTGTAGGCAATCCAGAGGCCACCGATGAGCAGCTGGCCCCAGAACGGGACCTTGGACGTATCGGCGGGCCGCAGACGAATGCGGGTAGTTTTGGTGGCGCGGGGCATAGAAAGGAGAAGTCTGGCAACAAAGTAAACGAAAAACCGGCAACGCTACGGGCGCTGCCGGTTTTGGGAGTTGCTGGTACGTCACAAACGTCATGTCGACCAGTGAGATACATCTCGCGTGCAGACGTTGCAACGCCATTGCTTACCATGAAGCTGTTTAGAAAGTCGCCAACCCTAATCAGGAGTTATGCATTATCTGGCGGCCGCCTGTCGAAGCATCTCTACCGCCAAACTAAACTGAATTAGCACTGCGGTAGAGATGCTTCGACAAGCAGACGCCAGATAAAGCATGACGTTCTTTTGACTTGCTAAACAGTTTCCATGGCACGCGAGATTCCTCGGCTTCGCTCGGGATGACGTTCTTTTCGGCTTTATTTCAACGTGGCTGAAGCCAGCTCCATTTCGGGCACGGCGCTCAGAAGCTGCGAAATGGGGCAGTGGAGCTTGGCGTTTTCGGCCTGCTGCTGAAATTCTTCCTGCGTGATGCCCTCTACTTCGCCTTCTGTGGTGAGCACAATTTTCACCACCTTCGGAATCTCACCCGACGTATCGAGCGTCACTTTCGACTCGGTGCGAATCTGCTTCACCTGCGCGCCGGCTTTGGTGAGCTGCCCGGTCAGGAACATGGTGTAGCAGCCCGCGTGGGCCGCCCCGATCAGCTCCTCAGGGTTGGTGCCTTTCTGGCCCTCAAACCGCGCGCCTACTGAGTAGGGCGCTTTCACGGTGCCGCTCTGGGTGGAAACTTCGCCGCTGCCTTTGATGTCGCCGTTCCAAACGGCATTTCCGTGCTGATTAATCATAGAAGTGTGGGTGAGGTGGTGAGATAGTAAAACAGGTACGTCAGAAACAATGGAAAGGGTGGAGCTGAACGGCAGTGTTGGTAGTTCGTTGGAAGTGTACCTTTGAAAACACGGGAGCGAGTGCCAGCGGTAGCAACGCCTTCCTTTACTGTTTTACGCTCTTTCCGCATGGGTCTGAAATCTGCCTTGAGCCGCCCGCTGGCTGCCTACGTTCACCACCGCTACCAGCAGTGGCAGCAAGACCCCGTGGCTACCCAGCAGCGCGTATTTCGGCAGCTGATTGACACGGCTGCGAACACTGCCTTCGGCCGCGACCATGACTTCGCCGGCATCCGCACGCCTGCTGACCTGGCCCGGCAGGTGCCCGTGCGCGACTATGAAGCCCTGGCCCCGTATTTTAACCGCGTAAAAGAAGGCGAAGCCGATGTGCTCTGGCCCGGCAAGCCCGACTATCTGGCCAAAACCTCCGGTACGACTTCGGGCGCCAAATACATTCCGCTAACCAAAGACAGCATCCCGAATCACATCAACGGAGCCCGGGATGCCCTGCTTTACTATGTGCACCGCACCGGGAAAAGCCGTTTTCTGGACGGTAAGCTCATGTTTTTGTCGGGCTCACCGGCGCTGGAAATGGTAGGCGGAATTCACACCGGGCGGCTGTCGGGCATCGTGAACCACCACGTGCCGGCCTATCTGCGCCGCAACCAGCTGCCCACATATTCTACCAATAGTATCGAGGACTGGGAAACCAAGCTCGACCACATCGTGGAGGAAACCCTGCCCGAAAACATGACCCTGATTTCGGGCATTCCGCCCTGGGTGCAGATGTATTTCGACAAGCTGGTGCAGCTGACCGGCCGGCCGGTGAAAGACATTTTCCCCCAGTTCGATTTGTTCGTGTACGGCGGCGTCAACTTCGAGCCCTACCGTGCCAAGCTGTTCGAAACCATCGGCCGGGCCGTGGATAGCATCGAGCTGTTTCCGGCCTCCGAGGGCTTTCTGGCTTTCCAGGACGAGCCCGGCAACCCCGGCCTGCTGCTGCTGCTCGACGCGGGTATCTTCTACGAGTTCATCCCTGCCGAGCAGTTCTTTGAGCCCCACGCCCCACGCCTGACTATCGGCGAAGTGGAGCTGGATAAGCAGTACGCCTTGGTACTCAACTCCAACGCCGGCCTGTGGGGCTACAGCCTCGGCGACACGGTGCGCTTCGTGAGCCTGAACCCATACCGCGTGGTAGTGAGCGGCCGCATCAAGCACTTTCTGTCGGCCTTTGGCGAGCATGTCATCGGCGAGGAAGTGGAGCAGACCCTGCGCGAGGCCATGAGCCAGTTTCCGGAAGTGGAAGTCGTGGAATTTACCGTAGCACCCCGAGTCAGCTCCGACCCCGCCGAGCCTTCGCGGCACGAGTGGCTGGTAGAGTTTGCCCGCCCGCCCCACGATGCCGCTGCCTTTGCCGCCGCCCTGGATGCCGGCCTGCGCCGCCGCAACGTGTATTATGACGATTTGCTGACTGGGAATATTCTGGCACCGCTGCTCCTCACGAGTCTATCGGCTGGCGCGTTTCAAAGGTATATGAAAAGCCTGGGCAAGCTCGGTGGGCAGAATAAGGTGCCGAGGTTGAGCAATGATAGGACGGTGGCGCAGTGTTTAATCAAAATTGGGCAAAATCTGGCTTAAGAAACAGTCACAAAATAAAAAAATATCATGAACGCTGAATACGATTGGGCACGTCTGAATCCTTTGCAGGTGGGGCGCTTTGCCGAATACTTTATAAAAATGAAATGTGCATTATATGCTTTCGATATTTATTCGTCGGAGGTAGATGATAAAGGCATAGATTTTATTCTCCGAGTTGATGCCAGTTCTTACTATGATATTCAAGTAAAATCAATTCGAAGTAACGGGTATATATTTTTCCCTAAATGGAATTTCACGCCGCGCCACAATTTGTATGCTGCTGTAGTAGTTTTAGTGCAAGGGCAGGAGCCTGATTGTTATCTTATACCATCTATGGCTTGGGCGAATGAAAATGCTCTGTTTCGTAATCGTGATTATGGAGAAGGTCTGAAATCGAAGCCTGAATGGGGGCTAAATATAAGTCAGAAGAATATGCCTCTGCTGGGTGAATACTCATTTGCCAACGTAGTTCCTACGTTGCGAAAGTCTACTGATTTCGATGAATAACGAAGTGCTAAAACAAGCTCTCTATACCGCCTGCGAGCACTACGCCCAGGACCGCCTCAACACTTGCCTGGCGGCTATCCAAGCCGCGCAAGAGTCAGCCAATAGCGAAACCAAGAGCAGCGCCGGCGACAAGTACGAAACTGGCCGCGCCATGGCCCAGAATGAGCGCGACCGGAACCTGGTGCAGCTCCAGCAGGGCCGGCAGCTGCAAGGCGAGCTGCAGCGCATCGACCCCAGCAAGCCCTGCGACACCGTGCGGCCCGGCGCTTTAGTCAAAACCAGCATGGGCTGGTTTTTCATCAGCATCAGCGCCGGTAAGCTCACCGTGGAAGGCACCGACTACTTCGCCGTATCGGCGGCGGCCCCGGTGGCGGCGGCGCTCAGTGGCAAGCGGGCCGGCGAGGAAGCCGTGTTCAATGGCAAGTCAGTGCGAGTGGAGCAGATTATATGATAATCTCTAAGCCTAAAGGTCGGGCAAGCAGTTACCTAAAATCCCGCGCGGGAGCTGGCCCCTGGCTACTAGCAGGCGTAGCAGGGCTGCTCGTGCTGGCCGAAACCTTTCAAGCTGCCCCGTTGAGTGAGGATGCATGCTTCCTGTTTGCTATGATGGGGTGGGGTATTGTTTGGCTAAATGCCCAACGGATAGTTGACCATAACGCATTTCTGCAGTATGGTGCAGCGGCGTTTCTGTTTGGACTGGCGCAAATAGCTGTCGGACCACCGGAAAGTGGTTTGCACCGAGCGGTGTTTCTCGCAAGTCCTTGCGCTGCTGTGGCCATGCTGCGGATTTCTCTGGCCCTTTTCTTCCCGGGATATCCGAATGCTGTGCATAAGCCCGTAATCATACTAGGCCGGAACTCCTGGAAAAGTGCGCCGCATTACCAGCCTTCTGTGCGGGAGAAATTATTCTCGGTGTGCCAGTTTCTTGGGATGATACTCTGGGCTATTGTCGGCAATCTGTTGCGCTAGCCCGATGCTTACAATGTCCGTCAACTGCCGGTAGAAGCGCTACAGCTTCGGCAGCAGCCCCAAAATACCTTTGATATTGAGCCGGGTAAAGTTTTTCACCCGCTCAAACTTCGCCGTGGTTTCCTCCAACTCCTCGTCTTTGTCGAGCTTGCTGGGGCGGTGGGTGCCGAGCAAATCGAAGATGGATTCGGCAATGTCGATGTAGCCCAGAATCATGAGCAGCAACAGCTTCTTTTCGTCTTCCTCGTAGCTTTTGGTGCGTACGGCCTTCACCAGGCTGTCGAGCTGGTTAGTTTCGTCGATGAACAGGTCGCGCAGGTAGAGGCGCTGCTGCTGGTAGTCGGCCAGCTGCTCGGCTTCCAGCACGGCGGCCGAAAAGGGAAACGAGGTGGTGAAAGTAGTGGCGGCCCGGAAGTCTTTTTCGGCGGCGTACACCGTTTCCAGGTGCTTTTGCAGGCTGGCCCAGAGGCCCTGGCGGGCTTTATCGAAAGCAGAAGCGCTGGCGGCGGGGGTAGGGTTGGTCATAGGAATACAGGATACGGCGGGGGTAAAAGTACGGCCTTCCGCCGCGTGATGACGAAGGCGCTGGCAATTTTCCGCCTACGTTGCTGCTTCGGATACGCCGAAGCCGTAAGAAGCGGCGGCGCGTGTCGTTGAACCTCACGCGAGCCGCCACTGTCTGGTTTTACTGATAACAGAAAGTTCGGCTTACTTTTGTTTGTAGCAACCCACCTTGCTCCGCATCTGCTGTTTTCCATGTCTTCTCTTCCCAAACGCGTTACCCTGCTGGGCTCCACCGGCTCCATCGGTACTCAGGCGCTCGACGTTATTCGTGCCCACCCCGGCCGGTTCGTAGTAGCGGCGCTATCGGCCCAGTCCAACGCCGACTTGCTGATTCAGCAGGCCCGCGAGTTTCGGCCCGCCGCCGTGGTCATCGGCGACGACAGCAAGTACGAAACCGTGAAAGCCGCTTTGGCCGGGCAGGCAACCGAAGTGCTGGCCGGCCAAGGCGCCCTGACCGAAGTAGCCGGTCGCCCCGATACCGACATCGTGCTGACGGCTATGGTGGGCTACGCCGGCCTGCTGCCCACGGTGGCGGCCATCCGGGCCGGCAAATCCATTGCCCTGGCCAACAAGGAAACCCTGGTGGTAGCGGGCCAGCTGATTACGCAGCTCGTCAACAAGCACGGGGTGGGCCTCTACCCGGTCGACTCCGAGCATTCCGCTATTTTCCAGTGCCTGGTAGGAGAGGAGCGCAACCCGATTGAGAAGATTATCCTCACCGCTTCCGGCGGCCCGTTTCGGGGCCGCACCGCCGAGCAGCTGGCCACCGTCACCAAAGCCCAGGCGCTCAAGCACCCAAACTGGGATATGGGCGCTAAAATCACCATCGACTCGGCTTCGCTGATGAACAAGGGCCTGGAGGTGATTGAAGCCAAATGGCTCTTCGGCCTCCGCAACGACCAGATTGAGGTGGTGGTACACCCGCAGAGCATCATTCATTCGCTGGTGCAGTTCGAGGATGGCTCCCTGAAGGCCCAGCTGGGCCTGCCCGACATGAAGCTGCCGATTCAGTACGCGCTGGGCTACCCCGAGCGGCTACCGTCCGGCTTTCCGCGCTTCTCCTTTCTCGACTACCCGCAGCTCACCTTCGAGCAGCCCGACCGGGCTACGTTCCGCAATCTGCCGCTGGCGTTTGAGGCCATGCAGCGGGGCGGCAATGCGCCCTGCGTGCTCAATGCGGCCAACGAAATAGCGGTTGCCGCGTTCCTGCGCGATGAAATCGGGTTTCTGCAAATGCCGGACTTGGTAGAAAGCTGCCTCACGAAGGTTTCGTACCTTGCCGAACCGTCGTTGGACGATTACGTGCAAACCGACCAGGAAACGCGCCGTGTGGCTCACGATCTGGTTGGTCGTTTGTAAGTGCTGTGTGGTAGCAAAAGCCGTCATGTCGAGCAGCGCGAGACATCTCGCGTGCTGATGTTGCCAACGTGACCTTTGATTACCCCTTCCTGCACGCGAGATGCTTCGGCTGCGCCTCTGTATAACCGTTTTTCTTCCCTTTCTACCCACTACTACGTTTCGCTTTGGAAGTATTAATCATGGCCGGCCAGATGTTGCTGGGCCTTTCTATTCTGGTGGGCCTGCACGAGTTCGGGCACTTCGCCGCCGCCAAGTATTTCAAGATTCGCGTCGATAAGTTTTACATCTTCTTCGACTTTCTGTTCCCGATGCCGGGCCTGCTCAACTTTGCCCTGTTCAAGAAGAAAATCGGGGAGACGGAGTACGGCCTGGGCTGGTTTCCGCTGGGTGGCTACGTCGCCATTCACGGCATGATCGACGAAACCACCGACGCCGACCAGCTTTCTGCCGAGCCGGCCGCCGACGAATTCCGCTCGAAGCCAGCCTGGCAGCGCCTCATTGTGATGCTGGGCGGCATCATCATGAACGTCATTACCGGTATCGTCATCTTCTCGGTGCTGACTTTCAACTACGGCGAAAAATACCTGCCGGCTTCGGAGGCTCGCTTCGGCGTGGTACCCAACAAGCTGGGTGAGGATATGGGATTCCGCACCGGCGACAAAATCGTGAAAATCAACGGCCGCCCTTTCACTGAGTTCGACGAGGTGTACAGCACCGACGTGATGCTGGGCTCTAACAGCTACTACACCGTAGACCGCAACGGGCAGCTGCTCGATATTCCGATTCCCAAGGACTTCATGGATCGGCTGTCCGACAAGGATCAGACGCCATTCGTGCTGCCCCTGAATCCGTTCGTGGTCGACCAGGTGGTAGCGGGGAGCGGCGCGGCCAAAGGCGGCCTGCAGCCCAACGACCAGGTAACCTACGTGGCCGGGAAACGCACCCAGTTTTTTCCCGATTTACAGCAAGCGCTGAAAGCCAATGCCGGCAAAACCGTGCCCGTCCAGATTCTGCGGGCCGAACAGCCGCTCACCCTCCAGATTGCCGTGGATGAGGAAGGCAAGATTGGCTTCATGCCGAAATCCTTGCTGAAGGAAGCCACGCGCACCTATAGCCTAGCCGCCGCCATTCCGGCTGGCACCAAGAAAGCCTTTGGCGTCGTGACCACGCAGATGAAGGCTTTCGGCAAGATTTTTCGGGGCGAGGCTTCGGCCCGTAAGTCGTTGGGCGGCCCCATGGCCATTGCCCAGCAGTACGGCGGGGTGTGGGACTGGATGCGGTTCTGGACGCTTACCGGCATGCTGTCGATGGTGCTGGCTTTCATGAACCTGCTGCCCATTCCGGCCCTCGACGGCGGCCACGTCCTGTTTCTGCTCTACGAAATGGTAGCCGGCCGCAAGCCGTCCGATGCCTTCCTGGAAAATGCCCAGAAAGTCGGTATGGTGATGATTCTGGGCCTGATGGTCTTCGTCATCTTCAACGACTTCTTCAAGCTGCTGTTTTAAGCCTTTCACTGAACGAAAAAGCTCCTTCCTGCATTAGGAAGGAGCTTTTTTGTTTCGCAGATTTTTCAAGCCATGCGTCGTTTCCTCTTTCTTCTGGCCGCTTGCCTGTGTAGCCTGGCGGCCGTGGCGCATGCCTACCACGCCAGCCTTATGGAGGTGCGCTACAATGCCCCGAAACAAGAGCTGGAAGTGGCCCTGAAAGTATTTACCGACGACTTCGAAAAGGCGCTGTCGGTGGGGCAGCCCCGGCCCGTCAGCTTCGAGCAAACTCCCAAAAGCCTGCTGACTCCCCTCATTACGGAGCTGCTGCGCAACTCTTTGGCCTTCGGTAGCAAGCCGGGTGAAGTGTTGCCTACGCAGCTCATAGGCTTCGAGAAAGAGCGTGATGCCCATTGGCTGTACCTGGCCGTGAAGCTGCCCCGGCCCACCACAATGCTGGTGCTGCGCCATAAGCTGCTGACGAATAATTTCAGCGACCAGATGAACATCGTGAATCTCGACGCCGGTGGCAAAAAACAGAGCGCCCTGTTCCGGGACGGCAACGCCGAACAGAAGCTGACGTGGTAAGAAAAAGCGCGTTCGGGCGAACGAAGCGCGGCTATTCTTCCTATGAAATGTAGAGAGCCTTTCACACTAAGAACCTATCCGAATAGGCGGTCATGCTTCGACAAGCGGACGCCAGATGAAGCAGGACGTTCTAAATTCAATACGCTTGTTTCTGCACGAGCACATAGAAAGTACAGTAGAACGTCATGTCTCGAACAACTTTCTAAACAGCTTCATAAGAGAGCGGCAGCTACTCCATCAGCCGGCGCACGGTTTGCGCGCCGGCCCGCACCAGGTACACGCCCGCGGGCAGCATGGCCGGCAGCTGCGCCCAGGTAGGCACCCCTCCGATTTTTACCAGGGCTGCCTACCTGCGAAGGTAGGCAGCCCCAAAGGTTTTACCCAGGGTGCCTACCTTGCCGGCATGGCCGCTCCCTCTTCTGCTGTTGACCTTAGCCTGACGGCCGCCGTGCGGGCGCACCTGGGCATTTCGACGCGGCAGCTGGCCCGCTACCTAGGCTTGTCGATGGGATTTGTGACGCATGTGGAGGCGGGCCGCAAGGGCTTGCCGCCCGCGCTGGGGCCGCGCCTGCTTTGGCTGGCCCGGCTGCTGCCGCCGCCGCTGGGCCAGGGGCCGCCCGCGCTGCCGCCCCCACCCGCCCCCGAGCCGCTGCGCCGCCGCCTGCGCGACGTGCGCCTGTGCCTGCTGGTGGTGGGCCGGGAGCTGGCCCGGCAGCAGGCGCTGGCCGCCGCCCTGGCCCACCGCCGCGCGGGCCGGGCCCGGCTGCAAGCGGCCCCGCCCCGCCCGAGCCCACCGAAGCCGCCCACTACGCCCGCTGGCGGCACGAGCTAACCGCCGACCTCACCCGCGACGAGCCCGGCCCGGCTAGGGCCGCTGCCACCGGCCACCTGCTGGTCGCCCGCGTGGCTGGCCTGCGTGGCTGGCCTGCGTGCCGAGGCGGCGGCGCTGGGCGGGGTGCTCATGCCCTAGCTACCTCTCCGCGGCCTCGTCTCCTTTCCAGCGCCTCACCCCCCCGGCCCCCTCTCCGAACAAGAAAGGGGCACCGGCTATGCCCCGGACGTTGGGCTCCCCCTCTCTTGTTCGGAGAGGGGGCCGGGGGGTGAGGCGGCTTGGTCGCGCCGTTTGTACGCTTCCTGATGGCTGACCACTTAAAAAGCCCTTTCCCGTTGCGACCGGAAAGGGCTTTTTAGTGAAGCTGTTTAGAAAGTCGCCAACCCTAACGAGCATGACGTTCTTTTGACTTTCTAAACGGCTTCAGTGCTAAAGGGAGCTGGTCGCTGCGTCGCGGACAGATGGCTTCGGGTTTCGTAAGGACGGATGCGCGCCGCCGAATCTACTTCCAGTCCAGTGTGCCGTCGGCGGGTTTTTTGTCGTCCGTGGGCTTCTTGTCCTCGCTTTCGGGCTTCAGGAGCCGGAACTCCACCCGGCGGTTGGTGCGGGCATCTTCCTCGGTTATTTCCTCCTTCAGCGGTTGGGTGCTGCCGTAGCCCATGCTCTCAATGCGGTTGGGCTTGAGCTTGCCTTTCGCCTCAATGTAGCGCCGGATGGCTTCGGCCCGGTCCTTCGATAGTGTTTCGTTGAAGTCAGGGTCGCCCTTGGAGTCGGTGTGGCCCTTGATGCTGAGCCGGAACGTGGGATGGTCGACCATAAACAGCGCAATGCGGTCCAGAATGGGGTGCATCGTGGTCCGAATGGTTGCTTTATCCTGGTCGAATTCGATGTTTTTGAAAATCAGCGGTAGCCGATAGTCAATCGAGTTGGTCATGAGCTTCATCACCGTGTCACCCTTGAGCTCAAACTGCTTTTCCACCGTGAAATAGTCCGGACTCTGTATCAGCAGCACGTAGTGCGAGCCTTCGATCAGGTCGAAGTCGAAGCTGCCATCGGGCCGCACATACTTACTGGCCACTTCGATGCCGTTATCAGTATCGATAATGCTGACGATGCCATTGAGCGGCTTGCTGCTCACCGAGTCAACCAGGGAGCCCTCAATGTGCGTGGTGGCCAGAGGCTGGGCTTCCATCGGGAGCGGAAACGAGAACAGGTCCAGGTTCTTCATGTCCTGGGGTTCCGAGCGCGCATAGTACAGGTTGGTCGATTCCGAGTCGATGGTGAAGTAGTACTCCGAGCCCTTGCCATTCACTAGCGGGCCAATGTTGCGTGGTTCCTGCCAGCGGCCCCGCACGCGGTAGGTTTTGTAAATATCGAAGTCGCCGTAGTTGAGCAGCTGCCCGCGCGAGCTGAAGTAGAGCACGTTGTAGAGGGGGTGATAATAGGGGCTGACCTCACTTTCGCGGGTGTTCACGACCGGGCCCAGGTTTTGGGCTTTGGTCCATTGGCCGGCCTTGTTTTTGGCCGTAAACCAGATATCGGACAAGCCGAAGCCACCGAGCCGGTCGGAGGCGAAGTAGAGCGTGTCCTCGTTGCGCGACAAAGTGGGCTGCGAGTCCCAGGCGGGCGAGTTGATCTGGGCGCCCAGACTCTTGGGCACCGACCACTGCCCTTCCTTCAGCGACGATACGAACAGGTCGCAGTTGCCGTGGCACGTCGGGCATTCGCAGCGGGCGAAGTACAGGGTTTTGCCGTCCTTACTGATACAGGCCGAGCCTTCGTTGTAGGGCGAGTTAATGGGTTTGGGCAGCGGCTCGGCATCGGCCCATGACACGCCCTCTTTGCGCGACAGGTACAGATCTTCATCCACGGCATCCTGAATACCCCGGGTTTTGCGCTTCGAGGAGAAGATAAACTGGTCGGCCCCGGCATTCAGCGTCGGCCCGTAGTCCTCTACTTTAGAGTTAACAGCGTCGCCCATGCTGGTATATACGCCCTTGGGCGGATGAAACGTAGCCAGGCTCTTGCGGTACTCCACGATGTCGTAGTACACCCGCAGCGGCACGTACAGCTCGGCCTCTTTCTGCTCCAAAGAATCGTAGTAGAGCTGAATTTTCTTGATATCCTGGCGGTGATGCTTCAGGGCCAGACGGTAGTAGGCTTTGGCTTTTTCCTCGTTGCCGGCTTTTTCCCAGAGCTGGGCCAGGCGCCACAGCATGGGCGTGTCTTTGGCAAAATTCTGGATGCCAAACAGCGAAACATAGGATTCGAGCAGGCTGCGCGCCTGGTTGTAGTTGCGGCGCTTTTCGGCCTTCTGAATAGCCTTCAGCGCTTTCTTGTCTTGAAAATAGGCCAGCTTGTTGATGTTGATAAAATCGGGAGTGCCATCGGGGCGCACCCGCAGCTGCCGCGTTACTTTGCCCGTCAGCTTCCGTGTGGGGGGCGGCGTGTTTTTCTTCTGGGCATGCCCCGTCCCGACGACGATAAAAAGGAACAACAGGCAGAGAAGCGGGCGTAGAGAGCGAAGCATAAGTCAATAAAGCACGATGACCGGCCCAGACAGCGCGGCGAAAGTTCAAAAATAGGGATTTTCTCATGCAATCAACTACTGGCGGCCGGCTGTCGGAGTGGCTGGCTTTTGCGCCGCATTGGCTGATTAGCCGTAAGAAAATAAGCCCTCAGCTGCCGTGGCATAGCGCTTGACAAAGCTGTATCTTCGGAAGCTCGCTCGCTTCGTGCCGCGTGTTGCCTGTGGCACCTGTCATTCTGGCACCGCTTTTCTTTCCCCGACCTTCGTCCCATGAGTTCATCCGATTCGCGCAAGCCCAAACCGACCCCCCTGCTCATGACCGACGACCCCGCCGAAATGGTGTCCATCGTGGCCACCGATCCGGACCAGCCCCTGGCCGAGCAGGACTCGCCGGCGGTGCTGCCGTTGCTGCCGGTGCGCAATACGGTCCTGTTTCCCGGTGTGGTGCTGCCCGTCACGGTCACCCGCAAAAAGAGTATTCGGCTGGTGCGCAAGGCCTACCGGGGCAATAAGATAGTAGGCGTAGTAGCCCAGAAGAACACCCAAAGTGACGACCCGGCGCTCAGCGACCTGTTTGAGGTGGGTACTATGGCCCGCATCCTGAAGCTGTTGGTGCTGCCCGATGGCAACACGACCATCATCATCCAGGGCCAGAGCCGGTTTCATATCGACGAGCAGGTTCAGGATACGCCGTATCTCACGGCCCGCGTGAGCTACTTTCCGGAGGCTTTTCCCAACAAATCGTCGAAGGAAGTGAAGGGCCTTGTTTCGTCCCTGAAGGACGCGGCGGCCAAGATGCTGAAGCTCAACCCCGAGATTCCGCAGGAAGCACAAGTGGCGCTGGACAACATCGAGTCGCCGTCTTTTCTGACCCATTTCCTCTCTTCCAACATCAACGTGGAAGTAGGCCTGAAGCAGAAGCTGCTGGAAATCAACGATGGCGTGGAGCGCGGCACCCGGCTGTTGGAGATGATGATGAAGGAAATTCAGCTGCTGGAAATCAAGCATGAAATCCAGACCAAAGTCCACACCGACATCGACCAGCAGCAGCGTGATTATTTCCTGCGCCAGCAAATCAAGGTGTTGCAGGACGAGCTGGGCTTCGATGGCCCCGACCAGGAAATTGAGAAGTTCCGGCAGGCCGCCAAGACCAAGAAGTGGCCCGAGTCTGTAGCGAAGCACTTCAAAAAGGAGCTGGAGAAGCTGGCCCGCGTCAATCCGCAGGCTGCCGAGTTTCCGGTGAGCGTGAACTACGTGGAGTTTCTGCTGGACCTGCCCTGGGCCGAGTATACCAAAGACAACTTTAACCTGAAGCGTACCCGCAAAATCCTCGACCAGGACCACTACGGCATGGAAAAGGTGAAGGAGCGCATCATCGAATACCTGGCGGTGCTCAAGCTCAAGCAGGACCTGAAAGCCCCGATTCTGTGCCTGTACGGCCCGCCCGGCGTGGGCAAAACATCGCTGGGTAAGTCTATTGCCAAAAGCCTGGGTCGCAAGTACGTGCGCATGAGCCTGGGCGGTGTGCGCGACGAGGCCGAAATCAGGGGGCACCGCAAGACCTACGTGGGCGCCATGCCTGGTCGCATCATCTCCCAGATCAAGAAAGCCGGCGCTTCCAATCCGGTTATCGTGCTCGACGAAATCGACAAGATTGCTTCCGACTTTCGCGGCGACCCATCCTCGGCGCTGCTCGAAGTACTGGACCCGGAGCAGAATTCGACCTTCACCGACAACTACCTCGAAGTGGAGTACGACCTCTCGCGGGTGCTGTTCATTGCTACGGCCAACTCCCTCGATACCATTCAGCCCGCCCTGCGCGACCGGATGGAAATTATTGATCTGACGGGCTACACGCTGGAGGAGAAAACCCAGATTGCCAAAAAGCACCTCTGGCCCAAGCAACTCACCGAGCATGGTCTGAGCCTGAAAGACGTAGCCATTACCACGCCCGCCCTGCAGCGCGTGATTGACGACTACACCCGCGAGTCGGGCGTGCGGAGCCTTGAGCGCAAGCTGGGAGCCGTGGCGCGCAATATTGCGAAGAACAAGGCCATGAAGGAGGCTTTCCCCGATACGCTGGAGCCCAAAGACATCAGCCGTATCCTGGGAGCCGCCATTTTCGACCGCGACTTGTACCAGGACAACGAAACGGCGGGTGTTGTGACCGGCCTGGCCTGGACGAGCGTGGGCGGCGATATTCTGTTCATCGAGAGCTTGCTTAGTCGGGGTAGGGGTAAGCTCACTCTTTCCGGTCAGCTCGGCGATGTGATGAAGGAATCGGCCGTTACGGCCCTGTCGTATCTGCGCAGTCGGGCCGAGGAGCTCGGAATCGACTACCGCCTGTTCGATCAGTACGATCTGCACATTCACTTTCCCGAAGGAGCCGTGCCCAAAGACGGGCCGAGCGCCGGTATTGCCATCTTTACCAGCATTGCGTCGGTCTTCACGCAGCGCAAAATCCGGAGCCATCTGGCCATGACCGGCGAAATTACCCTGCGCGGCAAAGTGCTGCCCGTAGGTGGTATTAAGGAGAAGATTCTGGCGGCCAAGCGGGCCGGCATTCGGGATGTTATTCTCTGCGAAAAGAACCGGAAGGACATCAACGAAATTTCTGCCGACTACCTTAAAGACCTGACGGTACACTACGCCGACCGGGTCGATGACGTGCTGAAAATTGCGCTGCTGGACGAGAAAGTGGCGCATCCCATCACGCTTGTGGTTCGCGACGAGCCGCCCGTGCCAGCCGGGGCCAGCGTAGAAGTGGCGTAGAGCGGCTGCCATCGTCTTCAGTAGATAACCTCCCTGGCTGCCCGCGCCGGGGAGGTTTTTTGTTCGCGGCAGCTACCAATACTACGCTACTCAAAGGGCAGGAAACACGCTGAACTTGCTACAATAAAACGCGGCCATTTACGTCTTACCCCCGAAACCCTGTATCTTAGAGCTATGATTCGACTGCTACATCGTCCGGCTTTGGCTGGCTGTATTCTGTTAGGTGCCAGCTTGTTGGCGGCTAGGCCGGGAGCGGCTCAAATTGGAGGGCAGCAAGCTTTTTCCTTTCTGAATCTGCCTCCCAGTGCTAAGCTGGCGGGTCTGGGCGGCGTCAATGTTTCCTCCCGGGATGCTGATGGCACGATGCTCTATGCCAACCCGGCTCTGCTCAACAGCGAAATGGACGGCCGGCTGGCGCTGGGCTATGTCGATTTCCTGGCCGATATCAAGCAAAGCACGGTTTCCTATGTATTCAATACGGCTCGGGCGGGCCGGTTCGGTGTCGGTCTCACCTATCTGGACTACGGCAAGTTTGAGCAGTTCGATGCGGCTGGCAATAGTCAGGGGCAGTTTTCGGTTAGCGAATATGCCCTGGGCGTTTCGGATGCTTACACCAGCGGTAATTTCACGCTGGCCGGCACGCTCAAACTCGCTGTATCTGGTATTGCCGGCAACCACTCGGTGGCTTCTCTGGCTGATGTCGGTGCTTTATTCAAACACCCCACCCAAGACTTCAACGTGGGGCTGTTGGTCAAGAACGCGGGCATTCAGCTCAAAACCTACGCCGGAGCCGGCCGGGAGCCAATGCCGCTCGATGTACAAATCGGCACCTCTTTCAAGCCCGAGCACATGCCACTCCGGATTTCCATCGCGGCTCACCACTTGCAGCAGCTAGATATCGTGTACCTCGACCCCAACCAGCGTGGCCAGCTCGACGAGAACAACAATGAGATAAAGCCTAAGAAGAGCCTGGGCGACAAGATTGCCCGGCATTTCGTGGTCGGGGGAGAATTAATTCTGGGTAAAAACCTGAATGTGCGCTTGGGCTACAACCACTTGCAGCGCCGCGAGCTGCGCCTGGAAAACACCGCTGGCGGTGCGGGCATCAGCTTTGGCGTTATGCTCCGCATCAGCCAGTTCCAGCTCGATTACACCCGGGCCGGCTATCATGCTTCCGGCGCGGCCAATTACTTTACCGTAGCTCGCAACATCGACACGCTTTTCAAGAAGAGCGACTAAGTCCTAAACCACAGCCAGGAGCTGCCGTACGACGCAAGCCGTTAGCTTATTTCCGTGCTACCGATGTGTCGTAACTTTGCCCCTGCCTTGGCTGTTCTAGCCCCGCCCTATAGTCGCAGTTCCTGTCCGGGAACTGCGCTGTTTTTTTACCACCTCGCCCACACCTTCCCCTTATGCTAGATTCTGCCACGTTTCTTACGCCAGCCCAAATTGTGGCTGAGCTCGATAAGTATATCATTGGGCAGCACGATGCCAAGCGTCACGTGGCCATAGCATTGCGCAACCGCTGGCGCCGCCTGCATGCACCCCTCGATATGCAGCGCGAAATCGTGCCCAATAACATCCTGATGATTGGTTCTACGGGTGTGGGCAAAACCGAAATTGCCCGGCGTCTGGCCAGCATTGCGGATGCTCCTTTCACTAAAGTGGAAGCCTCAAAGTTTACGGAGGTTGGCTATGTGGGCCGCGACGTAGAAAGCATGGTGCGCGACTTAGTGGAGCAGTCGGTGAACATGGTGAAGCATCGCCGCAAGGAAGAAGTGAAAAGCCGCGCCGCGCAGGCCGTCGAAGACATCATCCTCGACGCCTTGATTCCGCCCGTCACCGGTAGCAACTCCGGCGGCCCAAAGCTATCCGTTGGCTTTGGCTCCGATGCATCAGGCGTCCCCGAATCCGACTATGAGCTGAATGAGCGTACCCGCGAGAAATTCCGGCTCAAGATTCGGAGCGGGGAGCTTGATGAGCGTAAAATTGATATTAAGGTTCAACAGAGTAGTATGCCCGGCGTGGGTATGGTCGGTGGCCCCGCTGGGTTAGATGAAGCCTCCCTCTCTGGCTTGCAGGACATGCTGGGCAGCATGATGCCCAAAAAGACGCGTAAGCGGAAAGTCACGATTGCGGAAGCCCGGAAAATTCTGCTGGATGAGGAAGCGGCAAAGCTCATCGATATGGACGAAGTGAAAGATGAAGCCATACGGCAGGCCGAAAACGCAGGTATCATTTTCATCGATGAGATAGACAAGGTGGCTAGCCGCGCCGGCAAGGGTGGGGGTGGAGGCCCCGATGTGAGCCGTGAAGGCGTACAGCGCGACTTGTTGCCCATCGTGGAAGGGAGTGCCGTGAGCACGAAATACGGCATCATCAATACCGACCATATTCTGTTCATTGCCGCCGGCGCTTTTCACGTAGCTAAGCCCAGCGACCTGATTCCCGAGTTGCAAGGCCGTTTTCCCATTCGGGTAGAACTACAAAGCCTGACCAAAGACGATTTCTACCGCATCCTGAAGGAACCGAAGAATGCACTGACCAAGCAGTATGAGGCCTTGCTCAAGTCGGAGGAAGTAGAGTTGTCCTTTGATGATGCGGCCCTGGAGCGGTTGGCGGAAATAGCCTTTCAAGTGAATGCAGAGGTCGAAAATATCGGTGCCCGGCGGCTGCATACAGTCATGAGCCGCTTGCTGAACGACATCCTCTTCGACGTGCCTGACCTCATTGGTGCCCACGCCCGGATCCAAATTACTGTAGCTATGGTCGAAGAACGGCTGCGCGGTATGGTGAGTAATCGGGACTTGAGCCAGTATATCCTGTAGTAAGCTGAAATATAGTAGCTGAAACGACGAAAGAGGGCGGCTGCAGGGCTGCCCTCTTTCGTTTACATCCCTGGTCTTGAGATAGAGGCTGGTATTTCTGCCAAACGAAACGTGCCCCATGCAATACTACATCATTACCGGCACTAGCCGTGGACTAGGCAAAGCCCTGGCTGAAGCCATTCTGCGCCAGCCCGATACTACAGTGATTGGCGTCTCTCGCCATGCATCCCTTGAAAACGAACGCTACAGGCATACGCATCTGGATTTTTCGGATAGTGTAGCAGTAGAAAATAACGTGCACAGCGTGTTTCCCCGCTTGCCCGATGCCGCCGGTATAACGCTTATCAACAATGCCGCTGTGCTTGGCGAAATAGGGTACTGCGGAGAACAGATTAATGCCGACTACAGCTTCGTGTTCAGTGTAAATGTCGTCGTGCCAGCCGTGCTCATGGATGCATTTCTGCGGGTCTACTCCGAAATGCCTGTCCCCCGTACGATACTAAATATCAGTAGTGGCGCGGCTCAGCGTCCTGTCGATGGCTGGGCTGCTTATTGTGCCTCCAAGGCCGCCTTAGAGGCCTTGACTGCTACCGTGCACAAGGAGCAGGCGCTCCGTGGCTCCGGCGTACGGGTGCATTGCTTGTCACCTGGGGTAGTAGATACGGCGATGCAGGAGCAGATCCGCACGGCAGAGGTTGGCGTCTTTAGTGAGGCCGCTCGTTTTGGTGAGTTATACGAACAGAGACAATTGCCTTCACCTGAGCAAGTAGCAGATAAAATTGTGAGGTGGCTGCAAAGCAATACACGTCAGCAAACTCCAGTAGGAGTACGACTCGCGGATCTATAATTCTTACTCCACTTTCTGTTGTAACGGCTTTTATACGTACAGCATCAGCATAAAAAAAAGTCCCGATTTATACAATCGGGACTTTCTAAAACTAAATGTTGGAGTCAGTTTTCTGCCAACAATTAACGCACAATCACTGCACTAAAGAAGCGACGCTCCGAGCTACCGTCAGGATTAAAAGCATCCACCGCGAGGTTGTAAGTATTAGCGGGCCGCGAAGAGGTGGGGGCAACATCACTGGCTCCCACTATAGCACCGTCAGCTGAGTTACGGAGAGAATTAGACGGAACGCTGAATACAGCCACCCCATTAGATACTGCTACGGTGCCTAAGTCCTTGGTTTTAGCCGTAGTACCAACGCTGTAGTTGCTGGTAACGCGCACGCTGGTAGCGCTACCAATGATGCCAACTCTGATAGCAACATTGTCGGCCAGTTTAAAGTCTGCTGTGGCTTTATCAATGTTATCATCAAAAACGATGGATGACTTGGGTGTTACGTTAAAGTCGGGCTCATCTTCTTTGCAGCCAGCCAGTAGCGAAACAGCTACAAACAGCGACAAGAAATGGGAAATAATCTTTTTCATGAGGAAAGGCTGAAACTAAAGAGGAAAAATCTAGTGGGTGCCTTTTCACGGGCACCCACCAGAAAGAATGGTCTACTTCTTACCTGGGTCCCAGAAAACCGAAGGAGTCGTCAGATCCGTGCGAGCCGGCGTATTTGCCGGGTTCGCAGCGCGGTCTGCGTCAGAGTAAGGTAGGATGCGCAGAATAGATGTAGACTGACCATTAGCAGGTACCGTCAAAACCGGGAAGCCTGTACGACGATAATCCGTCCATGGCTCTACTGCAACACCATAATTGGCTACAAATTTTTCCTCTATGATTTGCTGAATGCCATTATCTGCCGTCAAGGCCGGACGAGCCTTAACGTAGACATCGGCCGCCGCTGCTGTAACGCCAGCCATGGTCATCGAGGCGTTAATGCCTGCATTAAAGGCCGTCTGAGCCAAGGCAAGGTTGCCAGTACGAACGTAGTACTCGGCCAGAATGAACTGGTACTCAGCGAAGGTCAGCATCCGGATCGGAGTGTTTCCCGCGTAGTCATCCAGACCTGTGCCCGTCCGGGCACCCCGCAGATAAGTGTGCATCCGCGAAAAAGCGTTGGGGGTAGGAGCCCCAACCCCTGTGCCGTTACCTGCACCGATGTAAACCCCTGTAGCAGGAGCCACAGCTACGTCAGTGAAGAAGAAGGGCCGGCGAGGGTCCGCCTTCGTATTCATGATGCCAACCAGGGATGTGCTGGGATAGAAGGTGTTGGGACGTGCCCGCTCGAACTGGTCGATAGAATTGGTTTTGCCTACCGTATTCTCAAACCGGAGCTGGAAGTTGTCGCCGAGACCCGACATGAAAGTCGTGGGGCCCTTTGCCAGCAGCGTAGCGAAATCAGCGTTTGAGTTCTGCGAAAGCTTGGGGAAGTAGTGAAGATACATCCGCAGCTTCAGCGTGTTGGCGAACCGCTCCCACTTGGCCAGGTCGCCACCGTAGATCAAATCATCGACACCAGGCTTGAGGGCGCTGGCCTTCTTAATATCTTCGATACCGGCATCAATCAGGCCAATAGCAAACTTGTACCCATCTTCCGACTTGTCATAAACCGGGCGGCCATTGGTGGCAAACTTCAATGCTTCGGATACTGGAACATCACCGAAGCTATCAATAGTGACAGAGAACAGGAAGCCCTGCATAATCTTGGCAATACCCGCGTAAACCGGACTGGTTTCTTGGGTACTGACAATGAGCTGCTGCATGTCAGCTAAAGCAGCAGCATAAATGGTCGTGCGGAAAAGGTTGTTGACGTCAGTACCGGTAATTATACCCCGATCGAACACCACCGTTTGGATACCTAAGCCACCATGCCCCGCAAATTGCTGCGCGATGAGCGAAGTAAAGCGATGCAAATCGGACCCCATCAGGAAGCCAAGCTGGGTCTGAGCGGCAACCATTACGCTGCCGGCCGGAGCCACCACCACCGCGTTTGGGTTCACGTTCACGTCCAGGAAACTGTCGCAAGAGCCCAGAAGGCCTATTGCTCCAGTTAGAACGACATATTTTGCGAAACGAAAAGTTTTCATTCAGTTGAGGAACTAGAGGATTAGAAAGTAAGACGGATAGAGCCGCCGTACATCTTCGACTGTGGCAAGGAGTTGAACTCGAAGCCCTGTGAGTTGCTTACACCGGTCGTGTTCACCTCGGGGTCGATGTGAGGGATATTCGGTGCGTACAGGAACAGGTTGCGAGCATTCAGGCTCAGTTCTACACCGCCCAGGAACGTCTTATCCATAAGAGTGCGGGGAAGCGCATAGGTAAGCGCTACTTCCCGCAGACGTAACCAAGAGGCATCGAATACGGTGTTCTCATATGAACCGAAACCATACAAGTCGTTGAAATAGTTCTCCGCAATGATTTGAACATTGTTAGGCGTGAAAGTACCATCAGCTTGTTTGATAACACCGTCGATGATGTAGGTACGGTCACGGTCGCTAGTTTCTTCGCCAGCACCGAAACGACGTAGGTCGTTGATATTGCGCGATACCACTTCGCCCCCTACCCGGATATCCAACAGCGTGTTCAGCGTCAGGCCTTTGTAAGTGAAGGTGTTCGTGAAGCCGCCCGTCCAGTCTGGGTTAGGATCACCGATAACACCGGCGTTTTGCTGCAGCTGAGTGCGGCCCTGAGCTGTAAGCACTAATGGACCTGTATCGCCGTTCTGACGCAGGAACTTCGAGCCGAAGATCACGCCATAAGGCTGGCCAGCAATCAGGCGAGTGCCGGGAGTGGTGAAGCCACCAAGCTGGATGAAATCTACGCCAGGAGCCAGCTCCAGTACTTTGTTGCGTACCCGTGAATAGTTGAACGAGTTGCTGTAGGTGAAGTCACCAAGCTTCAGCGGAGTGCTGCTGATCATCAACTCGACACCACGTGCTTCCGAAGTACCGATGTTACGGTTGATGCTCGTGAAGCCGGAAGTAGCGGAAAGAGGTACGGCAAAGATGATGTCTTTGCTCTGCTGCACGTAGTACGTAGCTTCCAAGCCCAGACGGCCCTTGAAGAAACGGAAGTCAGCACCGGCTTCGTAGCTGGTCGTGAATTCAGGACCCAGGTCGACGTTGCCACCCACGTTGCTGTAGGTCAAACCTACCTGACCGAGGAAAGGATAGTTAATTGCCGGGCCAAAGCCATCGGTAACGTTGGTAGACTGGAAGGTAGTATTGGTGCCATATACAGGAGCCTCACGACCTACCTGTGCGGCAGCCGCCCGAATTTTGAACAGATCCAGAATGCCGTTTTCTTTCAGCAATGGAATAGCATCGCTGAGCACAAGGCTGGCCGAGGCACCGGGGTAGAAGTAGCTACGCTTGTCGGCACTGAAGGTCGACGAATAGTCATTCCGACCCGACAGGCCCAGGAACGCGAAGTTCTTATAGCCCAGCTGCAGATCACCATACACACCGATCAAACGACGGGTGGTTTTCTCAGCGAAAGGCGTAAAGTTTTTCGTGTTGGAAATGTTGTCGAAGCCGCGTACCTGAATGTCAGATCCTACTACTGCATTGTTGTCCGTACGACGCTGGTTGATTTCGTTACCCAACAACAGACGAGCAGTAAAGTCTTCCGTGATGTTACGCTTGATGTTCAGCGTCAGGTAAGAGCTCAATTCCCGACGGATGAACGTCTCGTCCTGGATGTTACCTACGAAAGAACCACCACCGTCACTTGTAGTCGTAATGCCGCGGCTGTCGCGGGCATTCACGGCCTTAGACTGCTGAGAATAGGTGTCCGTACCGAGTTTGTAGTCCAACGACAACCAATCGGTGAAGTCGTAGCCAATGCTTACGTTGCCAACGATACGGTTTACTTCGTCGTCGTAGGTGTTGTTCTTGATGGTCCACAGTGGGTTATCAGCCGTGCCATAGTACGTGTTGTTGGGCGTGAGCGTACCAACGATAGCAGCGTTGATCTGGCCGCCGGTAGGCGTCTCAAATGGATATTTGCGAATATCCATCGTGCGTGGCAGGGAGAACGTAGCGAAGAAAGGGTTAGCCAAGGCATTACCTTGAACAGTCCGTTGCGAAACGCTGTTCGAGAAAATGAGGTTGGTACCCGTGCGCAGCTTATTAGTGAGCTGAGCGTTGCCGTTGAACGTTACCGTGTTCCGCTTCAGGTCGTTATTATCCAGAATACCTACTTCGTGCAGGTTACCGTAGGAGGCATAGTAGCGAGTACGGTCCGTAGCACCCGAAAGAGCCACGTTGTTCTGGAAGTTCGAGCCGGTCTTGAAAATGTCCCGTACGTTGTCAGGCCTGATTGTCAGGACCTCGTCCTCACCACGGAAATTTTTCACCGTCTGGCCCGTTACTTTCGGTCCCCACGACTGCCCGCTGATGGCGCTGAAGTTGCCTAAGTTGCCCTGGCCGTAGGTATTCTGGTAATCGGGCAGACGACCAACCTTTACAAGGTTGTAGTTGGAGGTAAACGTGACAGCCTGCTTTTTGCTGCCGAGGGTAGCACCTTTTTTGGTCGTGATGATTACGGCACCCGAAGCAGCCCGCGAACCATAGAGTACTGCGGCCGCTGGGCCTTTCAGGATGGATACCGTCTCGATATCGTCCTGGTTGATGTCAATAGCACGGTTGGAATTGGCTACACCTCGCTGCAAAGCATTGCCACCACCACCGTTGTCGATTGGAATACCATCTACTACGAACAGGGGTTGGTTGCTGCCGGTGAAAGTGGTCATACCGCGGATGAAGATGTTGGATGAAGCGCCCACCATGCCGCTAGAGCCTTGTACCCGTACGCCAGCCACTTTGCCACTCAGCGAGTTAACGACGTTCGTAGAACGAGCCTGGATCAGTTCCTGCGACTTTACTTCAGCCACCGAGAAACCAATTGCTTTTTTCTCCTGCTCACGGCCGAAGGCCGTAACCACTACTTCACTCAGTTGCTTTGAATCATTAGCCAGACCAATGTTGATCTGGTTTTCAGTGCCAATCGGCCGCTCAGACGAGACATAACCAACCGAGCTGAAGACAAGAGTTCCTCCCTCAGCAGGAGCAGTCAAGCTGAAAGTACCATCTGAATTAGTCGATACTCCATTAGTAGTACCTTTTAGCAGAACCGTTACCCCTGGCAGGCCTTCACCTGTTTGGCGGTCCGTAACCCGACCAGACACATTCCGGTTTTGGGCTGTCACCTGTTGTAGCAAGGTGAACATGAGTAAAAAACTCATGAATAGAATTTTTTTCATGCAGAAAAAAGTTTGGGTTAGAATACAAGCGAGGCGAAAGGACCGCTTTTACTTCTTAAAAATACTCACTGTTGAGCGAAACTAAATTTTCCGCGCACTTTTTTTTTCGTGAATAGACATAGGGATAGTATTAAGATGAATTTTAATTAATGTTTATTTTATAATATTAATTACAATAGTAATATTTATTGAGTACTACAGTTCAATGTATTAGATAAAAACGCGAAATGCTATACATGATTCCCTGTCTAGGATACCACAAAAAAAGTGTTGACCCCAGGTCGGGATCAACACTTTTTGCTTACAATCTCTTGATTTGTCGCTTAACGGCGGAATACCGCCACTGCTACGTAAGGAGGCAGCGAGTAAGTACCCGTAGGGGCGTTGAACGCATTGAGCTGAGTGATAGTAATGCGACGGCCACCTTGCACGATGTAGTCGAAAGTAAAGACGATAGCATCACCTTGGACAATCAGGTTGTTGGTCACGTCAGGTCCGCCGCCCGGAATTACGGGTACCAAATCCTTTCCGGAGAGACGGCTCAACCCTTGAAGGGCATCGCGGCTGCTGACAGAAACGGTAGCAGGAAAAGAGCTGTAGTCTCCTACTTTAACCCGTGGGCCTATTACGGCACCGCGCCGGTAGCTTTTATAGACCTCAATGGTTTCGAGCTTTAAGTCGCGCTCGGTAGGATTCAGGACAAATTCGAAGATGGGCCGGGTAGGGTTGGTGCTGGTTGCTGCCCTGGCCGCATCGTAGTTATAGAAATCCTTACCGGCGGTAGGTACGGCAAAAATAGCCGGGACGCTCTCTGCGGCTGGAGCCGGCAGCTTGCTGTCATCTTTGCAGGAGCTAAGTGTTCCGCTGGCGGCAACGAAGAGGCATAAGCCCAAAAATATTTTTTTCATGAGATGTCGAAGTTGAAATGGTGAATCGGACTGGCGAAACAGCCTCAGCGTTTGTCCCAGAAAATCCGATCCAGTACTACATTCACCTGTTGTGGCGCGTTCGGGTTCGACGTCAGGTCGTCTTGCCGATACGGCAGGCGCCGTGGGTAGCCGCCGGTGATGCGGGTATTAGGCTCGGCTGGGCTACCTGGCAGGGTGATTACTGGGAAGCCCGTGCGACGATAATCGGTGTAGATGTCTTCGCCAAAGCCAAAGCCCGCTTTGTATTTCTCCTCCATAATAACCTGGAGGCTTCCAGCACCATAGCGGCTTAGTACGGCCGTTTTGTAGGTATCTATGTCAGCGGCTGAAATCAGGGGGCTGCCATCTGCAGCAGCAATAGCATTGACCTTATCAAATGCAGCCTGTACTCCTTTATCCAAGGCTGTGCGAGCACCGGTTGGGTCTTTCAGAATTGTCAGACGCACTTCGGCTTCGGTGAAGAAGCGGCTGGCGTAGGTGAGAAAGCGCTGGGCAACTACCCCTTTGCCGGATGATGCATTGGCCACTCCTCCCACACCATTGTCGTATCTGCCGCCTACCGGGTACAGACCCGGAAGCGTGCGGAACTCCGAGTTGGCCTGGTTTGCATTTGGGCCAATGCTGCCCAGCAACACAGTTACAAAGCGACCCAGCTGGAAATCGGCACCCGTCCGAGGAGAGGTAGTCGCCAGCTGATTATAGAAGTAGTAGTTCACCCGCGGATCATTCCGCGCCGTCATCATGTCTACGTAGAAGAACCGGCCAATGGTGTTTTCACGGCTGGGGGTGGCGTAGTCAGCAATGAAGCCGAGATTACGATTTTCAGGCGTAACAGAATTGTTGTACTTGAACTCGTAGTCGTCGGCATTAGACGCAATAAGGCTCTGGCCTAACAACTCCGTCACTTTGGTAGTCAGCTCAGACGCACTGATAACTTCCGACGGATTCAACCGGATTTGATTGTAGAGCTTCAGCTTTAGCGTACGACCCAAACGAGCCCATTTCTCTTTGCTCGCGGCACCGCTGCTACCATAAATCAGGTCGGCATCCTCAAGCGTGGTGCTGTACCCCGGCTTGGCCAAGTTTTCGATGCCTGCATCGATGAGAGTGAACAGGCTCTTATAGATATCCGAGTCCTTGTCAAACTTCGGGGCCCGGTTAGCCTCACCTAGTAGTGCTTCGGAGTAGGGAATACTGCCCCACATATCAACCATTTGGCTGAATACGAATGCTTTTTGAATCTGAGCGATGCCCACATAGTCCCAGTTTTGGGAAGCGGTGCCCTGGATGATGACCTGCTCGTTGTTGATCAGGCAGTCGGAATACAGGCCAGACCATTGGTTGCTGTAGGAGTCACCGTCGGGCGTGTAGGAGCCAATATCCCGAGGGCTGGAGAGCTGGTTGACCAGCGTGGAAGTAGACTGGCTCAATCCCAGGGCGCTTAAACCCAGGTAAACACTCATGGAGCCTTGAGTGGCCGGTAATAATTCGGGGAGACGTGCCGTCGTAGGGTTGATCGGATCGACGTTGATGTCGAAGAAATCTTTGCACCCCGGTGTTGCTACCAACAAGCTCAGCAGAGCAAGGGCAGTAGTACCTTTACGTAAATTCATATCAGGAAAAGCAAGAAGGTCAAGACTAGAAGGTAACCCGCAGGTTTACGCCATAACGACGCGTCGATGGAGCATTCGTGAATTCGATGCCCTGCGCATTGGAGCCCGAGTTGTAGGTGCTGGTTTCGGGGTCGAAATTCGTGTACTTCGGAATGTTTGGCGAATACCAATACAGATTACGGCCCGACAGCGAAACGTTGATGATGCTGAAAGGAGTCTTCTGCAGCAACGATTTTGGCAAATCATATCCCAACGTCACCTCGCGCAGACGCACGGTAGTGGCATCATAGATGGACTGCTCTGCCGAACCACCAATACCTGCTGAACCCGCGCCGAAGTAATAATCGTTCAGCGAAATGGCCTTGTTGTTTGGTATCGTGTTGCCATCAGCATCCCGAATCGGCTCGCGCGTGATGGGGTCGCCTTGTACCCCTTTAATTACGAGCAGCTGGTCGCGGTCTTCCGTATCCTTGGTCACACCCCGGCCTAGCTCCGACTGAAGCGTAGTGGAATAGATGCTGCCACCTTTACGATAGTCGATCAGGGTATTAAGTGTGAGGCCCTTGTACGAGAATTGGTTAATGAAGCCCATCAGGAACTGTGGGTTGGGATTGCCAATAATCTTAGGGTTCAGCGACGCAATTAGCCTCCCCGTGGTAGGGTCCACCAGGAAGTTGCCCTGGTCGTCACGTTCAGCATTCGAGCCAAACAATACGCCGTAGGGCTGGCCCGGCATCAGAATAGGCTGTACCAAGCCCGAGCCGAAGCCTGCCGTAATGGCAATCATCTCGACTCCATCCGTCAGCTTCTCCACGATGTTCTGGTTGTGGGTGAAGTTGAAGGTGCTGGTCCAGCGGAATCCTTTCAGATCTACCGGTATTACCGTCGTGGCTAGTTCTACCCCTTTGTTCGAAATCTCGCCGAAGTTGGAGGTTCTTACCGAGTAGCCCGTAGCAGTAGGCAATGAGACGTTACCAATCTGTTTGGTCGACAGGCGGCTGTAGTAGGAGGCTCCTACCGTAACGCGACCTTTAAAGAAGTCCAGATCCGTGCCGACCTCTATTTCATTGGTGAATTCAGGCGTCAGATTAGGGTTGCTGATAGCAAAGTTCAACGCCAGCGCCGGTACCCCGTTGAAGGGGAAATCGGTGGTGCCGACGTTGTTGCCGTAGCGCGGGTTCGTAGTGTAGGTAGTGCGACCCGCTTCGTAAGGAGACGCGTCATTGCCGACCCGAGCATAGCCAGCCCGAATCTTACCCGACGACAGCCAGGAATAGTCCAGATTGAGTGCTTCCGTGAAGATAATGGAGCCACTGGCGCTGTAATAGAAGAAGCCTTGACCGGTGTTGCCTACTTCTCCGTTTTTGTTCAGCGTCGAAGACCAGTCATTGCGAGCCGTTGCGTTCAGGTAAGCCCAGTCTTTGTAACCAAGCGTTACGTCGCTCAACGCGCCAACCAAACGACGCTTTCTGAGCTCCTGACCGTAGGGCTGCGTGGCCTTCGTGTTACCTATGTTGTCGATGCCGAAAACGATGATGCCCCGGCCCAGGAAGGAAGCCGCCTCAAATTGGCGTTGGTTAAGGTTGTTGCCGACAATAGCCTTCAGGCTGATGTCTTCCGTCAGGTTTTTGTCGAAGGTCAGCAATACGGTTTGCTCCAATTCGGTATTCTGGAACAAGTCTTCCACTACGCGGCCGTCGTTGTAGAGGCTGGTGTTGCCGGGACGAATAGTCGAACGACGGGAGTCGGTGTAGGTGTTAACGCCACCCAGGTAGCTCAACGACAACCAGTCTTTGATAGCATAGCTACCCGATACACTACCTACTACCCGGTCGACGCGGGAAGAAAACGAGTTGTTGGTTGTCGACCAGATGGGGTTGTCCGCTTGTGCCGACAGCCAGCCAAATACGGAGGCATTTGTAACCGGGTCGGTGTTAGGCAAGCCCTGCAAGTCGAGGTTGCGGGGCAGGAACATGATGCGCGAGAAAGCAGAGCCACCGCCCTGGGCGCCGCTGCCACCCACGAGGGGGCCACGCTGCACCGAGTTGGTGTAAGCCACGTTGCCACCAATCGTGAATTTGTTGTAGACACCCGAACCACCCGCGCTGATGTTGTTACGAACAAAAGAGGAGTTGGGCACGATGCCTTCCTGGTCGGCACGCGACAAAACGGCCGTGAATTTGGCATTGTCGCTGTTGCCGGTCAACGAAACTGAGTTTTCAAACAGGCTACCCGTGTTGAAGAAGTCCTTCACGTTATTGGGTGCCGCCTGGTAAGGAATAGTGGCGTCGGGCGCGATGTTCGGGAAGTTAGGATTGCCAGCCTGGGGATGCGGAATCGTGGCCGGAGCCTGCGCGCTACCAAATCGTGGACCCCACGAACCATTGGTCAGGAATGGGCCAACATAGTTGGCACCCGTGCCGTAGCTGTTTTGATATTCTGGCAAACCAGCTATGCTTTCTACCGAGTAAGCGGTGTTGTAGCCAATTTGAATGCCTTTGGTGCCACGCTGGTTGCTGCCGGTTTTAGTTGTGATGACGATAACGCCGCCTGCAGCCCGGGAGCCGTAGAGTGCAGCAGCTGCAGCACCTTTCAGGACGGTAGTCGAAGCAATGTTGTTCGGGTCGATATCCACGGCCCGGTTGGAGTAGTTCGTGCCTTCTACCAACGGATCATCGGAGTCGGTCTGCTGGTTGTCGTACGGTATGCCATCGACGACGAACAGCGGGCCGTTGGTTTTCGTCAAGGAAGTGTTGCCACGGATGATAATCCGAGTTGACGCTCCAGGAGTGCTGCTGGCATTGTTGATGACAACACCGGCAACTTTGCCAGCCAGGGTACGAATTACATCGGGCTCCGACTTCTGTACCAGCTGCTCGGCCTTGATATCGGCTACTGCGTAGCCCAAAGCCCGTTTTTCCCGCGAAATACCCAGCGCTGTTACGACTACTTCCCTCAACTCCTCGGTGCTAACGGCCATCGTAACGTCGATGGTGTTGCTATTCGTAATGGCACGCTCTTGCGAGCCGTAGCCCAGCTGCTTGAAAACCAGGGTAGTGGCATCAGCTGGAACTGACAGCGTATAGGTGCCTTCGGCATTGGTAGCAGTACCAATGCTGGTACCTTTCACCAGAATGCTTACCCCTGGCAAGCCTTCGTTTGTTGTGACATCGAGTACTCGTCCTGAAATGGCCCGATTCTGCGCCCATGCGCGCCCAATCAGGGTCAAAGACAGGACTAAACTCAGTAGTAAGAGTCTTTTCATGAAAATTGTAAAGTGAGAATGAAAAAAAATGCGAGGTTGTGGAAAAGTGTCAATTGCTAAAAGTAGAACATATTTTTTGCATCAGCTACTTCAAATCGGCTGAGCAAAAGCAACTCGAAAGAGGAGAGCCGTTCCGCTTCCTACCAAATGAGATGCTTAACAGACAGTAATTCCACACAGCAAGCACCATAATTATTCATAAGACGTTGGTTTCGTCGCCGGTCTGGTATGGGAGAAAGAGAATTATCAGATTGAGCATCTCGCTGCGGCTTTCCATCAGGTCCTGAGAGATGACGCGCCGCGGGGGAGAGAAGGGATTATTGGGGTTGGCCGCCGAGTTATCATACTCGCCCTCTACGGTGATAACTGCGCCCTTGGGCAAATGCTGCATCTGGCGAAACCGGTAGGCCTCCTGCCAGCGGAAATCCCAGTCCGGAATCCTGACCAGATTGATCTGAGTACCGTCTGGGGCCGTTGCCCACGCCTTGAAAGACTTGCCGAGCAAGTGCATATGGGGCCAGACGTATAGCAGGGAAAGATCCTGCGCCAGCTTCAGGTCGACTCTAAACTTCTTGATGCTATCCGCTGGAATAATCAGCGGGGGCGTGATTTCGCCCACGCCCGCCGATCCAATGCTCAAGGCCTTTATCTCACGCTTAATGGGCGTTTTGGCAAAGTAGATATTGACTCTAGACCAGTCGGTGGTGTCTACTGCCGAAGGACCATAATGGACTGTGAGCAAGATAACGCCCCGCTTGGGCATGGTAAAACCGACGCCACTTGGGAACTCCTGAGGAGTGCTGCCCGGTATCCAGCCGCCGTAGTAAGCTACTTCCTGCATCAGGGGCTTAAACTCCTGCATGTTGGTCAGGAACTGGTCAGAAATCACCAGGTCACTGCCCTTGTAGATGTCTACCTCCGGCCCAACACTCTGCACGGCATAATTAGCATGATGCAGCAAGTGCCGGTTATTGGCGACAAACTCAAGAGCCCGAATAGGCTGGGCGTTTGCCAGCTCGAAGGGAATCTTGAACATCACAAAGTGCTCGTTTCCGTCGCCTTTAATGCGAAATGCATCTTTGGGCTGCAGCACCAAGTCCGGCTTTCCTAAGGGTATCTGACCGCGCAGCTCCACCTTTTTGGCTTTTCGCTCAGAGCCCTGGGGGGCACCTGCTTCCACCCATAGTTTGATCAGGCCAATCTGCTCCTCAGTCAGGCGGCGTTCATTGGCGAAGGAGGTAAAATGCGTGTCAGCTTTCCAGGGCGGCATGTAGCGCGTTTCGGTGACCCGCTGAATGGTCTTGGCGCGCCGGGCCACGTCAGGATAAGTCAGTAGGGAAAAGGGCCCTGCTCCGTTCGGCTTATGGCACGAAACACAATTCGCAGCAATTATCGGGGCCACATGCTCCGAGTAGGTAATCTGCTTTTGTTGGGCTAGGCCCTGCTGGGCGAGAAGACACAAAAAGACAATCGAGAGTATCCCTTTTTCTCGGCTGTACAAGCAAGATGAAATAAGACGCTGCACTTGTAGGTAAACCTGAAAATTGGCGTGGTTCATTCCTCTAAGTTACCGGGAAATTCTCTGGCACAACACAAAAAAGCCTCCCATCTTCTGATAGGAGGCTTTTTCAAAAAGAGAGCTTGTTAAAAACTAATTCTTAACATCCCACCACAAACGGGTTCTGATCAGGTCAGCTCCTTGGCGAGCAACTGCATCAGTGTAGTTTGCCGTGTTGATCGACTGCTCGTTGGCAGGGTAGCGAAAGCGGGTAGGAAACTTACCCCCGGCCGCTCCCGTCGGCACGGCGGCAATGCTCAGTTTAGGGTAATCTAAGCGCCGGAACTCAGACCACGCCTCAACGCCTTGGCCATACAGCGCAATCCATTTCTGGGTGCCAATGCTTTCCTTCTGCGACTCAAGACTGGTTTTGTCATATGCCACCAAAGCCTGATCGAGGTAAGTCTTCACGGCTGTTGCATCTACGATACCATATTGAGCAAGTGAGGCTTTAATTCCATCCTGATAGGCTTGTTCAGCATTGCCGGAAACAAACGTCCTAGCTCTAGCCTCCGCAATAAAGAACTGAACCTCCGAGTAAGTCATCAGCACACCCGGGGCACTAGGCTTAGTAAAGAAGTCACCTACCTTGGACATACTGCACAGGGGACCACGGGCAGCTACCGGGTTGGAAAGGCCATTCTTTACGCCTCGATAGAGACCCGTAGAGTCACCAGTGAGGCCTGCACACAGCGCGGGATTAGCGTAAACAGGGAGGCGCGGGTCATTACGGCGGCTAAGTACCGAAGTAATGGACTGGCTTACGCGGTGATCATCACGAGTGAGACGGTTCTCAAAGATCGGGTTGGTGTTGGGCTGGGCCCCCAAGAACACTATCTGAGCATTGTCAGCATTACTTGTCATTAACAAGTTTGAGCCGTTCAATACATCAGCAACTTCGGTACGGGCTACAGCGGGCTTCACGTCAGAAACGCGCATGGCCAGACGGAGGCGCAATGAGTTGGAGAACTTCTCCCACTTGGTCATATCGCCCCCGTACATCACGTCACCGCTCACGGGTAACGAACTCTTCGTCTTTAGCAGAGTCGTGGCCTGCTTGAGCTCCGCCAGTAATCCCGTATACACTACTTCCTGAGCATCATACTTAGGTGTGATGATGTTCACCTCATTAGAAAGCTTTAGGGCATCCGTGTAGGGAATATTACCGAAAACATCGGTTAACACCGAGAAGTAGTAGCTGCGCATAATCATCGCAACTGCCTGCAGGTTGGGGTTATTGGTTTCCTTCCCAATACGAAGTAACTCATTGAAGTCTTTCAAGCCACCGGGCAAAGCAGCTGTACCGGTATAAAAACCGTCCCAGATGCTTTGGTAAGATGTAGCCCGGAATCTGTATTGATCCTCGGTGGTATATTGAGACTTCGCCCAATGTTGTACGATCAGCAAACCACCGTCCATGTTGACGGGAACGTCGAACAGGCGAAAAGCGGTAGCCGTTTCTGCGCCCGTCAAAAGCGTTTCAGGGCTGATCGTTAATGGATTGTTAGGGTTGGTGTTGAGTTCATCGAACCCTTTTTCGCATGCGCCCAGGCCCAGGGCCAACGGCAGCATCAGTGCGATTTTATTGTATTTGGACAACATAGAAAGTAATGAGAGGGTAAGAGGGCCGCTCCCGAAGGAGCGGCACCAATGATTACAGGGTCAGGTTGATGTTGAAGCCGTAGCTACGAACCGAAGGAATCTGCGTGGATTCCAGGCCCTGAACGTTACCACTGTTGAAAGAAGTTTCCGGGTCAATGCCAGGAGCCTTCGAGCTGATGAGCCACAGGTTACGTCCTACTGCTGAGATACCGATTCCTTTGAGGAAAGTCTTGTCAACAATCGACTTTGGCAGCTGGTAGCCCAAGCGTACTTCGCGCAGCTTCACGAAAGAAGCATCATACACGCTGCTCGAACGAACGTTGTAATAGTAAGCACCATTCCAATCCTGTGCTGGTACGTTCACGTCGTTCTTAACGTAGGTGATACCGTCGGCAGCCAGCATTACGCCGTCGCCTACAATACCTTCTTCACGACCATTCAGAGTGCTTTCCAAAGCGCCGGTGTAGTTACCCCACATATTGGTTTCGCTTTGCAGCTGACCGCCCTGGCGGGTATCGATGGTGAAGCTGAGGTCAACCCCTTTGAAGCCAAACCGGTTAGTGATGCCTCCTACCCAGTCAGGAGTATAGGAACCCAAAATCTTACGCGTTGGATCTGCTACGGGTAGGCCGTCCTCGTAAATGATCTGACCATCGGGAGCCCGCAGAAAGTCCTCGGCGAACAGAACACCGTATTTCTCGCCGATGCGAGCTTCTACGTTAACTCCAAATCCTGATTGCCCCAGAATTAGGTTTTTGATCTGACCCTCGTCGTCAAACTTTATAACCTTGTTGCGGTTGGCCGCGAAGTTGGTTGTGATGTTCCACTGGAACGGGCTCGAAGTAGGCAAAGGAGCGATGGTCAGAATGGCTTCTACTCCTTTGTTCGATACTTCGCCAGCGTTCAGTACCTTGAAAAGATAGCCTGTTGAGGCCGAAACCGGAACGTTAAGGATCTGGTCCGTCGTCGTCGACTGATAAGCCGTCAGGTCCAACCCGATACGATCTTGTAGGAAACGTACTTCTACGCCTGCTTCCACCGAATTAGTGCGCTCTGGCTTCAAGTCAGGCGTAAACAGCGTGTTGAAATAGGTTTGCTGTGCTCCGTTGCCGAATGGCGTGCGGGCAGGGTAAATAGCCTGCAGTCGGTAAGGGTCAGTATCGTTGCCGACCTGGGCGTAGCCACCACGAACTTTAGCAAACGACAATACCGATTCAGTAATGCCCAGCGCTTCCGTTAGCACCAACGATGCATCTACCGAAGGATAGAAGAATGCACGGTTGTTGGCAGGTAGGGTAGAGGTCCAGTCATTACGAGCTGTAACGCCTAAGAATGCAAAGTTCTTGTAGCCCAAACGAGCCGACCCGTATACGCTATTGATGCGGCTTTTCTGTACTGGGTTCAGAATGCCTGTGTTGTTGTCATTGCTCGAACCAAAATTGTTGCCGGTTACGAGCGGAGAACCCGCGTTGCCCAATGAGAACAGACCTGGTACGGCCAACTCGGGAGCGGCAACCTGGCTTCTGTTTTGACGATTGTCGCGACGGTTAACCCCGATCAAACCATCAATGTTGAAGTCCTCGGTCAGGTTGCGGTTGACTGTTGCCAAGAACTCCGTATTGCGCTCCAATACATAGATGCGCTCTTCCGTGTAGTCGTCTTGGATAGCGTTGTCACGCGTTTCGGCACCCACGCGGCGCTGGTTGAGCTGGTTGTAAACGTCGTTGGTGGTACGGGCCGTGATGTTCAGCCAGTCAGTCAGGGCGTAGTTCAACGTCAGGTTACCGATAAGACGGTCACGCTCGTCATCGTTGGTTGCTTCGTTCAGGATGTAGTATGGGTTGCTGGAGTACACCTGAATCCAGTTGTAATTCCGGCTGCCTTCTCGGCCACCCTGCTCGTAAATGTCCTTAAGATCCGAGAGTTTCACCTGCCGTCCAAACCACGTGTAGAGCTGCTGCATTACGTTTAGCTCGTCATAGCCTTGGCTAGGACGACGGCCACGCGTGTTGGAATAGTTTACGTTCGTGCTCAGCTTGAACTTGTTGGTGATATCAACACCACCGTTCACGTTTACGGTATTGCGCTTGAGGAATGTGTTGGGCAGAATGCCTTTCTGGTCGAGGTTGGTGAACGACACCCGAATACCAGCCTTGTCATTGCCACCCGAAAGTGCCACATTGTTGGTCAGCGTGCGGCCAGTCTCAAAGAAGTTGCGCACGTTGTCTTTACCGGGGCTCACCCACGGAGTGGGCTGACGCACACCATTAACCACAGGCGAGTTGTACTGCGGAATCAGGCGACCGTCCAATTTAGGTCCCCAGCTTTCATCCACGTTGTCGCCGTCGCCACCGCCCGCACCGTCCACATACTCAAAGCTACCATAGCCTTGGCCGTACTGATCCTGGAATTTAGGAATGATGAGGGGCGTTTCAAACGACGTAGTGCTGTTGACGGAAATGCCGATGCCACGTGACTTACGGCCGTTCTTAGTAGTGATAACTACTACTCCGTTCACACCGCGCGTACCATACAAAGCAGCTGCGTTTGCCCCTTTCAATACAGTAATAGACTCAATATCATCCGGGTTAATGTCGGAGGCGGCGTTGCCGTAGTCTACACCACCGGCCGAGCTGCTGTTTGAGAAGCTCGAGTTATCAATTGGCTGACCATCAACTACGAACAGTGGCTGGTTGTTGCCCTGAATCGATTTCGCGCCACGGATAAGAATGCGCGACGAACCACCTGTAGCTCCCGAGCTGTTGGAAATCTGTACGCCAGCTACTTTACCAGTCAGGGAGTTAACCACGTTGGTTTCGCGAGCTTGGGTCAGGTCAGCGCCTTTCACATCCTGTACGGAATAGCCAAGGCTCTTCTTCTGCTCCTCACGGCCCAATGCTGTTACTACTACTTCGCCCAATTGCTTGGTATCAGCGCTCAATCCGATATCAATGGTTGAGGCCGTTCCAATAGGACGATCTACGGACGCGTAGCCGATAGAGGTGAAGGAAAGGGTGGTAGCTGAAGCAGGCGTACTCAGTGTGTAGGTTCCATCTGCATTGGTTGAGGCACCAATAGTGGTGCCTTTTACAAGAACAGTAACTCCGGGCAACCCCTGACCGTTAGATCGGTCGGTGACCCTTCCTGAAATGGTCCGGTCCTGCGCGATGGCCTGCTGCAACAGGCTAGTCATCAGCAGGATGACCATAAATAAGATTTTTTTCATTGGACTAGTAGTTTGGTGAGTGAAAGGGTGAAGTAATAGGTAGGAAAGTGGGCGAATAGGGCAAGTATAGCGGGAAAAACCCCATTTAGCAACTTTTGGGAAACATAGAGAATAGCTTGATTTCAAAGTTTATCATACTTTCTCCTGCTCTTATCCAACGCTGCGCTCAACGATTGAGCACCCGATCCACACAATTCCTTTTCTTGAAGATAAGGATTTTGTTAGCAACAGGGCCTAGTGCAATTCCGGAATGGAGTTTGACTATGGGGGATTTTATTTATAACAATACTTAGTTTTGCATCAAAAATCCTTTGATATATTCATCCAAGTCGCCGTCTAAAACAGCCTGCACATCAGTGCGCTCAATGCCCGTGCGCAGATCTTTGATCAGCTTGTAGGGGTGTAGCACGTAGTTGCGGATCTGGGAGCCGAAGTCAATCCGCTTTTTACCAGCCTCAATTTTGTCGCGCTCCGCGTGGCGCTTATCCAATTCTATTTGGTAAAGGCGCGATTTGAGCATGCGCAAAGCGTGTTCCTTATTCATGAGCTGCGACCGTTCAATCTGGCATTCGATAACGATGCCAGACGGGGCGTGCTTCAGGCGAACGGCCGTTTCGACTTTGTTCACATTCTGCCCACCAGCGCCACCCGCGCGGTAGGTATCCCAGGTGATATCGGCGGGATTAATCAGGATATTGATGGTGTCATCAACGACCGGGTAAGCGAAGATAGAAGCAAACGAAGTGTGCCGCCGCCCGCTACTATCGAAAGGCGACATGCGCACCAAGCGGTGAACCCCAATCTCACTTTTGAGGTAGCCATAGGCAAAATCACCATTGATTTCGAGCGAAGCCGACTTTATGCCAGCTCCCTCACCAGGCTGATAGCTAAGCTGGCGAACGGTGAAGCCATGCTTTTCACCCCACATGATGTACATCCGCATCAGCATCTCGGCCCAATCCTGGCTTTCGGTACCACCCGCACCGGGGTTGATGTCGATGATAGCAGAAAGCTGATCTTCTTCGTCGGAGAGCATACGTTTGAACTCTAGTTGTTCAATCAGCTTCTGCGTAGCCTCAAACTCCCGCTGAATCTCGGGCTCGGTAACTTCCCCTTCCCGGTAAAAGTCAAATAGAATGTCAAGTTCTCCGACGGCTTGTTCTACGCCTTCGTAGTCATCAGTCCAGACTTTTATAGTTTTAATCTCTTTGAGAATGCTCTCTGCTTTCTTGGAATCGTCCCAGAAATTGGGTGCGGTGGTCTGTTTTTCAGTTTCTACGATTTGTGCTTTACGATTGTCGTAGTCAAAGATACCTCCTCAAGGCCTCAGCGCGGCCCTTCAATTCCTTAACCTGGTCTTGGGTCATTGGAAAAAAAGAATGATGAATGATGAATTAAATGGAATCAAGCAAAGATAGCCAATGCAAAACGCCCGTCACCGAGTAAAACCGGCAACGGGCGTGAAGATGTAGCGGTGGGCAGAGGGTTATACCTGCACCATCCAGCTATGCGTATCCTGGGCTTCACCAGTGCGAATGGCACTCATGATAGCGCTGGCTTTCTGCGAGAACGAGTCTTTAGTGGTAGCGGGCAGAGAGTAATCCTGTCCTTGGAAGCCGATAACGGCAATAGGAGCAATGGTAGCAGCTGTACCCACTCCGAAGGCCTCCTGCAATGAACCACTGGCTTGGGCCTCCATAATTTCGGTGGCCGATACCCGGCGTTCCTCTACCGTCAGACCCAAATCGTGGGCTATTTGCAACACACTCTTGCGAGTGATGCCATCCAGAATGGAAGTGCTCAGGGCCGGCGTAACCAAGCGACCATCGATAACGAACATGACGTTCATGGTGCCTGACTCCTCGATGAATTGGTGCGCTGAAGCGTCGGTCCAGAGGAGCTGGTGGTAGCCTTCCTGCTGCGCTAGTTTGGTGGGCCACATGGCAGCTCCATAGTTCCCGGCTGCTTTGGCATAGCCCGCGCCACCTTCAGCTGAGCGTACGAATTTTTCCTCGAAGCGCACCCGCAATGGCTTGTTATAATACAGGCCCACGGGGCAGGTAAAAATCATGAAGCGATACGAATCGGAGGGACGTACCCCGATAAAGCCATCGGTAGCAAACATGAACGGGCGGATATACAACGCACTGCCCTCCCCATCGGGAACCCAGGCAGCATCTAGGCGGATAAGCTGCGACAGGCCTTGCATGAACAGCTCTTCCGGAAGTGTGGGCATGCACATGCGCTCGGCCGAGAGGTTGAGGCGGTGCAGATTGTCATAAGGACGGAACAGCGCAATTTCGCCCTGGGCGTTCTTGTACGCTTTCATACCCTCAAAAATGGCTTGGCCATAGTGCAGGGCTGAATTAGCGGGACTCACGGCCATATCACCATAAGGAACGATTTGCGGCTCCTGCCATTCGCCATCCTGATAGTCGACCACAAACATATGGTCAGAAAATAGCTTGCCGAATTCTAGGTGTTCAGGATCCAGCTGTTGCAGGCGGGAGGCCGTGGTACGCTGAGTCCGGATAGTGAGGGTGTCGAGCATATGCAGGGGAGTGGGGGAGTGGGAAAAGCGAGGGTAGGGCAGCAGGTGTTATCTCAAACGCGACTAGGTGAGGCGCGGTTTCCAGGTAACTTCTTCGGCTCCTAATTCGTGCGCCATTTGCCGGCTGAGCACGAATAAATAATCGGATAAGCGGTTGAGGTACATCACGACCAGATCGGCCACAACGTCTTCTTCGCGCAGGGCAATGACGAGCCGCTCGGCGCGGCGGCACACGCAGCGAGCCACATGGGCAAACGATACGGACGGGTGACCACCAGGAAGTATGAACACCCGCAGCTCGGGGAGGTCTTCATTCATGCGGTCCATTTCACGTTCTAGCAGCTGCACGTCTTCTTCGTGCAAATCCGGAATCTTCATCTTCGACTTCTCCGGGTCGGAAGCCAAAGAGGCTCCCATCGTGAACAGCCGGTCCTGGATTTCCTTGAGCAGCTCGCGGCGGGAGGTATTTACCTCTTGGTCGCGCACCAGACCAATGTAAGAGTTCAGCTCGTCGACGGTGCCGTAGCATTCAATGCGTAGGCTGGACTTGGGTACGCGGGTGCCGCCAATAAGCGAAGTGAGGCCTTGGTCGCCGGTTTTGGTATAGATTTTCATGCAATGAGCGAAGGACAGGTAGCAGGAGCTGAGGTTGCAGAGAAAAGAAGAACAAAAAAATCAGCTCAATGTCGGTTACTCATTGTTAAAAGTCAGCTGGGAATGGTGGGTGGCAATGTCCGAATTGACGTTATCCGACTCTACTATGCCATCGCGCAGGCGCACGATGCGGTGAGCATAGCGGGCAATATCTTCTTCGTGCGTAACCATGATGATGGTATTGCCCTTCACGTAGAGTGCCTCGAACAAGTCCATGATTTCATGGCTGGTTTTGGTATCGAGGTTACCCGTGGGCTCATCGGCCAGAATGATGCTGGGGTCGTTGACCAGGGCGCGGGCAATGGCGACGCGCTGGCGCTGCCCACCGGAAAGTTCATTGGGCTTGTGCTTGGCCCGCGTTTCAAGGCCTACGCTGCGTAGCACGCTCATGGCTTTCTCCTCCCGCTGGCTTTTGCTGTAGCCGGCATAAATCAGGGGCAGGGCTACGTTGTCGAGCGAGCTGGCGCGGGGCAGCAGGTTAAACGTCTGGAATACGAAGCCGATTTCCTTGTTACGCACTTCCGCCAGCTGGTTATCCGACATGCGGCTGACATCCTTGCCGTTCAGCACATAGTTGCCCCGGGTAGGCGTGTCCAAGCAGCCCACGATGTTCATGAGGGTGGATTTGCCGGAGCCGGAAGGCCCCATAAAGGCCACATACTCGCCGCGCTGGATGGTGATAGTAACGGACCGTAGTGCCTGAATGAGCTCGGTGCCCATCTGATACTCCTTCGCAATGTCGTGGGTTTCGATTACAGGCGGTAACATAGGCAGCTGGGTTAGTTCCAGGGGGTGGCGGTGGCCGCTTGGGTGGCGCGCCGCGCGTTATACAGTGTAAGAAAGGTACGGTATTCCGAAGGTGAAAGCAACGTGCGCAATTTTTCCAGCGACGAGGCAGCATACTCACCCAAACCCGCCGGAACAGCGGCCAGCGTGTAGGCTTTCAGTAAGCCCACCGATTCGGGATTGTACTCCAGGCCTTTCAGCAGCGCATTGTAGGCCGGCATGTCCTGTTGCCGCCCCAGATAGAAATTGGCGGCAGCCAATACGCCGGCTTCCAGATAGGGTGCTTCCCGCACCACGCGGCCAAACAGCTGGGTGGCCAGCGGCCGGTTGTTATCCTGTTGGGCCAATACGGCCTGATAGTACAGGGAATAGGGTTGGTCGCGGCGGCTGAAGTAGCCGGTTGTCAGCATTTGACGGAGAACCGTAAACTGCTGGCTCTGCAGGTATACCTGGCCGCGCAGCACATTCCAGGCAGAAGCAGCGGCGGTTTTGGTTGCCGGAGCCGGAGCAAACAGCGCAACTGCCTGCTGGGCCTCCGCTAGGCGCCCCGCCTGCAGCGCCCGGGGAATCTGGGCCAGCAACGCCGCGCTCCGGGTAGCCGGAGTGGCTAAAGCGGCCGCTCTGGGAAGCTGACTTTCAGGATACAGCGAATTGCCGCGTAGCACTACGTATTGCGCTTTCACCGAGTCGGAAGCCAGCGCATACTGCGTGTCGAAGTCCAACGTCAGAATCGATACCAGCCGTCGGGCCGACTGATTGGTGCCGAATGTGTTGCCGGCGAGAGCCTGAGTGGCCGAAACCCGGGCCGAATCGGGCTGGTTCAGCAAGGCCTGCGCGTAGGCGCGGAACAGCGCAGCCTCGGCGTAACCCGTGCGGCGGGCAGCAGCAAAGCGTGCGGAGGCCGAAGCGTATAGGCGCTGCTCTAGCAGCCACAGGCCCCACAGATTTTGATAATAGGCGCTACCGGAGGAATTGCCCGTAGTGAGCGGTAGTAAAGTGGTTTGGGCTGCCACCACCTGGCCCCCGTAGTGTTGCATCAGGGCCCGCACGAAAGTCAGCTGGTCGAGGTAAGCACTATTGTCGGGCTGTTGGGCCAGGCGCGCTAGTAACGCAAGCTGGCTAGTATCGCCCACGGCTGCCCGGCGCAGGCAGTCGTGGTAGAGGTGGGCGAATTCGGCGGTAGTTAGACTCGGTGAGGGCAAAGCAACTGCTGCTGGGGCGCTTGGCTTACCCGAAAGCAAGTTGAGCAGCGACGCAGTGCTCTGCCAGCTGGCACTCGTAGCCGACTTCGACTGCTCTGCTACCAGCTTGCGCGCGGCGTCCGTCTGTTGGGTTTGCACCAGAAATGCGAGTCGATTGGCCCGAACAACCGCGTTATCGGGAGCCAGGGCTTCGGCGCGCTGCAAGTAGAACTCAACCGAATCGGTGAGGGCTGAGCGGGTGTAGAGCTGGGCCAGATCATTGGCGAGGCGGGCGCTACGCGGGGTGCCTTTCAGGCCCTGGCGCAACACCTGCTGCCGGTCGAAAAAGTCGCCGGGCTCATTGTACAAAGCCGCCAAGCGTAGGGAGATTTTCTCGGATGGCGCCCGGCTGAGTGCTCGGCGCAATGCGTTGATTTCATTTTGCCGCTGCGAGCGGAAATGATACAAAGCCGCCCGGCCCATACTGGCCCGATGGTTATGCTGGTCCAGGACGTCGCTTTCGGCATAATATCGCTCGGCCAGCAAAGCCAGCCCGTCGGCGTTGGACTGCTCCTCGCTTTGGAGCCGGGTCAGGTCGCCTACGTTGTTGAAGTAGCCGGCCTGCACCTGGTCTAGCACGTAGAGGTTATTCCGCATTTCTACCGCTAGCAAGCTGCCGATGCCAACTATATACACAATGTAAAACGGCAGGCGGCGTGGCTCATATACAACCCGGAAAACGCGCAGCTTCTGGCGAATCAGGGTGACAAAGTTGAACAGAATATAGAGCAGGAAGGCGGCGCCACCAGCGAGCAGGGCCAGCGCCGTAAAGTCGCGGGCGGCGGCAATAAGCGGGCCGTTGGCGGTAGCAAAGGCAAAACCCAGAAATCCCGCCGCCAGCGTCAACAGAATAAGAAACAAGTACCGCGCCGCGCTGAAGGGCACCCATTCGCCGTAGGTAGTCGCCCGCCGGCCCAGATTCAGCCAGCTGATAACAGCGGCCGGCAGCAGCAGCAGCAACGGGTCGAGGTTGACGCCGGGCAGAATGAGCAATTCCCCGTCATTCCAGTAATACAGCAACAGCGTGCCCAAATAGAGGCCACTGGCCAGCAAAAACGGCAGTATACCAAAACGACTGCCCGGGTTTTCGGCCTGGGTGTTGAACCACAGCAGACCGTAGATATTCTCGATGCTAAGCCAGAGCACCAGCAATGCCACGGCAGTGGCTCCGCTGGTGGTAGCGTAGCTCACGAGGTGCAGAGCGGTGGTATCAATCGGGTTGTCGCTGCGCAGGAACAACAATGTGCTGAGGCCCGCTACCAATAGGCTGAACGTGAGGAGCCGTTGGCCGAAAGCCACGTCGGGCCAGAAGGAGTGGAACACGTAGGCCGGCACCCCCAGCGCCAGAAGCGTCAGAATAAGGAAGTACTGCTCCCGCGAGTCGATGATGCCGAGCAGGTCAGCATTAAACGACATCAGCAGAAAAATCAGGAGCGCCATGCCCGCCACAAACGACAGGCGGGGCAAGGTGCTAATAACGGCCAGATAGAAAACCAGGCAGACCGCTACCAGTAGCAGCAATGCCACCGCTGCTTCAGGGCGCACAAAAGGCCCGATTACGTCGTGGGTTTCCGTGACGAGGTAGCCATTCACGCGCACTGGCAGCACATCGAGCCCTACCTGCACTTGTTGCAACACCGTCGGGACGGTTTTGAGCTGGGCTATTTCCTGAACCCGCAGCGTGTAGTCGTCGCCGGTGAAATAATAATAGATAGCCAAGCCCAGGGAAAGGCCAGCCACCAGGCCTAGTGCCCAGAGGGCAATGCGCCAGCCGCCGGAGCGGGCAGGAGGAAGGAGGAGCGTCAAAAGAAAGGGTTATTCCAGCACCTTGGGTACCCGGAAGTAGTCAGAATCCTTACGGGGAGCGTTGCGCAGCCCTTCCTGGTGGCTCACGGAGTTGTGCGCCTCATCGGGCCGTAGCACGTTGATTTCGTGCGACAGATGCACTAACGGCTCTACGTCAGTCGTGTCCAACGCGCTAAGCTGAGCCACCCAATCCAGAATCTTATTCAGGTCGCCGAGCATTTGCTGCTCTTTGGTGGCGTCGAATTCGAGGCGGGAAAGGTGGGCTAGCTTGCGTAGGGTAGATAAATCGGTACTCACAGTCAGAGAAAAAAGTAAGAAGTTCTGATTAAGAAGTGGGCAGGCCCAGCTCTGGATTGGCGGAGCTCACCGACACCGGGCTGGACGCGGGAGCCGCGCCCGAACGAGCCGGGCGTAGGCGCGAGGGCGCGGGAATACCAGCCGCTTCGGGGCGGAAGGCGCTGGCAATAATACGGAAAGCCTGCTCCCGGATTCGCGGCACATCGGCACTGGTCAAGCCCTGGGTGAAAATGGGCTCATGAATCACGACTTCCAGCGGGGTGTAGCGCACCCGGATACCGCCTACATCGGGCATGAAGAGGTGGTTGAGCGGCATCGAAACCGGAATGATAGGCACGCCCGCGGCAATGGCCAGCTGAAAAGCGCCGTCCTTGAAGGGCAGCATCTCTTCGCCGGGCTTCTGCGAAATGGTGCCTTCGGGAAAAATGACCACCGAGCGGCCGGCTTCCAGACTTTGCCGCGCCTGAATGATGGCCCGGCCCCGACTCATAGCGCTCGTGCGGTTTACGGTGATGTAGACGCTGCCAAACAACGGCCCCCACAACGGGACCTTGGCTAGCGTGCTTTTGCCAATAATGTTCAGAAAGCCTGGAATGGCCTTGAATAGCACCGGAATATCGATGTAGGAGCTATGATTGGCCACGTACACGCAGGGCTGCGAGGCAGGCAACGAACTCTTGCGTACGATTTCTACTGGCATGCCCCACATCCGAATGGAAAGCCTCGACCAGCCGCGGTTGATGGTATGCAGGTGGTGATGCAGGGACGGGCGGCGGCCCAGCAGCCACTGCAATGGATACGTAACCACAAACGGCAGCACAAACCAGAACGTAGTCCAGACAGTGTAGACGCGGTGGCCAATAAATCGGAGCAGTCGATCCATAGTGGCAAAAATACGAGCTATAAACTTAAGAGCAGTTGTGCAGCCAGCTACGCCAACTCGCTGTGTTGTCAGGCGTGGCGGCTGTTTAGGACCCGCTCAGCCTTCAACAGCCCCGCCACGCTGATGGCATCGGTGATGCGGTTGTCCATAACCATGGCTACGGCCTCGGCAAGCGGTAGTTTCCAGAGGCGTAGTTCTTCCGTCTCTTCCGGCTCCACATCGCCGGCTTCCAGGTCCTCGGCCAGAAAGACGAAGCCTTCCTCATCGGTGACGGAGTTGGAGGTATGCAGCCGGGCAATATTGGTCCAGCGACGGGCCGTGAAGCCGGTTTCTTCCTTCAGCTCGCGCTGGGCCGATTCGAGAATGTCCAATTCCACGGGCCCGCCTCCCATCGGAATTTCCCAGGAGTATTCGTTGAGTGGGTAGCGGTACTGGCCCACCAGCCACGTGTTGCCTTCAGCATCGACGGGTACAATGCCCAAGGCTTTATTCTTCATCGAAACGACCCCGTAGATGCCGTGGCCGCCTTTGGGGTTGATAACTTGATCCTCCCGAACCCTGATCCACGGATTCTGGTAGGTTAGCTCGGAGTGCAAAACCTGCCACGGATTGCGGGTCTCATCGAAGTCGGGCGAAGGAATGTGCGTCATAAAAAGGGGGAGGTCAAAAAGCCTGAATATGGCAAAGGTACAATCTCAACAGTAGGCAAAGCAGCCGAGACTAGTCTGTCGGGTCATAGCTGGGGTTAGTCGGGTGAGAAGCCGCGTTTGACAAAAATATCCGAATAAGACGCTGACTGCGAGTAGTTTTGTCGTAGAAAGGAACAGCACAAACAGAGGTTGTGGAAAGGAAGTCTCTGTTTGTGTACCGCTTCGACCGGGTTAAGGAGTAGGGTGGATGAATTTCTGCCGGTCGTTGCAAAGAAAGAGCCGTTGCCATGAGCAGCGGCTTTTTTTGTGCCCTTGTTTTTCGGTTTGGGCAGGCCATAATATTGTTAGCCTCCGGTGCTGCTTCGGCCCAACCTCAGCGCGCGGAGCCGCGTACCAGCTAGTAATTGGCTGTTTACATCCCAGCCGGTACCGGATATTTTTATGGCAAATCAACCCAAAAACCAGTCCGCTCAATCCCAGCCTGGAGACCCATTGTTCAACCTGAAACACGCACAAGCAGAAGCTGAGCTAGTCCAGAATACGGGCGGCCTCGGCCCCATCACCAACGAGTACATCACTACCGACGAAGATTCTGCCCTCGACGAAGGGCCGCGTGATAAGCAAGGCAACCGCCGTGGTGAGCCCGGCGCCGCCGAGATTGGCAGCACTGCCGGACGTCACTAAGTTCGAGTAGATAGTTTTCCCAGAAAAAAGCCTCTCCGGTAGCTGACGCTGCCGGGGAGGCTTTTTTATTGCGGCAGGTGGTAGGCTGTGCGCGCGCCAGAGCCGTACCTTCGTCCTATGCTGCTTGCCTCCCACACGGGTTATTTGCTGGAAGCGGGCCTCGACGAAGCCGGGCGGGGCTGCTTGGCTGGTCCGGTTTTCGCCGCCGCCGTCATGCTGCCTCCCGATTTCGCCCCGGCCTACCTCAACGACTCGAAGCTGATGTCGGCCCGGCGGCGCGAAACCGTCCGCGTGGAAATTTGCCGGGAAGCTATTGGCTGGGCTGTAGCAGAAGCTTCCACCGACGAAATTGCCCGCATTAACATCGCACAGGCTAGTTATCTGGCCATGCACCGGGCGGTGGAGCTATTGCCCCAGCGGCCAGCGCATCTCATCGTCGATGGCAACCGCTTCCGACCCTATCCGGAGCTGGAGCACACGTGCTTTATCAAAGGCGACGGCCGCTACCGCAGTATCGCGGCGGCCTCGGTGCTGGCCAAGACCTTCCGCGACGACCGAATGCGGGAACTAGCGCGGGAGTTTCCGCTGTATGGCTGGGAGCAGAACGCCGGCTACCCTACCCAGCAGCATCGAGCCGCCATTCGGGAGTATGGCCCCACAGAACACCACCGCCTGGGATTTCGGCTGCTGTAAGTGGAAGTAAGCAACGGTAACGAAGGTTGCTGCCTGCGGCGAGCCACTAAGAGCCTATCCAAATAGGCAGTTATACCAGGTGATTCGAGCGCAAGCAAAATGGAGCATGGCCAGATAGTTTTCGGGTTTTTTGGCCCAACGAATCAGCAGGTGGCGGAAGCGGTTGAGCCAGG
>NZ_SRLD01000049.1 GCF_004745955.1 Hymenobacter elongatus | reverse complement strand
GGGGATGAGCCTTCGGGGTATGCACCGGCAGCAGCGGCCGCAGACGCTCCCACAAGGCATCGGAAATGATGAATTCTTGAGTCGTTGCCATACCCGAAAATAATGCCTATTTGGATAGGCTCTAAGTCTGGTATTCGTTCATCGGAGCCGCTGCCGGAACCAAAGCTGCTCTGCGCAAGGCTGCCAACCGGGTTGTTGTGGCCGCCACCATAGCCATTTATAGCTTCGTTGCTACCGCTGAGCAGGAACTCCCGCAGCCGGTTGATGTGGGTCTTGATTTCGCCCACCCGCTCTTCCTGTTGCACGCTCATGCTACCGAGCATGCGGCTGCCCATATTAGTGAGCAGGTTTTTGCGTTCTTCCAGCATCCGAAGCGCCACCCACAGGCTTTCTTCGAGGCCGTGCTGGGTGCGCTGAAGCAAAAAATCGCCAGTATACGAGTGGCCCGTGTGGCAGCGGTAGCGCAGCACCTTGCCACTCTTGAGCTCCCACAGTGAGCCACCACAATCGGGGCAGCTCATGGGGATGCTGGTGCCTAGCTGGTTTATCTCCTCGATGGTACCCACCACTCGTTCCGCAATGGCGGCTTCCTGCTGTATATCCTCCGGAATGGCTTCGAGACTGGCTACGGGCGTCTGTACCAGCTGGCGCAGTAGCGCCCCCATCTCGAGCAGGGGCACCACATGGTCGATGGCGACGTTGCTGAGGGCACTCTCCGGCATACTCGGGAACTCAGCCTCCAGCGGGTCCTGCACCACGGCCCGCCCGCCGGCTCGCTTAATAAGCTCAAGGCCCGCCGTGCCGTCGTGAAGCATGCCCGTGAGCACTACGCCGGTAGCGTTAGGGCCGTAATAGGCAGCGGCCGAGCGGAAAAGCGCGTCGGCGGCGGGGCGGTAATGGTTTTCATGCGGCCCCTTTGTAATCAGCACCACCCCGTCCTTGAGCAGCATATGCCGGTCGGGTGGAGCCAAATACAGAGTGCCGGGGGTTACTTCCTCCCCATTGACCGGCAGCCGGCAGCGCAGGGGCGTGTTGCGAGCCAGGCGGTCGATGAGGTGCTGGCCCGAAGAGTCGGGGGCGAAATGCTGTACGATGAGTACGGCGGCGGGCAGGTCGGCGGGCAAGCGGGCCACCAACTGGCACAGAGCCGGCATCCCGCCGGCTGAAGTACCAATAACGATAACGTGAAAGGGATGCTGCACGGAAGAAACTTCAGGTGAGTAACATTAGCTTCCGACGGCCCGAGCCGGGGCCGTCTATAGTCAATGCGTACGGCCATGGGCAAAATGTGGATCAACTGAGACCAGGGTATTTTCAGTCTCCTGATCAGCTTTCGGGGCCGGTACAGGTGCTTTTGTAGTTACTTTGAGACCTGCTGGCGGCGGCCGGTGCGCGTGCGGCGCAAGAAAAAATATTGGCTCAACGCGTTGTTGCTACGGCCCGGATTTCTGCTATGACCACTCCCTTACTGCCCGCTTTCAACGAAGCCGCCGCCGTGCGGCCGGGCGCGCTCCAACAGCCCCGAACCGGGCCGCGACACAGTGGTGGTCAGGAAAAATTTACTGTCGTCGGGCTGGGTGGCTCGGCGGGCTCCGTTGCGGCTTTCGAGGCGTTTTTCCGGCAAGTACCGCCCGCTACCGGCATGGCTTTCGTAGTCGTGATGCACCTGGTGCCCGACCAGAGCAGTGGCATGGTGCAGGTGCTGCAGCAGTTCACCACGATGCCGGTGGAACAAGCTACCGACGGCCTAAAGGTGCGGCCCAACCGCGTCTACATGATTCCGCCCGACCACGATATGAGCCTGCTGTAGGGGCTGTTCCTGCTTTGCGCGCCCACTCAGCCGCGCGGCCCGCCGCACCCCATCAAGCTTCTCCTCGTAAAGACGGTCCGTTTGCCGAGCTAGGGCAAAAGCCGCTGCTGGGATGCATTCCCCCGGCCGTCGTTATCACCGGGCGCACCGGGCGCTACCCGGAGCCCGAGTAGGCGCGCGGCCGGACAGTGGTTCTTCACCCTTAGACGCTGCCCACCGCCGTCGGCATAAATCGACTACTACCGCGAGAGTAGATGCGCCACCACGCTTTACAGGCCTGAGCGCGAGGCCCACGCTACTGTTCAGCTTCGCAATTGGCGCTACTTTCTTTAGCTTGACCCCCATGGATACGCCTACTCCCCAGCCGGCCACCGTTGCCCACGCGGCCCTGCTCAAGCTGCGGGCCCGGGCCGAAGAGCGCAAACGCCTGGTAGCGCAGCGCTTGAGCAATATGCTCCCCGCCGACGTGCAACGCCTAGCCCAGGACTTGCAGGTGCACCAGATTGAGCTGGAAATGCAGTACGAGGAGCTGATGCTGGCCCAAACCGAGCTGGAAAGCCTGCGCGCCCAATACGTGGACCTCTACGATTTCGCCCCGGTTGGCTATTTCAGTCTGAATGCGCACGGCATCATCGGCCAGCTCAACCTGCGGGGGAGCCAGCAGCTGGGCTCGGTGCGGCAGCGTCTGCTGGGCCAGCGCTTCGACTTGTTTATTGTGCCGGAGTATCGCCTCAATTTTCAGCCGTTTATTAGCCGCGTTTTGTCCGGTGAGCAGCGCCAGACGCTGGAAGTGCCGATGCAGCGCGAAGACGGCCAGCTATTTATGGCCCTGCTGGAGGGCGCGTCCGGTGCCCTGGGCCCCGATGAAGTGCCCACGTACTGCCGGGTGGTGGTGGTCGATATTACGCCCCAACACGCGGTGAAACGGGCCTTGGAGGCCAGTGAGTCGCGCTTCCGGAAGCTGTTCGAGCATAGCAGCGACGCCGTGGTGCTGGTGCAGCGCCAATGCTACCTCGACTGTAATGCCTCGGCCCTGCAGCTGCTGGCCGTGCCCACGCGGGCCCGCGTGGTAGGGCAGTCGGTGGGAGCCTTTTTTCCGGCTCAGCAGCCCGATGGTACACCCACCATGACGCTCTTCGCAGGGATGGTAGCCCAAGCCCTGCGCAATGGCTCGGGCCGAACGGAGGTGCTGCTACGGCGCGCCACGGGCGCGGAGCTCTGGGTGGAAGCCATCGTCACGCCGTTTGCCGTAGACGGGGATTCGGCGCTGTTCCACATCATATGGCGCGACATCACCAGTGCCCACACGGCCCGCGCGGAGCTGCTGCGCCAAAAGGAATTTTCTGAAAGCCTGCTCGATAATAGCGTGGACGGCATTCTGGCCTTCGACCACGACCTGCACATCACGGCTTGGAACCGGGTGCTGGAGCAGCTTTCGGGGCGGCCGGAAACGCAGGTGCTGGGCCAGGCCGTGCTCAGCCTTTTCCCGGAGTATGAGGGAGGTGAGCAGGAAAAAGCGTTGCGGGAAGTGCTCAAAGGCATGCGCATGATGCGCTACGACATGCCTTTCCACCAGAGCAGCGGCCACTTCGAATCGTACTTTTTACCGCTGGAATCCCCCGCGGGCGATATCAGCGGCGGCCTGGTCATCATCCGCGACGTGACCGAGCGCGTGCGCCTGGCCGAGGAAACTACCCAGCTAAAGCTACGCCAGCAGCAAGAGGTGCTGGCCGCCATCATGACCACGCAGGAGGAAGAGCGCAAGCGCATTGCTGAGGCGCTGCACAATGGCGTGGGGCAGCTGCTGTACGCGGCTAAGCTCAACCTCGAAAACCGCTCCCACGCGGCCACCTGCCGGCAAGTGGCCCTCAGCCTGATCGACGAAGGCATTAAAGCCACGCGCACCATTTCGCACGAGCTAACACCCGGCATTCTGGAGGATTTTGGGTTGAAGATTGCCCTGGAAGAGCTTACCAAGCGTATTCCGAAACAGCAGCTGCATGTGCGGCTACAGCTGCAAGGCCTGGAGCAGCCGCGCCCCCGCCTCCACGACGTGGCCACCTACCGTATCGTGCAAGAGCTGCTGACCAACATCATTAAGCACGCCAACGCCCGGGAAGCCTTCCTTTATGTAGTGCACGAAGGCAGTCAGCTGCACATTTCGGCCGAGGATGACGGAATCGGGTTTCAGCAGGATGCCAGCGCCGCCGCCACGAAAGGCATCGGCCTGGCCGGCATCCGCAACCGCCTCGACCTGCTCGGCGGCACACTCACCGTCGACTCGCGCCCCGGCAAAGGCTCCATCATTACGATTGAAGTGAAAATCAAGAACTGAGAATCAAAAATCAGGGCAATTCCGGCCCAGCGCCAAGCCGTGCCCACTCTTGATTTCTACAGCCTTACGCCGATGCCGGGGCCGAGCAAAAAGAACGGCTTGCCGGTAGAAAGCAGGTAGCCGCCGCCCAGGTAAAGCGGAAAAGTGAGCTTGGCCTCGCGGCGCGTTGGGTAAATGGAGCCCAGCAGCACAATGCCCAGGTCGCGGTTGCCACCGGTTTTGCTCAGGTCGAAGGCATTGAGGGCCACAAAGCCCGCCCCGATTTTGTAGGGCCGCAGGCGGTTGATTTTCTCGGGATGATAGAAGCTTAGCTGCCCCAGCATGGCCAGCGAGATGCCCCCAAAGGACGTGTAGCTCGATTCGCCGCGGTATTTGGTAAGCAAGCCACCGGGAAAGCTCACGTCGATGTCGAACTTGAGGCGGCGCTTCAGCACCAGCTCCAGCTTCTGGGTGAAGCCCGCCTCCTGGTACTGACCTTGGGTGTGCTTGATGGTGATGATAATCGTGCTCCAGTCGTCCAGATCGTAGGTTTTGCGGGAACCGAGCAGGTTGTTGAGGCTAATGCTGCCCACCTGGCACTGCTTGTCCTGGTAAAAGGCCGCCCGTACCGAGTTGTCGCCGGGGCACACCACCACGTTGTCGAGCGTGCGCATTTCGATCAGCTCGCCTTTGCTGTTCTGGGTCCGGATGTCGAAGGACAGATACTGCTTGCCATACAGCTGACTTTCGGTGTCGATGCCGTTGGGGTTGAAGCTGAATACCACGTCGGAAATCACGCGGCTGTGCAGCACCGGTCCGTTCAGGCGGTTCACGACACGCGGCCCTTCCCCGAAGTTCACGGCCACGAAATCGAGCGGGTGGGGCCGCTGAAACTCCTTCACCGTGAGGGCGTAGCCCGTGGGCTGTCCGGCGTTGAAGATGGTGATGCGGCGCTTGTCGATGGTGAGCGGCACCTGCACGCGGTAGACCACGGCCACTTCCGTGCGCACCGAGGAATCGGAGGGAATCACGGCCAGGTCTTCGAAATGAAAGCGCGCCTTTTGCAGCGACTCGCCTTCGAGGCGCACGTCCACGGTTTCGCCGGGGTTCACGGCCAGGCTGGAGGTCCAGTCGCCGCCGCGGTGGCGCACCTGCACGGTGGCAATGGCGGTTTTGGGCGAGATATTGAAGTTGGTGATGTACTTGGGGAGGTCGTTTTCCTTGATGTAGAGGTAGCTGTCGGTCTGGCGGTGGGTGTTGTAGACGCGCAGCCAGCACAGCACCCGGTCGTTGGTCAGGTACTGGCGCGTAAACAATTCGGCCATCAGCGCTCCGCCGGCTTCCTCCTGGTCTTCAATACGGTAGGTGCGCTTCAGGTCGAAGGTGCGGCCGTTGTCGAGAATGATTTCGACGCCCTTGCGGCGCGACACCTCATCGAGCGTCATTTCCTTTTTATCGACACTCAGAAAGCGTAGGCGGCTGGCTTTCACCGTAAATTCCTGGCGTAGTGGAGGCAGCGCGTAGCTTAGGCGGCGGCCGTTGTCGGTCAGGAATGGGCGCTCGGTTTGGGGGCGCACCGTGAGCAGGCGGCTACCCGGCGCGTTGGGCACCACCCGCAGCCGCAGCTGGCCCTGCTCCTGCACCAGGCGGTAGTCGATGTCCTGCCCCTTGGTCCATTCAGTGGCCACGCGCACGTTCTGGGGGTTGTTGCTGAGCAGGTCAAATACCTTTTCCTCCCCCACAAACAGCTCCGTATCGGTGGGTTTCAGCTCCAGCGTGGTGCGCGTTACGGGCAGCAAGCGCACGGTTTGGACGAGTGGCGGCCGGCCCGCGCTGTCGGCGGGCTGGGTGAAAGTGAGCTGTAGAAAGCGCGCCGCCGACAAGTCCTTGAAGCGGATTTTGGTGCGGTAATACTGATTGCCCACCGCCGTAAGCGAGTCGAGCAGAGTGAAGTCGGCGGAGCGGCGCAGGCGCAGCGGCACCCGGGGCCGCCATACCTGCGGATACACGAGCAGCTCGGCCGTTTCGTCGTTTTGGCGGTAATAGAAATACAGATTCGGCTCGCCCTGCACCGCAATGGTAGTCCGACTGAGCGAGTAGCGGGCCGTATCGACGCGCAAGGCTAGGTCGCGCAGCAGGGGCGGGGGAGAAGTAACCGTCTGGGCGAGAGTTGGGCTGGTCAGGCATAGCAGGACCGCCAGGCTAAACAGCCAGCGAAAACCCGGAGAAAAACGCACGGGGCACTACAGGTGAGAAGTGAGGAAAGCGGAGAAATCAGCAATACGCTCTCCGTAGAAGCCGGCAAAGGTAGCGGCTCCGGTGGCCGGTTGTTGCCGCTACCGGCCTGTTTTCTCGGTTTTTCTCGCGTCCTCGGCTGTTGCCCCCGATGTATTCCGGCGCTTGTCCCACCACACATAGCCGCCAAAGAGCACGATACTGACGCCCGACACCCACAGCAGACCGCTTTTCAGCCGGTCGCTGTTTTCGCCCAGCCAGGCCAGCAGCCCGATCAGGGGCATCACGCCGGCCACCGTGGCGGCCAGAAAGCGCCAGTAGCCCATGCGGGCCACGCCGGCCACAAAGCTTACGGCATCATCGGAGAGCAGGGGCGAGAGCCGGGCAATGACGACCGCCCAAGTGCCGTAGCGCTGCACTTCGGCCACCATTTTCTGCTCATTTTTTTCCCCAATCAGCCGCCCAACCATGGCCTCGCCCGCCGAGTGCCCAATCCAGTAGCCTACGGTGGAAGCGGCCACCACGCCCACCAGCGCCAGCAACGAGCCCCACCACGGCCCATACGCCAGAATGGCGACCAGAATCAGCAGCACGACATTCACCACCACCAGAAACATCTGGGCCACCATGCCCCCCACGATAACCACCGGCCCCCAGTAGCCGAACTGCTTGATCCAGGCTGATACTTTGGCCTGGTCACCGCTTTTCAGCACGGCAAAGGCTTCCCGGGCTTCGGTCTGGAAGGCGGGCCAGAGGAAGTAGCAGCCTACCGGCACGGCCAGCAATGTGCCGGCTATAAGAAGCGGCGCGCGGCTGGACCTGGACGAGCGGGCGGGAGGGGCGGTAGCAGACAAAAGTGACAGTGCGAAAGGGAGAAGAAAGGACTTGGGCCCGGCCCGCCACGGGCGGCCATGCGGTTTCTACGCAACGGCCCGGACGGGGTTGGGCGGCAACCCCGCACGGGCTAACGGGGTACTAGAGAGTTCTGAACTTTCTGAAAACGGCTCCTGGTGGGCCCCATCTGACGCCTCCGCACCCTCGGTTATGAGCAAACACACCTACGACATGGGCCTGGTCGGCAACTGCGCCTTCCTTGCCCTGATAAAGCAAGATACCTCCGTTTCCTGGCTCTGCTGGCCCCGTTTCGACAGCAGCTTCGTATTTGGCAGCCTGCTTGATTCCCGCAAGGGCGGCGAGTTCAGCATCCGGCCCGCCGATGAAGCCGACTTCAGCTCGCGGCAGTATTACCTGGAGAATACAAACGTGCTCTGCACCGAAATCGAAACTGATGCGGGCCGCTACCGCGTCACCGACTTTGCCCCGCGCTTCCTCCAATACGACCGCAACTACAAGCCCCTGATGTTTATCCGGAAGCTGGAGCCGCTCACGGGGCTGCCCCGGGTGCGGGTGGTGTGCGACCCGGTGGGCGACTACGGCGCGCAGCAGCTCACGCGCCGCCGCAGCTCCAACCACATTGCTTTTCTGGGCCTGGAAGAAGAAATCCGCCTAACCACCGACATCCCGCTGACCTACATTCTGGACGGCGAGGCTTTCGTGCTCACCGAAACCCGCTACCTGGTCATGACCTACGGCGCGCCGCTGGAAGCCGCCCTGGGCAGCACGGCGGAGGAGTTTTTGCGCAAGACGGTGGAATACTGGCAGCGCTGGGTAAAAAGCACCAGCATCAGTAGTTTCTACCAGACGGCCGTCATTCGCTCGGCTCTGGCCCTGAAGCTGCACCAGTACGAAGACACCGGGGCCATCATTGCGGCTACCACCACCAGCCTGCCCGAAGCGCCCGGTAGTACCCGCAACTGGGACTACCGCTTCTGCTGGATGCGCGACACCTACTACATCCTGACGGCCTTTAACAACATCGGCCATTTCGAGGAAATGGAGCGTTATTTCCACTACATCGCCACCATTACCACCAAAGTGCGCGACAAATACCAGCCGCTCTACAGCATCAGCGGGGCGGCCGAGCTGACGGAGCGCGAGCTGGACCTGGAAGGCTACCTCGGCAACCAGCCCGTGCGCATCGGCAACGACGCCTACACCCACATTCAGAACGATGTGTACGGCCAGGTGCTGGTGGCCTTGCTGCCGCTCTACGTCGACCGGCGCTTCATCGGGGCCGAGCGGGCCGACTCGGAGCGGATGATGTACGAGGCCCTGCGCCTGATTAAGGAAACGATGGACAAGCCCGACGCGGGCCTGTGGGAATTCCGCAATATCGCTCAGTATCATTGCTACACGTACCTGTTTCATTGGGCGGGCAGCCATGCCGCCCGCAAAGTGGCCCGCTACCTCGGCAACGCCGAAATAGAAGCCTTGGCCACCGAGCTGATCGACATTGCCACGGAGAAAATCGAGGAGTGCTACGATGCTACCCGGGGTGTGTATACCAACGCCATTGGCTCGCCCCACCTCGATGCCAGCGGCCTGCAGCTCATTCTGATGGGCTACCTCAAGCCCGATTCGGAACGGGCCAAAACGCACCTGATTGAGCTGGAGAAAGAGCTGAAAACCCCCGAAGGCCTCTTCTACCGCTACCGCCACGCCGACGACTTCGGCACGCCCGAAACCACCTTCCTGATCTGCTCATTCTGGTACGTGGAGGCCCTGGCCTGCGTCGGCCGCGTGGAAGACGCTACCCGTGAGTTTGACAAGCTGCTGGGCTACACCAATCATTTGGGCCTGCTCAGCGAAGATGTGGACGCCAAAACCGGCTCGCAGTGGGGCAATTTCCCGCAGGCCTACAGCCACGTCGGGCTGGTGAATGCCGCTTACCGCATCGCCAAAAAGCTCGACCGTCCGAATTTCGTGTAGCTCCGGCCAAAACCGTTGGTTTACGACCGGCCCGGCCCTAGCTTTGGAGCACCATCAGCAGTAGCGCGAACGGTACAGTTCGCGTGCTTGAACGAAACTCGTTCCGGTGCGCGAATTCCACCGTTCGCGCTACTGCTTTAGGCTTAACTCTCCGGCTGGCGGCCCTATACGTTGCTTTCTTTACTTCGCTTCTGTTCTGTGTTGTTGGCTGTACTCAGCCTGGCTTCCTGCCAAAAGGATAGCCCTGGGCAGTGCGACGCCGCCCAGAGCCTGTATGCGCGGTATCCGTTTCCGATTGGGGTGGCTATCAATATGGATGAGTTGGCGCCGGATACGCCTTACCAGGATATTGCGACGCGGCAGTTCAATGGCGTCACGCCCGAGAATGTCTTCAAGGCCAGCTACATCCATCCCGCCCCAGGCTCCTACGACTGGGAACAGGCCGATCAGCTCGTGGCATTTTGCCGGGCCTACAACAAGCGGCTGCACGGCCACCCGCTCATCTGGCATCAGCAGCTGCCCCGCTGGATGGAGAATTTTTCCGGTACTGAGCAGGAGTGGGAGGCGCTGTTTCGGGAGCATATCCAAACGCTCTGCCGGCATTTCAGGGGCCGGGTGCGCAGCTGGGACGTGGTGAACGAGGCCTTTGCGGCCGATGGCACCCTGCGCCACACCATCTGGCAGCAGCATCTGGGCAGCGGCTACCTCGAAAAAGCCTTTCGCTATGCCCACGAAGCCGACCCCACGGCGCTGCTGTTCTACAATGAGTACGACCTCGACGCAAACCCCGTGAAGCGCCGGGCCGTGCTGGCTTGGCTGCGGAGCATGCAGCAGCGCGGCGTCCCGATTCATGGTCTGGGTTTGCAGACGCATATGTCCATCGTGCATCCCGAAAACACCCAGATTGCCGAGATGCTACGGGAAGTGCAGCCAACGGGCCTGCAGCTTCACCTCTCGGAAGTCGATGTGGCCCTCAATCCGCTGGGTAAGCCCATTGAGCCCACGCCCGAGCTGCTGCGGCGCCAGGCCGATAAGCTCGCCTTCCTCGTCAGGGCCTACCAGGAGCTGCCGCGCGCGCAGCAGTATGGCATCACCTTCTGGGGCATCAGCGACCGAAATACCTGGATTCGCCGCTACTTCCACCGCGACGATTACCCGCTGCTCTTCGACGACGACTATCAGCCCAAACCCGCCTACTGTATACTAGCCCGCCCCTGATGAAAGGAGTTTTTATGCTACTCGGAGCCCTGGGCTTTGCCCATGCCGCTGCCGGGCAGGTAGCAGTCACGTATTTTCCCGTGCAGTCGGTGCTAGCTCTCGACACCGATACCGAGCGGCGCTTGTGGGCTGGTTTGAATTTGGAAACCAACACGTTCATCTCCAACGTGAATATGGAGCTGCACGGCGTGGTCAACGTCAGAAAGGGAGAGCTGGTGAACTACTACGCGGGCCTGGGCATCAACGCCAACCCGTTTTACGCTCTCAATGAGCTGCCGCTGGTCAATGGCTACGCGCTGACGGTTGGGGCCCGCATCAAGCCGCTGGCCCGGCACCGCAATGCGCAGCTGGTCTTCGAGTTGTCGCCTTACGCTAATAGGTTTCTGGATGGCGGCTTGCTGCGCACTCGGCTGGGCGTGTCGTACAACTTCCACCGCTCCGGGTAGGATATTGGAGCGTGCTGCTGCGCTAAAAAGCTGTGTGAGTTGACTATGCGGCCAGGAACTCTTTGGGGTATTTTGCCTTTTTTTGGCGTCCTGCCCAGTATTCTGCGCAGCAAGCAGAAAACGAGACATCATGCGCGCCATAGTAAGTAGACTTGTTCCTGAATAAAGCGAAACGAAAAAAGAACGTCATGCTGAGCGCAGTCGAAGCATCTCCACCGCTTCGTTGCACGACTTGGACGAAGCGGTAGAGAGGCTTCGACTGCGCTCAGCATGACAGCCAAATTTTAGCATCGGTTCCTAATTTAGGAACAAGTCTAGTAGCTACTACTGCACGCGGGATGTCTCGCGCTGCTCGACATGACGTTGCCCTGTACTTTACTGTCCACAAGCCTTCTATGTCTACTACTCAACCGCCCATGAGCCAGCCGTTACAGCAACGCCCGCAGGGTACGCCGCACGTCCTGGTGCGACTTGATATGGAAGCGGGCAAAAGAGCGCCCGGTTTCCCCCACTTTCACGGTGTAGGCATGGGCTGGCATGGCCTGGAAAGTATCCTCGTCGGTGCGGTCGTCGCCAATGGCGAGGATAAAATCGGCGGGGTAGGTGGCCAGCCAGCGGGTGGCGGCGACACCTTTGTTGACACCGGCATTTTTGATTTCCACCACCTTATTGCCCTCCAGCACCTGCAAATCGGTATTGGAGGCCATAAAGTTGAGGTGGCTCACTAGCTCCCGGGCCCGCACGGCGCCCAGGTCAGCATCGGCGCGGCGGTAGTGCCACACCAGTGAATACTCTTTCTCCTCGATAAATGAGCCCGCCGTGCGGCTGACCAACAGCTCCATAATGGGCCGGATTTCCCGCTTCCAGGTGTCGGTCAGCGGCTGAATCATGGCCCATTCCTCCTGCTCGCCCGCCGCCCGCAGCCACACGCCGTGCTCGGTGATAAAGTCTACGGGCAGGTCGCCGAGCCAGGTAAACAGCGTTTGTCGGTCGCGTCCGCTGATAATTACCACGCGGTTGCGCGGGTCGGCGCTGAGGGCCCGCAGCAGGTGGTACAACTCCTCATCGGGCCGGGCGTGCTGCGGGTTTTTGCTGAAAGGCACCAACGTACCGTCGTAATCCAGGAACAGAATGCGCTGCTCGGCCTGATCGAAGTCGGCGCGCATCTGTACTAGCGCCTGGGGGCCCAGCGAGTCGGTAGCCAGCGTCTGCTGCTTTATCTTGATGTAAGCCAGCCGATCCATGAACAGCTTCACCCAATGATAGACGCTGTACTCTTTCACCAGGGCCTGCATCTGGCTCATGCGCTGGCGCTGCTCGTCTTCGGGCATCACCAGGGCCTCGTGCATAGCCTCGGCCAGCTGGCGGGTGTCGGTGGGGTTAATGATAATAGCATCGGACAACTCACGTGCCGCGCCGGCCCGCTCGCTCAAAATCAGTACCCCCGGCAGGTTGCCTTTACTGGCAATAAACTCCTTGGCTACCAGGTTCATACCGTCGCGCATGGGCGTTACGAGCGCCACCTCGGCCAAGCGGTACAGCCCCGATAAGTGCTCCAGCGGAAACGAGCGGTAGAAATACTGAATCGGCGTCCAGCCGATGGTGCGGTAGTCGGCGTTGATGCGGCCCACCAGCTCATCGATTTCCACCTTCAGGGCCCGGTATTTCTCCACTTGGTCGCGAGAGGGCACCACCAGCATCAGCAGCGTTACCCGCTCGCGCCACTCGGGGTAGAGCCGCAGCATCTGCTCGTAAGCCCGCAGCCGCTCGGCAATGCCTTTGGTGTAGTCTAGCCGGTCGATGGACAGAATGACGCGGGCATCGTTGAGCGCGTCGCGGTAGAGCTGCTCACTTTCGCGGGCTTCCTCCGACTCCGCTACCTGCGCATATTTGTCGTAGTCGATTCCCATCGGGAATGCATCGACCAGCACGCTGCGCTGCCCTGCTTCAATCAGGCCATTTTGGCTGGGGCAGCCCAGCAGCTGCGCCACCGAGCTCAGGAAGTGGCGCATGTAGCCGTAGGTATGAAAGCCAATGAGGTCGGCTCCCAGCATGCCTTCCAGCAGCTCCCGGCGCCAGGGCAGCACCCGAATCAGCTCGTGCGAAGGAAACGGAATGTGCAGGAAAAATCCGATGCTGCTCTCGGGCCGGGCTGCCCGTAGCAGCTGCGGCAGCAGCAGCAGCTGATAGTCGTGCACCCAAATTGTATCCTCGGGGCCGGCGAGGGCCAGCACCGCCTGGCAAAATTTCTCGTTCACGCTCACATACGCCTCCCAGTAGGTTTGCTCGTACACGGCGTGCTGGCTGAAGTAGTGAAAAGTGGGCCACAGCGTTTCGTTGCTGAAGCCCTCGTAGAAGTCCCGGATTTCATCCTGGGTCAGAAACACGGGGGCCATACTGTCGGCCTTCAGCTCGGCTGTCACCGCCTCCTGCTCCGCCGGGTCGGCAATTTCCAGGCCGGGCCAGCCCACCCAGATGTTGTCGTCGGCTTTATAGATGGAGCCCAAGCCAGTAGCCAAGCCGCCTTCACTGGGAGTAAAATGCAGGCCCTCCGCAGTGCGATGCGCCTTCGTGGGAAGGCGGTTGGAAACAATAATCGTACGGGACATAAGCGCTCTACTTCGTGGTCTGATAGGCATTGCTTACGTAATACTGGCCAATTGTGCTCAACCTACCAGCCTGAAAAGGTCGGCATTTCGGCAAGCATAGTAGCTTTTGGCGAGTGGCAAGGTGCTGTCTATTAGCGTTCTGCAATATACTGGGTGCCTCGCCAAAATTTATTGCCGCCGGGAGTTGTCAACGACTGTCACAAGGCAGTGCCCTCCGCCAGGATAGCCTCTGCTTCCAGTAGCAAGCCAGCGGCCATGAGCAAATCATGCAGTAGAAATACCTCCTCCAGCGTAAATACAAAGGCCTGATAGGTAACCGGCCCCGGCAGCGTGATGCACCTGCTGGTGGTGTCGGGTAGCTGAGGGGCGTGCTCTTGGTAGAGGCTGGCCATAACGTGCCGCCATTGGGTCAGCTCATCGGCTTTCAAACAGAGCGCTATGTTACCAAAATACAGATGTAAGCAGCAACCGCTGAGGCAGCGCGAAATGCAGCCGAAATCATTGTGGTGCAGGTATTGACCCATAGGAGAAGTTTTTGGAGCCCATACCTCAGCGTCAGGCTGAAGGTGAGTGAGGCGCAATGCTCTATTTGGAATTAATATAAATACGTGTCAAAAGTATACTGTGGAACCGATTTGTCAATGTTATTTAGAATTAATTTAAATAGAAGGCGACGGGATTACTTGTACCGTAGGCTTATCCAGTCCGGTAAAGGTCAATACGCAGTACCGGCTGCAAGGCAGACCGGAGGGTTAAGACCAGCTGAGCAGGCGTAGCGGTGGTGCGCAACCAGGCCCAGGTTTTTGGTAAAGACCTGGAAAATATCGTCGTAACGGGCAAGGGTACCTTCGATGGCGCGGGCAACACCTGGCGGCCGGTGAAGAAAAACAAGCTGACCGAAACCCAGTGGAAGCGGCTGGTGGAAGGCGGCGGCGTGGTGAATGATAAGAAAGACACTTGGTATCCGTCATCAGTACTTCCCCTCCTTTTTTGGGGTGGGGGGCGCGGCCGGCGGTGGTAGAATCGGCGAACGAGTAGCTTTGGCTTTCTGGTTCTAGCTTTACCGTCCCGTCTCCGTCCTCTTCCTGAGTACCAGGAGGGGAATCTGTTTCTACTCCCACCCACTATTTCGCCCTTCCCACCCATGAGTGCCCCCCTCGAAAACACGCTTGCCACCCCCGTTGGCATCACCCTGGACCGCTATATCATGCGCAAGCAGGCGGAATTTCCGTTTGCCACCGGCGAGCTTTCCCAGCTGCTGCGCGATATTGTGCTGGCGGCCAAAATCGTGAACCGGGAAGTGAACCGGGCCGGTTTGATGGATATTACGGGCAACTACGGGGCCCAGAACGTGCAGGGCGAGCAGCAGCAGAAGCTGGACGTGGTAGCCAACATCCGCTTTATTCGGGCCCTGAAAAATGGGGGCGAGGCCTGCGCCATTCTCTCGGAGGAAGACGACGATATAATTCATACCGGCAACGACCAGGGCCGCTACGTGGTAGCCATGGACCCGCTCGACGGCTCCTCCAACATTGATGTGAACGTCAGTATCGGCACTATTTTCAGTATCTACCGCCGCGTGTCGCCTATTGGCTCGAAATCGACGAAGGAAGATTTCCTGCAGGGCGGGCGCAAGCAGGTGGCCGCCGGCTATATTCTCTACGGCTCCAGCACCATGCTCGTCTACACCACCGGCCACGGCGTGGTGTGCTTCACCTACGAGCACTCGTTGGGCGAATTCTTCCTGTCGCACGACGGGGTGGAAATTCCGAAGCAGGGCGCTATTTTCTCCTGCAACGAAGGCAACTGGTTCGAGTATCCCGAGTGGGTGCGCACCTATTTGTTGCAGTGTAAGCAGCGCAGCTACAGCGGCCGCTACATTGGCTCCCTGGTAGCCGACTACCACCGCAACCTCTTCAAAGGCGGTATTTACCTCTATCCGCCCACGGCCAAAAACCCCAACGGTAAGCTGCGGCTCCTCTACGAGGCCTATCCGCTGGCGTTTCTCATCGAGCAGGCCGGGGGCAAAGCCTTGGCCGGTGCCGAAGCCGTGCTCGACATCGAGCCCACCGACTACCACCAGCGCGCCCCGTTATTTATCGGCTCCTCGGAAATGGTCGACGATCTGGTGGCCTGCCTGACGGCCGAAGCGGCCCAGAGTCAGGTCGTTGGCTAAGTCGGGCGAAACATCTTTCTTAGCGAATATCTTTTACCAGTATGAAGTAGCTTTCACCTGCTGTTTCCCACCCGACCCGTCCACTCCAACCCCTTTCTTTCTCGTTTTATGATGAAAATCATTTCGCCTGCGGTGGAATTTAGCTCGCTGCTGAGTCAGGTCAAGCACATTGCGCCCGAAATCTTCACCCCGGACGGCAAGTTCCAGAACCTGATGGAAGGCCGGTGGCAGGGCCCGGGTACCCCCCGCGAGTTTACCTCACCCGTCGATGGCACGCAGCTGGGCTGGATGCCGATGCTCAACCGCGAAACCGCGCTCCGGGCCGTGCAATTCGCCAAAGGCGAAGCCGCCGCCTGGGCCGCTACCGGCCTCGATGAGCGCCGCGCCAAAGTGCAGGAGTGCCTCGACCAGCTGCGGCCCCACGTAGAGCTGGTGGGCAAGCTGCTGATCTGGGAAATCGGCAAAACCTACAAGCTGGGCTTCACCGACATCGACCGCGCCATCGAGGGCGTGCAGTGGTACGTCGACACTATTGAAGGTATGCTGGGCACCCGCAAGCCGCTGGGCCTGGTCAGCAATATTGCCTCCTGGAACTACCCAATGTCGGTGCTGCTGCACGCGGTGCTGGTGCAGGTGCTGTGCGGCAACTCCGTTATTGCCAAAACCCCCACCGACGGCGGCTTCATTTCCCTGAGCCTCACCTTTGCCATTGCCCGCCGTTGCGGTCTGCCCGTGACGCTCGTCAGTGGCCCGGGCGGCGAGCTGAGCGACGTGCTGGTGAAAAACGATGCCGTCGACTGCCTTTCGTTTGTGGGTGGCCGCTACAATGGGCGCAATATCGCCGATGCCCTGGGCTCGGAGCACAAACGCTACATGCTGGAAATGGAAGGTGTGAACACCTACGGCATCTGGGACTACAGCGACTGGACTAGCCTGGCCGACCAGCTCAAAAAAGGCTACGACTACGGCAAGCAGCGCTGCACGGCCTACGTGCGTTTCGTGGTGCAGCGCAGCCTGTTTCCGCAGTTTCTGGAAACCTACTGGGAAGCCGTACGCAACCTGAAAGTGGGCAATCCTACCCTGGTCGATGGCTACGACGACAAGCTGCCCGATCTGGCTTTTGGCCCCGTTATCAACAGAACCCAGGCCGAAGACCTCGACCGGCTCTACGCCGATGCCCTCAAAACCGGTGCGACGCCTATTTTTGAAGGCAAGCTGGATGAGAGCCTGTTTTTGCCCGGTCAGGATATGTCGGCTTATCGGGCGCCACGGGCCTTGGTAAACCTGCCCCGCCAAAGCGAGCTATACTTCAAAGAGCCCTTCGGCCCGATTGACTCCATCGTGCTCGTCGACCGCGTGGAAGAACTGGTGGGGGAGATGAATATCTCCAACGGCGCGCTGGTGGCCGCCGTCGCCTCCGACGACGCCAAGTGGGCGGCCCGTACGGCCAAGGAAGTCCGCGCCTTTAAAGTAGGGGTCAATAAGCTCCGTTCCCGTGGCGACCGGGAAGAAGTATTTGGCGGCCTCGGCGAATCCTGGAAAGGTGCTTTCGTGGGCGGCAAACTGCTGGTGGAGGCCGTAACCGAAGGCGATGCGAAGCAGCCCGTACTCGGCAACTACGCCGAGGCGACGCTGCTGCCCGGAAAGCCCTGAAGCGAACTGTAGATTCAGTGTGAACGGCTGGTTTTCTGCTCCTTGACAGGGCCAGGAAGCCAGCCGTTGCAGCCGTTGCCAGTCGCGCAGTAGGACAATCGGAGGTGCGTATGCTTTGCCAAAGAACAAGCGCCGTCTGCTACAACCGGTCCGACGTATCTGAGAGCTGGTAAGCGAAGCCGGATAAAAGCAAAAAGCCTCTCTGCAGGAAGCAGAGAGACTTTTTTGTTGTCCCAAAACGAGTGGTAGTAGTCCGTAGGGGAATCGAACCCCTGTTGGTAGAATGAAAATCTACTGTCCTAACCCCTAGACGAACGGACCAGATAACGTGCCGAACCCGTTTTGGTGCTGCAAAGGTAATGAATGAAGAGGTTAGAATGCAAAATTTAATTTTAAGTTTCGACCGCTGTTCCATGTTGCGCTGCGGTGGGAGCACGCGGCTGGTGTAGAAATGCAGTACCGCTCCCCGCTAAATGATGCTGGGAGCCACTTCGAAGGCTGCCCTGCCGCTATTAAGTTTTGGCACGACCAGCCTTTGGTACTATAGCCGGCACGAATTTCGGGCCCTGACGTCGGGCGCTGGCTACGGGTGGTAAATTGCCGGACTTTGTACATATTGTTCAGGAAATGAGTCGGTAAGCGCACGTTTTTGGCGGCCTGCCTCGTGCCGCTTCAGCACATGGCTACGCCCGAGCGGGGTGGCGCAAACCCCCTAAACGATGATAGCTGCACTCGCTACAACTGCCCCCTGGCCGGCTCTGCCCGCCGATTCCTGGACTGACACGCGCCAGACGCTTCATCTCTGGACCCAGATTGTGGGAAAAACCCGCCTGGCGCTTAGTCCTATGCTCAACCATTGGTGGCAGGTGCCGCTCTACGTTACGCCCCGCGGGCTTTCTACCTTGTCGATTCCTTATCCGGAGGGAGCCTTTGAGTTGTTGTTCGACTTTCATGCCCACCAGCTCGTCCTGTATACCAGCGACGGGCAGGCGCGCACCCTGGCGCTGGAACCCCAATCGGTGGCCGAGTTCTACCAGCGCTACCAGGCACTGCTGCAGGCCGCCCATATCAATGTGCGCATCTGGCCCGTGCCGGTGGAAGTGCCGGACGTGACGCCGTTTCCCGATGACCATCACCACCGGGCCTACGATGCGCCGGCCGTGCAGCGCTTTTGGCAGGTGCTGCTGCGCGCCGACCAGTTGCTCACTGAATTTCGCAGCCGCTTCACCGGCAAAGTGAGCCCGGTACATTTTTTCTGGGGTAGCTTCGACTTGGCTGTCACCCGCTTTTCGGGCCGGCCAGCCCCCGAGCACCCCGGTGGCGTGCCCAATCTGGCCGACTGGGTGACCCGCGAGGCCTACTGCGACGAGGTCAGCAGCGCCGGCTGGTGGCCCGGCGGCAACGGCGCGGAGGCCGCTTTTTATGCCTATGCCTATGCCTATCCCAGCCCGGTCGGTTTTGCCGAAGCGCCGGTGTGTCCGGCCGAAGCGGCGTTCAGCCCGGCTCTCGGCGAGTACGTGCTGCCGTATGAGGTGGTGCGCACGGCCGAAAATCCACGCCAGAAAGTGTTGGAGTTTCTGCAAAGTACCTACGAGGCGGCCGCAGACCTGGCCCACTGGGACCGGCAAAATCTGGAGCGGACGTGAGCCGCTACGGGTGTGGCCCGTGCCGTTGCTGTCGCTGGCATCGGTGGGCACACCCGCGCCACATCGCTTCCACCTTTCTTCCTTCTTAACCTCATTGTTTATGCATGCGGGCCATCATTACACGCTCAAAGAGGTTTTGCTCTGGACCCGCCGGGAAATCATGGGGGTTTTCGTGCTGGCCCTGGTGCCCACGGTGCTGTATGCCGGGCTGGGCTGGCACTGGCTGGCAATGCCCTGGGTGCCCATTGCGCTGGTCGGAACGGCCACGGCTTTTATCGTGGGCTTTAAGAACAACGCCACGTACAGCCGCCTGTGGGAAGCCCGGCAGATATGGGGCACCATCGTGAATATCAGCCGCGCCTGGGGCGTGCCGGTGCGGGACTTTGTGCCCCCGTTGCCGGCCGAGAGTTCGGGGTTTGCGGATGTGCGGCAGCAGCTGACCTACCGGCACCTGGCCTGGCTTACCGCGCTGCGGTTTCAGCTGCGCGAGCCGCGCGCCTGGGAGAGCATGACCCAGGCCGCCAACGCGGAATACAGTCAGCTATACCGCGTTACTGAGCGCGATGGTAGCCTGGCCGACGAGCTGCAGCGCTACCTCACCCCCGCTGATGCGGCCTACGTACTCAGCAAAAAGAATCGAGCTACCCATTTGCTCGGTCTGCAGTCGAAACAGTTGAAAGAACTAGCCGACAACGACCACCTGGAAATGTTTCGCTATTTCGAGCTGGTGCGGCAGCTTACGGCGCTTTACGAGCAGCAGGGGAAGTGTGAGCGGCTCAAAAACTTCCCGTATCCTCGGCAATTCGCCACCATAAACCTGTTCTTCGCCCGCCTGTTCGTGTGCCTTGTGCCCTTCGGTATGTTGCAGGAGTTTGAGAAGTTGGGTGGGCACTTTGTCTGGCTTACCATTCCGTTCAGCATGCTGGTATCGTGGATTTTCCTGACGATGGAACGGATAGGGGAGAGCACCGAAAACCCGTTTGAAGGCGGTGCCAACGACGTGCCCATCACGGCCCTGGCCCGCACCATCGAAATCGATTTGCGCGAGCTGCTCGACGAAGCCGATGTGCCGGCGGCGCTTCAGCCAGTCAACAATATACTCATGTGAGTTCGTCATTGCGATGCATGATGAACTCCGATTTTAGGCTACGGTGTCAGTATAATAGGGTGGAATTTCTTCGTGTCAGAGGCCGCGCATCCCCAGTGGCGCTATCTTTCGCAACAGGGACGAGGATAGGGGCACATGTTGCTCTTCCAGGCACCTGGAAGCGGTGGCCGGCTACTGAGCAGGCCTGATAGTACCGCTCGGCGCTATGAGTCTGGGGTAATGTCCTTATTGGGGATGGGGAAACGCAGTTCGAGGGTTGCGTTGGGCTCCCAGCTTAGCTCTTGGGAATTACCCGGCCAAACATAAAAAAAGCCTCTACGCTGGCGCAGAGGCTTTTTCAAAACGAGTGGTAGTAGTCCGTAGGGGAATCGAACCCCTGTTGGTAGAATGAAAATCTACTGTCCTAACCCCTAGACGAACGGACCAGATAGCGTGCCGAACCCGTTTTGATGCTGCAAAGATAGATAAGGGAACCTGCGACACAATACCCGGTTCAAAAAAAAGTGCCCTGCAAGGGCAAATCAGCTGATTTTCAGCCTGAAAAAATATGGTATGCCGCCTGCCACCGAGTAGCCGATGAGGGTAGAGGCGCGGCCACTGCGGTGAACGAGGGCCGCAGCAGCAGCAGATTTCCTGGGACAGATATTGATTTGGCGAAGTTAGATGGTCCCTGTACCTTCGCTCCGCGTTTCCACCCGGTGCATTCGTGTGCCGTTAACCCCATTTCCCCATTATGGCTAAAATAAAAGTCGCCATTAACGGCTTCGGCCGCATCGGCCGCCTGACGTTCAAGTCGCTGCTCGGCCGCGACAACGTAGAAGTTGTAGCTATCAACGACCTGACCGATAATAAGACGCTGGCCCACCTGCTGAAATACGATTCCGTACATGGCCGCTTCGACGGCACGGTGGCGTATGATGAGGAGAGCCTGACCGTAAACGGCGTGCGCATCGCCGCCTTGGCCGAGCGTGATCCTAAGCTGTTGCCGTGGGGCAAAATGGGCGTGGATATCGTCCTGGAGTCGACGGGCCGTTTCGTAGACGAGGCCGGCGCGGGCCAGCACATCACCGCCGGCGCGAAGAAAGTAGTGATTTCGGCTCCGGCTACCGGCGATATTCCGACCGTCGTACTGGGCGTAAACGAAGATATCCTGACCGGCGACGAAACCATCATTTCGAACGCCAGCTGCACCACCAACTGCCTGGCTCCGATGGCCAAGGTGTTGGATGAGGTATTCGGTATCGAGAAGGGCTACATCACCACGGTGCACGCCTACACCTCCGACCAAAACCTGCAGGACGCGCCCCATAAAGACCTGCGCCGCGCCCGCGCCGCTGCCTACAGCATCATCCCGACCAGCACGGGTGCCGCCAAAGCCGTTGGCTTGGTATTGCCTACGCTGAAGGGTAAGCTCGACGGCCTCGCCATGCGCGTGCCCGTGCCCGATGGCTCGATGACCGACCTGACCGTGGTGCTGAAGAAAGAAGCCACGAAGGAGCAAATCAACGCCGCCCTCAAGGCTGCGGCCGATGGCCCGATGAAAGGCATCATTGAGTACACCACCGACCCTATCGTGAGCATCGATATCGTGGGCAATCCGCACAGCTGCATTTTCGACTCGGAGCTGACCTCTGCCAGCGGCACGCTGGCCAAGGTAATTGGCTGGTACGACAACGAAACCGGCTACAGCACCCGCACTGCCGACCTGATCCAGAAGCTGGGTGAGGCTATGAGCAAGTAAGCGACCTGCTGCTGCCACCAGAAAAGCCTGCCCGGTTGGGTGGGCTTTTTTGTTGGGCCTCTTGCCTGCTTTCCAACTTTTCCCCGTCTGCCTGCGTTGTTGCCGTCTATGTCCGCTAAGCTGCGTATTTGCTTTCTCATCAACCCCAACTCGGGCACCGACCGGCGGCAGAATGTGCCGGCGCTGCTGGCCCAATACCTGCCCGCCGAAGCGGTAGACTACGAGGTGCGCCCGACGCAATACGCGGGGCATGCCGTGGAGCTGGCCCGGCAGGCGGCCGCGGAGGGCTTCCGGATTGTGGTAGCCGTGGGCGGCGACGGTACGGTGAACGAAGTGGGCCGCGGGCTGCTGGGCACCCAGGCCGCACTGGGTATTTTGCCCCGTGGCTCCGGCAATGGGCTGGCGCGCCACTTGCAGGTGCCTTTGGCGCTGCCGGCCGCTATTCGGCAGCTGGCCAACCCGGCATTCCAGCGCATTGATGTGGGCTACATCAACGAGCGGCCGTTCTTTTGCACGGCGGGGCTGGGGTTTGATGCGCACGTGAGCAGGTGCTTTGCCCAGGCCGGCACCCGTGGCCTGGGGACGTATGTGCAGGTGGCACTCCGCGAATACCGTCGCTTCCGGCCCACGGCCATCACCGTAACGATGCAGGACAAAACCTTCGCTACGAGCTGCTACGTGCTGGCTTTTGCCAATGCCGCCCAGTATGGCAACAATGCCTACATCGCGCCCCTGGCCGACATTTCCGACGGTTTGCTCGACCTGTGCCTGATTGATGCACTGCCCTTGTGGCGGGCCGTGCGGGTAAGTGTCGGGCTGGCGCTGGGCAATCTGCCCGCGTCGGGGGCGGCCGTGTACCACACCTGCAGCCAGGTGCAGGTGCAGGCCGCGCAGGCGCTGGGCTTTCACGTCGACGGCGACTACGTGGGCGATGCCCGGGAGTTTGCGGTGACGCTGGAGCCGCTGGCCCTGGAAGTAGCAGTGCCGGCGCGATACACAGAAATCGTAACTTGAGCAGTAGCCCACGCTCCGGCATTGGCTTTCGGCTATCATTCAGTTCCTTTTATTGCCCAATCTTGTCGCATGAAAACCGATAAAAATCGCCGTAGCCGGGAAGGCGTGGTATATTCCACCAGCTCCGACTTCGACTACCAGCACAGCGCCGAGGAGGAAGCCCAGACCCTGCCGCCTCAGCAGCAGAATCTGCGCGTGCAGCTCGATAAGAAGGCCCGTGGTGGCAAACAGGTAACCCTCATTACCGGCTTCGTGGGCACCGACGCGGACCTGCAGAGCTTGGGTAAGCTGCTCAAAACCAAGTGCGGCGTGGGCGGCAACGCCAAGGATGGCGAAATCCTGATTCAGGGTGACTTTCGGGACAAAGCCCTGGCTGTGCTGCTGGAGCAGAAATACAAGGCCAAGAAAGCGGGCGGCTGAGCCTGACGGCCGCTAGGCAAAAACGTATGCCGGAAGTCAAAAAATAAGCCGTGCTGGAAGTTTACTATTCGTGCGTAATGCTAGTCACCGTGGAACCCGTAACGCTTCATAGTCTGGCCGAAAATGGCGTCATCTCGGCCGTGCAGTGGCTTAAGCTGGGCATTGAAACCGTGGGTGCCCTCATTATCGGGCTGGGTATTCTGGTGGCGGGCCGCTTGTTTGTGCTGGCGCTCTGGCACCGCCGCACCGCCGACTTCACCGCCATTCGGCTGACGCTGGCGCGGTATCTGGCGTTGGCCCTGGAATTTCAGCTCGGCGCCGATATTCTGTCGACGGCCATTGCCCCGAGCTGGGAGCAGATTGGCAAGCTGGGAGCCATTGCCGTCATCCGTACGGCGCTCAACTTCTTTCTCACCAAGGAAATGCAGGATGAGCAGCGGGCCGAAGGGGAGCACGCACTAGTGCAGCGAACCGAACAGCTGGCCCATGCGGGTGAGAATCAGATAGTACCAAAGCCGGGCTCATCAGCTTGAGGTGGCTAGGTAGTGCAGCGCCCGCGCTACATCTTCGGGCGTATCGATGCCGAGAGTCGCCAGCTCGGTTTCCGCTGTCAGAATGTGGTAGCCGTTTTCCAGCCAGCGCAATTGCTCCAACGACTCGGCCAGCTCCAGCGCCGAGGGCGGCAGTCGGGTGATTTCGGCCAGAATATCGGGCCGGTAGGCGTAGAGACCGATGTGGCGCAGGTAGCGGTGCTGGGCCAGCCACTGCTCCGGCGCATGCTGACGCTGGTAGGGCAAGGGGTGCCGGCTAAAATACAGGGCTTGGCCGCGCGCGTCGAGTACGACTTTGGGCATATGGGGGCTAAAGAGCTCCTCACTCGTGACGACGGGCTTCACCAACGTGGCTAGCTGGGTGCGCGGGTCAGCCTCGAACAGCGCAATCAGGGCATTAATCTGCTCGGGCCGGATAAAGGGCTCGTCGCCTTGGATATTGATGATGCAGTCGGCGGGCGCGTCGAGCTGGCAGTAAGCGTCGAAAACCCGGTCGGTGCCGCTGGGATGGTCGGGGGCGGTGAGGATGGCTTCGCCCCCAAAGCTGCGCACGTGGGCCAGAATCCGCTCGTCGTCGGTGGCTACCACTACTCGGCTCAGGCGGGCCTGCTGCGCCTGTTCTACCACGCGCTGAATCATGGTTTTGCCGCCCAGGTCGAGCAGGGGCTTGCCGGGCAAGCGGCTGGAAGCGTAGCGGGCGGGAATTATGCCAAGAGCGTTGACCATACCAAAAGGAGGAAAGCAGGGAGAGAAGTACCGGAAAGCTGGCGCAAGGTAGGCTTCTGCCCAATGTGGCGCTAAATTGGCTATGCCGGGTGCAGGCATGCTGCCGTTCGGCCCCCAACCGCCGGCTACGCCCGGTTGGCCCCGTCTTACCGGGTCGGCTCCAGGATTATTTATTTATCTTTCGGCCGCGGTTATTCTGCTGGCAGCGTGCCACCCGTTTCGTTTTTTGCTCGTTGCCTGTTTTTCGCGCCCTGTCCGTATGACTCGTTTTTCTTTGCTGTTTGCCGCCTTTGCCTGCGGTGGTTTTTCCGCCACTGCCGCTGTTCGCCCCATAGCGTTGCCCGATTCCATCGGGGTGGAGTACCGGAATAATAAAGTCCTCATCAAACACCGCGTAGCGCCCGGCGAAACCCTGTATGGGCTCAGCCGCCGCTATAAAGTGCCCGTTGACCAGATAGTGGAGGTGAACCCGAAGCTGGAAGGAACCCTCGTAACGGGCCAGGTGGTGCTGGTGCCCCGCAACCGCGTGGTGATGACCACCGCCGCCTCGGCTGCTACTCCCAAAGCCCCCGCTGCCAGTGCTGCTACCCGCGAGCTGCCGACCGATGCGCGCGGGAACAAAATCTATAAGGTTGAGAAGGGGCAAACGCTGTTCTCAATTGCCCGCCGCTTCAATACCACGCCCGATGCCCTGGCCCGCCTGAACAAGCTGCCGGATAACTCCGGGGTGCGAATCGGGCAGGTGCTGATTGTGGTGCCCGGTGCTGGCGGCCCGGCGGCTCCCGAGCCCGCCGTAGCCGCCGCACCGGCGCCGAAAGCATCGGTGCCCGCGCCTACCAACCGGCCGGAGCGCGCCGAAGATGTTGACCGGGACAAAGACAAGGAAAAAGAAACCGCCTCGGCTGCCGCTCCTGCTACCACTCCCATTAAGGAAGAAGACCGGGTGCCGGAGCGGGCCAGCGAGATAGTGCGCAAAGTGACGGAAGGTGGTCTGGCGGCTGTTATTGAAGGCGGCGTTACGGACAAGTACCTGGCGCTGCACAAAACTGCGCCCGTGGGCACCATCATGCAGGTGCGCAACATCATGAACGGGCAGTCGGTGTACGTGCGCGTAATCGGGCAGCTACCCGATACCGGCGAAAACAGCACTATTCTGGTGCGCCTGTCGCGCCGGGCCGTGCAGAAGCTCTCGACGCCCGACGCCCGCTTCCGGGTCGAAACGTCGTATGTGCCGTAGCGGCGGGTAGTAATCTGGAACGTCATGCTGAGCTTGTCGAAGCATCTCTACCGCCAAAGTAATTAGTTGCTACTGCGGTAGAGATGCTTCGACAAGCTCAGCATGACGTTCTTTATATCCAGAAAACACTTTTATAGCTGCTTCGCCGCCGTGCAACCCGACCAACTCCAAACTATCCGGGCCGTGCTGGACGAGCGCTATGCGCGCTATAACCGGCCCGCGTTTATCGAGCACGACCCGATAAGTATTCCGCACCGCTTCACGCAGCGGGCTGATGTGGAAATCAGCGGCCTGTTTGCGGCTCTGCTGGCCTGGGGCCGCCGCCCCACCATCATCAGCAAAGTGACCGAGCTGCTGCGCCGCATGGATGACGCGCCGCATCAGTTCGTGACTCAGCACCAGGACGAAGACCTGAAGCAGCTGCTGGGCTTTTGCCACCGCACGTTCTGCGACACCGACCTGCTGTATTTCGTGCATTGGCTGCGCTGGTATTATGCCGACCACGCTACGCTGGAAGATGCCTTTCTGCGCGGTGCTACCCAGCGCGAGCGGCTGGAGAATTTCCACGACCTGTTCTTCAGCCTGCCCGACGCGCCCCAGCGCACCCGCAAGCACGTAGCCACGCCCGCGCGCGGCTCGGCCTGCAAGCGCGTGAATATGTATCTGCGCTGGATGGTGCGCCAGGATGCCCACGGCGTCGATTTCGGCCTCTGGACGCGCCTGCCCATGGCCGAGCTGGTGTGTCCCATCGACGTGCACGTGGAGCGCCAGGCCCGGCAGTTGGGCCTGCTCACCCGCCCCGTGGTCGACTGGCGCGCCGCCGAGGAGCTGACCGCCAACCTGCGCCGGTTTGATGCCCACGACCCGGTGAAGTATGATTTCGCGCTGTTTGGGCTGGGGGTGGAGGAGAAGCGGTAGGCGTTAATAAATTGTTGAAAATATGAAAAGTTATACTGTCCAGGTTATGAAGACCTGGGGTTTTATAAGCATTTTCCTGGGCCTGCTCGCCCTGTTTTTCGGCGGCATCTCGTTAAGCAGAGAAATAGGTATTCCTCTAGCTGTGGTCCTAATATGGTTAGTGGCCTGCTTGGTCGGTGGCTATTATCTGATAAAGAAAGTAGCGGTAGTTTCGATGCAGGTAACTTTAACGGCAGAAGCTTTATCTATTCGTGCAACTCAGTCTGCCACCGAACGGCAAATTGCGCTGACGGATATTGCCTCCTTTTTCTACGAGGATTTCAACGGCAATAAGACCTTTCGCCTGCGTTTGCAATCAGGGAAAAAAGTAAAGCTGGCGCACAACGATACATTCTGTTCCGACGATGATATTGAGGCTTTAGCAGCCGATTTTGAGGCCCAGGTAGCCGGTGCTGCTGCTGATCAGGATGCGGAAAGTGCGTCTATTCGGCGTGAGAAGAGTTTCTTCGAAAAACCGATTTCCACGGTGATGCTAGTGGTTGTAACCGCTGTTATCAGCTTGGCAGTTGGGAAAGCTGTATTTGATGGCAGGTCTCTGCAAGGAAATTAGTTTGGCTTCGTTGGCAGCTATTTGGTCTATCTGGCTGCCTGGTGGGCCGCGGCCGACAGGCGCAATCAGAAGTCAGCCTAAGGAAACCACCAAAGACATACTTTATTAACGCCGCTGAATCTTTCTCCGGCCCTGGCGTGTTTACCTTCGCATTCTCTTCCCAATCCGCAGTACCCAATTCCCTCTACCGAGTTTGATTCTCCCCCATAATTTCGAGCACAAAATAGGCTTCGCGCAGCTGCGTGAGATGCTGGAAGGCTTGTGCCTGAGCGCCCTGGGCCGCCAGTTTGTAGCCAAGATGCAGTTCCAGAGCAAGTACGAACAGCTGCACAAGCTCCTGCTGCAAACCGACGAGTTCCGTATCCTGCTCCAGTCGGGGGCCGACTTCCCCAGCCAGCACTACCACGACGTACACCCGCACCTGGTGCGCGCCAGCCTGCCCGGGGCCTACCTCGACGTGCCGGCCTTCTTCGCCGTCAAGATGTCGTTGCGCACCATCCGGCAGGCCCTCACGTTTTTCACCCAGGCCGATGAAAGCCTGTATCCGACGCTGCGTCTGCTGGGCATTGGCGTGCAGGTCGACCGCAACCTGCTGGCGGCCCTGGACAAGGTAATCGACGACGACGGGCAGGTGCGCGACAACGCCTCACCGCTGCTGTCGCAGCTGCGCCAGGAGCTCATTACCCGCCAGGGGCAGCTTCGCAAGCAGATTGCCGGCATTCTGCGCCATGCCAAAACCGAAGGCTGGGTGCCCGGCGACGCCGAGCCCACCATTCGCGGCGGCCGACTGGTGCTGCCCGTTATTGCCGAGCACAAGCGCCGGGTGAAGGGCCTGATTCACGACGAGTCGGCCTCGGGCCAGACGGTTTTTATCGAGCCCGAAGCTGTTTTTGAGCTGAACAACGATATCAAGGACCTCGAAAACGCCTACCAGCGCGAGCTGATCCGTATTCTGACTTCCCTCACCGACCAGCTGCGGCCCCACATTCCGGATCTGCGCAAGGCCTACCAGTACCTAGGCCTGCTGGATTTCATCCGGGCCAAAGCCCTGCTGGCGCTCCGCATCGAGGCCACGCTGCCCACGTTTCACCCCCGGCCCCTGATTCGCTGGAAAAACGTGCGCCACCCGCTCCTCTACCTCACCTTTAAGGAGCATTTCAAGGAAAACCCGCGCGAGGTGGTGCCCCTGGATATGGAGCTAAACCCCGACCAGCGCATCCTGCTGATTTCGGGGCCGAATGCCGGGGGTAAATCGGTGAGCATGAAAACGGTGGGCCTGGTGCAGTATATGCTGCAATGCGGCCTGCTGATTCCGGCCGGCGACGGCTCGGAGGCCGGGATATTCGACGAGATTTTCCTGGATATCGGCGACGAGCAAAGCCTGGAAAATGACCTGAGTACCTACTCGTCGCACTTGCTGAGCATGAAGCAGTTCGTGACCATGGCCGGCAAGCGCAGCCTGGTGCTGATCGATGAGTTTGGCACCGGCACCGAGCCCGCGCTGGGCGGGGCCATTGCCGAGGCCGTGCTGGATCAGCTCAACCGTGCCCGCAGCTACGGCGTGATTACGACCCACTACACCAACCTGAAGAACTTTGCCGAGCGCACCGAAGGCGTGGTGAACGGGGCCATGCGCTACGACCCGGAGAAGCTGCAGCCGCTTTACCGCCTCGAAATCGGGAAGCCGGGCTCCAGCTTCGCCATCGAAATTGCCCGCAAAATCGGCTTGCCCAAGCAAATCGTGGAGCGGGCCACCCAGCTCGTGGGCAAGGATAAAATTCGCTACGACCGGCTGCTGGAAGGCCTGGAAAAGGAAAAGGCCGACCTGGAGCTGCGCACCGCCGAAGCCGCCAAAGCCGAGCGGCGCATGAAAAAAGCTGCCCAGGAGTACCAGGACCTCAAAAAACACCTCGACGAAACTACGCTCGAAGTGCTGCGCGACGCCAAGGCCAAAGCCAAGCTGCTGCTCAAGGATACTAACCAGCAGATTGAGGCCACCATCCAGGAAATCAGGGTGGGGCAGGCCGACAAGGAGCGCACCAAGGATGCCCGCCACAAACTCGACACGTTCGTGCGCGAAAAGCTCCAGATTGAGCCGCCTAAGGCCAAAGCCACCCGCGAGCTAGCCGACGCTGCTACGCTGAAAGCCGGCGACAAAGTGGCCCTTATCGGCCAGGATGGCTACGGCGAGCTGATTGGCATCAAGGGCAAAACTGCCGAGGTGCTGTTTGGCGGCATGAAAACCATCGTGAAAGCCAGCCAGCTGGAAAAAGTAGGCCGGGCCGAAATCCGGGAGCGGGAGAAGAAAGCCGAACGGACCAGCTACGGCTCGGCGGGCCTGGGCCTGGACCTCACCGGGCGCATGGCCAGCTTCAGCCCCACGCTCGACCTGCGCGGCGAGCGGGCCGAGGATGCCCTGCACAAGATCATGGCCTTCGTAGACGATGCCGTGATGCTGGGTATTCCCGAAATCAAGTTTCTGCACGGGCGCGGCAACGGCGTGCTGCGCCAGGTGGTGCGCGACTACCTGCACCGCATCCGGGCCGCCGCCAGCGTCGCCGACGACCACGCCGACCGAGGCGGCGACGGAGCCACGGTAGCGGTGCTGAAATAGCCAAGCCATTTAGGAAGTTAAGAGAACGTCATGCTTCGGCTTCGCGGACGCCAGATAGAGCATGACGTTCTTTCCTTTCTCTTTAACTTGACTTTAGCCCTACGCGGCCCATGCCAGGGCCTCTTGCCAGATGTGGAGTTGGTGGCGCGGGATTTTGAGCAGGACGGTGTCCTTGGGCGAGTTGTCAAAAAGCGTTTCGGCCCATAAATAGCG
>NZ_SRLD01000048.1 GCF_004745955.1 Hymenobacter elongatus | reverse complement strand
TGGCTCAACCGCTTCCGCCACCTGCTGATTCGTTGGGCCAAAAAACCCGAAAACTATCTGGCCATGCTCCATTTTGCTTGCGCTCGAATCACCTGGTATAACTGCCTATTTGGATAGGCTCTTAGTATTCCGCTTTTCAGGTTTGTCTACCTACTAAGCTCTAGTGCTCATGCACTTTTGCGGAAAAGACTGGTAACCCTCCGCAACTGAGCTCCGTTTTAGGCGCACGGTTCTACTTCCTCACCTTTAAATTCAAACGTCATGAAAACGTTCAAGCTATATATGTCCATGCTGGTGGCCGTCCTGATGCTCAGCAGCAACTTCAACGATGCCCAAGCCCAAACGCAGCAAAAGAAAGGCTGGAGCAAAAAGGCTAAAGGAGCCGCCATTGGCGGCGGGGCCGGGGCCGTGGGCGGAGCCGTAGTGGGCGGCACCAAAGGAGCCATTATTGGCGGGGTAGCCGGAGCGGCAGCCGGGGGCATTATTGGCCGGAAGAAGGATAAAAAGAAGGACCCGGTTCGGCACGCGGAGTATTCGCGCAAGGACTAGCTCAACCTGATCTGCTGACACACGAACGGGCCCCGGATAGTACTATCCGGGGCCCGTTCGTGTGTCAGCAGATCAGCGGCTACTGCTTCAGAATTTTCTGGTGGTAACGGTGTCCTTCGGCTTTCACCTCCACTATATAGAGGCCATTACGCCAGCTGGTCGTGGTAATCCGGACGGTACCATCGGTGGCTACAGAAGCCTGCGCCGGCACAGATTCGCCCAGCATATTCGTGATTGAAATCTGGGCCTCCCGCAGGGACTTGTTGGCCCGAATGGTGATTATATCCGTGGCGGGGTTAGGATACATGGTAACGCCCAGTGCAGGAGCGGCAACGCCGGCGGCCAGCGGCGTACTAAGCCGACTGAGCCGGTAGCGCCGCAAAAAACGCCATACTTCGCGGCTGGCATTGATGTCGCGGTTGGTGACGCCAATGTTTACGGCCGCTCCCGGCCAGGTGTGGCCGCCGTTGATGATTTTGTAATGTTCGACTACGCTACCGGCGCGGCCACCGCCATACACATAGCGCTCGGCCGTGCTGCCATCGGTGGTATTGATGTCGGGCACCGCCGTAACGACCGGAGTAGGCGAGCAGCCATTGAACCGCACCCAATAGTCAAGTACCGTCGGAATAGGCACGAACAGAAAGTTACCGTTGTAGGGCACGGTGTTGTCGGCCGTGCCGTGAATTTCGATGATGGGCACGGGATGCTGGGGGGTGCAGGCGGCCAGGCGGCTTTGCACAATGCTGCCCGTAACGGAGCCGACGGCGGCCACCCGGTTACTGAGCTTACAGGCCAGCTCGTAGCTCATAAAGCCACCGTTACTCATCCCGGTGCTATAAATACGGTCGGGGTCGATGGTGTAGCGCGTCTGCAGGAACGTGAGCAGCTCCGACAGAAACGCCACGTCATCGACGCCGGAGCCCGGGGCCGTAAACGTGTTCCAGAAGCGGCTGCCGGAGCCGTCGACCGTACCGTTGGCATGCACGATAATGAAATTGGCTGTGTCGGCAATGGGCCGGAAGTCGCCGTAGAATTCCTGCTCCACGTTGCTGGAACCATAGCCGTGCAGATTGAACAGCAGCGGCACGGCCTTGGCGGGCGAATAGGCCGCCGGCACGTACAGTCGATACTCGCGCGTGATACCGCCGCTAACGATAGTGCCCTGCACAGTAGTTTGGGCCGTTGCTACGCGAGGCATACCCGCCAACAGCAGCAGCAGAACAACAGACTGGAGTAAAGTTTTCATAGCTGGAAAAGGTTAGGTAAGAGGAACAGGAATGCAAGTAACGCAAACCGATTAAGAGCGTGTTTGGGAATTGGTGAAAACCCCGTTTGTGTCATGCTCATCTGGCGTCCGCTTGTCGAAGCATGACATAGTAAAATCCCAAACACGCTCTAAGGTGCGGCTTGGAAAACGGCAGAAGCAGCCTGACCGGGAGGCAGCAAGCGCTGCATGACTTTGGCATCGGCGACCCCTACTCCGCCGATACCATTGTTGAAATACAAATACGCCTGCATCAGCGTGGGAATGGCGGCCACTTCCGTGGCGATACGCTGTAGAAATTCAGGGCTGTAGGCTGACGTATACAGTTCCGGCACGCCATGAAAGCGCCCCGAAAACCAAGTGGCTCCGGGGCGCTTCTGTTGCTGCTTATGCTACCTACAGCAACTTACCAATCGAAATCGGCAGGTTGCGGATGCGCTTGCCGGTGGCGTGGTACACGGCGTTGGCAATAGCGGCGGCCACGCCCAGCAGGCCTACTTCACCGATGCCTTTGACGCCCAGCGGGTTCACGATATCATCTTCCTCCTCCACGAACACCACGTCGATGTCGTGAATATCGGCGCAGACGGGGACGTGGTATTCGGCGTAGTTGTGGTTCATGTAGCGGCCAAAGCCGTGGTCCATCACGCTTTCTTCCATCATGGCCATGCTGATGCCCCACACCACTGACCCCAGCACCTGGCTGCGGGCCGTTTTGGGGTTCAGAATGCGGCCGGCGGCTACGGCATTCACCACCCGCGTAACGTGCACCGTGCCCAGGTCCTCGTCTACTTTCACTTCCACAAATACCGCATTATGGGCGTGCAGCGAGTACTGGCTCTGCCTGGCCATGTCGGGGCTGGCCGAGCCGTCGGCCTCCAGCTTTTCCTGGCCGTTGGCGGGCAATATGTCACGAATCACGACAGCCTGGGTTGGGTCGCTATAGAGCCGAATTTGCCCATTCACGAACTGCACATCTTTGTAGGTAACACCTTTCAGTGGGCTGTCTTCCATCTTCTGGGCCAGCTTAAGCAGCTTTTCGCCCAAGGCGTCGCAGGCCGCTTTCACGCCCGAGCCCACCGAAGCCGCCGTCCAGGAGCCACCCTGGAGCGGCGCTTCGGGCAGGGCCGTGTCGCCGAGCTCAAACGTTACGGCCTCCAGGGGCAGGCCCATGGTTTCGGCCGCAATCTGGGTCATGATGGTGTAGGTGCCCGTACCGATTTCGTTGGAGCCGCTCTTCACCGTGAGCTTCCCGTCGACGTTGAGCGATGCGCTGGCCGCCGCTTTTTGCTGGCTGGCATCCCACACGCCACCACCCACGCCCCAGCCCACCAGCTGGCTACCGTCGCGCATAGAGCGGGGCTCGGGTGTGCGCTTAGCCCAGCCAAATTTAGCCGCGCCCTCGTGGTAGCACTCGCGCAGCTTCTTGCTCGAAAACGGCTTGTCAGCGTTCTGGTCGCGGGCGGCGTAGTTGCGCAGGCGGAACTCCAGCGGGTCGAGGCCGGCTTTATAGGCCAGCTCATCCATGGCTATTTCGAGCGCAAATGAGCCCGTAGCCGCCCCCGGAGCCCGCATATCGAGTGGGGTGAATACGTCGAGTTTCGCCAGCTCATAGGTCAGCTTCACGTTGTCGCACTGGTAGAGCATGCCCGACCAGTTCACTACGTTTTCGGTGAAGTCTTCAAACTGCGAGGTTTCGGCCAGCGCGTGGTGATGCACGGCCGCCAGCGAGCCGTCCTCGTTGGCTCCCAGCGCCAGGTACTGCAGGGTGTGGGGCCGGTGGCCAAAGCTGAACATCTGCTGCCGCGTGAGCGACACGCGCACCGAGCGTTTCAGCTCCAGCGAGGCCAGCACCGCTAGAAACAGCTGGTACTGAGGCCGCAGCCCCGAGCCAAAGCCGCCCCCGGTATACTTGGATATCACCTGCACATTGTCCTTGCTCAGCCCGAATATCTTCGTAACGTATTGCTGGGAGTTGAATGCGCCCTGTGTTTTATCATACACCTTCAGCTTTTTGTCGCCGAGCCACTCCACGGTGGTGGCAAACATTTCCATCGGGTTGTGGTGCTGGGCCTGATGGATAAATTCGCCTTCCACGCGGTGGGCGGCGTTTTGCAGAGCATCGTTGGGGTTGCCACGGGGCGCGGGCGGCGGCATCCAGCCCGTTTTGCCCCCGCCGGGCTTGTAGCCATCGTCGCGCTTGGCTTCCAGGTCGGTGGCGTGCTCCACTACGTCGTAGTCGATGCGCAGCAGGGACGCGGCGTAGCGGGCCACCTCGAAAGTTTCGGCCACCACCACGGCTACTGGCTGCATATTGAACTTCACCTCGGCACTGTGCAGAGGCCGGAAGGGCGAGCCGCCGGGCGCCACATCATCCTTGTAGCTGCGGTCGAGCCAGGCCAGCGACGGTACGTTTTCGTGCGAGAAAACCTGCAGCACACCCGCAATAGCCAGTATTTCGTCAGTATAAATCTTCGTGATTTTGCCCTTCGTAACAGCACTGCTGACCACGTAGCCGTAGGCCAGATTCGGTACGTTGAACTCGGCGGCATACTTGGCGGCCCCCGTCACTTTGGCGGGCCCGTCGACGCGGCTCGTGGGCTTGCCGATATAGTTGGTAGTGCTCATGGATTCGAGTTTAGAAATACGTCGGTGGCGGTTTGGGTGCCTTCGGCGGCCTGCTTCAGCGCTCGTACGATGGCCCGCTTCGCCAGCTCAATCTTGAAGGTATTGTGGCCGTAGCCTTTCGCCTGCTGCACCACGGCGGTAGCGGCCTTGCGGAATGTTTCTTCCGTGGCGGGCTGCCCTTTCAGCAGATCTTCGGCCGCCGCGTCGCGCCAGGGTTTGTGCGCCACGCCGCCCAGCGCCAGCCGAGCGTCTCGGATGGTGGTGCCGTCCAGCTGCAACGCCGCCGCTACCGACACCAGCGCAAAGGCGTAGGAAGTCCGGTCGCGCAGCTTGAGGTAGCTGAAATGCTGGCTAAAATCCTCGTTGGGCAAGTCAATAGCCGTCACAATTTCATCCGGAGCCAGCGTGTTGTCGAATTGGGGCTGGTCTTCGGGCAGGCGGTGAAAGTCGGCGAACCGCACGGTACGCTCCCCGTTTTTGCCCGTTACCTGCACAGTGGCATCGAGGGCCGCCAGGGCCACGCACATATCCGATGGATGGGTAGCAATGCAGCTCTCGCTGGTGCCCAATACCCCGCACACGCGGTTGTAGCCCCCAATGGCGGAGCAGCCTGAGCCGGGCTCGCGCTTGTTGCACGGCGTGGTCAGATCGTAGAAATAATAGCAGCGGGTGCGCTGCAACAGGTTGCCGCCATTGGTAGCCATGTTGCGCAGCTGGGGCGAGGCGCCCGCCAGAATAGCCTGGCTAAGCAACGGATAGCGTCGCTGCACTTCGGCGTGCCAGGCTGTGTCGGCATTGGTAGCCAGGGCCCCCAGGCGCAGCCCGCCGTCGGGCGTGCCGTCGATAGTTTTCAGGGGCAGATGGTTGATATCGACCAGCCGGGTAGGCCGCTCGATATTCTCCTTCATCAGGTCGAGCAGATTGGTGCCGCCGGCAACAAACCGAACGCTACTCGCCGCCGATTTTTCGCGCACGGCCGCATCTACGGCCGTGGCGCGGGTATAGGTAAAGCTATTCATGCCGCTGGACTTTTTGCGTGGTCAGCACTTCTTCAATGGCCGCCACGATGTTGGTATACGCCCCGCAGCGGCACACATTGCCGCTCATCAGCTCCCGAATTTCGGCCGTGGTCTTGGCCTTGCCCTCCGTGAGCAATGCCGCCGCCGAGCAGATCTGGCCGGGCGTGCAGTAGCCGCACTGGAAGGCGTCGTGGTCGATGAAGGCCTGCTGCAGCGGGTGCAGATTCTGCTCCGTGCCCAGTCCTTCGATGGTCGTAATGTCGGCTCCCTCTTGCATCACGGCCAGCGTGAGGCAGCTATTGATGCGCCTGCCATCGACGAGCACGGTGCAGGCACCGCACTGGCCATGGTCGCAGCCTTTTTTGGTGCCCGTCAGGTCGAGGTACTCGCGCAGGGCATCGAGCAAGGTGGTCCAGGGCGCGATGTGCAGCTGCCTTTCTTCGCCGTTAATCTTCAACGTGACGACACTGGTGGGCGGCAGCGCAATAGCCGGACTGCCCAGCGGGGCCTGGGTTGTTTGTTTGGTCATAAAACAACGCGGATAATAAGGTGAAAGAATGAGGGCGGCAGTAGAGCAAAGCTTCCGGCTGAGTTGGTGCCAACTCTATTGCGGGTGACCGCTGCACTATATGTTACCATACGCCCCCGACAAGATTCGTGTTATAGATTTTTCATTCGGCTTGTGTGGTGCTGCGGTTTGCAAACGCTCACCAAATGACACTTGGGCAGTTGATGGCTTCGCTCGTACTATTTCTCTTCGGTAGCAGCCACTCCAAACGGAGGTTTCGGCACTATCTTGTCGCGCGGTTGGGCCGCAGTTACTGCCCGCTGCTGCCACCGATCAGCTGCCAGTTCCCCGCCCCGTTTACTCGTATCCTTGCCTGCCCCAAACGTTCTGGCTCCACTATCACTACGCATGAGGACTACTATTCCCACGCTATGGCTCCTGCTCATTGTACTCCTCACAACCGGCAGCACGCTCCCTGTACACAATGCCTCCCAACGCGTAAGCCAGCCGGAGAAAGACTTTGAGGTTTTCTGGCAGACCTACAAAGACCATTACGCCTTTTTCCGCCTGCACAACGTCGATTGGGACAAGGCCTACGCCACCTACCGCCCTACCATCACGGCCCGCACCACTGCCGCCGAGCTGCAGGCCACGCTGATTCAGATGGTAAAGCCCCTGGAGGATGGGCATATTACCCTCGTCAAAGGCGACGAGTTTCTGTACAAAGGCACCTCCAAGCGGCACTCCTACAAAACCGAGTTTCGCGAGGTGCAGGATGCCTACTGGCAAACGGCTTATCAGACGTTGCAGGCCGCTGGCTTCGAAAATGTTCGGGCCGTGGGGCTGGTAGTGGGCCGATACCAGCTGCTCTACCTGAGCAAATCGGCCCGGAATGTGGGCTACATCCGCCTGACGCGCTGCTTCGCCGAGCTGTCGGGCGTGATGGGCACCGAGCGCCAGGAAAAAGAAGACCACCAGCGCCTGTTGGCCCTGTTCGACGACGCGGTGCGGGAAATGAGCTCCTGCACGGCCATTATCCTCGATGTACGGGGCAACGGGGGCGGCCATAGCGGCCCGGCAATGGCCAGTCGCTTCGCCAGCCGCCGCCACCTCACGCATCTGGTAGCCGAGCGCCAGCCCGGCGGCTACGAGCGATTCTCGGCCCCGACGCCCGTGTACCTAGCGCCCAACCCGCAGCTGCACTATGACCGGCAGCTCATAGTACTCACCAATGATGGCACGGCCAGCTCGGCCGAGGAGCTCGTCGTGTCGCTCTACCAGCAGCCCAACGTGACGACTATCGGCGACAACACCGCCGGCATGCTCTCTGATATGTACCAAGGCCGCCTTTCCGGCAAGGTGCAGTTCACATTGTCCCACCAGCGGTACTATGCCGCCGACAGCACCTTGCTGGAGAGCATTGGCGTACCCGTGCGCCTGCCCGTAGCCCATTCGCGCAAGGAGCTGGAGCAGCACCTCGACCCCGCTATTACCAAGGCCTTGCAAACCATCCGATAGGCGGCCACTCTATATTATTTTTTTCATAATAATTTTTAATCGTGTAAGATTCGGGCTGTCTTCACGCTTCCTAAACGGGTGCAGGTGCCGCTGATAAGACCGCTACAACCGTAGCACGCGGCCTAGGCCCGTTACCGTTCAGGGGGCAATATGTTTTAACCTCGAATGTTCAAGAAGCTGACGCTCAACCTTGAGACGGCGGCAGGGTATTAGGAGTGTTCTTTTCATTCCAACCACAAACCCTACTTCCTATGGATTCGTCCACAGCCCAACCCAACAGCCAACTCGACGCTACCCTGCAAGCCCTTGGTGGAGGCCTGAGCGCCGCCGCACCAGCCGCTGCCGGCAACATCGACAGCTGGATTTCCACGCTGAACGGTGCGGGCAGCCCCGCCCTGAGCGCCATTTCCTCCGAACTGGAAAACCTGAAAACCGCCATCGGTAGCGGCGACGGTTCCCAAATCGGCCAGTCCTTGAAAACCCTGGGCGAGCATACTACCAAAGCGGCCGCCAGCGCCACGCCCGATGCGCAGGCCAAGCTCCAGCAGCTCGGCCAAACGCTTAGCTCCGCTGCCGCCTCCCTGAAAGGCTAAGCCACAGCGGAGTTCCCCGCAAAACCAGAACAGGCTGCTCCACATGCGTGGGGCAGCCTGTTCTGGTTTTGCGGGGAGTTCGGTTTTTTCGTGGCACCGAGTCGCTCTGCCAAGCTGTGCCCGCCGGGTCACCGCCGCTTGGAGATTTTGTTGAAGGTGATTTTACGCTGCAAGTCGGATTTGAAGCGCGCATCATCTACCGCGCTTTTGGCTTGGTGTTTTGTGGCCCGCCCCTGCACCCTGGCCCGCCACATGCGCCACGAAGAAGCCTTCATTTCCCGGCGCATCAGCTTAATTACGGCTTGTTCGGGGAGGCCGAACTGGGCCTCTATGGCCTCGAAGGGCGTACGGTCTTCCCAGGCCATTTCAATAATCCGGTCGATATCAGCTTCACTTAGCTCCAGGTCTTTCATAGGTGTAGGCGCGAGCCAGGCTGGGTGAAGCTGGCCGCTCGTGTATAAGAAAAACCCACGCCAAGTGTTTTGGGCGACGAGTGGCGCGCCCCTAAGCGTCCTAGGCCGACGACGGACAGCACAAATTACCGGACACTTTTCAGAGGATGCCCTGCCCTGTAGCTCGCCGCAGCTCTGACGGCACGGGGCCAGTCCGGAACTCCAGATCGGTCAGTAAATGGCTACACAGGCAAGCACGACACAATCCGCGAAGCATGCCCACCAGATAAGCCACCTTTCGCCTGCAAAACCGACTCTATATGAGTATCTTAACAGTCCTATCATTCACTTAACCCCTTTCGGCCATGAATGACCAAACCGCCTTGATTACCGGTGCCTCCCGAGGCATCGGCTTCGAGCTGGCCCGCTGCTTCGCCCGCGACGATTTCCGCGTCGTGCTCGTTGCCCGCCACCTCGACGAGCTACAGGAAGCCGCCCGACTGCTCCACCAGGAGTTCGGAGGCGTCGACATTGTGCTGCTGCCCTGCGACCTGAGCCGGCCCGAGACGCCCGAGCAGCTGTACGCCGAAGTGGACCGGCGCGGCCTGCTGATCGATGCCCTGGTCAACGACGCCGGCTTCGGCGAAACCGGCTATTTCACCGACACCGACATGCAGACTGAGTTGAACATGATTCAGGTGAACGCCACTTCCCTGGTGCACCTGACGAAGCTGTTTTTGCGCGACATGCTGGAGCGCAACACGGGGCAGATTCTGCAGGTCGGCTCGGTGGCTTCTTTCTCGCCTAGCCCCTGCCAGGCCGTGTATGCCGCCACCAAGGCCTTCGTGCTCAGCTTCACCGAGGCCGTGCAGCACGAGCTGCGCCAGCAAAAGTCGGCCGTGACGATGACCATTCTCTGCCCGCCGCCCACCGACACGCAGTTCTTCCAGGTGGCGCACGCCGAAAATACCCGCGCCGCCAGCCACCCGGCCTCGGCCCGCGCCGTGGCCCAGGAAGGCTACGACGCCCTCATGGACGGTGCCGCCCGCTCCCTGCCCACCCTCGGGGCCAAGGTCAACTTCTTCTCCAGCCTGGTTCTCCCCGATTCGGTGCTGGCCACGCTCATGAACACGCAGCTGCACGCGGTAGCGAAATAAAGACAACCCTACCTACTGCCCAACGCCTCCCGACGACTTGTTGGGAGGCGTTGCTGTATTCATCGGCTCCGCTAGCAGCAAGCGCCAACGAGTAAGTGCACATTAGCGCAGGTTCTGGAAGTACCGCCCAACTCAGTTTCCCAGCATTACTAACACAATAACCCTTTTACTTCCTGAAATAACGATTCGAACAGCCCTAGCCGGCCAACAAGCCAATCTTCACCTTGTTAACAGCCTTTCAATACGTTACCTCGCTATAGACCTTCCGGCGATGGATGTCACAATTGCACCACATGTTGCCTTGTTGCTTTACTGGGTTGAGCCTATTCTTGTGCTTCGTAAACCCATTTATTTCTTAGCAACACTCATGAAAACACAAGTACTCGTTATTGCAGCATTGGCCGCAGGACTATTCGCGGCTACTCCCACAGTTGCGCAGGTAGGAGTAGGCATAAAAGGCGACTACGAATGCGTGGCGCCGGGCCAGCATACCTATACCTTCGATGGCATGGTACCGGGCCACGACTATTTCTAGGACATTCCCGCGGGCTGGGCGATAGTCTCCGGTGGTGGCATGAATCAAAGCTCGGTCGTAGTCAACATCCCTACCCTGGCCTCCGGCAGTCCCTGTTCAAGCGTCAGCCCGCAGCTTACGGTAATCAGCCAGAACCCACAGAATTACACACTGCCTATTCAGCTGCAAGTCAAACCCGACGCCATTGGCCCCAACCCCTCGCAGGGAGGCTCCCGCTTCAACGTATATCAGGGCGGCACCTACGGCATCAATGTGGCCGGCGGTAACTGTTATCCGGCGGGCACCACGTTCGTTTTCACCACCAACTCGCGCTACTTCACCATCGAAAATAACAACGAGCTATATATAGCCGGCAACGCGCCCAAAGGCTCCCTGGGTAGCGCCATACTCACCGCCACACAACCCAACGGCTGCACCACATTTCGCAGCTACAATATTTTTAACCCAACCACGCCAGCCCCCGTCCGGCTCAGCGGCGCAACGGTCAGTATGTACCCCAATCCAGCAACTTCGGCCGTTACCGTCTCCGCTGGCAGAGAAGGGGCCTATTTGCTGGAGCTGTCCGATCAGTACGGCACGACCGCCCTCAAGCAGCAGTTCACCGGCACGGAAACCATGCTCAACATCCAAGGCCTGCGCGAAGGCGTTTATTCCCTGCGCCTGCTAAGCAAGGCGGGCTGCGTAACCAAGCAGCTGGTTATCGAATAACGCCCCCCGTTTCGGTACAGCACTTTCCGCAAGAACCTCTTCTGCCTCAGGGGAGGCTCTTGCTATGCTAGCCGGCCGTACTTGGTGCCGCCGCAGGTTCTTACGACATACCCTGTACCCTACCGCCCGTGAAGCGTGTAGCCGGGTTGGTTCCTGCGTAGTCTGCCGCTGCGCCCCCGCCCGGCTCCGGCCAGCGCGCCAGATGCTGAGAGAAACGGAAGCTTCTCTTGCGCTGGTACTCCTCCCGCCGCCGTGCCGAGCCATGCGGGTGCCGCTTGAACGAAACGGAAGCTTCTAAGTAGCGGGTGTTTCTTCTGCAAGAACGGGTTATGTTTGCTGCACTGTATGCCACCCCGTAATCCCCCTCCCCGGCGCGCCCGCCCCGCCTGCCGCCCCCAGCCCCGCCCCACGCGGCCCCAGGCGCTACGCCCGCCCCGTCCTGCCGCCCGCCGCCGCCCCGCGCCCGGCGGGTGCCGCTGAGCTAAACCACCGCTTCTCCAGTAGCTTCTTCTCCTGCGCCACCCCCGCCCGCTGCCCGCGCCGCTGAAACGATACGAGAGCTTCTGTGTAGATTTTAAGTGCCTTTCTGTAAAGTCAAAAATATGCCTTCTAAGAACTGTTCATTGATTTCAGTTCGGTTTCTTTTATAATAATTTATCATAAATTTTAAATATTCATCATGCTTGCAGCAAACAAATCTTTTAGCCAAATGAATAATAGCTAAGTCTTTATCTATCGAAAATACGTCTGGTAATTGCTTCATTAATTTGATGTCAGCGAATACGGCTGTACGCTGTGCTGAAAGAGGAAAAATAAATTCTTCGTTAATTCTATCGTGGATTGATTTTGGGTTGAATATTATGGGAAAGTCGCCTGTAATTGGAAACCCTCCCTCTTGGTATAGAATATGCCATTTCGATGTATCATAATTTGCGTTTGCCATTGAGTTTATAGACAAAGAGCCCATAAGAGGCCTTAACATTTTTCGTGCATCTGGCTCATCCATTATGCGCTTATTGATTTCAACGGCTTGTTTGTCGGTGGCTCCTTTAAATTGTAAGCCGAAGTCCTTGATTGAAAGTCTTTGGACAATACTTTCGTAAACAGCATCCAATGCTGGATTCCGCCACCTCATTGTTTCAACAAGGAACTTTAGTCCAACCATAATATCAGATGTGAGGACTGGCTCAGTATGATTAGATTTTTCGATTGCAGAAAGTGTAGTTGCGAAGGTTGATTCAATATGAGAATACATGTCTTCTACCATCACACTTTTCTCACCACCTAAATTTGTTGTGTTTCTGAATTTTTCATAGAATTCATTCTCTGGTCTGCTTTTGCGAAACTCATTTCGAACTTTGTCATAAATTGTAAATCCTCCATTTGTATCTGTGAATCCTCTTAAATAAAACTGGGGAATATAATGGTGTTTTTTGGATAAAGGAGTCATGATTTTCAATGTTAATGCTTAAATTTTTTTGTTTGCGGTATGGAGGCAGTAGTACAGATTTACTATAGAGAAAATGACAGTGATTACTGTTTCATTGGAAGCGGGTTCTTTATTTCGCACAAAATAATTGTTACAGTAGGTCATAACTTTGATGTTCCTGGAAAATACTTTGCTCTATTGAATGGCGAATTTTTAGAGCTTCGGATTCTAAAAAAGGAAAAAGAATTTAAAGGAAATACTAAGATTGATTTAGCTTTATGTGCTTTTGTTGATAGGGATATAGTAAATGAAATCTATTTTGAGCCTGTATCCGAAGCTCCAAAACGGTTTGAAGAGTGCAAGATTATTGGCTTCTCTGTTCATGGCGAAGTTGAAAAGGATGTATGCTATAAGCCTCGAGATATTACGCAATTCATTGAGCATTGTGAGATGCATTTTGAAGGGGCTAATTCAGGAGAATACAATATTGAGTTTTTAGCGCTTTCTCTCCAAAATATAAAGAAAGGCATGAGTGGTGGCGTAATTATAAATACTGAAGGTCAGTACATAGGCGCGTTGATAGGTCCTAGGCTATTTAATACGCCAACGGGAGCTATTGGCAATAGTAACTATTTCGTTATTATGAGTTCAAGTTTCAAAAGGATTCTTCAGTTTCAAAAGGATTCTTCATCTTAAAGAGTCACTATGATATCCAGCGTAAACAGACAAAATTTCTTATTATCTGTTTGCCTTTTGTTGATTTTCCCGCCAAAAAGTCCGGTTTCCACCTCTCGCACCCCGTTTGCTAGTCCCTTCGTACCGACTTCCTAACCCGAAGCCCCACCTGAGACTCAGCAACTATGGACTTTAAAAACTTCACCATAAAGGCGCAGGAGGCCGTGCAGAAGGCCACCGAAATGGCCGGCGCAAACCAGCAGCAGGCCGTCGAAACGGGCCATTTGCTGAAGGGCATCTTCCAGAGCGACGAGAGCGTCTTCTCGTTTCTGGCCAACAAGCTGGGGGCCAACCTCAACATTCTCACGCCGCGGCTCGATGCCTTGGTGGCCGCCTACCCCAAGCGGCGGCTCGCTCTACCTGTCCAACGAAGCCAACGCCGCGTTGCAGCGCGCCACCAACTTCCCCCGCAGTCGCTCGGCTGTGCCGAGTGACCACTACGCTCTGAGCAGCTAAGCTGCGAATCCGCCCGCGTCATCAGAACAAACCACCCGCTGAACCTTTTGCCGTATCTTCGCAGTACTACAGCTACTTAACCTGCTGCCTCATGGGAACCGCCGACAACCAGCCAACGCCAACCGAACCCGTCAAGCTCACCCAGGAGCAGCGGCTGGCCCAGGCCCGCGAATACGCCAAACAGTTCAAGTTTGAAACGCTCACGCCCGAGGAGTTGAAAAAGATTCGCCGCAATGCCTACGCCTACCTTCTCTGAAATACGGCCGCCGGATGAAGGCTAACCGATTATATATCGCAAAGGGCCGTCCCAGCAGGGCGGCCCTTTGGTTTGTACCCACTACTACACGTTTCGCACCCGGAAGAACCGCCGGTATGTAGTACAGGCCGAGCAGTACGAGCACCACGTATACGTGCTGAAGTTCTACCCGCTGGCGCTGAAGAACTCGCCCAACCGCTTCAAGTTGTTGGTAAATGACGGTGACGCCTTCCGCATTCTGAGCACTTGCCTGCGGGTGTTTGCCGACATCTGTAGCCGCGACCCGCTGGCTTCGGCCGGCTTCATCGGCGAAGCACTAACCGGTGAAAGCCGGACCCTGACCAAACGGTTTCGCATCTACTTCCAGTCGGTGGTTACCTTCATCGAGCCGGCCAACTTCATTCACCACCCGCTGCCCGCCATCAGCGCCTATTTCCTGGAAAACCGCGCTAACCCCGAGCCGGGCCTAATTGCCAGCGTGGAGCAGATGTTTCAGGAGTTCTACATCGTGCCCGAAGCCCTGGCCGCCACCAAACCCGACCAGCCGGACAGCGGCAGCGAAGGCTGAAAATTTGACACATAGAATCAGGGCATATTTCAATTTATACGCCAAAAAGTCCGAAGACCCATCCTCGCACCCCGTTTGCTGTCCTACTCGTAGAACTTCCAGCGCGAAGTATCACCTACGACGAAAGCCAGCCATGAACTTTAATAACTATACCATCAAGGCGCAGGAGGCCGTGCAGAAGGCCACCGAAATTGCCGGCGCGGGTCAGCAGCAGGCCATCGAAACGGGCCATTTGCTCAAGGGCCTCTTCCTGAGCGACGAGAACGTGCTGTCGTTTCTGGCCAACAAGCTCGGCGTCAACCTCAACATCCTCACGCCCCGGCTCGATGCCCTGGTGGCCGGGTATCCCAAGGTCAGCGGCGGCTCGCCCTACCTTTCCAATGAGGCCAATGCCGCGTTGCAGCGCGCCACCAACTTCCTCAAGGAGTTTGAGGACGAGTACGTGTCGGTGGAGCACCTGCTGCTGGGGCTGCTCGGCGGCAAGGACGCCGTGGGCACCCTGCTCAAGGACACCGGCTTCAACGAGAAAGACCTGAAAGCCGCTATCAAGGAGTTGCGCGGGGGCCGCAAGGTCACCAGCCAGAGCGCCGAAGACCAGTACCAGAGCCTGAACCGCTACTCCCGCAACCTCAACGAGCAGGTGCGCCTGGGCAAGATGGACCCCGTTATCGGCCGCGACGAGGAAATCCGCCGGGTATTGCAGATCCTGAGCCGGCGCACCAAGAACAACCCCGTCCTGCTCGGCGAGCCCGGCGTGGGCAAAACCGCCATCGTGGAGGGCCTGGCCCAGCGCATCGTGGCCGGCGACATCCCCGAAAACCTCCGGGACAAGATCATCATGAGCCTCGACATGGGCCTGCTCATCGCCGGGGCCAAGTACAAGGGCGAGTTTGAGGAGCGCCTCAAGTCCGTCATTAAGGAAGTAACTGATTCCGATGGGCAGATCATCCTGTTCATCGACGAGATGCACACCCTGATCGGGGCCGGCGGCGGCGGTGAGGGCGCCATGGACGCGGCCAACCTGCTCAAGCCCGCCCTGGCCCGCGGCGAGCTGCACGCCATCGGCGCCACCACGCTCAAGGAATACCAGAAGTACATCGAGAAGGATAAGGCCCTGGAACGCCGCTTCCAGGCCGTGATGGTGGACGAGCCGACCCTGGAGGATGCCATCAGCATCATGCGCGGCATCAAGGAAAAGTACGAGCTGCACCACGGCGTGCGCATCACCGACGACGCCGTGATAGCCGCCGTGGAGCTGAGCAGCCGCTACATCACCGACCGTTTCCTGCCCGATAAGGCCATCGACCTGATGGACGAGGCCGCGGCCAAGCTGCGCATCGAGCTGAACTCGATGCCCGTGGAGCTGGACGAAATCCAGCGCCGCATCATGCAGCTCGAAATTGAGCGCGAAGCCATCCGCCGCGAGGAAAACTACGACCGCGAAAACGTGCTGACCAAGGACCTCAGCGAGCTGACCGCCCGCCGCGACACGCTGAAGGCCCAGTGGGAAAACGAGAAAGCCGTGCTCACCGGCATTCAGGAGCAGAAGGCGGCCATCGAGAAGTTCAAGCTCGAAGCCGAGCAGGCCGAGCGCCAGGGCGACTACGGTCGCGTAGCCGAACTGCGCTACGGCAAGATTCAGGAGGCCGAAGCCAAGCTGAAGCAGCTCCAGGACGAGGCCAATGCCAACGAGGCGGGCGGCACTATGTTGCAGGAAGTGGTAACCAGCGAAAGTATTGCCGAAGTAGTAGCCAAGTGGACCGGCATTCCGGTGAGCAAGATGCTGCAGTCGGACCGCGAGAAGCTGCTGCATCTGGAAGCGGAGCTGGGCAAGCGCGTGGCCGGGCAGAGCGAGGCCATCGGGGCCATTTCCGACGCCGTGCGCCGCTCCCGGGCCGGCCTGCAGGACCCCAAGCGGCCGATAGGGTCTTTCATCTTCCTGGGCACCACCGGCGTGGGCAAAACCGAGCTGGCCAAGGCCCTGGCCGAGTACCTGTTCAACGACGAGAACAGCATGGTCCGCATCGACATGAGCGAGTACCAGGAGCGCCACGCCGTGTCGCGCCTGATTGGGGCGCCTCCCGGCTACGTGGGCTACGACGAGGGCGGGCAGCTCACGGAGGCCGTGCGCCGCAAGCCCTACTCGGTGATTCTGCTCGACGAAATCGAGAAGGCCCACCCCGACGTGTTCAACATCCTACTCCAGGTGCTCGACGACGGCCGCCTCACCGACAACAAGGGCCGGGTGGCCAACTTCAAGAACACCATCATCATCATGACCTCCAACACCGGGGCCGACCTGATTCAGAAGAACTTCAAGGAGCTGAACGAGTACAACCACGACGAGGTAGTGGACCGCACCCGCGAGGAAGTGCTGGAGCGGCTGCGCCAGCACATGCGCCCCGAGTTCCTGAACCGCATCGACGAAATCGTGATGTTCCAGCCCCTGAAGCGCAAGGAAATTCGCAAAATCGTGGACATCCAGTTCCGCCAGATTCAGCAGCGCCTGCACGAAGCCGGCATCCGCCTGGAAGCCACCGGCGAAGTGCTCGACTTCCTCGGCGAGCAGGGCTTCGACCCGCAGTTCGGGGCCAGGCCGCTGAAGCGCGTCATTCAGCGCCTGGTGCTCAACGAGCTGAGCAAGGACATTCTCTCGGGCCGCGTGAGCAAGGACGCCGTGGTAGAGGCCGTGCTGGAAGACGGCGGCATCCGGTTCAATAACGTGGAGATTCCGGCGGTGGGGTAAGGTTGGTTCTTATGAATGAGGAAGCCCCGTCAGTATATTACTGTCGGGGCCTTTTTTAACAAATCCTGTTTTTTAATGCGAAATTTTTATCGATTACTTGGGCTCAATAAGGGCTGGATAACTAGCCATTTCTTATAAAGAATCTACTACAAAATCTTGGACTTCATAGGCTCGTTCTGTTCCATCCTCTTCTGTATAGGTGAATATCTTGCAGTAAGCAATTATTTTTTCGCAGGCATCAGTGTACCTCCCGTTCGATATACTATTAGTAACCAAAACACCTTCTTTTAGAGCGTAGGTCATTGTGTACTTGTCGAATGGCACCGCTTCATCTTGATAAACTGACCAAATTAAACCACTAGCAATAGTCAGCCCTATTCCTTCAATACCATTTAAGCCGTTTAAAAGTGAATCAAAGTTGTTATCCCACTTTTTGAAACACTTTTCAATTTGAGAAAAACGGACTACGCAATTTTGTTTATGCGATTCACTGCCGTGCATCATAGGCCATAAATCATCAAATAGGTAGTTCACGTCAGAAAGCTGTACCATGGTGTAATGTACATTGTTTTCATCATCCGCTCTAACTGGCGCGAGTTTAGCGCAGCGTAACTCGTGACCAGCCCATGATGTGGAGGCTGCGCCTCCACTGCCGCCACGCGGCAAGCCGGAACCGCGCCGCCCAATGATGCAGGCGCAAGTCGTTCCGTTGCGAGGCGCAGCCTCGCCCGATGATCCGGCACGAATTACGCTGCGCTAAACTCGCACCAGTACACCAGCCGCTTGCGGTGGCGGCCGGGGCGCAGGGGCGGGGGTGGCAGTTAGCCCTTAGCGTTGGTTCATCGTATCGTAGATGGGCAAACGCCTGATGAAGCACGCCGCGATACTATGAAAAAGACCGAAGATATACCCGCCGAAGTGTTGCAAGCAGCTGCGCGGCAAGCATCGTTGCGGGCCGTAAGCGAGAGCCGGGCGCTGGGCCTCACTGTGACGGTATACGAAAACGGCAAACTGGTGCGGATTCATGCCAACGGGCAGCGCGAAGTAGTGGTAGACCAGTACCAGAATCATAGCCGCAAGGCCTGATGATGACAACTGCTGCCACGCCCCGACCACGCCTGTTTGCGGGACCCAATGGCTCGGGCAAATCGGCACTGCTGGATGAATTGCGCGGGCAGTTCAATCTGGGCGTTTATGTGAATGCCGATGAGATTGAGAAGCAGCTGGTCCGGCAGCGGTTTCTACACTTGTCCGATTACCAGTTGGCCCAATCTGGCGCGAGTTTAGCGCAGCGTAACTCGTGACCAGCCTATGATGTGGAGGCTGTGCCTCCACTGCCGCAGCGCGGCAAGCCGGAACTGCGCCGCCCAATGATGCAGGCGCAAGCCGTTCTATTGCGAGGCGCAGCCTCACCCGATAATCCGGCACGAGTTACGCTGCGCTAAACTCGCGCCAGTACGCGCTTTTTGCAGCTTTATAGGCAGCAACTATGCTACGGAAGCAGCAGCCTCTTTGTAAGTTGCCGCGGCAAAATTGGTTACCAGCCAACCGCCGCCACCGGCCGCCGGGGCCTGGCTGTCACGCTTGGGCCGGTTGGCGGCTCCGTTTTTCCTTTCCAAACTGACACTTCGGCTTTCGGCCGCTCCGCATGAAACGAATCCACCTGTTCGAGTTCGAAGACTTCGCCTGGTTTCCCAACTCGCTACGCAGCGGCCTGACACGGCTCATGGTGGTCATGCACAAACTCCTGGGCTCGTCGGCGGACCTGGTACTGCTGCTCAACCGGGCGTTAGCCTATTCCGAAAGCGCGGCCATCGTCGACTTGTGCTCGGGCAGCGGCGGACCAATGCTGGACGTGTATCGGACGCTGAAGCAGCAGCCCGGCCTGGCCCGCCTGACGCTCACGCTGACGGATTTGTACCCGAACCGGACTTTGGCCGCCGCCATCGAACGGCAGGCCGATTCGGCGCTGCTTTACGACACCCACTCCATCAACGCGGCCGACGTAGCCCCGGAGTTGCGCGGCGTGCGCACCTTGGTCGGCAGCTTCCACCACATGCGCCCGGAAGTGGCCCGGCGTATCCTGCAAGACGCCCAGGAAAAGCGTCAGCCCATCTGCGTGTACGAAATCAGTGACAACAGCTTCCCCATCAGCCTGTGGTGGGTGGCCCTGCCGCTGAATTTCCTGATGGCGCTTTTCATCACGCCCTTCGCGCGCCCGGTTACGACAAAACAGCTATTTTTCACGTACGCCTTGCCAGTTATCCCGTTGTGCTTTGCCTGGGACGGTGCCGTTTCCAATGCCCGCACCTACACCCTGGGCGATATGGCCACCCTGCTCGAAGGGTTGCAATCGGATGACTACACCTGGGAAACCGGCCTCATTTCGGGCAAGGCCCGGAAACTGTACCTGCTCGGCCTGCCCAAGGCAAGGTAGCAATATAAGCACCCAACGTTCTGGAATTGACGTAGAGCCTGGGCTTCCACTGCCGCATAGTGGCAATTGACAGCCGCACCGGCTGGTTGTTCTACCGCAAGTCGTTCTACTGCGAGGCACAGTCTCCCCCAATGTTCAGGCATGAGTTACGCTTCACTAAACTCGCGCCAGTTGCGAAGCTCTTTTCCGTGCTTCGGCCCGTCCCGTTTTTTCGCTATCCAACCATAGTTGACGGGCTATAAGCTTGCGCTACTCCACCCGACCCCTCAATAGGCACGCAACGACTCATAAAAGATATAGGCGTTCAGCAGCATGAACAGAAACGACGGCAGCGCCAGCCAGAACCCATCCTTTATCTTGATTCGGACGCCAAAGCCCAACAGCATCAGTAGGGCCAGGCCGCCGGACGCCACGGACAGAATCAGCGGAACCTTCAGGCCCACCACCAGGCCCACGGCGCCGAGTATCTCCAGCACGGCGGTCAGGGGGCCGAATTTGGCCAGGCCGTAGCGCTTGAATTCGTCTTTGAGCTTTTGGGAAGTGAAATAGCTGATTCCGTAGAACAGAAACGAGAGGGCCGAAAGCCCGATCAGGATAGTCGTCATTAAGCTTAGGCGGTAATCAGGCCGGCGTGGAAGGCCGCTACGAACAACGACAGCAGCAGCAACAGCAGGGAAGGCACGTACTTATGCCAGGGGTTTCTCACTTTGATATGGGCAACCTGGGCGCACAGCATCAGAAAAGCCATCAGCAGGGCCGGCACCAGCACCAGCGCGGGAAACCAGATACCCGCCACCAACAGGGTTGCCAGCGCTATTTTGGCAGCTCCCACCAGGTTGCGAACCAGGTCTGGCAGCCCGTACTGCTTGAATTCTTTGACAATGTTATCGAACCGAAATACCCAGACGATAACTATCGAAAAAGCAATAACCAGCTGCGCAACTACGACTCCTGTGTTCATGTAGGTGTGATTTTACACTGCTGAAAAAAACAGAAGCTTACCCGTACGCTCTCCGTCGGCAGACCTGTTGGCGCGTTTGGGCGCATAACCAGTAAGCCTTTTCCGAAAAAGCGGGCCGTTCGTAAGTAGCTGGTAACCGTTGCGGGCAGCAACAAGTTTTGCGCGACGCGCCCCTTCGGGTAGTGGCGTAAGACGCAAGGTTGGCCTGATAGCCATTCAGCAGAACTTTACCGGGTCAGAAATAGCGGCCGCACTGCCGCGTCTGTGCAGTGGCTTTTACCCCACCTACAGCCCCGCGCTACCGCCCAGACCAGCTACTCTGCCTCGGCTGGCTGTGGCTACTTTTCCCGCGCCATCTGCTGGCGCAGGGCTTCACGCAGATAAGCCGCTTCATTGAAGTGACTGGCATTGAGCTGACTGCGGTACTTGGCCGGAATGGGCTGGCCGGCGGCGTAGGCTTTGTCCACGGCTAGTAGGTGGGCTTTGTTGAACTTGTTGGCGTGCATGATAAACCCCACCACCGTGCCGACCAGCACGGCCACTCCCAGCGGCGGTGAAATAGCCTCATCGGCCACCGTGGTCTGCCCGTCGCTGTTGGTGGAGGAAATGGGCAGCGCCAGCATGGCACCGGCCATAAATGGCACAGCATACAGCCAGCCCGCGTAGCGCCGCTTACGGAACAAGCTCAGTAGGGCGCCGGTCGTATCGGACGCGGCGGCCCGGGGCTGGTAGCGCGGCAGATACCAGCCGTTGAAGAGCAGCACTGCCCCCGAATCGGAGGCGACGGCCGGGGCAGGTGGCGGCACGGCGGGCGTTTGTTGGGCCAGCGCGGAAAAGCTCCCGCAGAGCATCATCACCAGTAGGATATAGAAGGTACGCATGCGCTTACTTAACCGGCGTGTACTGCACCGGGGTGTATTGAATGATAGGTTCGTCGAAAAAACGCGGCTTGAGCTTACGCCGCAGGCTGCGGGGCAACGGTTGGCCGGCCCCGTAGGCGGTCATGACTTTTTCCAGATTCGCGTTGCTGTAGCGGGCTACCTTGCTGATACCATACGCCGCAAACGGGGCCGATACGAGCAGAACAACACCCACGCCGGGCGCTTCTTCGCGCACGGTGTAGCCGGGGCCGCTGGCTACCGTACGGCCGCCGCTGGTCGCCAGCCGGGCGGCGGTCAGGGCCGAGCTGACAATCCAGGCAGCGCCGCCGGCTTGGCGCCGACTGTAGAGGTTGATGATGGCCTGGGCGGTGTCGTTGGTAAGAAACTGGTTGCGCAGCCGCTGCTTGCGGGTTTGTGATTCCAACGACTCCTGCTGGGCCAGCACCGGGGCGCTAAGGCCGCCTAGCAGGCAAAGTAACAGTAGTAATGCTTTGATCATACAGGAAAAGAACACGTAAATGGTCGCAAGATAACGGCGTTTGGGCGCACTATTGCCTTGGGTTGCCAGCAATAGTGCGCTGCTTTTTTCCAGTGCTGACCACATACAACGACCGGTACTGGCAGTGCTGTATGCCACCTATGATGCATGCGCAATTCTTATACAACCTATTGAACACCAGTAGCTATAGAACAGAGCGGAGGTGGGTGCTGTTGCCCTACATGAGCCGTATTTCATTTATTCCCTTCCCGCAGATCTGCATATGGGTAGCATACTGAATTATTGACCTTTATATCCAGCACCATGCATATCTCCTCCTGTTTTCGGCCGGCCCAGCGGCTGAGCTTCCCCCGGTTTATTCGTTTGGTAGCGCTGGCAGCCGGCATCATGGGCGTGCTACCCGGCTGCTCCGACGACGACGAAACAGACTCCGCGCCCGCTGCGCCCGACAAAATCACGGTGCCCCAGGCAGCTCTGCACCCCGAAGGCATTCAGTATGACGAGGCCAACAAGCGGTTTTTGGTTAGCTCCCGCACCCGGGGCCGCATTGGCACGGCGAAGGACGACAGTACCTATACCGAATTTGCCAGCGACGCCCGCATACTTTCCAGTATTGGTCTGAACCTCGACGCGGGCCGCAGCCGCCTGCTGGTGGCGGTTTCAGACAACGGGGCAAACCCGCTTTCCAAGCCCGAAACGCTTCGCAAGCTAGCCGCGCTGGCTATTTTCAACTCCAACAACGGCGCCTTGCTCAGCTATGTGGACCTAGGCATTCTGCGGCCCAATCAGAATCACTTCGCCAACGATACAGCCGTCGACGCCCAAGGCAATGCCTACATCACCGACAGCCTGTCGCCGATTGTCTATAAAGTGGATGCGCAGGGAGTCGCCTCGGTATTTGTGGAAGACCCGCTGCTGAGTGGCGGCACCGGCTTTGGGCTGAACGGCATTGTGTTTCACCCCGACGGCTATTTGCTGGTGGCCAAATCTAATGACGGTACGCTGTTTAAAGTACCGCTCACCGCGCCTACCACTTTTTCACGCGTTACCAGCAGCCAGAGCCTGGTGGGAGCCGACGGGCTGCTGCTACTCGATCCGCAGCCCCTGCTGGTCGTGGCCGGTAGTCAAAGCACCGTTTACCGCATGACCAGCGCCACTGCGTGGGCTACTACCAGTCTCACGAGCAGCTTTGCAACGGGAGCCGTGAGTCCCACCACCATTACCCGCCGCAACACGACGGATGCGTACGTGCTCTATCCTTACCAAAGTACTGCGCCACGGTTCGCCATTGTTAAAGTCAGGTTTTAGCAGCCGGCTTCTACCGAAAGACGTCACTCTATACTCTAAAAATCCCCGTCAGCAGTATGCGACGGGGATTTTTCAGTTGGCAGCTGCTGATGGGGCCACTTCCGGAGCAGAAAAACCCTGATGCAGCCGGCGCTGGAGACGCCGCTGGAGGCGCTTGGGTATAGGGCGATGCTGTTCGTAGTTGAGCAGAGCCTCCCTTTCCTTGCTTTGGGAGTTATTCATCCAGGATAGCGAGCCGACGATAGCCAGCGGCGGGGCCGCGTAGCTTCCTAACAGCCAAGCCGTAGTGTAGCCATTAGACGATTCCGGCCCAGTACCCCCCAAGTCGATTGCAAGATTTATTCTGGGGTATGAATAGATAGCAACGCCGGCCGCTAGTGGTGCCAAAGCCGTCATGGCCCGGCCCCAGCGCCTGCTTCGGCGAAATATAGCGTGCAGAGCCTCCACTGTATCCGTGCGCGTGAAAACCCGCGTGGAAGCTACCGGATAGGCAGGTACGGCTTGACCGCTACAGATAGGCGGGCAACTCAGCAGTAGCCCCAGGGATAATATGGCCGCTTTCATATATGACTATTTACTTTTGTTACATAAATATAATAATTTATACTATTGCATCAATGAGTCAAAAGAGGCTTAATTAACCAAAGAGAAGCCTGAAATTTCGAGTGGATGGAACACACCTGGAACAGCATAGCATGAGATGGGGCAAAATAAATCAATAAGACTATATTTATTTATTTAGAACAAGTTATAAAGCTGGTCAAAGCGTATGGTATGCTTTTGCGATGCCTCTTACTTTGAGGCGCAGAGGAATCGATTAACTGAGCGCTAAATCGACTAACTGAGCGCTAAATAATGCCAAAAAACGCATCCTAAGGCGTTTTTTTTAGTTTTATAACACAATTATTCCCGCCCTTTGCACCCTTTCGGCAGCGCTATCGTACTGGCATACGCGCCCCATCCCCACGACCTGCGAAGGCAGTAGTGCAAACAGGATTTTTTCTGTATTCCCACCTTCAACCACCCGCATATTTTTCGACTCTTACTCCTGCCTTGTATGGATACAACTTTACTTTCCCATCATCTGGCGTGTACAGGTGACCATGCTGCCAGTACTGCACAGCGGCCCCGCTCCGCAAAGCTGTTATTCGCCTGCATTCTGTTTCTTAGCCTAGCCTCAGTACAGCTGGGATTTGGCCAAACTACCACAACTGGTAATCTGCAGTGGTGGCCGCTGAAGGTGAACAGCCAGGACAGCGCGGCCGTACGGGCTAAAGGCGTAATACCGGCAACTACCACTCTGCGCAACTTCTACCTTTCGGACGTAACGCTGGGCACGGCTATTAAGCCTTATTCGTCGCAGTTTGGTGAGGCCTTCGGCTCTTCGCCCAACGGTGACGGTTCATTCGTACCAGCGCCGGGCAACACGCTGAACCGCGTATTTTATGCCCAGTTTACGGTGACGGCTGCCGCTACTGCTTCTCTACGCGCCGACTCCTTAGTGCTATGGTCGGCATTCAACAATACGGCTAGCAACCTGCAGTTGGCGGTGGTGTATTCCAAAACCGGCTTCACAACCAACGACTCGACGGAAGTGGCGGGCGGCAAAGGCCCCATTGGCCCCCTAACGACACGCACGACGACGCCCGGTACCGGCACCGGCACTTTTGCCGACCCTATTTTTCTGCGCAACCAGAGCACGGGCCCCAATCAGACCTACCGGCTGGCGCTAACGCCATCGGGTGGCGTGGCCCTGGCGGCCGGCCAGACGCTCACGATTCGGCTCTACTACGCCAGCGGCAGCAGCAGTGCCGGGCGCTATGCATTGCTGCGTGATGTGCGGGTGGTAGGCCAGGCCACCACAACCTCCAACTGCGACGCTACTTTTGCTTACACCGCTTCCAGCTTTTGCACGAACGGCACGAACCCTACCCCAACTATCAGCGGCACGGCCGGTGGTAGTTTCAGCTCTACGGCAGGCCTGAGCTTGAACGCCAGCACGGGCACTGTCAACCTTGCTGCCAGTGCGCCGGGCACTTACACCGTAACCTACAGCACCAGCAGTACTTGTTCGAGCACCGCAACCATCACAGTAACGGCGGCTCCGACGGCTACGTTTAGCTATGCCAATCCATCGTATTGCAGCGGCGACGGCGCGTCGCCGACTCCTACGCTGGCCGCTGGTGCCACTGCGGGCACCTTCACTTCTACGGCAGGCCTGAACCTGAATGCCAGCACGGGTGCTATCAACTTAGTGACTAGCACGCCGGGCACCTACACCATCACCAATACGGTGGCAGCTTCCGGCAGTTGCGCCGCCGTCACGGCCACGACCAGCGTGACCATCAGCCCGGCTACGACGGCTACATTCAGCTACTCGGCATCGACTTTCTGCCAAAACAGCTCCAATCCGACGCCCACCATCACGGGCACGGCCGGCGGCACGTTCAGCTCTACCTCGGGCCTGAGCCTAAACGCCAGCACGGGCGCTATCAACCTGGTCGCTTCCACGCCCGGCACCTACACCGTGACCTACCGCGTCGCCGGGCCTTGCTCATCGACTGGCAGCCAAACCCTCACCATTACCAGTGCGCCTCTGGCTACGTTCTCGTACTCTACTGCCAGCTATTGCATGACGAGCAGCGGCAATGTGGCACCTATTTTCGCGGCGGGGGCCAGTGCAGGCACCTTTTCGGCCACGCCCGCTGGCTTAGCGTTGAATGCCGCTACCGGCGCAATTACACCTAGCGGCAGTACGCCCGGCACCTACACCGTGACCAACTCGGTGGCCGCCTCAGGCACCTGCGCCGCTACCTCGGCTACGACCACAGTTACCATCGAGGCCACGCCAACGGCCACGCTGACGACCGGCGGCCCCACCACCTTCTGCCAGGGCGGCTCCGTGGCGCTGACAGCCCCCACCACGGCGGGCGCTACCTACCAGTTCCTGCTCAACGGCGCGGCCATCCCCGCCGCCACCACCGCCACCTACGCGGCCACGGCCAGCGGCAGCTACTCGGTTGTCGTCACCAGCCAGGGCGGCTGCACGGCCACCTCGGCGGCGGTAGCCGTGACGGTGAACCCGGCCACGACGGCCACGTTTGCCTACAGTGGCGCCTCGTTCTGCGCCAGCGGCCCCAACCCGACGCCCACCATCACGGGCACGGCCGGCGGCACGTTCAGTTCCACCGCGGGCCTGAGCCTGAACGCCAGCACGGGCACCATCAACCTGGCCACCTCCACGCCCGGTACCTACACCGTGACCTACACCGTGGCCGGCACCTGCGGCTCGACCGGCTCGGCACAGGTGACCATTACGACCGCCCCACTGGCCAGCTTCTCCTATGCCAACGCGGCCTACTGCACCACGGCCGCCAACCCCGCCCCGGTGGTGCCGGCTACCAGCACGGCCGGCACGTTCAGCGCCACCGCGGGCCTGAGCATTAGCGCCACGACCGGGGTTATCAGCCTGGCAAACAGCACACCCGGCACCTACACCGTGACCAACTCGGTGGCCGCCGCCAGTGGCTGTTCGGCCACTTCGGCCACTACCACAGTTACCGTGAATGCCCGCCCAGCTACGCCAACCTTAGGCGTGCAGTATAACGGACCCACGACCACGCTGACCTCCAGCGCGGCCACCGGCAACCAGTTTCTCCTGAACGGTGTGGCTATTGCCGGCGCTACGGGCCAGACGTACGTGGTCAACTCGGCTGCGCAGTATGGCTCCTACTCGGTTGTGACCACCTCGGCTGCTGGGTGCGCTTCGCTGCCGTCGGCTACGCTCGTGGTGAATTCCAGCCTGCGCCCCCTGGCTGGCTCGGCGCTGACGGTGTATCCTAACCCGACCCCTAATGGACGCCTCACGGTGGAACTAGCCGGCTATACCAAAGCCGTACAGCTTTCCGTGTTCAACGCCCTGGGTCAGGAAGTATTCACTACGACGGTACCCGGCGGCGCCCCTTCGGCTACGCTGGACCTGACCAACCAGGCTGCCGGGGTGTACATCCTGCGTGCCAAAACGGATGGCGGCCTGGATGTTCGTCGCCTCATCAAAGAATAAACAGACGACTCTCTTTGCTCAAAAGGCTCCCCAGCATTGCTGGGGAGCCTTTTTTTGTGGTGTAGCACCAACATCTTGCTTGCCCTGCCGAAGAACACCGGCATACGTGAAGAGTGAGGGGCATTCAATTTTTGCCAGCCGCGCCGTAGCTTTACTCAATGTCCGTTTTCCAGACTTACGTAGAGCTCGGTTTCTTTCATATTTTCAATCTGCAGGCTTACGACCACCTGGTATTCCTGCTGGCGTTGTGCGCGCCCTACGTAGCCACCGACTGGCGACGGGTAGCGGTGCTGGTAACCAGCTTCACGCTCGGGCACTCCGTCACGCTGGCTTTGGCCACGCTCGGCTTCGTGCGCTATAGTCCACAGGCCATTGAAGTCCTGATTCCGATAACTATTCTGCTGACTTGCGCCCTGAACCTGCGGCACGCCAGCCAACCCACGCGCCACCAAGCACGGCTGTGGGCGGCTCCCAACGTGCTGGCCGCCGTATTTGGTCTGATTCACGGCCTGGGCTTTTCGAGCTATCTGCGCGAATTGCTGGGTAGCAGTAGCCGCCCGCTGGTGGAGCTGCTGGCCTTTAACGTGGGGGTCGAGTTGGGGCAGCTGCTGATTGTGGCGCTCCTTCTGGCGCTGGGCTTCGTGGTCGTGCGCGCTTTCAGGGCCCCGCAGCGCGACTGGGTGCTGGTCGTGAGCGGGGCGGCGGCGGGTGTGGCGGTGGTGTTGCTGCTGCAAAATACAGGCGGCTAAGAAACTATGTCCGTCGGATGCAGCGTTTGAGCCGCACCCACGTCTTTGGCTCCTATTCGCGCGCTTCTATGTTGTACGGAGCGTATATTGTTGTCTTTTTCTCCACTTGTTGTTTCTATGCTCAGAAACTTACTGCTGACCGCCAGCCTGGTCGGGCTGACGGCCGCGCCGCTGCTAGCCCAAACCACCAATTCCGGCACCGATAAATTTAAGCAGCTCGACCAGGAGCTGCCCACGCCCAACGCCTACCGCACGGCCTCGGGCGCGCCCGGTGCTGACTACTGGCAGCAGCGGGCCGACTACAACATTCGGGTGAAGCTCGACGATGAGAAGCAGTCCATTACCGGGTCCGAGGACATCACCTACACCAACCTCTCGCCCGACGTGCTGACCTACCTCTGGGTGCAGCTCGACCAGAATATTCTCGACAAGAACTCCATTACTACCTCCACGCAGGTGGGCGAGGTGAAGGATAAAATGTCGTTTCAGGCCATGGAATACCTGATGCGCTCCGATTTTGAGGGCGGCTTCAAGATTGAGTCGGTGAAGATGAAGGGCGGCAAAGCTTTGCCCTACGTCATCAACCACACCATGATGCGCGTGGATCTGCCGACGCCGCTGCGGCCCAAGCAGGCCGTGACCTTCAGCGTGGCCTGGCATTACAACATCAATGATCAGCTTAAGATCAGTGAGCGTTCGGGCTTCGAATTTTTCCCTGAGGACAAAAACTACCTCTACGAAATTGCGCAGTTCTATCCCCGCATGGCTGTATATAACGACACCCGCGGCTGGCAGCACAAGCAGTTTCTGGGCAACGGTGAATTTACGCTGCCCTTCGGCGACTACCGCGTGAGCATCACGGCCCCCGCCGACCACGTGGTGGGCGCTACCGGCACCTTGCAGAACCCCGACCAAGTGCTGAGCGCCACCCAGCGCAAGCGCATGGCCCAAGCCGCTGACGCCAAAAAGCCAGTGCTCATCGTGACGCAGCAGGAAGCCGAACAGGCCGAGCAGAAGCGCGCCAAAGGCACCAAAACCTGGACCTACGCCGCCAAAAACGTGCGCGACTTCGCCTGGGCCAGCTCGCGCAAGTTCATCTGGGATGCCATGCAGATTAAGCAAGCCGGCAAGCCGGTGCTGTGCATGTCGTATTACCCCAAGGAAGGCAACCCGCTGTGGGGCAAATACTCGACGGAAACCGTAGCCCACACCATCAAGACCTACTCCAAGTACACCATCGACTACGAGTATCCGGTGGCTATTTCGGTGCACGGTCCCGTGGGCGGCATGGAATATCCGATGCTTTGCTTCAACGGTGGGCGGCCGGAGAAAGACGGCACCTACTCGGCCGAGCGGAAATACGGGATGATTTCGGTCATTATTCACGAAGTGGGCCACAACTTCTTCCCCATGATCATCAACTCCGATGAGCGGCAGTGGTCGTGGATGGACGAGGGCCTGAACACCTTTGTGCAATACCTGACCGAGCAGGAATGGGAACGGGGCTACCCGTCGCGCCGGGGCGAGCCCAAGAACATCGTGGACTACATGAAGACCGATGAGAGCCTGCAAACCCCGATTATGACCAACTCGGAGTCAGTGTTGCAGTTCGGCCCCAATGCCTATTCCAAGCCCGCTACCGGCCTCAATATGCTGCGCGAAACCATCATGGGCCGCCAGCTTTTCGACCACGCGTTCAAAACCTACGCCCAGCGCTGGGCCTACAAGCACCCCGAGCCCGCCGACTTCTTTCGCACGATGGAAGACGCCTCGGGCACGGACCTCGACTGGTTCTGGCGCGGCTGGTTCTACACCACCGACCACACCGACCTGAGCATTGAGGGCGTGAAGTGGTACACGGTAGACTCAAAGAACCCCGAGATTGAGAATGCCCGCAAGCGCGACCTGATCAACAGCGCCCCACAGACATTGTCGCAGCAGCGCAACCTGCAGGATATCCAGAAAACGGTGGTCGATGAGAAGCCCGATCTGAAGGACTTCTACAACAACTTCGACCCCACCGCCACCACCGATGCCGACCGGCAGCGCTACCAGCAATACGTGAAAACGCTCAACCCCGAGCAGCAAACCCGCCTCAACGCCGGCCTGCACTTCTACGAGCTGGACCTGCGCAACAAGGGCGGCTTGGTGATGCCGGTAGTCGTGCAGATGACTTTCGAAGACGGCAAGCAGGAAATAGTCACGATTCCGGCCGAAATCTGGCGCAAAAACAACGAGCACGTCACCAAGGTATTCATCACGCCTAAGCCGGTGGTAAGCTTTGCCCTCGACCCTAAACTGGAAACTGCCGACACGGACGTGAGCAACAATAGCTTCCCGCGCAAGCTGGCTCCCTCCCGCTTCGAGCTGTATCAGCAGCAGCAGCAGGCCGCGCCCAACCCGATGCAGCAGCAGCAGAGCACCACGCAGCAAAACCAGCCCGCGGGCGGTAGCAGCACTGGCGGCGGCACCAACTAAAGCCTAGCATTTCGAGAAAAGCAAAAGCCCGGAGGTCATTCTCTTGTCCTTACCCAAATCTTTTTTGGGCTGCCCAGACCCAACCCAAAGGCCTTTTCTTGGCAGTTGATTCAGCCGGAAAAGCAGAAAATCGGTTTGTCAACCTCGCAAAAAAGCCCTTTCGGCCATGTGGCCGGAAGGGCTTTTGAGTTTTGGGTAAGGACAAGAGGTCATTCTCCGGGCTTTTGCTTTTCTACGTGCAACCATTCCTGTCGCCTCAGCCTCGTGATAAAGTAGTATTTGATTCACTCTTTCAACCGGCTACCCTATGCGACATTTCTTCCCTACCCTTATGCTGCTTTCCCTGCTGGCGTTGCCTGGCTGCAACGTGGAAGGCTGCACCGACGACGAAGTGCCCACTCCTGCCTGCTACTCGGGCACAGTGGTAGGCACCACCTGCATGGATGGAGCCCTAATTGAGGTGAACAGCCAATACGCCATCGGCAAACCGCTCAGCCCAGATTAACCGCACTATGTAGCCGGGGCGCAGAGAGCGGCCAGCAGGCGTTCTAAAAAGGGTTCATCCCAGGCCAGGCGCTTGCGTTTATTCTTGATACTGCGCTTGGTCGGGTCCTGTTTGAGCA
>NZ_SRLD01000047.1 GCF_004745955.1 Hymenobacter elongatus | reverse complement strand
TGCTCGAAGAGCTGACTGGTGAACTGGCTGCCCTGGTCGGAATTGAAGATGAACGGGGCGGGTTGGGTGGCCAGCGCAGTGTGCAGGGCCGTGAGGCAAAAGCCCACGTCGAGCGTGTTGCTCAACTCCCAACTCAGCACGTAGCGCGAGTGCCAGTCGAGTACGGCCACCAGGTAGAGGAAGCCCCGGGCCATGGGCACGTAGGTGATGTCCGTACTCCAGACCTCATTCGGGGCCGTCAGTACCCGTTCGCGTAGCAGGTACGGGTAGCGTGTAATGCCTTCTGCCGGCACCGATAGGCGGGGGTTGGGGTAGACCAGCTCCTGGCCCATGAGCCGCACGAGGCGGCGCACGCGCTTTTCGTTGACCTGGTAGCCGGCCAGGCGCAGGTGGTCACGTAGGCCCAGCACCCCCTTGAAGTTGTGGCGCGTGAATTCTTCGTCCAGCAGGCGCATCAACTCCAGGTTCAGCGCACTTTCGCCCCGGGGCTGGTAGTAGTAGCTGCTGCGGGCCAGCCCCAGGGTCTGGCAGCGGGTTTGCACGCAGCCTTCGCCGCTGGCCAGCCCCAGGGCGCGTTGCTGGGCTACGCACATGGCGGCAGCGTTTTTTTTAGCAACTGGTTTTCCATCTGCAGCCGCCCGATGGCCGCGTAGAGCGGCTCCACATCCGGCGGGGTCGGGGTAGATGGGCCGGCCTCAGCGAAAACCTGCGCCGCCTGTTGGCGCAACTGCAGCTTCCAGCGGCTGATCTGGGCCACCGACAACTGATAGCGGACGGCCAGGTCAGCTATCAGTTGACGCTCGGTTAGGGCGGCTAAAGCTACTTCGGCTTTGAAGGCCGCCGTGAAGCGGCGACGGGTGCGTTTCGGGTTCATGGCGTTGACTAAGATAGCCGCCATTTACTGTCCAACTTTTGGGGAGTACTACACCACTGCCATCCAGTATATCTACCAAAGGTGGGGCGGGGAAACAGTAGGTAGAGGATAAATAGTTGAGCAATAGTGAAAATAGCCTAACGTCAACAGGTTCAATGTCGATGCAAGGCCATTTATTGCCATCCCATTGGCCTGGGGTAAATTGAACTGCTAGAGACATTATTCCGTCTTCAAGCCCGCCGCTTTCAGGTCCTTAAACCCGCCACCGTTCACTACTCTGGCAAAGCCTTTCTCCTGCATCAGCGCGGCGGCCTGACCGCTGCGGTTGCCGGAAGCGCAGTACAGGACGTAGGTTTTGGAAGTATCCAGGGCCGCAACTCTGGCGGGGAAGTCAGCCGCTTTGAAGTCCAGATTCTGCGCGTGGCGCAGATGGCCGGTGGCATATTCGGCTGGCGTACGCACGTCAAGCACGACTATCTGCCGTTGCTTGACCAGTTTTTGGGTGGTGGTCAGGTCGGCAACGGGTACTTTGGTCTGCGCCGCCGCTGGCGTAGCGGTTGACAAAGTGAAAATCAGCAGGCCGGTTGCAGCGGAAAGGAAGGAGCGGAGCATAAGTGGAGAAAAGGAATTAGTACGAAAATGGGTGTCCTGCTCATCTGGCATCCACGCTGCCGAAGCATCTCGCTCGCGCCGTTTGAGTAGCAAGTAATCCGGCGTCAGCACGCGAGATGCTTCGACTTTGCGGACGCCAGATGAGCAGGACATTCTTGATTCTGACTTTAAAACAGCGAAGCCTGCTGGCCTGGGCGGCCAGACGCCGTGGCGGGGAAGGCTTCGGGCGCAGCTTCAGGCCTACTCGCATTGCCTGCCTCTAAAGCTTCGTCGGCTACATTAAATTCCGTGGAGGAGGGGATCATGGCCAGCAAATCAACTTCGGAGATGATGGGCACTTTCAGCTCGGTAGCCTTCTCGCGCTTGGCGGGGCCCATTTTGTCGCCCGCCACTAGGTAGCTCAGCTTCTTGCTGATGGAGCCCGTGATTTTGCCGCCGTTCTGCGTAATCAGGTGCTGCAGCTCGTCGCGGCTGTGCTGCTCAAATACGCCCGACAATACAAAGGTGAGGCCCGCCAGCCGGTCGCTCACGGCCTGCGGGGCCTCGCCGGTCAGGGCCAGCTGCACGCCGGCCGCCCGCAGCCGCTCGATGAGCTGGCGGTTGCTCTCGTGCGTGGCCCAGGCGGCCAGCGACTCCGCAATGACGCCGCCTACCTCGGGCACGGCCGCCAGCTCCGCCGCCGAGGCGGCCACCATAGCGTCCATGGTCCGGTAGTGAGCCGCCAGCTTCTCGGCCACGGTTTCGCCCACGTACCGAATACCCAGCCCGAACAGGACCCGGTCGAACGGCACTTGCTTGCTGGCTTCGATGCCATTGATTAGGTTCTGGATAGACTTTTCGCCCAGCCGTTCCAGGCCGGTGAGCTTCTCTACTGTGAGGTCGTAGATGTCGGCCGGGGTACGTACCAAGCCCAGTTCGGCGAAGCGGCCCACAGTTTCGGCTCCCAATCCGTCGATATTCAACGCCTTGCGCGACACGTAATGTTCCAGCTTTGCTTTGAGCTGGGGCGGGCACGCTTCGTCGTTGGGGCAGCGAAAGTGGGCTTCGCCTTCGGGCCGGAGCAAGGGAGTGCCGCAGGCCGGGCACTCGGTGGGGTACCGAATGGGCTGGCTGTCGGCGGGGCGCGCCGTGAGGTCGACGCCGGTTATTTTGGGAATAATCTCGCCACCTTTTTCCACGAATACCATGTCGCCGAGGCGCAAATCAAGGGCCGCAATCTGGTTGGCATTGTGCACCGAAGCGCGCTTGACCACGGTGCCCGCCAGCGGTACGGGCGTGAGCATGGCCACCGGCGTCACGGCCCCGGTGCGGCCCACCTGGTACTGAATGCTGTTCAGGCGGGTGCGGGCCGCCTCGGCCGGGTACTTGTAGGCAATGGCCCAGCGCGGGCTTTTGGCCGTGAAGCCCAGGGCTTCCTGCTGCTGGAAATCATCTACCTTAATCACGATGCCGTCGGTAGCGACGGGCAGCTCGAAGCGTTTTTTCTCCCAGTGATGAATGAAGTCCAGCACTTCGGCCAGCGTGGTGCAGCGCCGCCAGGTGTCCGACACCGGCAGGCCCCAGGCCTTCAGCGCCTCCAGCGCGGCGCTGTGGGTAGGAAATACGTTGCGCTCGGGGCTCAGGAAGCTGTAGGCGAAAAAGCGTAGGCGGCGGGCCGCTACCACCGCCGAATCCTGGAGCTTGAGCGTGCCGCTGGCGGCATTGCGCGGGTTGGCGAGCAGGGCCTCGCCGTTTTGCTCCCGCTCCTTGTTCAGGTCGTCAAATACGGGCAGGGGCAGGAATATCTCGCCTCGCACCTCAAACTCCGGGGGCTGGGCCGGCCCGGCGGCGCGGAGGTGCAGCGGCAGGTTCTTGATGGTGCGCACGTTGCTGGTCACTATGTCGCCGCGGGTGCCGTCGCCGCGTGTCACGCCCTGGGTCAGCTGGCCCTGCTCGTAGGTTAGGCTCATGGCCACGCCATCGAATTTCATTTCACAGACGTAGGCAAACTCCGCGCCTTCCAGCCCCTTGCGTACCCGCTCGTCGAAGTCGCGCAGGTCGGCCTCCGAATAAGTATTGCCCAGGCTCAGCATGGGGTAGCGGTGCGGGGCCGTCGCAAATTGCTTGGTGATGGTGCCGCCCACGCGCTGGGTCGGCGAGTTGGGCAGGGCCAGATCGGGATGCTCTTTTTCCAACGCCTGAAGCTCGGCCAGCAGCTGGTCGAATTCCTGGTCGGTTACTTCGGAGGTATCCTGCTGGTAATACTGGTGGTTGAGGTGGTGTAGCCACGCGGTAAGCGTGCTGATGCGGTGCTGAATTGAATCTTGGTCGGGCATGGGGCAAAAATAACCGGCTTGGGGTCAGGGTTGGCTACGAAGCACAAATGTTTCCGGCGCTTGGGTTTTCTCACTACGTCCGTCATTCGGTAGCCGGCATACGCCGGCGAAGAATCTGGAGTGCAGTGCTTGGTTACCTTTTTTTCAACGTAAAGCCCTTCACCAGTAAGTGGCAAAGGGCTTTTTGTACTAAAGGCGAAGTACGATGGAAGTGGTAAGCACTGTTACGGCTGCACCAGCACGCCGTCGGCTTCGAAGTTGAGCTGCTCCTCGGGCTGGGTAATAGCCGCCACTTCCTGCGCCGATTTGCCCGCATCCTGGGCGTAATGGCGCAAATCCTCGACGGGTACTTCCTCGCGGTGGGCCCAGCCATTCACAACCACAGTTTTGCCGCTGATGTCTTTGGGTACAAAAAAGGCGTAATCCTTGAAGCGTACCCGCATTTGCTTGCCTTCAGCGGTGGCTATCGTCAGCCAGCAGCCCTTGGCTTGGCAGACTTCGGAGGCCGTACCCGTCAGCTTCACCCGCACCGAATCCTGGGTGCCCAGGGCCTGGCGCAGCTCCCGCATGGGCCGGGCCCCGTCGGCGGTTATGGCCGCGCCGTACGTGTTACCGACTGCTGTGGTAGCAGCGGCAGCGGTGGTAGTGGCCGCGCCCGTTTTCGTCGCCGACGGCGACGATTGGCAGGCGGCGAGGCTACTCAAGCAGCCTACTAGGGCAAAATGCTGGAAGGTCATAGGAGGGACAAAAAAAGGGGCCGATGATTCGGCCCCTAAAATACTCAAATACTGGTTTTCGCCTAGCGCCCCACGCCGCCACTGCTGCTGACCAGGGTTCGGATCTGGGCGAGCTTGCCATTTTTGCCATATACCTCCGTTTTCACGATGCCCACGGCCGGCGAGTAGTAGTCCACGACCCGGTTGGCCGAGCGGATAACCATGTCCTTGCGGGCAGTGGTGGCGTCTTCGTGCTCCGACTCCACTTTGTAGCACGAAAACGTGCCGGCCGGCGTCGTCACGGACTCGGGGCCGCTGACCACTTTGCGCTTGCGGGCAAAGCTGCTGACTTTGGCAATATCGACCACCGAGCTGCTCACCTGCACCTGACTGCCCCCGTCGGGCAGCTGTGCGCCTACTTTCGGCTGATGGGGCCAGGCCAGGGCTACGGGCGCATAGAGCAGCTTTCGGTCCCGGAAGGAGCGGAGGCTTTCGGGCTTGAACTCCGCCATGCCGTCGGTGTAGCTCGTGTCCGACCGACAGGCAAAGGTGAGGTCCTGCATGCTTTGCAAGCGGTTCTTGCTGTCGTAGAGGCCACTTTTGAGTAGTGCCGTGTGGGTTTCCACGGTTTTTTTCTTATTCATCTTCGTCCCCAGGCTCACTACCCGCATCCGTAGCTCACCCGCCGCTTTGCCATCGGCAGTAGTAATGCGGTAGACGCGCTCCATGTTGTCCTTGAGTCCGAACGGGTGGGCGCAGTCGGGAGCAGCGCTTGTGGTGGCTGTAGTGGGGCCGGCCAGGCTATCGGGCGCTTTCTGGGCTACCTGAGCCCCGGCCGCCGAGGCCGACAGCAGGGCCAGCGCCAGGGGATACATAAAACGAAGGGAGGGCAGAGCGAGCATAAGGCGGGAAGGTGAACAGTAGCGCGGAACCTGGGCAACATACGCAGGCCGCTTTATTTAGATATACCTCCGCTAGGCAAACAACCGGCCAGGAGTGGCGCGGCAGCCTCCGGCCCCGTAACTTGCGCGGCCCGGGCACGTTTGCCGGGTATCGTTTCTCTTCCTTTCCCCTTTACCACCTCATTCCTATGGCTGATTCTTCCCAATCATCCGGCACCTGGGCCGACATGGCTGCCTCGTTGCTGACCAAGCTTTCCGGCGGCGTGGAGCTGACCTGCGCCTTCGACCAGATGGAACTGCAGGTGCCCAACGCCCTGAACCCCGGCGCGGCGCCCGCTACCTGGCGGCTGAATGGCTCGCTCCGCATCCGGACTCGGGGCGACAACCCACCAGCCAGCCCTGTTGCTGTGTCGCTGCCGCCTTCCAATCCGCAGCCCCTTGGCTAGTGGCCTCGACATTGAAGCCCGGCTGGTTATTTCCCTCGACGGCGACGATATTCAGATAGCGGGCTCGGGGTCCTACCTGATTGTGAACCTGCCCAGCCAGCGGGTGCTCGACAAGCTCACCAGCGGCCCACCCAAGCCCGCTGGCGAGAAAAAGCCCAAGTCTGCCGATACCCCGCCCGACCCCATGCAGCAGCTTAACGACCTGGCCCGGCAGCTGGGGTTGGTGCTCGACTTGCGGGTGGCGGGCAAAACGTACGTCACTTTCGGGGCCGGCCGCACCCCCAAAATTACGCTCAACGCCGTGTGGGGAAAAATCGGGTCTTTTTTTCGGGCTGATTAATCCCGGCTAAGGGTGCCCGAGAAATGGTATTTTACGTATCTTGCTACATAGCCCCTGGTACCGTCGGCGTGGTCGATTGCGGAACTTATGGCTCTTGGTTTGGTTTGCCAGAACGTACGCTGTTCCTCTCACCCCGATGATGAATTCTGATAAAGAACGCAAAGACAAAGTAGGTGCTGGTCGCCCGCCTTCTGCTTTCACCCGCATCGAGCGGGTTCCGCCGCTCCTCATGCTTCTGTACCTGAGCATGATTGGCATCACGATTATGTTTGTGATTCTGGTGACGGCCTACGTGCAGACCCGTACCCAGAGCGCGTCTCCTGTCGGTATTCATCCGCTGCCCCGTTATTTTTCCCTGAGTACCATTGTGTTGCTCATCAGTAGTTACACGCTGAGCCAAGCTAGGCGCATCTACCGCTCCGACGATATGCGCAACCTGATCCGGTGTATGGGGGCCACGCTGCTGCTGGGCAGCATCTTCGCCGGCCTGCAGGTATTGGGCTGGCGGGAGCTGATGCTGCAAGGCGTGTTCTTCGTGGGCGAGGCCAGCGGCACCTACATCTACCTGATTTCGGCCCTGCACGTAGCCCACTTGTTGGGGGGCATGCTGGTGCTGCTAGCCCTGATGCTGCGCACCATGCACGCCTCGCGTGATGCCGTCCGCACATTGGTATTTATCCGCGACCCGTACCGCCACCGCCAGTTACGTATGCTGAATATCTATTGGCATTTTATTGATGTGCTTTGGGTAGCGTTGTTCGCTGTTTTTCTGTTTTTGTATTAACCGCCAGCCACCACTGATAAGCGCACAAAAAAGCCCCGGCACTAACTACGTGCCGGGGCTTTTTTGTGCGCTTATCACAACGTACTACGGCGCAATCGTAACGGTGCCCTTGAAGCTTTTATCGGTGAAATCAATCAGTAAGAAATACACGCCGGCCGGCCGGCCGCCACCATCCCACCGGAAGCTGCGGTCGGTGGTCTGATACACCAGATTGCCCCAGCGGCTGAATATTTTGATGTTGGCCAGGCGCGACTCGCAGAAGTCAGGCGGTAGGGTAGGCAGCTCGAAGTGGTCGTTGATTCCGTCTTTGTTCGGCGTGAAGATGTTGGGCGGCATAAAGTCGGGCGCTACGGGGCGCTGCACCGCAAAGCGCACCGTGCGGGCTTTGCCCACCGGGCGGCAGGTGGCATCCACTACCTGAAAGGTTACTTCCATATTGTCGCGGTTGGCCACCTCGCAGTTTGGCAGCCACTCAAACGTGCCGGTTGCTTTGCCCGGTCCGTTCCGGGGCGTGAAGCGCATGCCGGCCGCTGCCAGCGTGTAGTTCTTCACCGTAGCCGTCAAGGTTAGCCCATCATTGTCGGCATCCAGCCCTTCCAGCGTGGCTGTGAATACATTCCCCAGGAGCCGCCTGATTATAGTAAGGGAGTCCGGCTTTTCGGGCGGGAACGAGGACGTGAGGGTGGGCGGCGTGTTGCTGTAGTCAATCTGAATCGGGATTAGGATGGGGGACGACGTCTGCCGCTCGTTGCAGGGACTGGTGGCGGCGGCAAACTCGAATTCGTAGAACAGCTTGTCGGTAGGTGGGCAGGGCACGCGCCAGCTGAACGTGCCGCGCACCTGGGCGCCGGTCGTATTCTGCAGGAACGAAGCGCCTACGCTGGCCGGGGCAAAGTTGCGGCCTGTCATTTCCAGCGTCACCGGGTCGCCGTCAGCGTCCTGGCCCGTCACCTGAAACGTCACTACGTCGCCGATTCGAACCCGTAGAGGGAGGCCGGGCCCGGCGGTAGTGGCTACCTGTGGCGGGTCGTTGGGGTCGGGCACGCTGGTAAAGGCCACCCGAATCGTGTCGCGCTTCGGCAGACTACAGCCGTTGTCGGCCACAATTATGTCGAGCAGGTACTCGTTGCCCTTGGTAGTGAAACAAGTCGGAAAGCATAGCTGCGACACCAGCGTATCGGGGGCGCCCGTGGCCCGCACGGTGCCCTGCGTAACGGAAAACGTAGGCAGCGGCGACGTGAAATTGACCGGCCGCACTGATAAGCTAAGCCTGGACGCAGGGTCGGGGTCGGTGAAGCGCAGCTTGATGCAGCGGCTGGTGCCCGGTGCCAGGCGCACCACGTCTTTGCCCACCTGATACGGCTTGCTGCTACCGGGCACAAACATCGTCATGGAGGGTTTGACGTTTTGTGGGCAGTCGATTACCTGCAGCTGAAAGTCGCGCCGCACCTCGCTGATTTTTTCGCCCTTGCGATACTCCAGGCATCTGATGCCGAATACGAAAAGTCCCAGCTGACTGGGGCGCACCTGCAAGCGGCCCGTCAAGCGGTCCACGGTGAGAGCCGGGGTGCCAGGAATCTGAGCAAGCTCACTCAGGTCGGGCATCCATTGCACGAGCGAGTAGGGCAGGGGGCCCGCTTGCGCGGGCTTGGGCACCCCGAAGCTGGAGTACCCGTTCAGGGGCGTCGTTAGCTCATATACCAGCGAATCCTTATCCGCATCCTGCCCCCCGAAGTCGTAGTAGAATAGCTCGCCGCGGCAGGCATAGTCGCTCAGGGGCGGGAATATGCGGGGGGTGGAGTTGACGAACGGCTGCTTGTTGCGCACCACCGCCGGAAACTCCAGGTAGTAGGTCTGGCCCGCGCTGCCGGGCGAGCGAATGTTGCGGATACTGTTGTTGCGGCAGCAGCGCTCCACGGCCGCGTAGTAGCCCATGGGATTGTTGTACGTATCGCCCGGCAGGTCGATAGCGCTGGAGTACTGAATGCGGCGGGTGCCCAAAATGGGCAGCGTGCAGGCAATGTCGGAATAGACGACCGTGGTATTGGAAACCAGGGGCAAGGGCAGATTGCGCATCCGCCGGTTGGTGCCCATTTCAAAAATGCTGATCGTCAGGTTGTTGTCCAGCGCGCCGGGGTTGCCATACACGGCGTCGAAATACAGGTTCAGATTGATCCGGTAGCGGCTGCCAAACTCGTATTGCAAATCCAGCTCTCCGCCCACGATATGCGTAGCCCGCGCCGCGCCGCCGGCCACTAGTAGTACCAGAAAAGCGAATAAAACCCGGGGTAGGAAATGAGTCATACGCGTACAGAAAAGGACCTCTCGAAAGATACAAAACCTGCGGCCGGAACCCCAGCCCCAAGCCTGGAGTTTGCAACCTGAAGCGTATCTTCGCAATCCTCCTATCGGGTGGCCGGCTGGCGACCTATACCGTATTCATTTCACCCTCTTCGCATGCGTCGTATTCTTTACTCTTTTTTGGCTACCTGGCTGATAACGGGAGCTGCCCAGGCGCAGATTTCCGGGTCCCGGCCCCAGGCTGCCTCCTCCGTCGATGCGGCCATTAGCTGCGCCCAAATGCACCAAAACGCTGCCCTGCGGCAACCCGCCACCACCGTTCGGCACCGGCAGAAGATGGAGCGCTACGACGTGAAGTATTACAAGCTCGACATTGCCCTGGAAAACAACTCGCGCTATGTGGAGGGCTCCGCGCGCATGAAGGCGCTGAACGGTGCTCAGCCGCTCGACTCCCTGGCCTTTGAGCTCTATCCCACCTTTATCATCGACTCCGTGGTCGTGAACGGTAAGAAAGCGGTGGGCAGCCGCCGGGCCGCCGGCGACGTAACCGTGCGGCTGGCCCAGCCCGCGCCGGCCGGCTCGTTGTTTGAGGCCTACATTTATTACCGGGGCACGGCACCCAATGGGGGCGCAGCTGCCATTGGCGATGCCCTGAATACCGCCGTAGATCAGGATTTCGGCGTCAACGTCACCTGGAGCCTGAGCGAGCCCTTCAATGCCTTCGAGTGGTGGCCCTGCAAGCAAGTGCTAACCGACAAGGCCGACTCCTCGGATGTATGGGTTACGACGCAGAGCCTCAACAAAGTCGGTTCTAATGGGGTGCTGGAGCGCGTGACGCCGCGCCCCAACGGCAAAAGCCGCTATGAGTGGAAGTCGCGCAACCCGATTGCCTACTACCTGGTTTCGGTGGCCGTAGCGCCCTACATCGAGTATATAAATTACGCCAACCCGGCAGGCGGACCCCGTATCCCGGTGGTCAACTACATCTATGCCAATGCGCTGAATACCTACAAAACTGAGATTGACCGCACGCCGGGCTTCATCGAGAATTTCTCGAATCTGGTAGGTCTCTACCCGTTTGCCAAGGAAAAATATGGCCATGCCATGGCCCCCATCGGGGGCGGCATGGAGCACCAGACCATGACGACTCAGGACGGCTTCACCTTCACGCTCACAGCCCACGAGCTGTTTCACCAGTGGTTCGGCGACAACGTGACCTGCGCCTCCTGGCGAGATATCTGGCTCAATGAGAGCTTTGCTACCTACGGCGAATATATGTCGCTGACGGCCTTCGCCAGCACCGCCCCCTTCACCGCCCGCAGCTGGATGGACAACGTGCATGCCTCCGCCATACAGAGCCCCGGCGGCAGCGTCCTCGTGCCCGATACGACCAATGTTAACCGGATCTTCAGCAGCCGCCTCAGCTACCGGAAGGGTGCTGCCGTCATTCACATGCTGCGTTATTTGCTCAACGATGACGTCAAGTTCTTCCGGGCCCTGCGCACCTACCAAACCCGCTACAGCGGCAGCACGGCTCGCACCATCGATATGCAGCGTGTCTTCGAAGCCGAAGCCGGACGCTCCCTCGATGCCTTTTTCCGGCAGTGGATTCAGGGCGAAGGCTACCCTACGTTCACGGTGCGCTGGAACCAGATTGGCAACTCGCTCTTTCTGAAAACGACAGAAGCAGTTTCTATGGCATCAATAACACCGTTTTTCGATACCGAGCTCGACTACAAAATCAACTACAGCAACGGCACCAGCCAAATCGTGCGGCTGCGCCAGAGCCAGCAGGAAAATACCTTCAACTTGCCCACGGCGGGCACTATCGTCAGCATTCAGCTCGACCCCAACCAATGGGTCCTCAACGGCAACGGCGTCGTAAGCCGCGACAATGCGTTGGCTACCAAGGCCGCCGCTCAGATGGTGCCTTTGGCAGTGTATCCGAACCCGTGCCGGGAAGTGCTGCAGCTCGCCAACCTGACGATGCGCACGGCACAGGCGGAAGTATCGGATATGACGGGCCGCGTAGTGCTGCGCCAAACCGTAGGAGCCGCCCAAAGTCAGCTCAACACCCGCACGCTGGCGGCTGGCTTGTATCACCTGCGCCTCACTACGCCGGAGGGCGCCGTTTCCTTCGCCCGGTTTGTGCGAGAGTAAGCTGATTTCATAGGCCCAAAAAAGCCCCGCTGTAGCTACAGCAGGGCTTTTTTGGGCCTATGAAATACCAACGCTATTTGTAATAGTGCGCAATAAGCTGCTGCACCTCGGGCGGGGCCACCGGAAAATTAAATACGGTTTCCATCAGCGAATCGAAGGAGGCCGCCGTCGTGAAAATACTGTCGTGGTAGGGGTTCGCAAAAACCCGGATGAAACCCGGCTGCCCGTTGACGCTGATAAGATCTATCGTGACGTTGCCAAACAGTTGGTCGCAGCGGCCCGTAGCAGCGCAATCGTGGGGCATGGGCTTCAGAAAATGCTTGTCGATGCACTCCGCATACCGCTCGTGCTTCACCAGCCGCCGGTCCGATACCGATAGGTTATACCCTTTCGTGAGCATCTGGTCGCGAATGAAGTCGAACAAATGGCGAAAGTTGCCGGGGCCAATGCTGGGGTCGTAGAAGAACACCGCGCCCTGGCGGCCTGGCTCCTTCAGCAGCTGCACGCGAAATTGCTTGGCGCACACCCCGGTTTTCTGGAAGTGATACGCTTTAAAGTAGGGACCCATCCAGTTCAGATACACTTGCTGCGCCACCCACTGCTCGTGGGTCCGCTGTTGGCTCGTCGTCCGCGACAGGGGCTGCCAGCTGGTAGCCTCCGTGCCGGAAGGGGAGGAGAAAATGTTTTTGATAAAAGTAAACAAGGGATAGTACTAGGTTTGAAAAGAAACACTAGGGTTCTGAAATAGTTTTTGCTGGTGCATTGCAGCCCCAGCGGGCACTGGTTTGTCCTTTTCTTTCTATATCACTCTGCAACCTACTCTATGACAACCAAACAACGTACCGTTCTAAAACAACAATTACTCACCGAATGCCGCCGGGTGCAGCAGCAAAAAGCCGATACGGCGCGCCAGGCGATGCTCGAGGTACAGGAAAGTGCCATCGAAAGCCAGAGCGCCACGGAGGATAAGTTTGAGTCCTTCTGGGAGGCCTGCCAGATTCAGCGCGACCTGTTCGCCCGGCAACTCGACGAGGCCCTCAATGGGTTGCAAGCCCTGCGGCGTGTGCCGGAAGCTCGCTCTCCCAAAGATCAGCCTGGCGTCGGCACAGTAGTTATCACCGATTCGCAACGGTTTTATATTGCCGTCAGCCTGGGTGAAATCAAAATAGAGGACGAGCTTTATTTCGCCATTTCTGCTTTTTCGCCGCTCTATCAGGCCATGGCCAGCAGCCGGGTCGGCGACACGTTCAGCTTTCGGGGCAAGCCCTACCGGATTGAAGAAGTATTTTAAAGGCTGCGGCGGCCGCAAAAGCGCCCTCGTCGATGGTGTCTACCACTGCCAGTCTGCAACGGCTGGCGGTGCTGTTGCAGACTAGAGCTGGCGGCGTAGGTCAGGGCCGCACGCGCGACCAGTAATGGGACCGGCCAATGATAGCGAAGCCGATATAGCCTTTTACTTCCAGCTTGTCTTTGGTCAGGCTCATGTAGCAGGAATAAGTGTGGCCGTTATTAGGGTCATAAATTTCGCCGTCTTCCCACCGTTCGGAATTGGCATTGTAGCGCAGGTTCTGGAGCACGGTCAGATTCTGCAGCGGCATATTGCGCTTGCTGGGGTCCGGGTTGTGCAGGTCGGCTTTCGGGCGGCCGGTGTTCGATTCCTGAGGCTCCCGCAGCCAGACCAGGCGGCCGCAGAGCTTCTCGCCGCAGCGGTAAATCTCGATGTGCGACTCGCCCGTCTCGTCGGCCCAGATCCCCACGGGTATCACTGCCTGAGCCTTGGCTCCAAAAGAGCAGATCAGTAACAGCAGTACACTAAGCAGGAGGGTTTTCAAGATGGCTGGGGGTGGTATGCTTTTAAACCGCAACGCGCTGGCTAAGGGTTCCTGAGAGAAGGAAGGTAGCACAAAAAAGCGACGCCCCAATGGAGCGTCGCTTCTGTAAGCCGACAAACGAACGCCGCTACTTGATGCGCGTCCAGGTCTGCGATTTTCCAATCAGAGAAAAGCCAATATAGCCTTTCACTTCCATGGTATTGGCATTGAGCACCTTCATGTAGCAGGAGTAGGTTTTGCCATCTTCGGGATTATAGATGGTGCCGTCGTCCCACTTGTTTTCGCTGTCCTTCTTGAAGTCCTTCATGAACACCATGCCCAGCCGTGGGCGGTTGCGCAATTTCGCGTCTGGATTCTGCGGATCGAGCTTGGGCTTGCCCGTAGCCGGGTCGATGGGTACCGTTAGCGACACGATTTTACCATACAACTTGTCGCCGTTTTGGTAGATTTCAAATGTGGCCTTCTTCTCCGAGTTGGTCCAGATACCAAGTGGGGAGAGTTTCTGGGCCGAAGCAATGCCTGTAAAACCCAGCAACAGGGTCAGACACAGGAACAATGTTTTTTTCATGGAAATAGGAGTGAGTGGGATGTGGACGGGAAAAAGATAGGAGAAAAGTCTGGAATGCGCGGCATGCACAAGACTTTAAAGCTGAAATGACTGTTTGCAAGTTTGAGGCCAATGACTGAGACGAATAAAAAAAGGCGCTGGGAGGAGAATGATTCGTAAAAAAAACACCCTGACAATCAATGGGATGGGTAATATAGCCCGTAAAAGGGGCGGAAAAACGCGGTTTTATTTTGAACCATCCCAGGCTCTTTTGACTTTACCAGCCAGTAGTGAGTGCTACGACCCCATCCTAGCAGCCCTAAGGTGCTGGGCCGCGCCGGTGGGGGATGTCGGATCTAAAGAAAGGAGGTACAAAATGTCTAGTAGTCCCAAACAAATCCTGCCAAGCCTGTCGAATGTAGTCCGCTTCACCGCCGGACGCGCTTAACAACAGCTTTCGCGCGGAATCTTTGTTAGCCCTTTAGGGTGGATTCCCGCATTCTGGCAAGGTCTTACACAAAGGATGACGGGGCTGTACCCCAGACTCGTCGCTTGGTAAGATTTGAAGGATTAGATACCCGGTTCGCCCAGCAGCCTCTCAGAAGGTTCTGCATAGGCGACCGGGTATCGTTTTTTATAGGCTATCTACTAAGCCGCAGGCTACCGCAGTGGTGTTGCCTGCAAGGGAACAGAAGAAAAAATATATCCACTCCGTGTTACAGGACGCGCCGGATGCCCATAAATCGCCGCTCGTAATCGGTTTTCTCCACGCTGCTAATCTTAACTCCGGACTCTTTGCGGGCCGAGGAGGAATGAATGAAGCGAATAGGCTGACCAGGGTCGGAAATGACGATGCCCGCGTGCCCCGGCGTAGCAGAAGTGGTAGCAGTACCCGTGAAAATCACCATGTCGCCTTTGCGGGCCTGCTCGCGGGGAATAGGCTTGCCCGTAGTGTGCAGCAGCGCCGTGGAGTGCGGCACCTGAATGCCGAAATGGCTGTAGACAAAGGTCAGAAAGCCGGAGCAGTCGAAGCCGCCCGTGGGCGTAGTGCCGGCATAGCAATACTCAGCCCCAATCTGCTGCATAGCAAACCGGACTATGCTGTCGGCACGCGGCACGGGCTTAACAGTAGCCCAAAGGGCAGTAGTAGGCTGGGCCACCTCGGCTGCTGAGCGTTTGGCTACCAACGCGGTGGGGGCGGCGGCCGGGGCCGTTGCCAGGGGAGTCGAAGCGCTTGGCCGCAGTCGCTGCCACCCAATCAGGCCCACTAATACTGCGGCCAAAGAGAGAAAAGCAAGCCAGACGTAGCGCATACCCAGAAGCGGACCGCCGGAGGGTGAATAGCGGTTCCTGACCGGGCTAACGGAGGAGCTACACTTCAGGTTCCGGCCCCCGGCCACTCTGCAGCCGGACGGGGTGAAAAGGCCCGAAATTCAGCCTTACTTTGCAACTCCGACTCTTTTCTGGTGTCGGAGTACAATTGCTCCGCTTATTTTTCATTCCAACTCTTCCCTTTTCATGTCCCATTCCCGTTTCCGTCTGGCACTGGCGGCAGCTTTGGTGCTGCTGCTAAGTCAGTTTGGTGTGGCGCTAGCCGCGCCCACGCTGCGTTATACCTTGTCGATGCCGGCTCCGCAAACCCATTATTTTGAGGTTGAAATGGCCCTAGGCGGTTTCAGCAAACAGTATACCGACGTGAAAATGCCGGTGTGGGCTCCCGGTTCGTACTTGGTGCGGGAATTTGCCAAAAATGTAGAAGGCTTCACGGCAAAAGCCGGAAGCGAAGTGCTGCGAACCGAGAAAATTACCAAGAACACCTGGCGCGTATTTCACCCCAAAGCCAAAGACTTCACGGTGCGCTACCGCGTGTACGCCTTTGAGCTGAGCGTGCGCACCAGCTTTATCGACGCGGCCCACGGCTACCTGAACGGCACGAGTGTGTTCATGTTTCCCGCCGATGGTCAGCAGTTGCCCAGCACCCTGACGGTGCAGCCCGCGCCCGGCTGGAATCAGGTATCAACCAGTCTGAAGCCTACCGGTACGCCTTTCACGTTCAGTTCGGCTTCGTATGACGAGCTGGCTGACTCGCCGATTGAAATCGGGACGCAGAAAGTGCTGACTTTTGAAGCCAACGGTACGCCGCACACCGTGGCCATGTTTGGCAACCCCAAGTATGATGAAGCCCGGCTGCTGACGGATTTGAAGTGGGTGTGCGAGGAAGCTCACCGCGTAGTGGGCCAGAACCCCCTGGACCGCTACCTGTTCATCATCCATAACATCGACCGGGGCACCGGCGGGTTGGAGCACTTATTCTCGACCACGCTTTCGGTTTCGCGCAATGCCTACAGCACCGAAAGTGGCTACAAGGGCTTTCTGGGCCTGGTGGCGCACGAGTATTTTCACCTCTGGAACGTGAAGCGCATTCGGCCGGTAGCCCTGGGGCCGTTCAACTATGACGCTGAAAACTACACGCACATGCTGTGGGTGAGTGAAGGCGGCACCGAGTACTTCAGCAACCTGATTGTGCAGCGGGCGGGCTTCGTGACGCCGGAAGGCTATCTGGCCGACTTGAGCAATGGCATTGGCCGGGTCGAGAATACGCCCGGCAACAAGCAGCAGGCAGCCTCCGAATCCAGCTTCGACGCCTGGATTAAGTACTATCGGCCCAATGAGAACTCGCAGAACACCGGCATCAGCTACTACGACAAAGGCGAAGTAATCGGGGCGGTGCTGGACTTGATGATCATCAACGAAACCAAGGGGCAGAAAAGCCTCGACGATGTGATGCGCTACCTCTACGACCGCTACTACAAGCAGCTCGGCCGGGGCTTCACCGATGACGAATACCAGGATGCCGTAGCCAAGGTAGCTGGCCGCCGCTTCGACGATTTCTTTCGCAAAAACGTGTATGGCACTGAAATACTGCCCTACGCCACTGCTCTGGGCTACGCGGGTCTGACGCTAACCAACACTCCCTTCACCACCGATGCCGCGCTGGGCGCCAGCGTCAGCACGACCGGCGGCAAGTTCACGGTGGCCAACGTGCTGCGCGACGGCAGCGCTTGGCAGGGCGGCCTGAGCGTGAGCGACGAAATTCTGGCCCTCAACGGAGCCCGCGTCACCGACGACCCCAATAAGCTGTTGGCGGGGCAGCCAGTGGGCACGCCCGTCACGCTGCTGGTTAGCCGCGACGGGCAGATGAAAGAGGTTACTTTCCCGCTTATGGCTGGCAGCACCCAGCGCTACCGCATCGAGAAATTGCCCAACGCCACGGCGCAGCAGCAAGCAGTATTCGCTAAGTGGCTGCGCACGAAATAGGCTAGCCAGATTACCAGCTAGCGCACAAAAAAGCTGCAGAGAGAAATTCTCTGCAGCTTTTTTGTGCATTCTATTCGCCGTTACTTACAGGGGCAGCACACCCACGGCCGCGCCCACGTTTACCCGGCCCCAGCCAAAGCTGCTGCTGCGGGCGTTGCGGTTGCTGCTGCTGGCTACGAGACGGCTCATAATCTGGGCGCGGGTTTCGGTGGGGTAGCGGGCCCATACCATAGCCGTTAGGCCGGCCATGCTGGCCGTGGCTACCGAGGAGCCGCCTACAGTGCTGGGCGCGTCGCCACTCATGGCCAGCGTGAGCGGCCGCCGGTCAATGCTGGTGCGCTGCATCACAACCGTGAATTCGACGTCAGCGCCAGTGTGGCATTCGTCGCAGCGGGTGGTGAGGTTGTCTTTCACGCCCGTTACGGCCACGGCTTCGGGCAGCGAGGCCGGGTAAATGACGCCTACCCAGCCGGCTGTCCAGTCGAAGGAAGTACCGGCGGCGCAGAAGAGGAGCTTGCCTTTGCCGTAGGCGTAGCGGATGGCATCCGTCATTTGCGACGAGTTCGTCAGGCGGCCCATACTCATGCTGATGATGCGCACATCGGCCCGGTTGGCGGCCAGAATGTACGCGTCCGAGACGCCTTTCACCTCACGGCTCCCGTCAATGAATACGTCTTCGGAAGCCCGTATCGTTATCAGGCTGGCGTTGTAGGCCATGCCAACGGCGGCGCCATCGGTGCCCCGGGGCGCGGCTGCCGCCCCAGCCATGCTGGTGCCGTGGCCGCAGCCGTCGTTCGGGGTTTCCTGCGCACCGTAGGGAATGCCGAATAAGGAGTTGCGTGGCAGCGTGACGAGGCGCTCGATGGTGCGGCCCGTGCTCAGGCCCTGATTGAAGGCAGAACCCAGATTTTCCTGGGTGTCGGAAGAGCCTGAATCGATGATGACCAGCTTGATGCCTTCCCCGGTGCTTTGGCTCCAGCCGGCCCGCACACCGTGGTATTGGTCTGCCTGGTTCCACGACGACTTGCTGCCGTTGCTGAGCGCAGTGTAGTCGGCCCCGGCCACGAGGCCGGCCGTGGCGGTGTTGTTGCCGCAGCCGCTGCTGCTAAGTCCGGCCGCCGCTTTATTGGCGGCGGCGCGGTTTGGCTCGTAGCCGATGGGCTCGGCGTAGCGCACCAGCCGCGATTCGCGCAGCCGCTGAATGGTGCTTAGCTCCCGAACCGTTACATCCAGCACGGGCAGCACGTTTTCCTCATAGGCCAGTAAGTCGTTCAGTGTCAGTTCGGGCCGGACTTTGCGCTCCTCGGCCAGAATAAGCGCCAGCACCTGCTGGCGCGCGGCCTGCCAGGTGGGGTCGGTGGCGGCATCGGTAGGAATAGCGCCAGTGTTGCCTGCTGGCCGGTAGCCCACCGAAAGCACGTAGTCGGAGCGGGTTAGGGCGCTCCAGACGAAGTGCGGGGTGGTTTGGTTCCAGTCGAAGCTGCCGCTCTGGCGCAGTCTGGTCATGATTTGCTCGTCGAGCTGCTGCGGGCTCAGGGCTTCCTGCGGGTTCTCGGCGGGTTGGGGTTGCTGCTCGTCGGCTTCCCGCTGACAGCCTGCCAACAGCAGCGCCAACAGCGCTGCGGAAAGGGTAGGGATACGCATAGTGTTGTGGGTGTTTGGGGTAGAAAAGAATGGAGTAATAGTCTAAAGGAATAAAAATCACTGTTAAATGCAAGTGGGTTTCACTCTGGAATAGTGGGAGTTAGGTCGGCTGTGGCTCTGATACAGCACAAAAAAGCCCCGCTGCAACGCAACGGGGCTTTTTCGGCATGCCGAACAAATCGACAAATTCTACAACTGCTACGTAATCCGCGTCAGGGCAACGTCGCGCACGGGGGTTATTACCAGCGGCACTTTTTCGACTTTCACTGAAGAGGTATCGAGTCCGAAATACTTGTCTTCGGAGGCAATGAACTGCTTGATGTAGAAGTAGGCCTGCATCACCAGCTTTTCCATAACCGGAAACTCATTCTCTACCGACAGGAATTTCTCCAGCACTACGAAGCGGAAGTCGCCCGTGACGTGCTGCTTGCTGAGCGACTCGTAGCGGGAGGTGATGTCCACTTCTTTGTTGCGCACCAGGTCTTCCACCACTTTGCGGAAGTACAGATTGATGCGCTGCTCTACCCGAAAGCCCAGCCGGAAGGTGATGCGGAAGGCATCGTCGGGAGCCAGCTCCACCACTTTATACTCCATGGTGTAGGGCTCGTCGGTGGTATCGACGTGCACGAACCAGTAGATGTCGGCCCGCTTCGGGCGCTTCTGAAAGATGGAGTAGATGATCTTCGACTCGATTTCGGAGCTGCGTTCGGCCGAGGTCATAAACACGAGGTGGGTGGAGTATTTGGGCACCGATTCGTCGTTGCTAAGCTCCCGGAGCGCATCCATGTACGGGTCGATTTTGACGAACTCCGTTAAGCGGCGCTTGATGTAGTAAGCCCGCAGCCATACGTACATCACCACCATCAGGGCCGAGCCGATAGCCAGGGAAACCCAGCCGCCATGCGGAAACTTGATTAGGTTGGCAATCAAAAAGGAGCCCTCAATAATGCCGTACGTCAAGGCAAAGAGCACCACCACCACCATGGGTACCCGGCGCGTGCGCAGCCATACGGTGAGCAGCAGCGTAGTCATGAGCATGGTGAGCGTGATGGCCAAACCGTAGGCCGCTTCCATATTCGACGATTCGCGGAAGTAGAGCACCACGCCGATACAGCCCAGCAGCAGCAGCCGGTTCATGCTGGGCACGTAGAGCTGGCCCTTCACGTCGGTAGGGTAGTTGAGCTTCACTTTAGGCCACAGATTCAGCCGAATGGCTTCCGCTACCAGCGTAAAGGAGCCCGTGATAAGGGCCTGGGAGGCAATAATGGCAGCAATAGTGGCGACTCCGATACCAATAAGCAGAAACCACGACGGCATCAGCTCATAGAAAGGATTGCGGCCATTGAGCTGTTCGCCCTGGTGCGAGAGCAGCCACGCGCCCTGGCCCAGGTAGTTCAGAACCAAAGTGCTTTTAACAAAAATCCAGCTGATCCGAATGTTGCCCTTACCGCAGTGGCCCAGGTCGGAATACAAGGCCTCAGCGCCCGTAGTACACAGAAACACCGCTCCCAGCAGCCAAAATCCGCCGGGATATTTTACCAGCAGCTCATAGGCGTAATAGGGGTTGGCCGCTTTCAGAATCGTGGGATTCTGCACAATCCAGCTGATGCCGAGCACGCCGAGCATGGTAAACCAGAGGAACATAATGGGCCCGAAAGCCTTGCCTACGATTTGGGTGCCAAAGCTTTGCAGCAAAAACAAGCCGGCAATAATGGCAATAACGATGTAGACAATTGTATCCTGGCTCAGCTGCGGGTACACCTGCTTCAGTCCTTCGATGGCCGAGGATACCGAAATTGGGGGCGTGATTACCCCGTCGGCCAGCAGCGCCGCGCCGCCAATGATGGCCGGTATTGTTAGCCAGGTTGCCTTGCGCCGCACCAGGGCGTAGAGCGAGAAAATGCCGCCTTCGCCGTTGTTGTCCGCATTCAGGGTGAGAATCACGTACTTGACGGTGGTCTGCAAGGTCAGCGTCCAGATCACGCAGGAAATACCGCCCAGAATAAGCCGCGGGTCAATGAGTTCGGGCACGATGGCCTTCATCACATACAGCGGGGAAGTACCAATATCACCGTAGATAATGCCCAGGGCAATCAGTAAGCCAGCAGTAGAAATGGCAGTGTGCCCGTGTTTGGCGTCCATGGAAGAGGGAAAAGAAGAAGCTTGTCCGGAAAAGAAAAGCGGGCAAAGGTAGAGCAATCAGACTAATCAGCGCATACTGCCAGCCGGACCTATATGCTCCGGCAGTGCTGCCCGCACGTTATGCTGGCGCGGTTGGCTCGGTGGAGTCGGTCACGGCAGCCAAAGTCGCAGCCTCCGCTGCTAGTAGCGCCTCCGCCTCCGCTGCCGCCGCGTCGTGCCGCTGCCGGATACGGCGGTTGGCTTCCGCCGCCAGTTTGAGCCACTGCTCTGGCGCACCCGGAAAAGAGAAATAAGCAGCTTCCCGCCCTAGCCGGAACACCCGCAAGCGGTTGGCCCCCCGATTACCATAGGCCAGAAGAAGGGCTCCGGTGGCCATGCCAAACATAGCGGGCATTGTACGGACCCAGTTTTGCAGAAAAGCCAGCGTAAAGCCCGCTAGCACCAGGCCCCCGAGCATAAACCACAGCAGCCAGCGTACCGGCTGAACCTCTACATCCTCCAGCTCCAGCAGCGCAAACTGCTGGCCGTTCACTGTGAGACGGTCCGCTGTTAGCTCCAGGCGGCCGTTTTCACTACGCACGGTGGGTGGTGGCGGAGGAACCGATTGTGATGGGGCAATGGGTAGCGGTGCGGCAAGCAAGTCGTCGTTGGTGGCGGGCATGGCAGCCGATGGTGCAAGGGTACTGGACCCGGCCGTGCTGGTGCTCACCCAGCGAGGCTGGGTGGCACTAGCCGTACGGGAAGCCGAAGCGGTACTTCAGTTATTAACCTTCAGCAGCTCGACGTCGAAAATCAGCGCCGTATCGGGGCCGATGTCGCGGCCGGCTCCACGCTTGCCGTAGGCCAGGTCGGCGGGGATGTAGAGACGCCATTTTGAGCCTTCGGGCATCAGCTGCAGAGCTTCTGTCCAGCCCGCAATAACCTGATTTACCCCAAACGAAGCAGGCTGGCCGCGCTGGTAGCTGCTGTCGAATACAGTACCGTCGAGCAGCGTGCCGTGGTAGTGGGTTGTTACCTGGGAGGTGGGGCCGGGCTTGTTGCCGCTGCCTTCGGTCAGCACTTCGTACTGCAGGCCGCTGGGCAGGGTCACGACGCCCGCTTTGTTCTTGTTGTCGGCCAGGAAGTCTTCGCCGGCTTGTTTGTTGTTGCTCATATCAGAGGAGTTTTGGTGGTCATCGTCTTCTTCGGGGCCGCCCATTTGGGCCTGGAGCTGCTCCATGGCTTCGCGCATCTGGTCCTGGGTGAGGCGGCTGGGTTCGCCCGCCAGGCCTTCTTTCATGCTGGCGGCTAGCACGTCCACGTCGAGTTCGAGGCCCTGCTGGGTAAAATTGCGGGCCAAATCGCGCCCAATGATGTAGCTGACTTGCTCCTGGAGGCTGTTTAGGTTCATAAACCAGTGCGTTTTACGGATGCCCGGACCGGCGCCTGTTCGTGGGCGCCACCCCGGGGTGGTCGGTGGGTGAGAGGATACCAGCGGCCCCGCGTGGGCCGCTGAACTGTGAAGTACCGAAAACCGGCCCGAATGGATGCGGTTTTTTTATTTCTTCTACTCTAACGCGCTGATTTTGAAGCCAGGATTATTTGGGGCTCTAAACGAACAAAGCCCCGCCGGGGCGGAGCTTTGGGTTCTTTTCGGCTGGGCCGGAAAGCTTAGCAGTAGTAGCTGGTATCCTCGCCCCGCAGGTCGAAATGCAGGTTCAGGTTCTTCAATTGAGCGGTCAGGTACCCCAATGACCCGAGGCTGCCGAGGAGCAGCAGAGACGAAAAGGCGGTGGTCTTTTTCATGGCAAAAAATGTATGTAGAAGAAATTCAGCTTGTTGGGTACAAAGATAATACGTAAGAATTACTAAAGTGTTATGCAAGCATAACTAATTTATTGCCTGCTCCCGCCTTTGACCTCGGCCGGCTGATGGACGTTGGGTAGTGGAATCGGCAGAGCAATAAATTGAATAGGATTTGTGCAATGTCGCGCGGTGGTACAGGGGCCACGCTTCTACGCAACAACGCCCCACCGGTACCGGCGGGGCGTTGGAGAGCGGTGGTAGCAACCTCTGGCTAGCAGTAGTAGCAGTCGTCTTCGCCCGCTAGGTCGAAATGCAGATCCAGACTCTGGAGCTGGCCCAGCAGGAAGCTCAGCGAGCCCACGCTGCTGAGTGCTAACAGCAAGGATACTGTGGCGCTTGATTTTCGCATGACATGAAAAGGTAAGAAGATGAATGTCAGGGAATTTGAGGTAAGTATAGTGTTTTTGCAGTAGAGTCGGCGGGTGGTGCCGGGGGCAGGCAGTAGTGGGTAGCAACGGCGTAGCGACCCGAAGCCGTGGGAGAGGCTGGCAATACGGGTGGTGCCGGCCCTGTAGTTGGCCGGCGGTTTTGGGCGCTGACCGGCTGCTCACCGTTTGGATGGTAGTAGTGCAATGGTGTAGCTTGCGTGCTTCTTCGCCCATTTCTTTTTTGCTTTTTACTGTATGAAGTACCTGTTTACGCTGGCGCTGTTTTTATCCGTGCACTTTGCCCAGGCGCAGCTGTATCTACTTAATGGAGGTATTGCTGCCGCCCGACTGGCGGCCCAGGCCGCGTCCCACAAAAAGAAGAGCCCAGCGGGTAAAAAGAAAACCGCCACCACGCCCGAGCCCGCGGTGGTCGTGACGCCGGTAGTTACGCCCGAGCGCTATGTTACGCCTTTCACCTACCACGGCCAAGCCGTGTCGCGCCAGCGCACCGCCGCGGATAAGCTCAAGGGTAAGGGCGCTACCGAGATTCTGGCGCTGGAGGCTTCGCTGGAGCAGAGCCACGCGGCGCTTCTGGCCGACTCGGTGAGCTCTTTTCTGCCAACGGCGCACTACGATGCCATTGTAGCGGCGGCTCGCAAAGCGGCGGCCACGCGCCCCGGCTGGGACTATTCGCCCTACCAGCAGGAGTTAGCTTTCTATCAGCAGGAGGAGGCCCGCCGCCAGAAAGCGGCCCAACCGAGCCCCGCCAAGTAAGAGCACACTGACCACGAAAAACGCCCGCCGCTTCCGTACTACGGAGGCGGCGGGCGTTTTTCGTGCGCTCTATACCAAGACGTGGTCTGGCGTTGGGTTTCCGCTGACTTTCGGGTAGTGGGTATATGCCTGCGAGGTGACCAGGCTGGGCTGGTAAAGGCCGCGCAGCGAGCTGGGAAGGTCGGCGTGGCAGCGGGCCACGCCGATGTGAGCCGCTACGCCAGGTGCGTCAGGTCTTCGGCACTCAACTGGATATCCGCGGCCCGCAGGTTTTCCCGCAGATGCGCCAGCTGGGAAGTGCCGGGAATGGGCAGCAGCCAGGGCGACTTGTGCAGCAGCCAGGCAATGTTGATCTGGGCTTCGGTGGCGTGGTGCTGTCGGGCTATGTCGGCAATTTTGGAATCAGCCTTGGGCAGGGAGTTGACTAGGGAGAAGTAAGGAATAAGCGGAATCCCATACTGCTCGCAGAGGTCTAATACTTCTTCGCCGCCGTGGTTTGCGCCGTGGGGCAGGTGTAAGGTGGTGCGCTGGCCGTGGCCGTACATATTCTCGACGGTGGCAATGGAGCCCATTTGCAAGCCAGCTTCCAGCTCGGCCCGGCTCACGTTGCTCAGTCCCACATGCAGGATTTTGCCCTCCCGCTGCAGGTCGAACATGGCTCCGAGCTGCTCTTCAAACGGTACCCCGCCGTGACCGATCAGGCGCAGGTGCACCAGCTGAATCTGCTCCTGCCGGAGGGTGCGCAGGTTGTTCTCGATGCTGGCGCGCAGGTTTGCGGGCGTGTTGAAGGGCACCCAGCTTTTGTCGGGGCGGCGGGTGGCGCCCACTTTGGTGCAGATAACCAGGTCTGCCGGGTACGGGTGCAGGGCCTCGGCAATGAGGCGGTTGGTGACGTCTTCGCCGTAGTAGTCGGCGGTATCGAGGAAGTTGACGCCTGACTCGACGGCGGTTCTCAGGATCTGCAGGGCTTCGGCGCGGTTGGCTGGCTCGCCCCAGACCTCGGGGCCAGGCAGGCGCATAGTGCCGTAGCCCAGGCGCGACACGGTGAGAGGATGGGCGGAATTTTGGGCGATGGTGATAGTCATAGGGAGGAAGTCGGCAAAACAATACCGTGAGAGGAATACGAGCAGGCGGGCAGTCCCGATGTCGCCCTGCCCGTCCCTTTGCCGCTGCCAAAGATCCATAAAACCGCAAGGCCCGCTCCCGGACGGGAGGCGGGCCCTGGAAGGAGGAGGAGGCCGCAGGCTACTCGCCGCTGTCTGCCGGGCTGGGCCGTTGTGGGCCACCGCCACCCAGCATAATGGCCAACGACTTCATCCCGATCTGCATCTCGTCTTTGGCGTAGTCCAGGATGGGCGTGTTGGCTTTGATTTCCAGGTCCTGTGGCGTAACGGCCTTGGGTTGCACGCTGGCAAACTCATATACCATCCGCTGCTTGTGCTCCTTGTCGAAGTACACTACCAGCTTGGTAATACCCTGCTGCTGCTTGACGTATACGGGGTGAGCAAAATTGAGTAGCTGCGGAATCTGGGCCGAGGTCCACACGTCGAGGGCCACGGGCTTCTGGCTCATTTCGCCGGGGCCGGGCTCGGACGGGGCAGCGCCCGGCTTGAGGGTGTAACTGGTTTTCTGGCTGGGGTAGCCGGCCACCAGGGCAGTTTCGGTGGTGGGCTTGACCGTGTAGTCCACTTCGGTGACGACAATGCTCTGCCAGCTCTTTTTCACCGAGGCGGCATCGTAGGTGTAGGCTACCCGCTCGGGGCTGGCCTGGGCCGCCAGCAGCAGCAGGCCGGTGCTTTTGGCGTGGTTGAAGTAGTTTTCCAGGTGGTACGTCAGCCCGTCGGTGGTGGCACGGGCTTCTTGGCCCCGGTAGTAGATGGTGCCTTTGCGCGGCAGCATCATGGCCCCGATGGTCATGGCCGGGCTCAGCTTGGCGGCTTCAACCTGAAACTGCTGCTGCTCGGCCGGGGTGAGGCTGCTCATCAACTGCTGCATCTGGGCCTGCACGTTGCCCTGGGCCGGGTCGATCTTGCTGAGCAGCTTGTCGTAGGGGTTGCCGGGCAACGACACCTTGGTGGTGATTATGCCCTGGGTGAAGTTGGCTGGCGCGGCTATGGGAGCCGGGGTGTAGCCGGCAGCGACGAGCAGAGCCGCCATCGGCAGCACAGACAGGGCAAGGGAACGATGAATACGCATGGGCAGCTGATAAGGGCAGAAAGGATAGAAAGGAGAGCAGGCGACGCGCCACCGCTTCAGCATAGCGCGGGACGAAATCGGCGACAATATATATATACAGTAGACTTGTTCCTGAATAAAGCGAAACGAAAAAAGAACGTCATGCTGAGCGCAGTCGAAGCATCTCCACCGCTTCGTTGCACGACTTGGACGAAGCGGTAGAGATGCTTCGACTGCGCTCAGCATGACAGCCAAATTTTAGCATCGGTTCCTAATTTAGGAACAAGTCTAGTATCTAATACACTGGCAGGCAGCCGTGAGTCTACTGGGCGGCTCACAGCTTTCTATGGGTATCTCAGCGTCTGGGAATAGCAGTTAGAAGGCTTCCCCTGGTTTATCGTGAAGTAGTAACAGCCCTGCGAATACAGATTAGTAAGGCTGGTTGCGGCTACCGCCGCTATTAGCCCACCAAGTAGCTAGTAGGAGGTCCGCCGTTTCGTAAGGATGCCATTTAGTATCCGTTCCGGGCCCGGTTCTGAATGCGCTTTTCCCAGCGCTTGCGCTTGGGAGCAATGGAGCCGCGCAGGTACTTTTCCATCACCAGCACGGCGCAGGGCGCGGCGGCGGTAGCCCCGAAGCCGGCATTTTCGAGGTACACGGCCACGGCTATTTTGGGGTTGTCGGCGGGGGCAAAGCCGACGAAGGCGGCGTGGTCGTCGCCCTCGTCGTTTTCTACGGTGCCGGTTTTGCCGGCTACCGTGATGCCCACATCGGCCAGACTGGAGGCGTCGGCAGTGCCGCCGCGCTGCAGCACGGCCACCATACCGGGCACCAGGGCGGCGAAGTTAGCGCTGTCGATGAGGGTGTGGCGCTTTACAGTGAAGCGTGGTAGCGGCCCGTTTTTCCCGATGCCGCGCACCAGGTGGGGCGGGTAGTACCAGCCGCGGTTAGCAATGATGGCGGCCATGTTGGCCATTTGCAGGCCCGTGAGGTTGATTTCGCCCTGCCCGATGCTGAGCGAGTAGATGGAGCGGTAGGTCCAGCCCCGGGTGCGGCGGGCCTTGTCGTAGTAGGCGGGCGTGGGCAAAAAGCCAGGGGCCTCGCGAGGCATATCCGCGCCCAGCACCGAGTCGAGGCCGAAGGAGCGGGCGTAGCGCCGCCACCGGGCCAGGTTGGCGTGGCGGGCGGCCACGGTATCCTGGGTCAGGCTGTCGGGTACGTGGTCGATGACGTTGCGCAGCACCTGGTAGAAGTAGGGGTTGCAGCTGTACTTCAGGCCGGCGGTCAGGCTTTTGGGTTTGGGGTGGTCGTGCACGCAGCTCACCAGCGACTGGTCGCAGCGGAAGCCGGTGGCGGGGCTGATGGCACCCAGCTGCAGGGCCACGGCGGCATTCACCAGCTTAAACACCGAGCCGGGCGGGTTGGCCAGCATGGCTGGGCGGTTCAGGAGCGGCATGTCTTCGTGCTCCAGCAGCTCGGCCCGCACCCCGGCCTGGTCGGGGGCGGTGAGGGTGGCGGCCGGGTACACGGGGGCCGAGACGTAAGCCAGGATTTCGCCGGTGCGCGGGTCGAGGGCCACGAGGTAGCCCTTGCGGCCCCCCAGCAGCTTTTCGGCGTAGGCCTGCAGCTTGGCATCGAGGGTCAGGTGCAGATCCTGGCCCTGCTGGAAGGCGGTGTCCTTGGCCCAGGTGCCGTGCTGCTGGCCCTTGGCATCGAGCAACGGGTGCAGGTAGCCGCGGTGGCCGTTGAGCAGGCCGTTGTAGTAGGTTTCGACGCCGCCGTTGCGTAGGCGGTAGAAGCGGCCCCGCCCGGTGCGCCGGGCCTGGCGAAAGAACGGCTGGGCCTCGGCGCTGAGGTAGCCCAGCACCGGCGCCCCCGCGCCGGTGGTGTACACGCGCCGTTGGCGCTCGGTGAGGGTGAGGCGAGGCACGGTGGCGCTACTGTCGCGGCGGATTCGTTCGGCTTCGGCCTTGGTGAGGCGGAGCTGGACGGGGTAGCCGGGCCGGGCAGCGGGATAGGGCAGGGCCTCGGCAATGCGGCGGCGGACAGTGGTGGAATCCCAGCCCAGGAGCAGGCCCAGGGCCAGGGTATCGAGCGGGGGGCGGCCGGGCAGCTGGAGCAGAAACTGCGGGCGGGTGGCGACCAGCACCGAGTCGTGGCGGTCGAGGATGCGGCCGCGCTGGGGCACGTCGGGCAGCACTACGCGGCGGGCGGTATAGCGGATGCGGACATCCTGGGCGGTGGGGGTGCCGGTCGGCTGGTCGGGGGAGGAGCAGGCGGCCAGGCCCACCAGTAGGGCTAATAGACTCTTTTTCCACCGATTGTAGGCCGTACGCATGGGGTAAAGCTAGACAATTGCCGGGCGGCGGGTGTGGGGTTTTCGCTCAATCAAGTTTCCGGCTGTCTGAATCAGGCGGGTGCTGGTGCGACCGGCTTACCTGGCAAGCAGAAGGGCTGCGGTTTTGCCGGGCAACGATTCGCCTCACCCCCCCGGCCCCCTTCCTTCGCTTAATGCGCGACATGGAAGAGAGGGGGAGTCAAACGAAAAGAACGATAGTACAGCTGCCATACACCACTTACCGCAGTTTTCAAGTTGGTGTACATGGCCGTTCAACGAAACACCCCACCCCCTGACCCCCTACGCCGCTTGATGCGCGGACTGAAAAGGAGAGGGGACACCGGACACGATCCTGACGGTTGGCTCCCCCTCTCCTTTTTTGGAGAGGGGGCTGGGGGGGGCGTCTCGTTGACCTACTAGCTACACCATCCTGAAATGTACTCTAACCGACGCGGGCCGCTCGCGGCACCGCTGCTCCGGCGTAGTGGTTACTTGGCATAGCCGATCGAGTGCGCGGGGTAAGCTGGAAAGGTGAATCTGGCTTCCCGGGGTTGGGAAGGCAGGGTGTTGGGGTGTTGGCAAACCCGCGCCAGTTAGGGGGCTGCCAATGCTGCCACCTCGGCCCGCAGCCCGGTCACGTGGGCGGCCAACAGGTGGCGGGTGGCGGCGGCGGCGGCCGGATCGGGGTCGGCCACAGCCAGGTCGGTGGCCAGCTCGCCCAGCCAACGGGTATAGTGAGCGGCTTCGGTGGGGTCGGCCGGAAGGGGCGCGGCTCGCAGCTGGGCCAGGCCGTGGCGGCGACGAACCAGCGTGGCGGCCCGCGCCTGCAGCTGAGCCAGTCGCGAACCCTGCGTAAGCAGCTGCAGGCGGCAGTCGCGCAGGCGGCGACGTAGCGCTTCGGGAGCCGGTGCAGCCGTATCGGGTAGCTCGGCCAGCAGCAGCTCCGGCGGGGGCAGCGCAGTCAGAGGGTCGTAGACGGGCAGCACCGCCGCCGCCGGCAGGCCCTGGCCCAGGGGCGGAGGAAGCAGACGGCTGAGAGTGAGCAGGCGCGAAACCAGCGCCGGCGGCAACCCTCTGCGGCCGGATTCGACGTGCGCTACGAATGGCCCCGACACGCCCAGGTAGCGGGCCAGCTGGCGCACGGTCAAGCCCAAGTGCGCTCGTACGGCGGCGGTGAGACTGACGGTAGGCAGGGACGAAGTAGTCATAAGCGGAGTAAATTGTCCAGCACCAGGTAAACACCCGGCGACAAAAAGTAATACTTGTTTACCTGTATAGGTAAACAACTGTCAAAAATATGGTACGTTGTTTACCTGTGCGGGTAAACAACGTACGAGGAATATCATACATTGTTTACCAATAGGATAGCAGCACGTTGCATAGTTGCGTCTCATTATTGAACGATGACGCCTACTCAGTTTCCCCTAGACAATGTCTGCAACGGTTGAGATGCGACCCGGCGTCTCCCCGCTGAGCGCCTGGGGCCGCGCCGGTAGCTGCCGCCGCGCCGGTCGTTCAACGATTGAGACGCAAGTATGCGTCTCTACATCCGCCGATGCCGCCCACCAAAACGCCGCCCGGAATTCTTCGGGCGGCGCGGTTGTGGGTTTGCCGTTGGCGTGGCGGTGGAGGTATAGTCTCCACCGCAAGGTTGGTCACGCGTTACGGCTGCTCCTAAACTCGCGCCAGTTGCGGCATAGTGTCTTTCGCCAACACCTTAGTCCGGGTAGTGGTGGCGGTACAGCAGCACCCAGGCGGCCAGGACACTGCTGGCTGCCAGCAGTGCCGTGAGGCCAAACAGATTTGCCAGCAGAAAAATGACGAACACCCCGAACACCACCCGCAGGTAGTGCTTCATGTGCTGCCCGGGCCGGTACAGCACGGCCCGATACAGCAGCGTAACGCCGAGCAGCAGGCCGGTGCCAACGAAAGCCTTAAATACGGGTGCGGCTACAAAAAGCCACGCCAGCTCGGGTAGCAGCAGCAGTCCGTACAGGGCCGCCTGCTGCCCATACACCTGCCACTTGCGATACGGGAAATTGCGGGCAAACCGCAGGTAAAACAACTCGAACTCGCTCGACTGAAAGACCAGGATGCTGTGCGTCAGGGCAAGGCACAAACTCAGTAGCCCGATCAGGCGCAGGTCGGAGTGAGAATCGGGAAAGACGCCAAAAACAAGCGCAATGATGGCCAGCGAGGCGAGCTTGGTAATAGCGTAGGTGACGCGCTTCTTCAGCAGAACCTCGAAAAGAAAAAGGCTGAACAGAGGCTTGGGCAATTTCCGCAGCCACGGCAGCAGCACCGGACTCGCCGGTTTGGTTGCCAGGTCATTGGTTTGGCGGACATAGCGCCAGGCGCTGTACCGAATGAGGGCCAGTAAGTACGCCGGAATCAGCAGCGGCACCAGCCAGTGCCCAAAAAGCACGCCCACCAGCATGGCATACCCACCCAGGATAACCAGCGGCAGCGACACCACGAACTGCACCACCGACCAGGCCTGCAGCTGCCGGGCCGTGCTCAGCGCGTTAATGCTGTAGAACAAAAAATGAACATCGGGCCCCCGCAAACGGGCCGCCACGTATTGCCAGGTCTTGAGGCTGTAGAGCAGGAACAGGCCGAAGAAAATGGCCACGCCCAGCGGCTCCGTAACCGTGGAGATGACCAGTTTTAACGCGTTTGCAATAATTTGCTCCGGCGTGAGGTGGCTTTGGCTGAGGACGTTGGTGTAAAAGAAATTAAGGAAGATCAGGACAAACAACGACAGCAGTAAGCCCGTGTGCTCCCGGTAAAAACCCTTCGCCACTACTTTAACGAGCACTCGGGTGAGGGGGCTTTTCATGCGCTATAATGCAGCGTGGCGCGCTCAACCAGGATTTCCCGCACGTTCGGCAGCAGGTCGCCCTCAAAGGCCTGGTGCGACGACAACAAAAACGTGGTGCCCGCTTGCTGGTGCAGGTCGGCAATCCAGGAATACAGAACGGGCAGCGAGTCCACGTCCAGCGTGGTCAGGGGCTCGTCGAGCAGAATGCAGGCCGGGCGGCCCATAAAGGCCAGCACCAGCGCCAGCTTTTTGAGCATCCCGCTGGAGTAGCTGCTGATCCGGTCAGAGAGGTAGGCCGTCATGCCCATGCTTTCCACGTACGGCTGCTCCTGGCCACTGGGCGCATTCTTGGCCGTCTTGAACAGCTGGATCAGCTCGATGCCGGTCAGGAAATCGGGAAATAGTGGCTCGGCTTCGGCAAAGTTGACGGCGCTGCGGTAGGCCGTCGGCTGCTGCTTCAGGCTGAGCGCTTCATTCAAGACAATGTCTCCCTCGAAAGAAATAAGGCCACCCACGGTTTTCAGGAAAGTGCTTTTGCCGGAGCCATTGCTGCCCCGAATCCAGTGAATGCCGGGGGCAATGAAAAAGTCGTCTATGTGAAGTACCGGGTGGCCGTTATAGGATTTTTGAAAGTGCTGAATTCGGAGCATTGAGGGAATAGAAAGACGCAGGATTCAGGTTTAGGAATGGCCGACCAACGGAAGCGGGGTTGTCTTCGCCAGCAACGCCGCTACAGGTCACTTGTTGTACCTCCCAGGGGCCTGAAAAACGACCGCGCCAGTCCTGAAACAATCCGGATAGCGCGGCGCGGCCTTGTCGTACGGGTGGTGCAGCCATAACCGGCCCGGCATGAGTGGCTACGAGCTGCGGCTGAACGCGCAAAGCACAGGCTCAGCTTTCGTCGCCGTCGAGGCGGGCCGTAAGCGCATTTTTGATGAACTGTTTTTCGTAGTGCCGGTTGCGGCGACTCTTCTTGGCTTCGGCCCGCTTACCGAGCCGCTTGTCGACCACAATGTCGCTCAGCTGGTTCAGATCGGCGAGCTGTCGGATGTCGTTGGGGGAGTTGCGCTGGGCCATGAAGCAGCAGAAGGAGTTTCACGCTGCTAACCCGGAGTAGGGGCGAAAGTTACGCGTCCATGCCCGCAAGCTGGTGACGACGGGCGGCAAAGGCCGGACGGCAGTGGCGTAGGAATTGGGCTACTGGCGCGAGTTTAGGCGCAGCCGTAACTCGTGCCCAGCTATTAGGGGGAGGCTGCGCCTCCACTGCCGCAACGCGGCAAATATGAACCGCTCCGCCTGGAGAAATCCGGGCGGCGTTGTCGTTCGGGCGGGGGAGGCACAGCCTCCCGTCATGGTTTGGCACGAGTTACGGCTTCGCTTAAACTCGCGCCAGGAGGGGGGGGGGCGTTCGGGCGGGGGAGGCACAGCCTCCCGTCATGGTTTGGCACGAGTTACGGCTTCGCCTAAACTCGCGCCAGATGGGGGGCGTTCAGGGTACATAACCTCCGCAACAGTATGCGTCTCTACATACGCTGGTCCCGCCCACCAAAACGCCGCCCGGATTGCTTCGGGCGGCGCTGTTGTGGTTTTGCTGGGCTGCGGTAAGAGCTAGAACTTAATGGAAAGCTCCAGATGCCCGCCGAGTCCTTCGGAAATGATGCGCTGTAAGGTAGAGAGGCGCACGTCTTTCAGGTCTTTTTCCAGCTTCGAGATGTACGATTTGTCGGTGCCGGCCAGGTCGGCGAGTTGCTGTTGGGTGAGGCCTTTGGCATGGCGGGCCTGCTGGAGTAAAGCCCCCAGCTTAAACCCCTCATAGCCGGCCTCAAACGCTTCGCGGCTCTGGCTGCCTAGGGGGCCGTGTTCCTGCTCAATGAACTGGCTGAGACTGGTGAGCTTATCGTTGGCTGGCATAGTATTCGGCTTTAATGGTGGTGGCGCGTTCCAGTTCGGCTTTGGGCGTTTTCGGGGTCTTCTTCGGGAAGCCGTGGCCGATGACAATCACGTTGCCTTTGTCGAAGAAGCAGAAGATACGGAAGATGTTGGAGCCGGCCTGCACCCGGATTTCATAGAGGCCATCGGTGCCGGTCAGGTGCTTGAAGTAGGTTTCCGGTATCTGGTCCAACTCCTCTACTACGCGGAGCGTCCACAGAATCTTCTGCTTCACTTTAGGCGTTTGCGCGGTGTAGAACTCCTGGAAGTAAGTTTTGAAGAAGAACAGCTCCCGCTTTTTGTTCATAGGCCGGAAGCTACGAAATGTTGTCTGATTGGACAACTTGGTTTTAGTTGTTTAGGTTTCCACTGAATGGAAAACGCCGCCCGGATGATTCCAGGCGGCGCGGTTCCGGCTTGCCGCGTTACGGCAGTGGAGGCACAGCCTCCACCTCAAAGCTGGTCACGAGTTACGGCGCCAGCTGGGGGCTAGGTACTGGCGCGAGTTTAGGCGCAGCCGTAACTCGTGCCGGCCCATGCCGGGAGGCTGCGCCTCCCCCGCCCGAACGACTGGCACCCAATGCTACTCCGGTCCGCTAAAACCAAAACCGCGCCGCCCGGATGATTCCAGGCGGCGCGGTTCCTGCTTGCCGCGTTGCGGCAGTGGAGGCACAGCCTCCACCTCAAGGCTGGTCACGAGTTACGGCTGCGCCTAAACTCGCGCCAGATGGGGGGCCTAAACTCGCGCCAGATGGGGGGGGCGCCTAAACGCACGTCAAATGGCAGACTTATTAATCCTGTTTCCACTTATAGCAGATTCGTGAACCATGTATCCTTATCGTTTGCCGGCTTGTGTGTGATAGCCGCAGTGGTCAAACCAGTTCCGGGCGTCCCGGCTGGTAATGCAGTCGATAGCCTGAGAGAGGGCCTGT
>NZ_SRLD01000046.1 GCF_004745955.1 Hymenobacter elongatus | reverse complement strand
GGCTGAACATGGTCGAACTCGAACTCTCGGCCATTGCCCGCCAGTGCCTGCACCAGCGCATTCCCACGCAGGACGAACTGAGCGCGCACGTTGAGGCCTGTGTGGCGGAACGCAACGCCCGGCGAGCAACAGTCAACTGGCAATTCTCGCTCGATAAGGCGCGGGAGAAACTCACCCGCCACTACCAAAAGGTTTGTTCAAAAAACTCTCCTGACTAAGCACTAGTGTTGATGGCCTTGGAATAGGCATTGCCCCTGCGTCAGCCCGCCCCGTGCTTGATACTTCACGTCGACCGGGGTAGCCATGCCGCATCCGCATCGACCAAGTGGGCGCCGTACCCAGCTTCATCCGGCCGGGCAACCCCTACGATAACGCCTAGGCCGAAGCCGGCTGGAGCACCCTGAAAACCGAACTGTTACCCGGCGGCGGTCCTTTTGCCTCGCTGGAAGAAGCCCATTTGGAAGTCGCCTGCTACCTCGATACCTACTTTAACCTCGACCGCCGCCACTACGCCCTCGGCTACCGCTTGCCCCACCAATTTGAACAGGACCTCAAACCCACCCTATCGTAGCTCACTATCCGTTTTTACTGGACCACCCCAGTACCTAGTGAAGTGGCTGTTTCGTACCACTGTTGAGCCTGTTCAACAGTCAATTCGGTAGTTACCGGAGCGGGAACCGGCAATTCCTCTATGGGAGGCGTACAGCTCTGAAAAGCAATGGCTGACAGCGCAAACAGGGCTGCTCGGTAAGATAGGTATGCTAACTTCATGGTGCTTACTACTTGAGCTTAAGGGTGTATACTCTATTAACTGAGCCGGCGAAGCTACAGCGACAAAACTGTCGTGAGACGTTTTGGAATAGAAACCAGAAGTTGTAAGAAGTGTGTAAGCAGAGCAGCGCCAAACAGTGCGTTTGGGTAGTGGCACAAAAGTATTTCGAATTTATTCAAATCCTACTTTTCAATAGCCGTTCGTGTCGCTTGCCAACCGATCAGGCAAGAAAAGCCCCCCTACCTACCCAGCATCTTCGCCACGTACTTCCCCACGATATCAAACTCCAGGTTGACCAAGTCGCCGGGGCGCAGGTGCTGAAAGGTGGTGTGCTCGTAGGTGTAGGGAATGATGGCCACCGCGAAGCTGTCGTCGGTGCTGTCGAAGCAGGTCAGGCTGGTGCCGTTGATGCAGATAGAGCCTTTTTCGACCGTCACGCGGCTGGGGCCGGGCTCATGGCGGAAGCGGTAGAGCCAGCTGCCGTTCTGGTCGGCGACACTTTCACACACGGCCGTCAAATCGACGTGGCCCTGCACGATGTGGCCGTCGAAGCGGCCATTGGCGGCCAGGCAGCGCTCCAGATTCACTTGGCGGCCGGCGGCCCAGCGGCCCAGATTGGTCTTTTGCAGCGTCTCATCAATGGCCGTCACGACGTGCGTGCCCGCCGCCGCGTCGAGGGCTACCACGGTCAGGCACACGCCGTCGTGGGCCACGCTCTGGTCGATCTGCAGCTCGGCCGCAAAGGGGCTGGCAACGGTGAAATGCCGGTTCGAGCCTTGGGTGTGCACGGCCGTAATAGTGCCGAGGGTTTCTACGATTCCGGTGAACATGGTTTCAGGTAAGGAGAAGGAGGTAGCCGTTTCAACCGCTTACCCCGCGTTTTGCTTTTTCCGCAGCCCCGCCCAACGAATGAAGCCGCGGCGAGATGCTTACTTGCCCCGGCCTTCCACGATGATTTTCAGCGTGTACAGCATCACCCGAAAATCCATGGCCAGGCTCATATTCTCGATGTAGAGAATATCGAATTTCAGGCGTTCCACCATCTGCGCTACGGTTTCGGCGTAGCCGTACTTCACCTGGCCCAGACTAGTGATACCGGGCCGGACGCGGTGCAGGTGGCGGTAGTGGGGGGCTACTTTCACGATCTGGTCGATGTAGAACCGGCGCTCGGGCCGCGGGCCCACCAGGCTCATGTCGCCCTTCACCACGTTCCAGAACTGGGGCAGCTCGTCGAGGCGCACCTTGCGCATAAAGCGGCCCCAAGGGGTAATGCGCGGATCGAAATCGGAGGACAGGGCCGGGCCCTGCTTTTCGGCATCCACGTACATCGAGCGAAACTTGTAGATGCGAAAGGGCTGCGCATTCTTACCGATGCGCTCCTGGGCGTAAAAAATGGGCCCCGACGACGAGAGCCGCACCATTACGGCCGTAAACGCATACACGGGCCAGGCCAGCACCAGAAACAGCGCCGACCCGAAAATATCCAGGCCGCGCTTGGTCACTTCCTGCCAGGGCGGCAGCAGGTCGTGCTTGATTTCGATGAGCGGCGTACCAAACAGGTGGTTAACTTTCACCGAGCCCAACAGCATCTGGTACAGGTCGGGCAGGATGCTTACGCGGGCCGGCGTGCCTTCCAGCAGCGCCAGAATCTCCTGAATCATGAGGTGCTCACTGGGCTCGATGGCAATGATGACCTGCTCAATCTTGAGGGCCCGAATCAGGGCGGGCAGACGCGTGTAGGAGCCGTGGGCGGGCAATTCGGCCGCCAGCTCCGCGTCCACCGTGTCGCCGACGGGCGCAAAACCGACCAGCTTCAGCCCCAGGTGCTTGCCGGTGCGGGCCAGTTCGTGGTAGGTTTCGCGGGCCAGAATATTGGAGCCCACCAACAGCGTATTGAAGGAAATAACGCCTCCCCGCACCAGCCGCTGCACGGTGGTAATTGCCCAGGTGCGCAGCACGGCCGTGATAAAGAAGTGCAGCAGAAAATACGCCGTAATCGTCTTATAGTAAAGCCGGTACGAACTCACCCCCTGGTCGTCGAGCAGCAGCGCGAAGAAGATAACCAGCGCCCCCAGAATGGAAATACGAGCCAGGCGGATAATCTCGGCCAGGCGGGACTTGCGAAAAATGTCGCGGTATTCCCCAATCAGGGTGTAGAGGCCCGCCCAGAACAGGGCAATCATCAGGGCCGAGCCGGTGAGGGTAAACAGCTCACCACCGGTGAAGCGGTACCCGGCGTTTATCTCGCTGAGCAGGTATTTCCGCAGCAGAAAAAAACACATCCAGGCCAGCAGGGCTGCCACGAAGTCGGCAGCAATGAGCTTGAGCTTTTGAAAGGTGCGAGTCAAGGGAATACGAAAAGCGGACCGGCCGGGGCCGGCAAACAAATGGGTTTTGTGGGCACGATACCGTAGTTTCGCGGCAGATGCGGCGCGGAAAGGGCCTTATTGCTCCCGCTGTGCCGCGCAAAGGTAGGGCATTAACCCATACTCCCGACACTGGCCCAACCCCAATTCGATGCACGCTGACAGCTACCGGCACCGCGGCCTGCGCCGCTCCCTCGTGGAAGAACTGCGCCGCAAAGGCATCCGCGACGAGCGGGTGCTGACGGCGCTGGCCACGGTGCCGCGCCATCTGTTTTTCGAGCCCGGCTTTCAGCAGCACGCCTACCAGGACAAAGCCTTTCCCATCGGGCAGGGCCAGACGATTTCGCAGCCCTACACGGTGGCCTACCAGACGCAGCTGCTGCGCCTGGCCCCCACCGACCGGGTGCTGGAAATCGGGACGGGCTCGGGCTACCAGTGCGCGGTGCTGCTGCAGCTGGCGCCGCAGGTGTTTAGTATCGAGTACAATACGGTGCTTTTTGAGAGTACCCGCCGACGCCTGGCTGCCTTGGGTCTGCCTGCCCACCTGTTCTGCGGCGACGGCTCGGTGGGCCTGCCCGCCCAGGCTCCGTTCGACAAGATTCTGGTGACGGCCGGCTCGCCTACCATTCCGCGCACCCTGCTGCGGCAGCTGCGCGTGGGCGGGGCCCTCGTGATTCCGGTGGGCGACGAGCACACCCAGCGCATGATGCGGGTGGTGCGGGAGAGCGAGGAGGAGTTTGTGCGCGAAGAGTTCGAGGAATTCCGCTTCGTGCCGCTGCTGGGCCAGGCGGGCTGGCCAAAATAACGGAGCCGGATACACCAGGGTACTTTCAGTGAAAAAGCGCCAGGAAAAATTCAATCGGTAGACGCCGGTAAACCGTATCCTCAATTCCTAGCACCCGTCGCACTTGCCCTGGCCGCCCTGGCTACGGCATTCCATGAGCTGTTTTGAGTTGATTTTCCGCTTCCCTCGCGCTTGTTTATGCCTGCAGATACGGCTCCGTTGCTTCCTCCCGACTCTGATTCCAGTGACGTATTGCAGACCCTGATTGACGTGTCGCTCACGGGCGTCATTCTCTTCCGACCTGTATACGCAGCCGATACGGGCGCTATTATCGACTTGGCGTACGTGCACCTCAACCCGGCCGCATAGCAGGCGCTGCTGGAGAGTGAGCAGTACTTCCGCCTGATGGATGACCGACAGCGTGCCGGCCATGATCTGGGTGACCGATCCGGCGGGCTTCTGCACCTACCTCAACCAGCAATGGTACGACTACACCGGCCAGACCGAGGCCGAAGCGATGGGCATGGGCTGGGTAGATAGGGTGCACCCCGACGATGCGGAAGCGGCCAAAGCTGCTTTTCTGGACTCTACTGCCCGGCAAGCGCCTTTCCACTGCCTCTACCGCGTCCGGCGCGCCGATGGCCACTACCGCTGGGCCATCGATACGGGGATGCCGCGCTTCAGCGCCAGCGGCGAGTTTGAGGGCCTGGTGGGCACGGTCATCGACGTGCACGAGCAGAAGCTGGCCGAGCAAGCGTTGCAGCGCCTGACCCGGAAGCTGCGCACGCCCGCGACCAGGCCCAGGGGCTGAACGCGGAGCTGCTAGCCACCAACGAGCGGCTGGTGCGCACCAACGTGGACCTGGACAATTTCATCTATACCGCCTCCCACGACCTGAAAGCGCCCATTACCAATATTGAAGGACTGTTGCACGTGCTGCAGGACCAACTGCCGGCCGCCCGCCCGCCAGGCCCGGATATGGCCCCCGTGCTGGCAATGATGCGCGAGTCGGTACTGCGCTTTAAGCGCACCATCGAGCACCTGAGCGACGTGACCAAGCTGCAGAAGGAACACGCCCAGCTAGCTACCGACGTGCCCCTGGCAGACGTGCTGGACGATGTGCGGCTGGATTTGCGGCCCCTGATCCAGCAAACCGGGGCACGGGTCGACGTCGACGTGGCCACGTGCTCTACTGTGTCGTTTTCGGCCAAGAATCTGCGCTCGGCTATCTATAACCTGCTCAGCAACGCGCTTAAATACCGTCACCCCGACCGGGAACCGCATATCCGCGTCAGTTGCCGGCGGCAGGCTGAGCACACAGTTCTTACGGTGCAGGACAACGGACTGGGGCTGAGCGCGGCGCAGCAGAAGGAGCTGTTCATGATGTTCCGCCGGCTGCACACGCACGTCGACGGCTCCGGTATTGGCCTGTACATGGTCAAGAAGACGGTGGAGAATATCGGCTCGACCTTTTCTCTTTATTTCCCTATCTGAGTCCGGTTTTCCCACCAGTGGAGCCTGCTGAGTTCGACCCGGCGGCACTACAGGGTCGCGGTTACTATTTGGCAGAATCCCGACCTTTCGCAGAGCGGCCTGTGCTGCAAGGGTGCCACGGCAACCCAGCCGGCACAAACGGAACCCAGGACAGAACAAGTGGCTCAGACCAGCTACCTTTCCTCCTCACAGGCGCAGGTGCCGAGGCGTGCCCGTAGCTCACTGAAAACAATTATAAAAGCAGCCGATTGCCGTCCGGTCGCCAGCTGCTCACTGCTTTCTTTTTTCCATTCAAATGCTAAAAAACCTACTCTATCTCTGTCTGCTGGCCCTGCCCACGCTCAGCAGCGCGCCCGCTATGGCCCAACAGGCGCAAGCTCCGCCGCGCCAATACCCCGAACATGCCTACGGATTTCGGTGCGCTTTCGACAGCGCCCAGCAGCAGGCGTTTCGGCGCACGCCCGGCTCGGAGCGCAACTACCGCAACTTTCTGCTACAGGTCGCGGCCCTCTCGGCTTCCGACCAGGCCCGCCTGCTGGCCCAGCCCGATGTGACGGTGCCCGTAGTCGTACACGTTATTCATACCGGCGGGGCCAATAACATCAGCGACGCCCAGGTGCAGGATGCCATCCGCATTCTGAACGAGGACTTCAACAAAGCGAACCGCGACACGGCCGACGTTATTGCGGCCTTTCAGCCGCGCTATGCCACGGTGGGCTTCCGGTTTCGGCTCGCCCAGCGCGACCCCAGCGGCAACTGCTCCACGGGCATTACCCGCACCTTTTCCACCCAAACCAGCATCGGCGACGACCGGGTGAAAAGCCTCATCGGCTGGGATTCGAACCGCTACCTCAACATCTGGGTGTGCGACGCGGCCAACGGCGCCGGCGGCTATGCCTACCTGCCCTGCTCTGGCGGCACCGCCGATGGCATCGTGATTCGCAACGGCCAGTTTGCGAGCATCGGACGCTCGTGTGGCAGCAATTTCTGCGTCCGCTCCCTCACCCACGAGGTGGGACACTACTTTGGGCTACCGCACACCTGGGGTGGCTCCAATACGCCCGGTCTGGCCAGCAACTGCAGCATCGACGACGGCATTGCCGATACGCCCAACACGGTAGGCGTTGGGGCCCCCTCGGGTGGCTCGGGCTGCCCCCTCACCAACAGCGCCTGCGGCGTGCTGGCCAACGTGCAGAACTACATGGATTATTCCAGCTGCGCCAGCATGTTCACCACCGGGCAAAAAACTGTGATGCGGGCTTCGTTACTGCTCTCGTGCCGCAGCACGCTGGTTTCGGCCGCCAACCTGGCCAGCACCGGCACCAACGACGGCCACCAGGCCGTGCCGTGCGCGCCGGTGGTGGCGTTTCAAGCGTCTTCCACGGTGGTGTGCGAGGGCGGCAGCATCAGCTTCTCCGACCAGTCGTACAACGCCGACGTGGCGGCGGCCTCCACGCAATATCTGTGGCAGGTTCCGGGCGGGCAACCCAGCAGCTCCACCCAGCGGCAGCCCACGATTACCTACCCAACCAGCGGCATATATGATGTGACGCTGACCATTACTACGCCCGGCGGCAGTGGCAGCAGCGTCCGCCAACAGCTTATTCAGGTGCGGGGTGCCAATACGGGCGTGCTGGCACCGCTGGCGGAGTCGTTCGAAACGGCAGGATTTCCGGCCAACTTCCCCGCCCCCGATCTGCGCAACTGGGTGTCGACCTCGACCTCGACTCAGGTGCTGGCCCGCTGGGAACGTCAGACCAACGCCCTGCCCAGCCATGGTGCCGCCTTCCTCCAGATTCGTAGCTCGGTGCTGCCGGCGGGCACCAGCACCGATCTGACGTCTCCCAACATCGACCTTAGCGGCATCAGCGGTCCGGTGCGCCTGGTCTTCGACCGCGCCTACGCCCGCCGCTCGGCTTCGGCCACCGACCAGCTCCGCGTGCAGTTCAGCTCCGACTGCGGCGTGACCTGGAACACCGGAGCAGCTTACTTCGCCACGGCCCTCAATACCAAAGGCAGCAAGTTTTTCAGCGGCTTCGCCCCCGATTCTCTCAGCGAATGGCAACCACTGACGGTCTCGATTCCGGAGGTGTACAAGTCCAGCCGCTTCCAGCTGCGCCTGCAAATGATCAGCAACGGGGGCAACACCTTGTTTATCGACAACCTACGTCTTAGCTCGGCTACCACCACCGCCACGCTGGAGGCCGCCCAGGCCGGCGTTTATATATACCCCAACCCGCTGACTACGGCCACCGCTGTTCATTTCCGGTTGGCTGCCGCCAAGTCGGTACAGCTGCTGGTCACGGATGTAGTGGGCCGGCAGGTAGAGGCCACCGAGGCCCGCGTGTACGGAGCCGGGGAGCAGCATATTGCCCTGACTCCGGCCGGCCAGCCCCCGCTGGCTCCGGGCCTCTACGTGGTGCGCCTGCTGATTGACGGTCAGGCATACACGACCAAGGTGCTGGCGCAGTAGCTTCTACCAGGATTCGTCCCCACAAAAAAATCCCCGGTGCGTTTCGTGCGCCGGGGATTTTTTGTGTTCCGCTATGGAGGAGTGCATCGCCAGGTATTCTTCCCGCCAATTCGTCATTCCGGCTTGCCCTGGCGTATCTTTGCGGCCGTTGCCTTTTCCAAAAACTCTCTTCCTGATGCGCAAACAGAAGCCCGTTAAAGAATCCTTCGTGATTATGACCGAGTTGGTGCTGCCCAACGACACCAATACGCTCCACAACCTGATGGGCGGCCGCATGATGCACCTGATGGACATTGCCGCGGCCATTTCGGCGCAGAAACACTCCAACCGCATCGTCGTGACGGCCAGCGTCGACAACGTTTCCTTCCGCGACAGTATCGCCCTGGGCAACGTCGTGACGCTGCAGGCCCAGGTGACGCGGGCCTTCAACTCGTCCATGGAAGTGCACATCGACGTGTGGGCCGAGGATATTCCGAGCGGCACGAAAATGAAAACCAACGAAGCATTTTTCACTTTCGTGGCCGTCGACCAGTCGGGCCGCCCGATTGACGTGCCCGAAGCCGTGGCCGAAACGGAGGATGAAATCCGCCTCTACGACGGCGCCCTGCGCCGCCGGCAGCTGCGCCTCGTGCTGGGCGGCCGCATGAAACCCCAGGATGCCAGCGAGCTGAAAGCCCTTTTTGAAATGGACTAAGCGGACTGCAGCAGTTGTACATGGCGAGTGGCGGCACCATGCTTCTTCCGCCTGACGCAGCAGCAGCGCTCAATTCGTAGCCACCCCAAACACACCCCGCATGGAACAGGCGTCGCTGGCATTTTTCCAGAATTTCTACACCAACGTGTCCCTGTACGTGGTGCCCGAGCCGCAGGCGGAGGACTTGGCGGAGGCCACCACTCCGCAGCACGCAGTGGTTGTCGAGGCTACGCGGGCGGCACCGGAGGCCGCAGCGCCCGGTGCCGCGAGTACGCCCCCAGTACTACCGGCACCGCTGCCCACTGCCGTTCCACCAGCGCCGGTGCCACTGGTAGCGGCAGTTCGGCCACCAGCCGTGCCCACTCCCAGCCCAGACAAGCTGCCGTCGCTGGCAACTCTGAACGTGCCGCCACCGCGCCCGGTCGCTGCCCCGGTGCCAGTTGCGGCAGTGCCGCTGGTAGCACCAGCCCGGCTGCCCACTCCGCCGGCACCGCCCACTCCGGTTGCCCCGGCACCACCGGCCCGTACGGCTCCGCCGCTCAGCGCCACGCCTTACTCCACGTTGGGCAGCAACGCTAACGGCTTGGTTATCATCGTGCGTATGGATGCGGTACGCTTCCAGCGCCTGCCCAGAAACCTGTTTCTCAACAACCTGCTCAAGGCCATTCGCCTGGTGATGGAAGATGTGGTGCTGATTAACGTGGAGTCGCCGCTGCCCGTGGAACTGGCTACGCTACGGCAACGGTTGGCCGCCCGTCAGGTTATAGGCTTCGGCAAGAACCTGCTGGACTTGGCCATCCGCACCACGCAGCTGTACGAGCCCGTCACGCTGGTCGGGGATGCCGCCTACCTGCCCGCCGCCGAAATCGAGCTGCTGGAGGAGGATAACAGCCGCAAGAAGCTCCTGTGGCAGGCCATGCAGCGCATGTTTTTGAGCTAGAGCATTTGGACAGTAACGTTTGCGAAGTAGCGTGCCTTTTTGAACGTCATGCTCGACCTGGCGGACGCCAAATCAAGCATGACGCTCTTTGCCAACTGTCTACAGCCCCCAGCTGGTTTTCTGCTCATCGTCTGGGTCACTGCGCGGGCCAAGGTCTTTGTTGCTCTCCTTTACTTTCAGCTGGACCGGAGTAGTATACTTTGTCCGCTTTACCTGACAAAGTCCGTAACGCACACAGCCCTTTACCGCCGCGGCAGTAAAGGGCTGTGTGCGTTACGGACTTTGGCGAAACTGCTGATAGCAGCCAGCAAGGAAACCCAGTTCCGGCCCTACTTCAGTACGGCCGTCAACTTGGCTTCCAGCGCGTCGCCCCGCAGGTTTTTTGCCACGATGCGGCCCTGCGGATCGAGTAGTATCGACTGCGGAATCGACTTCACGCCGTAGGTCTGGCCGGCCGCGCTTTCCCAGCCCCGCAGGTCCGAAACGTGCGTCCAGGTCAGGCCATCGGCCTTAATGGCTTTGAGCCACTTCTCCCGATCCTGGTCGAACGAGACGCTATAAATCTCGAAGCCTTTGCTTTTGAACTTGTTGTAGGCCCGCACCACATTGGGGTTTTCCTTGCGGCAGGGGCCGCACCACGAGGCCCAGAAGTCGATTAATACATATTTGCCGCGCAACGACGACAGAGCCACCGTTTTGCCATCGGGCGCCGCCAGGCTGATTTCCGGAGCAGCCGACCCTACGGCCGTGGCACGCAGCGGGTCGAGCTTGGCGGCCAGGGCCTTGGTGTAGCGCGAGTCGGGCATCGTTTGCTTGAACTGCGTCGACATGGAGTCGATGAAGGCAAACTGCTCCTCCGGATTCAGCAGGTTAGACACGGCGAAGGCCGACACCACCGAGCTGGGGTTTTGCCGGATAAGCTGCTTGAGGACGCCCGTATTCTGCGCCTGGGTGGCGTAGAATTTGGCTTCGATCAGCTTCATCGAGTCGGCGCGACCATTCTGGTTGTTGTAGCGCGTTTCCAGCGTGGCCATATCCCGCTTCGACTGCTGCATGTTGTGCCCAAGCTGCTGGAGCACTTCCGAGTCCTTGGAGCCTTTCACCGTGTAGTTGTCGGTGAGCTTGGTGGCGTCGCCCGACAGTTGAATGTTGCTGCCATTGCTCAGTGCCACCAGCACCTGGTTGGCGTCGTTCAGCTTCACCTGGTACAAGCCCGCTTCCGGGGCCGTGCCCGTGAGCGTAAACCGGCCCTGGTCGTCCGTCGTGGCCGTATCGCGCGACACGAACTGGGTTTCGCCCAGCTCGGCCAAGTACACTTTCGTACCGGCCGGCGCGTTCGTGAACTGGCCACTTACCTGGTAGCCGGCCCCCGGGGCCACGCTTCCCGTCGTCGGGGTGGTGCCTTTCGTACAGGCATTGGCCATTCCCAGCACGGTGGTCACCAGAAGGATACTTTTCATTTTTTCGATCATTCTAAAGGTATGCTACCAGCGGAGGACGCTCGGCGCTCCGCCTCGTGTGAAAACAAGCGAGATGCGGCCCGTTTGGTTCAGCCGGGCCGCTCCATAACGCGCCGCGGCCGGCCGTTGGTATGCCGGAAATAAGCGCTAGGCGTCGAGCTTCTGGCGCAGGAGCTGGTTGGCCAGCTTGGGGTCGGCTTTGCCGCCGGTGAGCTTCATGAGCTCTCCCATAAACATGCCCGTCAACGACTTTTTACCGGCCCGGTATTCCTCCACCTTGGCCGGGTTGGCGTCCAGCACCTGCTGAATCATAGCCTCCAGCGCCCCGGCATCCGACTGCTGCAACAAGCCCTGCGCCTCGGCGGCGGCGGCGGCAGTCTGGCCGGGGTTTTCCAACAGAAACGGGAATAACTGCTTGGCTGCTACCGAGTGGCCTACCTTGTTCTCATCAATAAGTTGAATGATATCGGCCAGGTGCTGGGGCCGCAGCGGGAAATCCGCCATGGTCAGAGCCCGCTCGTTCAGGTAGGACTTCACGGCTCCCTGCACCCAGTTGGCGGCCGCCTTGGCATTGGGCGTCAGGCGGGCCAGCTCGTCGAAGAACAAGGCCACTTCCTTCTGATCGGTGAGTACCGAGGCGTCGTAGTCGGAGAGGCCCAGCTCGCCGGTGAAGCGGGCGTAGAGTTGCTGGGGCAGCGCTGGCAGCGACGCTTGCACCTCGTGCAGCCAGGCGTCGCTGATGATGAGCGGCGGCAGGTCGGGCTCGGGGAAGTAGCGGTAGTCGTTCAGCGTTTCCTTGCTGCGCTGCCCATTGGTGGTGCCGGTGGTGGCGTCGAAGCCGCGGGTTTCGCTGTCGAGCGTGCCGCCAGCTTCGAGCACCATAATCTGCCGCTCGATTTCGTACTCAATAGCCCGCTGCACGTTGCGGAAGGAGTTCATATTCTTCACTTCCACCTTGGTGCCGAACTTCTCGGCCCCGTGCAGCATCACCGAAATGTTGGCGTCGCAGCGCAGGGAGCCTTCCTCCATGTTGCCGTCGCAGACGCCCAGATACACCACCAGCTTCTTGATTTCGGACAGGTAGGCGTAGGCTTCGTCGGCGTCGCGGATGTCGGGCTCACTCACGATTTCAATCAGGGGTACGCCAGCGCGGTTCAGGTCGACCAGCGTTTCCACTTCGCCGGCCAGGTGCATGCTTTTGCCCGCGTCTTCCTCCATATGAATGCGCGTGACACCAATATGCTTGGTCGTGCCGTCGGCCAACCGAATCGGGACGCTGCCGGCCGTGCAGATCGGGGTTTTGTCCTGGGTTATCTGGTAGCCCTTGGGCAGGTCGGGGTAAAAGTAGTTTTTGCGCGCAAACAAGTTGTCGCGGGTAATGTGGCAGTTAGTGGCCAAGCCCATTTTCATGGCATACTCCACCGCCGTGCGGTTCACCTTGGGCAGCGTGCCGGGGTGGCCCAGCGTAATCACGCTCAGGTTGTTATTGGGCAGGGCCCCGTATTCATTCTCGTCGGCGGAGTACATCTTGCTCTGCGTGAGCAGCTGGGCGTGTACTTCGAGCCCGATAACGGGCTGGTATTTGGCTTTTATTGCTTCGTCCATATCAATCAAAATGAGCCGCTAGGGCGGGTAGCGCCGCCTTGCGGGTGCAAGATAAAAACTATCCGCCGCTACGACCGGACAAAAAAACCGAGCCGGAAATGCTCCCGACTCGGTTTTGCTATACCCGCTAAAGCGTAGCCACGGGTGGCCTTAGTCGTTGAAGACCGGCACATAGGCAGCCATAAACGTGCTGCCGGCCCGGTTGTAGGCCTCTACCGCCTTTTGATTCTGAGTGTTATAGAAGCTGATGCACTTGTTGTAGCTGTCTACATCGGCCTTGGTGAGCTGGTCTTTGCGCTCCATCAGGTCCTGCATCTTCACAAATTGGTCGGTGCACATGCTGTTGTAGAGCTTCACCAAATTGCGGGCCGCGTCGCGGTACTGGGCATCTTTGCCCCGAAATGCGGGCACGATGGCCAGCTGCTCCAGGGCCAGCTTGGTATCGGCTTGCAGCTGCACGCGGGCCACCTCAAATTCGGCCGCGTTCTGCAGGCGCATGGCATCGGCAATCATCGCAATGGCTTTTTCGGTGCGAAACTGGGCCAAAAACACCTGGTGCTGGTACGTATTCACTTCCGATACCTGCCGCATATACGCCGACAGGCGCTTGCCCTCGGGGTCTTCGCCCATCGTCATCTTATGGCGCTTGGCAAAGCGGGCCTGGGCCACGTTCACGCTGTCGTTGACGGCTTGCAGCTTGGCTTCGGCTAGTTCCTGGGCGTGCAGGTAGTGCTCCATGTTCTCCACGCTGGCCGTGCGGGTAGCGGCCATCATATCCACGGCTTTGTAGTCTTCGGAGTACACTTTCAGCTGCTGGTAGAAAGCTTCCGTGGTTTGGTCCTTAAAGCCCTTGTCGTCCTGAAACGCGGGCAGCCTGGCCAGCTTCTGGAGCGACACTTCCGTTTGCTTCACCAGCTCCAGGCGCTTAGCATCGATTTTCTTCTCGTTGTCGGAGTGGGCCGATTTACTGATGTAGCGCAGGTTTTTCTTGAGCATGGCCCGCTGCTCGCCGATGATGAAGTTGTTGTAAGCTCCCGGGTCGGTGAAGGTTTGGGCCGAAGCGGTGCCAACGCCAGCCAGCAGCGCGCTGACCAGCAACACAGTAGAGATGCGCATAGGAAAGACGAATAGTAAAAAAATCAGCGAATGGCAAAGGTGATAGGCACGGTATAGCGCACGGGCACCCGCTCGCCGTCCTGCACGCCGGGCTCCCAGCGCGGCATGGCCTCAATTACGCGCAGCGCTTCGGCATCCAGCGCGGCCGACACGCTCTGCTTCAGGCGAATATCCCGGATGTCGCCCGTTTCGGTGACGTAGAACTCCACCAATACTTTGCCCTGCTTGCCTGTTTTCAGCGCGGCGGCCGGGTACCGTATCGACCGGCCCAGATAAGCAAGCATACCATTCATACCACCCGGAAACGTGGGCATCTGCTCGGAATACTCCGCCCCGGTGCACGGCCGGGCAGTTCCCGTTTCATCGTAGCATTGGCTGCTCAGCTCACGCCCCCGCTCATACACAGTAGTGCGTTTCAGGCGGCCGGCTCCATCAAAGCAATTGTAGGTGCCGTGCCACTGGCTGCCCAGCTCCGAATGCACAACAAACAGCGCCCCATTGGCCCGCCAGCGGGTGGTTATCGTCGTCGTCAGCGTGTCACTGCCCGTAGTCGGCCAGAGGGTGCGGCTCACGCGCAGCAGCCGATTGGAGGCGGTGGCAAAGACGCTGTCGAGGCGCACCTGGCCCGGGGTTTCGAGCCGCTGCACCCGGTAGGCAGCCGCTGCCTGCGGTACCTCTTCCGACCAATAGTTGTGAAACAGAGTAGCCTTCACCGGCACGGGGCTCTGTGCCGCTCCTGCTCCGGCAGCCCCCAGCATACTCATCAGCAACCATAACGACTTCATAAAGCAGTGAAAATTAAGTGGCACTAAAAATGGGAAATGTGTAGCGCAAAAGGTCTTTGAGGGCTGGGCAACCAGCAGCCACGGCCCACCATATGGGCTTCCGGCCAAAGGCCAGACCGGCTGCTCGACGTATTTATTTCAGGTATTTAGCAGCGGACACCACTTTGTAGCGGGGATTATGAGCCAGCAAATCCTGCAACGCGCCCACGTGGGCCAGCCCGATTACGACCAGCAGGCGCTGACTTTTCTGCTCCAGCTGCGTGGTCAGGATGTTGGAATAGATTTTTAAGTTTCGGTTGTAAAACAGGGAGATAAACTCGGCCCCAATATACTTCTGGTCGATGCGGGTGGTATCGACGCTGGCGTCAGGCTCCCGAAACCGGCCATCGACGACGTAGGCCGGGGCGTTGTAGAGCACCCGTTGGGGCAGGGCAATGACGGTGGGCTGGTTGAGGAAGCGAATGTATTGCGGCACCGTGAGCTCACCGGCCTGAAACTGCTTTTTCGCCCCGCGCGACAATGCCTGCATTTCGCTCAATGCCGCCTGATAATGCTCAATATAGCGCCCGTTATTGAGCATGCTCTGGGACGTGGCGCTGTAGGCGTCCACGCCGTATACTTTGCCGTGGCCGGCCCGTTTGGCAAGCGCAAAGCCAACCTGAAAAGTCTCGCTCCGGCGCAGCTCGCGGGTCGCTAATTTATCGGCCTTGTATAAGCTGTACAAGCTATCCGCCTCCGCCTGGTCTGCCCTATCGACCTCTACCATCACGATATCGGGCTTGAATTTTAGCAGGCTGCTTTGTAGCGCTACCAGCTCCTGCTGGCGCTTTTCGGTCAGCACGTCGGAGGCCGGCGTTGTATCATAGAGCTGCTGCAAGTGGTCGAAGCCAACGACCATCACCTCTATCGGCGCGGAGGCAGCGGCTTTGGCAGCGGGAGCAGCCAGGGTTTGGGCGAAGCTGGTAAAGGAGCGAATGATGGTCCCGAAAAGCAATAGTCCTTTGGCAAATAAAAGCATAGTGAAAGCGAAGAATATACAACTAAAAGGATGCTAGTACGGGGACTTCCCCGCACAAAAACCGAACGTAGCTGCAGGCTGACCACGGACTGGAGCCTCGTTTATAAGCAAGGATTTGCGCCGGTTTGGCGGCGAAATACGCTGATTTTTCGGGCTGTTTTTGCTCAGCGAATAGCGAAGGTAACGGGAAGTGTAAACAACACATCCGCTGGTTCACCATCCAGTCTGCCCGGCGTCCAGCCCTTCAAACTATTCACGACCCGCAAGGCCTCTTCGTCCAGAGGCACCGAGAGCCCCTGCTTTATGCGGGCGCTCGTCACGGCACCCGTCTTATCAATAATAAAATCGACCAGCACCTTGCCCTGAATGCCCTGCCGGATCTGCTGCCGGGGATACCGCGTGCTGGTTTGAATCTGCGTCAGGAGCGTCATCAAGCCGCCCGGATACTCCGGAAACACGACGTAATCGGCGCAGGATACCGGCTTACCATCGGCCGCCAGGCACTCCTGTTTGGTACTGACGCCGTTCTGGTATTGCTCCCGACGACGGGCCGTGCCATCGGCATAAAACGTCAGCAGCCGGCCCTGCCGCTTCCCGGCCGTATAGTCTTCGGTAGCCTGCACTTGCCCACTTTCAAACCAACGCGTCTGGGTGCCCTGCACTTCGCCCTTTCGCAGATTGGCGAAGGGTATTTCCTCGTATTTCTTTCCCGAAGGAAAATACTTTACCACCGTACCGCCTGCCGTACCCGCAGTTCTGATCGTGTCGGGCCGGAACAGCACCCCGGCCCCCAAGCCCAGGTCATCGTTTTTGCCCTGGGCTTTAAAGTAGGCATTCAGGGTCTGGGCTTGGGCCGAAAACGCCACGCCTAACAGACCGGCAACAACACTGAGAACCTTCATAGAAACTATAAAAACAAATACCCCACAATACCCCAAACGACCAGCAACGCGCTTATAACCAGACTACAACGCCGAAAAGCGCGTTAATTTCGGAACGAAGGGCTGCCGACCGGATACTGCCCGCCCCGGTGCCGTAGCGGGGAGGGTTCCGGCGCAGCCTCGGTGATCTTGAATTCGACCGGTATCGTGAACGAGGCGGCAACCGGATTACCATCCAGCTGGCCTGGGGTGAAGCCTGAGAGCTTTTTCACGGCCGTTACGGCCGCGGCGTCCAGGGCTTCGTTCACGCCTTTCAGCACCCGCACATCGGTTACCTGACCGGTTGACGTTACAAGGAAAGCAACGTATACCTTGCCCTGCGCTTGGCTCATCAGCGCACTGGCGGGGTAGCGCACGTTGCTGGCCAGGGCAGCCCGCACCTTTTGCGTTCCGCTGCCCCCAAGCATAGTAGCGCCCTTGAAGCGGGGCATTATCTCGTACTCATAAAAGGGCACTACGCTCCCATCCGGAGCATAGCACATTCCAGTTTGCCGCACATCATCCACGTACGTCTCGCGCCGCTTGACCTTGCCATCCGTATAATACACCACGAACTCGCCGTTGCGCTTAGCCCCCACAAAGTCTTCTTTCGTGTGCGTCTGCCCCGTTTCGTAATAGGTAGTGGCCGGGCCGAGCTTCACCTGGTCCATCACGGCGTAAGGCGTGATTTTTCGGATCTGCCCGGCCGCGTTGTATTCCCGTACCGTGCCCGACAAACTGTCGCGAAACGTTCTTTCTACCCGGCTTGCTGCCCCGTCGGGACCGGGCAGCGTGCTTCCGTTAGCGCCCAGGTAGCTTACGGTGCGAAAGGGATAAGTACGGTCGGCCTGCCCGAGCACCGTGCCCGCAGAACCCAGCAGCAGACCGACTGCAACCAGCAATATTTTCATAATCAACTATTTATAAGACAAATGCTTACAGTACTTCTATTTCTTAACTAATACTTTTACTAATCAACTCTTCCGCCTTGCCAATAGCCGCGCCCAGCCCGGCCGCGTTTTTGCCGCCGGCCGTGGCGAAGAACGGCTGCCCGCCGCCGCCGCCCTGGATTTCCTTGGCCAGCTCGCGCACCAGCGTGGTGGCGTTGAGCTTGCCGGCTTTGGCAATTTCGTCGTCGAGCATCACGGCCAGCTGGGGCTTGCCGTCGATGTCGGCGCCGAGCACCAGCACGAGGTTGTCCACGGACTGGCGCAGCTGGAAGGCCAGGGTTTTCAGGCCGTCGGCAGAGCTCACCTGCACCTGGGCGGCCAGGAAGTTGATGCCGTTCAGGGGCTTGACCTGGGCCACCAGCTGGTCCTTCTGCTGGCTCAGGCTCTGGAGCTCAAACTGCTCGAGCTGCTTGCGCAGGCCGGCGGTTTCCTCGGTCAGCTTCTGAATACCGGGCAGCAGGTGCTGGGGGTTGCCCAGGGCCTCGCGCACCTGGTGCAGCAGGTCGAGCTGCTGGTCCACGTAGGCTTCGGCCGTTTCGCCGGTTACGGCCTCGATGCGGCGCACACCGGCCCCCACGGCACTTTCGGAGGTAATTTTGAAGAAGCCGATTTCGCCGGTGCCGCGCACGTGAATGCCGCCGCAGAGCTCCACGGAATAGTCTTTGTCGAAGGTGATGACGCGCACGAACTCGCCGTACTTCTCGCCGAACAGGGCCATAGCACCCAGGTTTTTAGCCTCGGCAATGGGCACGTTGCGGCGCTCATCGAGCGGAATCTGCTGGCGGATGCGCTGGTTGACCATGCGCTCAATCTCGCGCAGCTGCTCGTCGGTCACCTTGGTGAAGTGCGAAAAGTCGAAGCGCAGCAGCTTGTCGTTCACCAGCGAGCCTTTCTGCTGGACGTGGCTGCCGATGATTTCGCGCAGCGCGGCCTGCAGCAGGTGGGTAGCCGTATGGTTTTTGCGGATCAGCTCGCGCCGGGCGTGGTCAATTTTGGCCGAGAAGTCGGCGTCCAGGTCCAGGGGCAAATCCAGCACGGTGTGCACGATCAGGTCGTTTTCCTTTTTCGTGTCAATCACGCGCACCTTGCTCAGCGGGCTGGTCAGGTAGCCCGTATCACCGATCTGCCCGCCCGACTCGGCGTAGAACGGGGTCTGGTCGAGCACCACCTGGTACTCGGTTTTGCCCTTGGCGGTGGTTTTGCGGTAGCGCAGAATTTTGGCCGGCGCCTCGTCGAGGTCGTAGCCCACGAAAGCGGGCTGCTCGTCGGATTCGGTTACCACGGTCCAGTCGCTCTGCTCGGTTTCCTGGGCGTTACGGCTGCGGCTCTTCTGCTGCTCCAGCTCTTTTTTGAAGCCTTGCTCGTCTACAGAGAAACCTTTCTCTCTGGCGATAAGAGCTGTCAAGTCAAGTGGGAATCCGAAGGTGTCGCTCAATTCAAACGCGGTTTTGCCGTCGATGCGGTTGCCGTTGGCGCGGGCTGCTGCTTCGAGGGCGTCGAGGCGGCGCAGGCCGTTTTCCAGCGTTTTGAGGAAGGCAATTTCCTCCTCTTCCACTACGCGCTGCACAAACTGGGTCTGCTGCTTGAGCTCGGGGAAGATGTCGCGCATCTGCTCGGCCAGCACCGGCACGAGCTTATACAGAAAAGGCTGCTTGAAGCCCAGCGACGAAAACGCGTAGCGCACAGCCCGGCGCAGAATCCGCCGAATCACGTAGCCCGCCTTGACATTCGACGGCAGCTGCCCGTCGGAAATGGCGAAGGAAATCGTGCGGATGTGGTCGGCAATGACGCGGATGGCAATGTCGGTCTTCTCGTTCTCGGTGGCCGGCTGGTCCGTCACCTTGGCCGGGGCCGTGCCGTGGTACCGGATGCCGGCCTCGTTGGCAATGAACTGGATCAGGGGCTGGAAAACGTCGGTGTCGTAGTTCGACTTCACGCCCGACACGGCCATCATCAGCCGCTCGAAGCCCATGCCGGTGTCCACGCTCTGCTCGGGCAGCTTGATGAGCGACTTATCGGCCAGGCGCTGAAACTCCATGAACACGTTGTTCCAGATTTCGACCACCTGCGGGTGGTCGGCATTCACCAGCTCGCGGCCGGGCGTGGCGGCCCGCTCCTCGTCGGAGCGCAGGTCGATGTGGATTTCGGTGCACGGACCGCAGGGGCCGGTGTCGCCCATCTCCCAGAAGTTGTCCTTCTTGTTGCCGGGCAGAATCCGGTCGTCGGTGGTGTACTGCCGCCAGAGGTTCTGGGTTTCTGTGTCGGGGCCGGTGTTGTCGGCCTTATCACCCTCGAAATAGGTAACGTAGAGGCGGTCCTTTTCCAGCTTAAACACGTCGGTGAGCAGTTCCCAGGCCCAGGCAATGGCGTCGGTCTTGAAGTAGTCGCCAAACGACCAGTTGCCCAGCATCTCGAACATGGTGTGGTGGTAGGTGTCGTAGCCGACTTCCTCCAAGTCGTTGTGCTTGCCGCTCACCCGCAGGCACTTCTGGGTGTCGGCAATGCGCTTGTAGGGCGCGGGCTTGTTGCCCAGGAAGTAGTCCTTGAACGGGGCCATGCCCGAGTTGATGAACAGCAGCGTCGGGTCGTCCTTCACCACGATGGGCGCCGAGGGCACGATGTGGTGGCCCTTGGAGGCGAAGAAGTCGAGGAACTGCTGGCGGACGTGGCTGGCGGTAGGAAGGGACATAAGCAGTACCGCGAAGTTTCACTTCGCGAGTCGTAAGGTTCGGAGGAAGCCGGCCCGCCGGAATTGGCGGCGGCCGGGATTTTGGCTACTTTTCGCCTTTCGGGCAGAAAGGCGCTTCCGGCAAAGTTAGCCGACTAAGCCGGAAAGCGAAATTGCCACTGCGAGGCCCGCTTTTTTTCGTTGGTCATTCCGAGCTTGCCGAGGAATCTCGCGTGGCGTCGTCTGATTACTAATCCAACGTCAGCCCGCGAGATGCTTCGCCTTCGCAGACGCCAGATGAAGCACGACGTTCTTTTTGCCCTGAATAGCCCCGAACAACCCCTACCCCATGCCCTACAAAGACCGCGAAATCGAAAAGCAGTACTTCACCATCGGCGAGGTGGCGGCCCAGTTCAACGTAGCCCCGTCGCTGATCCGGTTCTGGGAAACCGAGTTTGAAGAGCTGCGCCCGCGCAAAAGCAAGAAGGGCAACCGCCTCTACACGCCCCAGGACATCGATATTTTCCGCACCATCTACCACCTGGTGAAGGAGCGCGGCTTCACCATCCCGGGAGCCCGCGACCTGCTCAAGCAGAAAGGCCCCCAGCTCAAGGAGAAAATCGACGTGATTCAGAGCCTGGAAAAGGTGCGCGGCTTTCTGGTGACCATGAAAAAGGAGCTGGACGCCATTGGTAAGGCGCAGGGGTAGCAGGCGTTGCTAGTGGTGCTGACCTACTGCCGCACTTCCGAACGCTATTGCAAACCCGATTTTCCACGGCTACTAGTGCCGAGCACGGCAAGCATGATGAGTTTGTAGTGCAGTTTCCGGGGCACAATCATATGTTTATTGAACACTACGGTCGTGACCTTGCTTCCATTGGCTGGGATGACGACGAAGTTGCCTTCATCAGGTCTGTTCTGCCCACTGCGCAACACGTTTACAGCATTGGCTACCACGGAATAGAGTTTGCCAAACAAGCTAGTATCAGCCTTGGCCGACTCTCCTAAAATGGTGGTCGACAACGATTGTGGCACGCTGCTGATGGGCACTGACTTAGTGGAAAAAATATTGACGAAATCTGGCTCGCACTGGTTTAACGATTTATAAACAAGGCGTCCGAGTTATACCATTCTACAATGCCCATTTCTACCAACGAACTCCTCTTCCACGAAGTCGCCCTCACGCTATTCCCCGGCATCGGGCCGCAGCTGACGCGGCAGCTGATGAGCTACGGGGGCTCGGCCAAAAACGTGCTGATGCTGCCGCCGGGCAAGCTGCGCAAGATTCCCGGCGTGGGCCCCACCACAATAGCCACGCTCACGGGTGGCGACCGGAGCACGGCGCTGAAGAAGGCCGAGGATACGCTGCGCACGGCCGAAAAAGACGGCGTGCAGCTCCTTTTCTACACCAGCCGGCAGTATCCCAAGCGGCTCAAAACCATTCCCGATGCACCCACCCTGCTCTATTACCAGGGCACAGCCGACCTGAACCAGGAAAAAACCGTGGCCATCGTCGGCACGCGCCAGGCCACCGACTACGGCCGCGACCAAACGGAACGCCTCGTGCAGGGATTTGCGGCCCACCGTCCGTTGGTTATCAGCGGCCTGGCCTATGGCATTGATATCACGGCCCACCGTGCCGCCCTGCACGCGGGCCTGGAAACCGTGGGCGTCATGGCTACCGGCCTCGATGTTATTTATCCCCACGCTCACCGCAAAACGGCCGAGAAAATGCTTACCCAAGGCGGGCTCCTCACCGAGTTTGCCTTCGGCACCCAGCCCGACCGCTACAACTTCCCGGCCCGGAACCGCATCATTGCCGGGCTTTCCGACGGCACGGTGGTCGTGGAAGCCGCGAAGAAAGGGGGCGCGTTGATAACGGCCGAAATTGCCTTGAGCTATAACAAAGACGTGCTGGCCGTGCCCGGCAATCTGGGCTCCCTGGCGTCGGAGGGCTGCAACAACCTGATTAAAGCCAATAAAGCGGCCTTATACGCCGAGCCCGCCGACCTGGAGCAGCTGCTGAACTGGGACGCGGCACTGCACCAAAACGGCAAATTCAAGCCCGCGCCGGTCTACGACCCCGCCGATTTCACACCCGAAGAGTTTCAGCTGCTCGAAGTGCTGATGGCCAGCAAGGAAGAGCAGATGGACAACCTGAGCTGGAAAACCCAACTGCCGGTCAACAAAGTAGCCGCGCTGCTGCTGGGCCTGGAGTTTCGGGGCGTGGTGAAGGCATTACCGGGCAAGAAGTTCGTGCTGAATTGAACTGGCAGCGGCTTGAGGCTGCATATATTAGGTGCGCTAGCTAGCGCATAGTGGGTTGCCCTGCCCCGGTAACCACTGGCCAGCGGAGGTCTGGTCTATTCACCGTATCGTTATCCACTGGGCGCAGCGGGTGTGCACGTAGCAGCACTGCGCCGTATGGAGGTGCGACAGGAAGCCCGGCGCTGAAAAAAACACAACACGCTCCGCTGGGTGGCTCGGGCTTTCGGGCGTGAAAAACCTCTTTTCAACGCTACCTTGCAGGCTATGCTTCTGCTGAACAACCACCTGCTGCCCACGGCTACCCTACCCCTGCCCAACCGTGGCCTGGCCTTTGGCGACGGTTTTTTCGAAACGCTGATTTATGAAGAAAGCCGCCTGCGCTACCGCACCCACCACGCGGCCCGCATGCAGCAAGCCGCCGCCGCGCTCTACCTCACCCTGCCGGCAGCACTCGCAACCGCCGAGGCGCTGGAACGCACGCTACGCCGTTTGGCCGAAGCAAATAGCCTGCCTGCGGCCCGGCTGCGCGTGCAGCTGTGGCGGGCGGGTGGCGGGCGCTATGCCCCCGTCACCGATGCCACGGAGTGGCTAGCTACCGCCGAACCATTTCAGGCCGACAACACACCGCTGCAACACGTGGATTTCGCGCTGCAAACGTATAGCCTGCCCTCACCGCTGAGCTTTTGCAAGGGCCCGCAGGCGTGGCTCTACGTGCGGGCTGCCCACGAGCGGCAGCAGCGCGGGCTCGATGAAATTATCCTTTGCGACGCAGCCGGCCACGTGGCGGAAGCGGGAGCAGCCGCTATTTTCTGGATTAAAGAAGGGATTTTGTGTACTCCCGCGCTGGAAACGGGGTGCGTGGCCGGCGTTCATCGGGCCCACCTGCTGCACTTGGCACAACAGCACCAGATTCGTTGCGCGGAAGGCCGGTTCACAACCGAAGATATCTTGGGAGCAGAGGTAGTCTTTACTGCTAATGTCGCCTCGCTACGCTCCGTTGAGCGCCTGGGTAAGGTGCAATTCCCAACTCAGCACCCACTGCTAACACAACTGCTCGCTTATGAGCCCGTGTTTTAGCGGCTCGGAGCCAAGCTACGACACCGGAGCCGCAGCCAGCCTTCCTCAAACTCGGTGAGGTCGGATTCCGTGACGTTGTTGATGCGCAGGATTTCGGTGCGGTCTTGCTCACAGCCTTCCAGGGCGTAAAGGGCAATCCACGCACGGTGCTTGCGAGGCAAGGCAGAAGATTTCAAGGTGGTCACTGAGGTACTAAACACTGAAAATGAAGAGGAATGGGCAACCGAAGCACGTTATACGCAAGTTATGCCTTTTGGATTTTATAAGTACGATTGAATTTTATACGCAACGGTAACTCAACAGTAAAATACGCTTCTTGTTAGAAACCTACAAAATAAATATCCAGTTCCTTACTAGGCTAGCAGGTTTATTTTTATTGCACTGAAACTATAATAAGCCACAGCATGCGCGTAAAGGCTTCTTTTTCAGAATCATATAGCACAATTTCATGACCCGAACCAATCAGTACCTACTTGGTGGTTCTTAAAAATATCTAACTCTGAACCTGACGGCTAGGAATAACCGATAATCTACCCAACTCCATCATTCACAAACCATTACACGGCCACTGGAGCCTTAATAGCAGGCCAGGGGTCATAATTTTCCAGCGTGAAGTCTTCGTACCGGAAGCCGAAAATATCCTGCACCGCCGGGTTCAGCCGCATCTGCGGCAGGGGTCGCAGCTCCCGGGTGAGCTGGAGCCGGGCCTGCTCCAGATGATTGGAGTACAGGTGCGTGTCGCCGCCGGTCCAGATGAACTCGCCGGGCCGCAGCCCCGTAACCTGGGCCACCATGAGCGTGAGCAGAGCGTAACTGGCAATATTGAAAGGCACGCCCAGAAATACGTCGGCCGAGCGCTGGTAGAGCTGGCAGCTGAGCTTGCCGTCGGCGACGTAGAACTGGAACAGGGCGTGGCAGGGCATCAGGTGCATCTGGTCCAGCTCGGCCACGTTCCAGGCCGATACGAGGATGCGGCGCGAGTCGGGCGTGGTTTTCAGCTGCCGGATCACTTCGGCCATCTGGTCGATGTGGGTGCCGTCGGGGCGAGGCCAGCTGCGCCACTGCTTGCCATACACGGGGCCCAGCTCGCCATTGGCATCGGCCCACTCGTCCCATATTTTTACGCCGTTTTCCTGGAGGTAGCGCACGTTGGTATCGCCCTGCAAAAACCAGAGCAACTCGTGGATGATGCTCTTGAGGTGAACTTTCTTGGTGGTGACCAGCGGGAAGCCCTGCGCCAGGTCAAACCGCAGCTGGTGGCCGAAAATGCTGAGCGTGCCGGTACCGGTGCGGTCGGTTTTCTGGGTTCCGTGGTCGAGAATGTGCTTGACGAGGTCGAGGTACTGGCGCATGCGGCGGGGCTGAAAGGTCGGATGGCAAAGGTAGCAAGCTGGCCTACGCAGGCAAGGTGGCCCGGGAAAAGCCGGGCGCTGGTGGCCGCTTTTCGGGGGCTGCCGGGTACCGAAGTACCGGTTGGCCGCCGTATCTTTGCTTTATGAATCCCCCACTTTTTCATCCTGGCCAGCCCATCGTCTGCTCCAACGACGACTTCACCGTGCTGCTGGCCCAAAATCCGGCCATCCAGACGCCCAAGCGCGGCCCGATCTACGTGGTGCGCGGCCTGTTCGATACGCCCCGCGGCTTCGGCCTGACGGTGGTGGAAATCAACAACGCCGGCGTGGCCCCGGGCTTTCCGGAGGCCAACTTCCACGAAAGCCGCTTCGCTGCCGTCCCCGACGTGGAGGAGCTGAGTCTGGCCGAGCTGCTGGAGGAAAGCGTGACGGCCTAGGAGTAAAACAGGTAGTAGCCCCCTACAAAAAACCCCATCCAGGAACCTGGATGGGGTTTTCTTTATGCTTCAACTACTTTGGTTTCGTGTCGTTGCACGGCCGCTCTGATCCGGGAAGCCATACCGTAGAGGTCATCCAACGAATTTATATCCACTCTTTCACCGCCTTCCGCATCAAATAGAGTCACATACTTTTTGCTGCCATTGAAGTGCAGTCGACAGATCGGCTTGCGGTTGTTATCGTCGAGCAAAATACCGCAGTACGACTGCACATCCCGCATGACTACCCGGTTGACGGCTACAGTCTTGCGCAGGATTGCCCGCACAATCATGAAGCCCTCGGTTTCCTCTACCGTGGTATCAATATCCTTTTCCCTGGATTCCACGTCAACGCTGGCGGCCTGATCAGCCACCGGAATCAGGGGCAGGTCAGCTACCAGGGGCCCCTGGCCGCTGGTATCGACCAGTGCCGACCGCAGCCGCATGGTTATTTTATCGTTCAGAAACTGCTGGAACGACCGATGCACCAGGATACTGAACTGCTCCTTCAGCTTCGGCGTCAGCACACCATCGTAAATCTGCTTGGATACAAAATGAATGAAGTCGGCCGAAGGCTGCGTGAACTGCTCGTCGAAATACTTCTTGAAAGCCCGCATATACTTCAGGTTGTACGCGGCAAAAAGCATGTCGTCAATATTGAAGGCGGCTTTGCTCAGCTTCTTAATTTCGGCAACATCATTTTCATGAAAGTTGAACAGGTCAAACTCCATAAAGGGACGCTCATCCATTTTATTGGGCTGCTCCAGATCAGTGAACAGCTTATAGGTAACCCCGTTGGTCAGCACCGCAATACGTGCTTCCGTAACGTGGAAATAGCGAAACAGCTGACTGGCATGATTGATATTCAGCTCACTGCCAACGTGTTTGCATTCAATCAGGATAATAGGCTTGCCATCCCGCACAATAGCGTAGTCGATTTTCTCGCCCTTCTTCGTGCCGATATCACAGATGAATTCCGGCACTACTTCCGTGGGGTCAAACACGTTGTAGCCGAGAACATTACTAAACGGCATGACCAGCGCGTTCTTGGTAGCTTCCTCGGTCTGAATGTGGGAAATCTGCGTTTTGCGCCCGCGACGCCAGGTTACTGAGTTAATCAATAAGGTCCATATTTCTATTAAAGATTATCACAATGGCCTTAAATGTAGGATTCTATTCGCAACTACCAACGCTGTAAAAAGCAGATGCCCCAACCTTACGGCCAGGGCATCTGCTTGAAAATAAGCTATTCTTTTGCCTACAGCGACTTGGTTGCCGGAGCGGCGGGCAGCGTCTCGGCGGGTTTCACCGAGGCCGTTTTGCCGCCTTTCTTCATGCAGCAGCTGGCGCTGCTTTTCTCGGCCATGGAGCACGACTTGGCGGCTTTCTTACCTTTTTTATCGTCTTTGCCGTCGTTGGCGGCGGCGGTTCCTACAAATGCAAACAGGGCCAAAGCCAGCAATGCGTTTTTCATGGGGTTGAAATCAGGGAGGTGAAGGAAACAAAAGCCGGCGGGGTATGGTTGGCATCCCGAAGTCGGCCAGCCGGTTCCCGCTGCCTCTAAAGTACGAAAGCAGCGCGAAAGTTCAGCCGCCGGCCGGCGCCGTTTTTCTCCTCCCCCGAACCCTGATTCGGGCTTATTCCGCGCATGACGATTCGTAAAGCCAGTTACCTCACCCTGATCCTGCTGGCCCTGCTGTCGGCCGTGAGCGGGTATTTCGTGGCCCAGCTGCGCTTCAACTACGATTTCAACGACTTCTACCCCGCCGGCGACCCCGACCTGGACTACTACCAGCAGTACTCGGCCCGCTTCGGCAACGACAACGACTACGTGCTGCTGGGCCTGGAAGCCGCGCCGGGCCACACGGTGTTCGAGCCCGGGTTCCTGACCCGGGTCGATTCGCTGACGCGCTTTATTCAGGGCCGGCCCCACGTGGTGCACGTCACTTCGCCCACCAACGCCACCAACCCGGTGGTGGAGGGTTTCGGGGTGTTCAACGTGCCCTACCTGCACCCCGCCGAGCCCGCGCGCCGGGCCGCCGATTCGGCGCTGGTGTACCGCACGCCGGGACTGGTGGGCAACCTTATTGCCCGTGATGCCCGCGCCGTCACCATCCTGTTTCAGACTTCGCCCAACATCACCAAGCCGCCCGGCGACTCGCTGCTGAGTGCCGTGCGCACCGAGCTGGCCCGCCAGGGCTTCGCGCCCGACACCTACCACCTGGCCGGCAAGCTGGTGGCCCAGTCCATCTTCGTCGACCGGCTGCAGTGGGAGCTGGTGGTGTTCATGTCGCTGTCGGTGCTGCTGGTTACGGGGCTGCTGTGGCTTACGTTCCGGACCTGGTGGGGCGTGGTGCTGCCGCTGGTGGTGGTGCTGGGGGCCATTCTGTGGGGACTGGGGCTGATGAGCGCCTGCGGGGTGAGTATCGATCTGATGACGGCCCTGCTGCCGATTATGCTGTTCGTGGTGGGCATGTCCGACACCATCCACATCATCACCCGCTACAACACGGAGCTGGGCTACGGCACGGCCAAAAAGCAGGCGCTACTGATTACGCTCAAGGAATCCGGGTTCGGCTCGGGGCTGTCGGCGCTGACGACCAGCATCGGCTTTTTCACCCTGATGACCAGCTCCATCCGGCCGATTTACAACTTCGGGCTCTTCACCGGCATTGCCGTGCTGCTCACCTTCGCGCTGTCGTTTACGCTGCTGCCGGCCATGCTCATGCTGCTGCGTAAGCCCGAGCTGCGCATTCCACGGGCCGAGGGCCACAGCTGGGATGGGGTGCTGGGCCGCATGTTCCGGGTGGTGCTGGCCCGGCGGCGGCTGGTGGTGGGCCTGTCGGCCATGATCCTGATCGGCTCGGTGGCCTCGGCCTCGCGCATCCGCATCAACTCGGCTTTGCTCGACGACCTGTCCAAAAACGACCCGGTGAAGCTGGATTTCGGCTTTTTCGAGAAGAACTTTGCCGGCGTGCGGCCCTTCGAGCTGGCCCTGCAGCCCGCGGTTGGTCGTACCATCTACGACCTGCAGGTACTGCGCGAAACGGAGGAAATCGAGGGCTACCTGCAAAAAACCTACGGCCTGAACTTCGTGGCCTCGCCCGTCACGCTCATCAAATCGGTGCGCAAGGCCCTGAACGGCGGGCTGCTGGCCGAATACCGGCTGCCCGGCTCGGAAGCCGAGCTGGCCCAGTTGGTGCGGCGCGTGAAGCTGTTCCGCAACAAGCCCGAGTTCCGGGCCCTGGTGCTACCCGACGCCTCCGCCGGCCGCCTCACCGGCCGCATGCCCGACGTGGGCAGCATCCGCGCCGACGCGCTGAACGTGGATCTGCGCCGCTTCCTGCGCCAACACACCGACCCGCAGGTGCTCCAGACCCGCCTCACCGGCTCGGCCAACCTGATCGACAAAAATAACGAAAACCTCACCCTGAACATGATTACGGGCATGAGCATCGACATCGTGATGGTCACGCTCATCGTGCTGTTCCTGTTCCGCAGCCTGCGCATGACGGTGGTGGTGCTCATTCCCAACCTGGTACCCATCCTGGTTGTGGCGGGCGTGATGGGGTTGGCGGGCGTGAGCATGAAGGTGAGCACCAGCATCATTTTCACCATCGCCTTCGGCATTGCCGTCGATGATACCATTCACTTTATCAGCAAGCTCAAGCTCACGCTGCTCCAGGAGCCGAGCCTGTTCAAAGCCGTGCGCAAAACCTACCTGATGGCCGGCAAAGCGGTGGTCGTGACTTCGCTGATTCTGGTCGGGGGCTTCAGCACGCTCATCTTCTCCTCCTTCGACGGCACGTTCTACGTGGGCCTGCTCATCGGCCTCACCCTGCTATTCGGCGTAGTGGCCGAGCTGACGCTGCTGCCCATTCTGATCCTGTACTTCTACAAGCATAAGCCCAAGGAAATCCGCCAGCCGGTGCCGGTGCTAAGGGGGTAAAAGGAGCTACCAGAGGCAGCGGCATGGTTTTTATTGCGTAAGATTGGGCGGTTGTTTTCGCCTCCTTATCCTAGCTGTAGTTACTATGCCGCATGTATTTCGTTGGCTGGCCCTGCTTGGGCTACTGGCCCTTTCCAGTGTGCCGGGGCAGGCGCAGCAGATACCAGCCACCATTTTATCGGCCTACCGGCCGATGCCGGTGCAATACGGCGGCCTGGGCCGGGGCCTGTCTTTCGACCAGTTCCGGCTGCTGACGCTGCACCGCAATGGCGACTGGCTCACCACGCTTCCCGATGGCGTACCGCTGCCGCCCATTGTGCTGTTTTACCAAACCAGCAGCAAGCAGAAGCTGCGTTTCGTGCTGGAAGACAAAGCCCACGGCCAGCAGGCCCAGGTGTTTACCCTGGCCAACCTCACGCTCAGCGGCAATGCCCTGGGCAATCTGGACCGTATTCTGTTTCCCAGCCGGGATTCGCTCCGGCCCAAAAACAACAACTCCGATGTTTTCCTGGGTGCCATCTCGGTGGTCGGCCAGGCTCCCACGGAACCGGTCTGGCAGTTTGCGGTCGAAAATGCGCAGCAGATTGTTGCGGCGCCCCTGCGTGGCACCGTCAGCAATGGCAAGCAGATCATTCAGTTTTCCGAGGTCATCGACGACGCGCTCAGCTACGCCGACCAGGGCGGCATGGCCGCCGCGCTGCTGGCGGCCCAGGTCCACCACGGCTTCATCTTCACCTACCAGGGCAAAGCTATTGCCGCCCTGGCGCTGCCGGACCTGAGTCGCCGTGCGCGCTCCATCTACTGGGTGCGCAAAGACCTCGATCCGGCTTTGCAGTTGGTGGTGGCCAGCATGAGCACCACGCTGCTGCTGCGGCCCGATTTGAAATAAATCCGTTTTTTCCGCCCGATTTCTGTCCTCCTCATGCGGAAGATTTTCCTTGCCCTGCCCCTGCTGCTGGTTGGCTGCGCCACGCCGGCCTACCTTCCCCGCACCTCGGCCAACCCTTTCGGGGGAGCAGCCGGCACCCAGCTGAGCGTGCCCATCAGCAAGCTCGGCCCCGGCCGCAAACCCGTCCTCGGCCCCTACCAGGTGACGGACGTACACCGCGGCTGGCGCAGCACCCGCACCCGCGACCAGGGCCCGCTGCGCGCTGGTACTACCGGCTCGCCCGTGCTCGACGTGCTCGACCTGCCCTACGCCCAGCAGCTGAGCACCGAGGACAGCAAGATGGAATTTCAATTCGGCACCAGCAGCCCCGGTGGCCCGGGGCAGTCAGCGGCCGTGTACTGCGGCCGGCAGAGCGTTACGCAGTCGGTGGTAGCGAAAGGGCTGCTGCTGGGCCAGCTGGACCCGGAGCTGCGCAGCCGCACCACCGAAACCTTCAACGCCCTGATCGTAGGGCCCAAACTGGGGCAGACCAACGTCTGGAATCTGCTGCTGACTACTACCAACCGGACCGGCTTCGAGTCCGACAACCCGACCCCCGTCATCGGGCTCGTCGGCGACGCCGACCAGGTGCTGCTGCGCATCCGGCTGGTGGCGCGCACGCCGCTCCCGGCTTCCGCGGGCAGGTTTGCTCAGCTGGCGCAACCCCTGGCCGGTCCCGGGGGCGTCGAAATTGTGCACGAGGGTCAGCGCATCGCCTACCTCGACTACGAAACCATTTCGCCCGACCATGCCCTCAAGGTCTGGATTCGGGATGGCCTGGCGCCGGAGCTGCGCTTTCTCACCACGACCACGGTGGCTACGCTGCTGATGAAAGAGGGGGATTTGTAGCCTCCTTGCCGCTTTGCCGTATGAAGGCCCTATGAAACTCGCTTTTTCCTGCCTGCTCGTCTTTCTTACCCTGACCGCGCCCGCCCAGACGCCCGCCCAGTCTGCCCAGCCCGACCCGCTGACGCCGCTGATTCAGGAGCGCAGCCGGATGGTGCAGGCCTACGAAGACGCCAACGCCCAGCGCAACAGCCTCTTTGGCAACAAGGCTTCCAAAAAGGATTTGCAGGAAGTGGTAGACGTGCTCAAGGCCATCATCCGCAAGGACACCGAAATCGTGCAGGCCATTAAGGAAGCTTCCATTCGCCGCACAGCCAGCATCGTGGCCGAGAAAACCCAGGCCGAGCGCCAGATTACCGTGGCCCAGGGCGACCAGTCGGTGACCAAAGAACGGTTCTACGACCTGGAAAACCAGATTCAGAACCTCCAGACGCGCGACAAGCAGCGCGAGAAGAAGCTGGCCGATGCCCAGGCCACGGCCCAGGAAGCCGCCGAGGCCCGCACCAGCCGGGAGTTGCTGGCCACCGCGCTGGCCGTGCTGTGCGCAGGTTTGCTGTGGTATATTTACAAGTTGCGCGGTCAAGCCCAACCGGTGCGGCGCGTCGTGCGGCGGTAAAACGCTGCTGCTGCTATTTTCTTCGGCTGTCATTCTGAGCTGACGAAAAAAAGATGCCCTGGCCAACAGAAAAGTCCACCGCAATGCTCATTCCCGCCGCTACTTATCTGACCTACGCGGAGGCGGTGACCTTGTATAATGACTTATTGGCGGCCGACATCAACTCCCTGGTCAAAACCTGCGGTCCGCCTTCCTTTCCGTTCGGCGACGGTATCTGGTACCAGCTCCTCATCGAGGAAGAAGATGCCGACGCAGCCCGCGCCAGTGTGGAGGACTTTGAGGCCCGGCGCGCTACGGTGCGCGTGGTGCGCTGCCCCCGCTGCCACAGCCCCGACACGATGCCGGTGGCGCGGCCGGGGCTATGGCAGCGGCTGTTTTATGCGGGCACTACCCTACACCAGTGCGCGGGCTGCGAGCGGCACTTCCCGGCTTAGTACCTTTACCCTATCCTATGGAAAACACCTTCCCTTTCAAGATTTATCCGATTCCGGAGCATCTGCGCATCGACGACGCGCAATTTGGCATTACGGCCAACGTGGAGTCGGACCCGGAGCTGGAAGGCCACTTCTACCTGTTCGAGAACTACGGCTTCGGCGGCAGCGGACAGTCGTGGGAGGAACATATCACTACCATTCTGGAAGAAGAGCAGCCCGACTTGCTGGAGCATATTACCGGCTACTCTACTGCGGCCCGCCTGTTGTTCTACGCCGATTCGCAGGAAGCCGTAAACGACTTCATGCGCCTCATCGGCCCCATCTTCGCCGATTTGGGCAGCCTGAACAAATACTTCAGCCAGACGGATTCGAGCGACTTTTTCGAGTAGAGTACCTGGCTTATAAGGTCATGCTTGATCTGGTGTCCGCTTGTCGAAGCACCTCCATTGCAATGGTAATCAGAGCGGGTTTAGGCTTCTCTAGATGTAGGGTGAGGCCCTAAAAAGCCCAAACCCGCTTGCCCCTAGTCGTACACCTGTTTTATTATTTTCACGTGTACGACAAAATAGTAGTACACGTGAAAATAATAAAACAGGTGTACGACTCTCCGTTGCCTCGCGCCAGATATCTTCCGCTATGCGCACTCCCACTTCGTATTCTGATACCGACGCGGCCGTGGTCCGGCGGCATTTTGCCCTCACCCAGGCCGAGCTGGCCCGCTGGCTCCAGGTAAGCGCCCGCCAGGTAGAAGCCGTGGAAGCGAGCCGCCGTCAGTTTTCTCCCGCCGTGAGCCGCCGCCTCAGCCAGCTACAGGATTTACTGCGGGCCCCCGGCCTGTCCGCGCCCGAGACTCTGCCCGTTCCGCCACCCCCGCTGCCAGCCTACCAGGCCACCCACGACGCCCAGGTACTGCGCCGCCGGCTTCGGCGCTGCCAGCACTTGGCCTACCAGCTGCAGTACCAGCTCGAAACCCTGGCCCTGCAGGATACGGCCCTGCTGCGCCGCCGCCAGGGCCTGGCCGCCCTGCGCCAGGCCCTGGCCACGCCCGGTGCCATGTTCGACCCCGTCGTTGACCCCACCGAAGCCGAGGTCTGGCTGACGCACCTCGAAGCCAATACCGCCGCCGTGCTCCGCCCCGGCCCGCTGGCCCGTGCCCACCTGGTGTTGCGCCACCGCCTGCTGCTGGAAGAAGCCCAGGAGCTGACGCGGCTGCTGGGGATGGAAGAGTCGGGCGTTTCTAGCTGAAGTGTTCTTCCCTATCTGGTAAGTTTCCTATCTTTATACAATCATGCGCATCATTGCCAAGGCTCCTTTGCGGGAATTCTGGGAACAGTATCCAGCGGCGGCCCTGCCGTTGCAGGTATGGTATAAAGACACTTCTCAGGCCGTCTGGCATACCCCGAACGACGTAAAAGCGCAGCACGGCAACGCCAGCATCGTAGGCAACAACCGGGTGGTGTTCAACATCAAGGGCAATGATTTCCGGCTGGTGGTTGCTATTAACTACGCGGCCGGCATCGTCTTCATCCGCTTCATCGGCACCCACGCACACTACGACAAAATAAACGCCGCCACCCTATGAACGCCATCAAGCCCATTCGCACCGAAGCCGATTACCAACAGGCGCTGACCCGCATCGAAAGCATCTTCGAGGCTACCCCCGGCACGGCGGAGTTCGACGAGCTGGATGTGCTGACCACGCTGGTGCAGGCCTATGATGCCGTGCACCACCCCGTACCGGAGCCCGACCCTATCGAGTACATCAAGTACAAAATGCAGGAACAGGGCCTGCGCCAGCGCGACCTGGCCGAGTGGCTGGGCGGCGAAAGCCGGGTGAGCGAAATCCTGAACCGCAAGCGCAAGCTCACGGCCAAGATGATGAAGGCCCTGCACGATAATCTGGGAATTTCGGCGGAAGTGCTGCTAGCTGGGGCGTAGTTTTAATTTACCCTTTCGGAAACGTTGCTTATGAGCAGTCAAGCGCCAACCCGTCAAATAATCTACGTCTATAATGGCGTAGAAACAATTATCACCGAGAAATGCAAATGGGTTAATCCAGATGGAAAAACAACGAAGCAGGTTCTACTAGAAATTGGAAACGAGATATACAAAAGTCAACATAAGAAAGAGGATGTCGATGATTTGTTGAACCAAGCATCAGCCATTTTGTGGCGAGAGTTTCAAGACGATAATCATCCGCTCTATAGTTTTATCCAAGCACAACTCAAGGGCCTGGGAGAATATAGTAAGCAAAGGTCCCAAATCAAGAAAGACTACTTGTTGAAGGATATAGCTAAGGAAAGCCGTTTCCGCATTGAACATTACTTCGAAAGGGGCGACAAGTAATTCTCCCCGACCTTCGGCCACCAATCTGCCGTTTCCGTTGTTACCAACGGACTTAATTAACGCCTACCCTCTTGTCTGAACAACCGACCTTTACCGACCCTTACGCGCTGGAAAAAGAGCTGCGCAAGGTGCAGGCCCTACTGAAACTGGAGCAGCAGGAAGACCTGGAGCAGTTTAAACTCAAGAATGCCAAAGCCACCATTGCCGAGCGTCAGCAGCGCGGCCTGACGTGGTACCCGGTCAAAATCATTAAGGAGGAAATCGGCTTCGGCGGCAAGCTGGTGCTCGAAATTGAGCGCCCGCTCAGCCAGAACGGCCTGCACTTGTTTCAGGTGGGCAAAAACGCGGCCCTCTTCGGCAATATCCCCAACCGTGCCGGCTCCGACCGCCCCACGCTCAACGGCGTGATTACGGCCGTGAAGCGCAACAAAATTCTGCTCGCGACCACCAAGGAAGACCTTCCCGACTGGGTCGAGGAAGGCAAGCTGGGCGTCGATCTGACCTTTGACGAGGTGAGCTACCGCGAAATGGAGTTTGCCATGGGCAAGGTGATGGGCGCCCACGAAACCCGCCTGGCCGAGCTGCGCGACGTGCTGCTGGGGGCCAGGCCCGCCCGCTTCCGCGACGAGGCCGAGGCTACCTTGTATTACCCCAGCCCCCTGAACAGCTCCCAGCTCTCGGCCGTGCGCCACGTGCTGGCCGCCCAGGATGTAGCCATCATTCACGGCCCGCCCGGCACCGGCAAAACCACCACGCTGGTGCAGGCTATTCTGGAAACCATCCGGCGCGAGCGGCGGGTACTGGTGTGTGCGCCCTCGAATACGGCCGTAGATCTGCTCACCGAAAAGCTGGCCGAGCGCGGCGTGAACGTCATCCGGATGGGCAACCCCTCGCGGGTGTCGGATTTGCTGCTGCACCACACGCTCGACGCCCAGATTATGGAGCACAAGAGCTATGGTGAGCTGAAGAGCATGCGCCAGACGGCCGAGCAGTACCGCGAGCAGGCCGGCAAGTTTAAGCGCCACTTCGGCTGGGAGGAGCGCGAGCAGCGCCGCCTGCTGAAGGAGCAGGCCCACCTCATGCTCCAGGATTCCGACAACCTGGAGCGCTACATCACCGAGGACTTACTGGATAAAGTACAGGTCATCACCTGTACGCTGGTAGGGGCTTCCAACCGCGCCATTCGCCATCTTACCTACGAAACCGTCTTTATCGACGAGGCCGCCCAGGCCCTGGAGCCGGGCTCCTGGATTCCGATTACGAAGGCCAACCGCGTGGTACTGGCCGGCGACCATCAGCAGCTGCCGCCCACGGTGAAAAGCGAAAAGGCGGCCCGCGAAGGTCTGCGCGAAACGCTGTTTGAGAAGTGCATCCGGCGGCAGCCCGAAGCGGCGCGCATGCTGGAAGTGCAGTACCGCATGCACGAGCAGATTATGGCCTTCAGCTCGGCGCAGTTCTACGAAGGCCGCCTGCAGGCCGCGCCCAGCGTGGCCCACGCCGACCTGCCCGACTACGACCTGCGCTTTGCCCCCGACCTGCCCGTGGAGTTTCTGGATACGGCCGGCTTCGGCTTTCAGGAGCTGGGCATTGCCGAAAGCCGCTCTATTGCCAACCCTGAGGAAGCCGACCTGCTGCTGAAGCGTCTTTCGCAGCTGCTGGAGGTATATGACCCCGCCGACCACGAGCAGGACCTGCTCACCATTGGTGTTATTGCCCCCTACCGCGCCCAGATCAATTACCTCAAGGATGCCGTGGAGGATAATGATGAGCTGATGGGCCTGATGGAGCACCGCATGCTGAGCGTGGGCACCGTGGATTCCTTCCAGGGCCAGGAGCGCGACATTATTGCCATCAGCCTCACGCGCAGCAACGCCCAGAGCGAAATCGGCTTCCTTTCCGATATCCGCCGCATGAACGTGGGCATGACCCGCGCCCGCCGCAAGCTGCTCATCGTGGGCGACTCCAGCACGCTCGGCTCCCACCCGTTCTACAAGGCCTTTCTGGACTACGTAGAAAGCATCGGGGCCTACCGCACGGCCTGGGAAATGCAGTAAGTGCCGCGTCCGTCAGGGCTTTTTGCTGTAACGCGAAGTTCCACTGCGCGGGGCGTTGAACGACACGTTGCTGTTCGTTGCCTACGCGTCGTCCAACGCGTCGCGCAGTGGAACTTCGCGTTACAGCTTGCTCAGCGCCCTGCAGAGCGCGAATTGCTGCGCTGCTTGCACTGCCCGACGCGACAAAAACCTTCCCCGCCGCCCGGAGTATCTATAGGCAACCGGCGCACTCAGATGTACGGGGCATTTTCCGTAACTAGCCGCCCCAAACCCATTTTTAACCCAACCCGAATACCTAATCCACCCCGATTATGGCCCAGATCAGCCCCAATAAAGTCGTCACCATCACCTACGATTTGAGCGTGACCGACGAAAGCAACGAGAAAGTGCTCGTCGAATCGGCGGAAGCCGACGCGCCGATGGTGTTCCTGTTTGGCCAGAGCGGCCTGCCCGAAGAGTTTGAAACCCAGCTCGACGGCAAAGCCGCCGGTGACGCCTTCAAATTCTCCCTTACCCCCGAGCAGGCCTACGGCGAATACGACCAGCAAGCCGTGGTCGATATCCCGAAAAACGTGTTCGAAGTGGATGGCCAGCTTGACGAGGAAATGCTGCAGGAAGGCAACTTCCTGCCCATGGCCGACAACCAAGGCAACCACATGCAGGGCAAAGTGCTGGAAATCGGCACCGACACCGTGAAGATGGACTTCAACCACCCCCTGGCCGGCATGGTCATGCACTTCGACGGCCAGGTAGCCGACGTGCGCGAAGCCACCAAAGAAGAAATGGACCACGGCCATGTGCATGGCGAAGGCGGGCACCAGCACTAAGGTGATGTTGTTTTGCTAAGAATAAAAACGGGGCCGCAAGGCCCCGTTTTTTTGCTACTGAAAGTAAGCCTGGTCTCTGCTTTTCACTGGCCTATTGTGTGGGCAACGCATAGGGGCCAACAATTTCAGATTGATTATTTAATAATTGATAATGATTTGAATTTAATATACTTAATACAGTTGAACTACTGCTTAGTCAGGGGAGTTTTTTGAACAAAAAAGCAGATTGGTCGTTGCTTTTGGATGGGAAGACCACTCACGCCATTCGTCCTGTCGTCGACTGACCGCCAGACTATTGAGGCTTTAACCCGCAAAGGCCGCCACGCCGGGCGCACGGTCCAACGCGGGCGGATACTGTTGCGGCTGGCCGACGGGGGCAGCGGCTACACGGTGG
>NZ_SRLD01000045.1 GCF_004745955.1 Hymenobacter elongatus | reverse complement strand
AAACAGGCCCTCTCTCAGGCTATCGACTGCATTACCAGCCGGGACGCCCGGAACTGGTTTGACCACTGCGGCTATCACACACAAGCCGGCAAACGATAAGGATACATGGTTCACGAATCTGCTATAAGTAGCAATATTATACGACAATTCTTTACCCCTGTGCTCAACTATAATAAATTTTCTCACACCAATTATATCGACTCTATCATCCCATCGAAGATTTTTATTAACACGAAGTTTTGGCAATAATGGAACATAGCTGTATAATATTCCTTGTTTGTCTATCTTATCATAAGAATTCCGCCATTGTGGCTCCCAATATAGCTTTGTTGTGTCACTGAATCTCTGAACTAGTTTTCTACCATAATCCATTTCATAAAACCTATTTCGCACTATATCAGACGGACTATCTTCTGTTTTAACTAGGCCGTACACCTCAGCTTTATCACAACTAACTAAACCATATATCACACCAAGTAGCAGAATAAAAGCCACAGTGCATCGACGCAAAACAAACATTGGATTCATTTTATCAGAAATTAAATTTAAACATACAGTTCATTTATACAGGCACAGATACCGTACTTGTATAAATGAATATTCCTAGAAGCAATAGATATAAGATTATGTTGAAGGAATTAAAAAAGCGAAGTTGCTTTATTCTACAGCAAGCTTCACATGGAAATCCTTCGACACTACTTAATTAGGATAGAGCGAGGCGCAATATGTACCTTTCATTTGACAAATCGCTTTGGCGTGGGGTTATACCTCATTCTCGCAACACTGCAACGCACTAATCAGAGCAATACGGGTGGCGTTATCGTTCTGACTGTAGAGGCACAGCTCACTTTCATGAACCGGCACGAGATACGATGCACTGAACTTGCGCCAGCACATGCTACAAAAAAGATATGCCACTGGATGCCTTTCTGCATTGTCAATGTGTTCCCATTTTCTCTTTATTTTTCTTTGCCGTCGTATGCCTAAATAGTTAGCTCAGGGTGCAAGAGGCTCGTTCCTTGGTTCTATGATACTTTTGTCATTGACAGTGGCTTTATACATCAGAGGATGTATAAGCATTTGATTCTATTAAGCTTATACAATATCAGCTTGAACACAGAAGTCCAAGCCATAGTGCAGCCGCCGCCCTCCACCGGCCCGGCTCCCCCAAAAGCGTCGACCGACCCGCTACACATGCTGCTGCACTACTGTCGCCTGGCACCAAAAAGCCCCGTCACAATGACCAGCGGGTCATTACGGCGGGGCTTTTGTGCTCAGTAGCGGGTAGTTGCTACTGCTGCTTGGCTTCCAGCTTCTGTAGCTCCCGGTAGGTTTTCTGCGACTGCGCATACTGGCGTTCCACGGCTTGGCGTAGCGTGCCGCTGAGGGTATGGTCGTCGAGGGCATCCTGGTAAGCTTTCAGGGCCCACTCTTCGCCGTAGACGTTGGAGCCCAGAATAGCCTTTTCGTCGAAGCCGGTGAGCAGCGCCTTGGCATCCATCCAGCCGCGGTAGGCCTTGCCTTTGAGGGTGGTGCTGGTCTGGCGCTCCTTGCCCTGCTGGCGCAGGTAGCCGTTTAGCTCGTTGGCAAACTGCTGACTCTGGCTCACCAGCTGCTTGTAGTAGCCCGTCAGCTCGGCATCTTTGCTTTCACTCGCGGCGCGTTGGTAGCCTTCTATCCGGTCATTCACGAAGTAGAGCAGCTCGTTGAGCGTATCGGCCTGGGAGCCGCTGGTAGTGCCGGCACTGGCTTTCCCAGCTTTGCTGCCCTGGAGCAGGGAGCCAACGCCGACCAGCAGCAACGCCCCGCCCACGACTTTCTGGGTTGTAGTGAGTCGACCGAGCAGATCCGATACGCTGCCCTTGTTGACCCATTTGGCTGCTTTATCAAGCAGGGAGCCGTTGGCAGCAGCATAGTCGGAGCTGGTTTGAGCAGAAGCAGAGCGGGCAAATGTGGGCTGGTCGGGGGCCATGCGGCCGGTGCGGGATGATTTTTGGTTTTGGCTCATAGTCAGGACAGAATAAAGTGAATCTCTGTCAGGCTTACGGTAGGCCGCCGCCGGAAGTTAGGTTGAGCTTGCGGCGGCGGCCCCCAGTAAGCCCCAAACTACGAGCGTTGCGCTAGGCTGCGAGGGCCAGGCCAGCTAAGCGGGAGCGGGCCGCAGCCTACTGGCCGGCCCGGCCGTACCTTGCGGCCTCACTCACTTTCATTTTCGCGCTATGCTTGCTTCTTTGCTGCGGACCTCGCTGGGCCGTCTACGGACCGTTGGTTTTTTGGAAGGCGTCTCCTTCCTGGTGTTGCTGGGTATTGCGATGCCGCTTAAGTATCTGGCCGGGCAGCCGGAGGCAGTGCGTCTGGTGGGTATGGCGCACGGGGTTCTTTTCGTGCTCTATGTGCTGCTTGTTATTCAGGTCAGCATTGCCCGTAGCTGGTCGTGGGGCAAGGCGCTGCTGGCGCTGGTAGTATCGGTGGTGCCGTTCGGCACTTTTTGGGCCGATAAGAAGTTGTTCCAGGCATAAGGCACAATAGGCAAAATACTTATAGCGGTTTATCTACTGGTAGCCTCGAGAAGTGACAACCGCTGTACTTTTTTCCGAATAGTTGTTTACGCAGCTAGCCAATACAAGGAAATGGACGCTTTGTTGAGGTAATTTTAACGAATGCCACAATATTTTTCTAGTTACATAGCCATACTATCCCTTTATTTGCCAAATCCCCAATCCAACCAAACCACATTCTAAGTCTGTATGAAGAAAACGACCTTCCCTATTCTCGCACTCCTGGCCAGTGTTGGAATCGCCTCATTGACGGGGTGCTCTAAAGAGCAAGAAGCAGCTGTTCCAACTGGCTCGGCCGCTAAGCAGGATGCGAAAGTAGAAGAGGCTTACCCAAGCCAGACTGGTACTACTCTGGCCGGTAAATTCGGTGGAGAGTCGATTGCCTATCAGCAAATCAACGGTGAAAACGTATTTGAGGGTGATATCCTGCTGACCCAGGAGCAAGTACGCTCGGAGCGCGCCCAGACCGAAAGCGCTGGTCGCAACACCGGCAAATGGCCGAGCGCCGTGGTGTATTACACCATTGACGCCAACCTGCCCAACCAAGCCCGCGTGACCGACGCCATTGCCCATTGGCAGGCCAACACGCCCGTGCGTTTCGTGCGGCGCACTACACAGTCGAGCTACGTTACGTTCCAGGTGGGTTCGGGCTGCTCGTCCAACATCGGTATGATTGGGGGCCGTCAGTATATCAACCTGGCTTCGGGTTGCTCTACCGGCAACACGATTCATGAAATTGGCCACGCCGTTGGCCTGTTCCACGAGCAAACCCGCAACGACCGGGATACTTTCGTAAACATCCTCACCCAGAATATCCAGTCGGGCTACGCCAACAACTTCTCCAAGTACAGCGCTTCGGGCTACACCGGCACCGACTTTGGCGCTTTGGATTTCGGCTCCATCATGATGTACGGCTCGTTCTCGTTCTCTTCGAACGGCCAGCCTACCATCACGAAAAAGGATGGCTCCACCTTCAATATCCAGCGCAACGGCCTGTCCGTCGGCGACAAATCGGGTATCGACATCATGTACTAAGCTCAGGCTTCTCAAGCCTGACGTGGGTGGCTTACGACGTCCGCGTCAGGGCTCTTGTTTCTTTTCACAACAGGGCACTCCTAACCGGGTGCCCTGTTGCTTTTCTATTGGCCGGAGCACTGATTTATAAACGTAGCCAAACCGCAATGCCCTACCTGCGGTAGAATGATCTGTATCATCGGTGACGAAGGCCCAGCAATGAAACAGAGGTATTCTGAGCTATTGAAGCCCCTAGAGCTGTTTCGGATTCCGTGTACGGGACAGCAGTAGCGCGAACTTTGTCGTTCTCGTCGCCGCGCCGATAGAACGACTGCGAATGGCGCGGCGACGAGAACGACAAAGTTCGCGCTACTAACCATTGACCTCGAAACCGCTTTAAAGTGGTTGATAGGCACGTTAACGCTACCCTTGCACGCTTGCCGCGTTACTGCTCGGCAGTGAAGCTTATTCAAATAAAACCGTTGAATAGCACCAGTTTCGCTCTTGTTGAGTTACTGCAACGGCCCTAGCACGGCCGGCGCTGGTAGTATCGGCGGGCTTTTTCGGTACTAATCAATGTGCTGTTTGGGAAGCAACGTAACTCGCTTTGAAGTGAGCCGCGTCCCATGCACCGGGCTTTCTTTATTCTTGCAGCTATGATGACCGTGCGCCCTGTTTCCCTGTCGCTGCCGTTGGCATCCATCCGGGTGGGCCAACCTGAAACCTTCGGCGGTGATGCAGCAACCGAGCCGCCGGGCCGCCTATGGGTTTCGTCTATTCGCAAGGCTGAAATAACCGGACCGGTGTGGCTGGACACCCTGAACTTGGCCGGCGATGCCCAGGCCGACCAGAAAAACCACGGCGGCCTCGACCAGTCACTGTGTGTGTACCCGGGCGTACATTACCACCACTGGGCCGAGCGCCTGGGCCGGCCGCTGCCGCCCGGCAGCTTCGGCGAAAACCTGACTCTGGCCGGTGAGTGGCGCGAGCAGGACGTGTGCCTGGGCGACGTGTTCAGCTTCGGGGAAGCCGTGGTGCAGATTTCCCAGCCCCGCTCGCCCTGCTACAAGCTGGGCCGCCGCTGGCAGCTGCCGCTGCTGCCCAAGTGGCTTCAGGACTCGGGCCGGACAGGCTGGTATATGCGCGTGCTGCAGCCCGGCCTGGTGGCCCCCACCGACACGCTAGAGCTAACGGAGCGACTGTATTCCGAATGGCCCCTTACGCTGGTCAACAGCGTGAAGTACGAGCGGCGTGAGGAGCTAGCCGTAGTGCACGCCTTGGCCGAATGTCCGGCGTTGGGCGAGTTTTGGCGGCGCAAGATGCGTGGGCGCTTGTTGGGAGACATGCCCCTGTACGACGATGCCAACCGGCTGGAAGGCCCCGCAAACCGCTGAGCAAAATGCGCCCACACAGTGAGGATTTGCCAGAATAGCAACTCTGGCCCACTTAAGTTGCTGTTTGGGCAGTAGCTGGTAGTTGAAAAGCCGAACGCCCACTATGCCCTTAGCGCCACCCATGGCAGCACCTAGCCAGTAGTAGGGAAGCCACGCAGCCAGAAACGCAACTCCCCCCAAGCGTGTATAGTTGGTAGCGCCGTTCCCCAACGCTGGGCCTACGCTGCCACTAGGGTGACCCAACATCTCTTCCGCTTTTTGCTCCTGTGGCCGCTGCTACTGATTCCTGGGCTGGCGGGGCTGCAACGCGAGTTGGGCTTTCACCCCGAGGTGGAGCTGCGCATGTTGGATACCCACGAAAGCAGCCACCAGCAGCAGATAGCTGCTGCGCGGCAGCAAGCTGCTGGCTCAGTACCGCCATGCCTGAGCCAACTACTACGTGAAGTTTATTCCGGAATCTGAGCGCCAGAGCATCCCCGTGTGGGGCCTGAGCGTCCAAAACGAGCCCATGACCAAGCAGCGCTGGAAATCGTGCGGGTTTACGGCCACCGAGGAGCGCGACTTTCTCCGGGACTACCTCGGCCACTTTTCCAAGTTCATCCGCCCCGGGGCGGGGCGCATCATCAGCGCTTCTAACCGCAACCATTTAAGCACCACGGACTACTTGAAACCCGATGGCAAAATTGCGGTGGGAGGCATGAACGACAGCGACAAAAACCAGCAGTTTCAGCTCTGGCTGCGGGGACAGGCTACCACTACCACCAGCCAGGCCCACTCCAGCAGGACGCTCGTGATCAGCTAACTTCGTTGGGCGATTTTTGCCAGGAAACGCACCTATCAATCAACTGATTCCTACACGTCGCCCCACAAAAAAAAGCACCCTATTAGGTGCTTTTTTTTATTTCCTTTCCAAACCAATCCTTCATTCTCACACATACACGGCGGGGGCGGCAAGCGTCGGGCGGCAGTAGGCAGGCACGATGGAGTGCCGACGGAACACCGGTTCACCGCTGTGCTGCGGCCCCCGATAGGTGGTGTAGAATCCAATTGACTGTGGAAAAGTAGGTAGCCGGCCCAGCAAAGGAAAGTTTATTACACCAACCCCATTTTTATCGGGACAAACCGCTGCTATTGCAGATTTAACGCTGTATTGAGCCGTGTAATATCGGTGGGCTTCGCGGCCCTCAGCGAAGAGTCCCGGCTGGTGTACCGAGCAATTGCGAGCAGAGCACCGGCACGTTGGCAGCAGTAGCAGGAATTCAGCCGCAAGCGTGGCTAAGAGCACCCCTGTGCTAGGCGGTGTGGACAGTTAAGAATAAAGAACATCACGTCGAGCAACGCGAGACATCTCACGTAGAGTCGTTGGATGACTACTCATACGTCCGCACGCGAGATGTCTCGCGTTGCTCGACAGGACGTTCACAAAGCATTCAGGACTGCTTTTTCGATTACTGTCCACACGCCCTAGTAGCAGATTTCGGCAGGTGTTAACCGGACCAGAGCTATTGGTCCAATAAAGCGGCCAGAATAGGCTCGTCCTGGCAATACACGTCGGCGTAGAACCGCAGGCGGCCATTGTCAGCCTCACAGGTGTAGTAGCGAATCTGGATGGGCAGGCCCCGCGCCAGGTCGAAGCGGCATTTATCCTGCTGCGCAATGCTGCGCTTGACGATTGGCAGGGCGGCCTGCTGATTTTCGCGCTGCAACAGGTAGGCGGCCAGGGCCAGAGGCTTTTCTACGCGCACGCAGCCGTGGCTCAGGGCCCGCTGCGACTTCTGAAACAGGGAGCGGGCCGGCGTATCGTGCAGAAAAACGGTGTGCTGATTTGGGAAGTAGAACACGATATTGCCCAAGGCATTGTGGCGGCCTGCCGTTTGCTTGATGGTGTAGGGAAATTTTTCGGGCGTAATCGTGTGCCAGCGCACGTTCCAGGGGTTCACGAGGCGGTTGCGGTAGTCGTAGAGGCGGTAGTGGTTGTCGTAGAGGTAGCTGGGGTCTTCCTGCAGCTGGGGCAGCATTTCGTTCACGGCAATGCTGTAGGGCACGCGCCAGTCGGGCGCCGTCACGAACACAATAAGCCGGCTGTTGAGCGTTGGGGTGGGGGTTTCGGGCTTGCCCACCACCACGCGGTGCGTCTGCACCACGCGCCCGCCCCGAATCAGCTGGAGACGAAAGGCGGGGATATTCACCAGCGCGTATTCCGCCGTGTCGGCGGTGGTGCTTTCCCAGCGCAGCCGCTCCAGATTCACGGCCACCCGCCGAAAGTCGGCCTCGTTGCCACCATGCGGCACCGAATCGGGCATGGCAAGCGTCTGGCCCCAGGCCTGCTGAAGGCGCAAGTAAGCGCGGCTGCGGGGTTGGCAGCGCAGAAAAGCGGGGGCAAAACTCTCCGCCGCCAGGGCTTGCTCCAGCAGAGCAGTAGCCTCCTGACCCGCTGCCCCTTCCAGCGTCGCTGCTGTCAGCGTGCGGGCATCCAGCTGGCCGTAGCGCAGGTGAGCGGCGTAGCGCACCAGCGCATCGGTGAGGCGCAGCTCGAAGCCCGCCAGCTGCAGGGCCTGGTCTTTGGACTTGGAAGAAAGGCGCAGTGAATCGGGCAGGGCCTGTAGCTGGGGCAGCCTGTAGGCTGCCGGCAGCAGGCCATACTGCCGGGCCTGGCCAAGCAGCGTCAGGGCCGCTGTGGCTTGGGCATTCCAGCCCGAGTCGGGGTGCGTCCAGGCGGGCGCGAAGCTGCGCTGGGCATAAAACGCCTGCACCACGGAGCCGGCCCGCAGCCCCAGCCGGGCGTAGGTGGCGGCTGGACCTACTGCGGCAGTATCGAGCAGGGCGCGTAGATATAGTACGGCCGTTGAGCCGCTAGGGGCGGCTGCACCGGGCTTCTTGCCGCTTTCTGCCACCACCACCGATGGCCAGGAAAGCGCGCAGCAGACAAGAAGGAGCCAAAGAAAGGCAGGCCGCACACTGCTTCTTATCCATGTCATAGTCGAGCAGGCAAGAAGGGTGGAAAGAGCCGGTTGAGTAGCGTTTACAGCATAAAGGTGCGGCCAGGAGACGACAACCACCAGCGCGGGCGCGGCTGGCATAACTTGTATAATTTAGAGAATAATATACCAATAAGCAAGCATTGCGGCCGACTTTAGCCCAACCTCAACCGCGCGCAACTGGTGGGGCCACTACCTACTCACCCTTTTGCCGGACCTGTGGTATTCCTCGTGCCACCCGTGCCGCTACTCTGCCCGCGCACCCACGATACGAGCCGTGACCAGCACCTGCCCCAGGTGCCGCATCGTGTGCTCGGCGGCATGCACCAGCAGCCCCAGCACCGTGGATGGCAGCTGCGCCCGGCCTACTCCGCGCGGCTCCCGCAACGCAGCTTTATTGGTGCGGCGCAGCTGGGCCAGCATGTGCTCCACCTGCTCATCAAAGGCCTGAAGCAGCGCCCGAGTTGTGCCGGCCGCTACCGAACCATACTCTTCCTGGGCAAGATTCTGCAGTTGCTCGGGCGTCAGGGCCTCGCCGCGGGCGTAGGTGCAAAGCCGGTCGAGCACGCCGGTAAGGTGCTGCAGGTGAAAGCCGACGGAAGCCACTCCGGCGGGGCGCACCCACAGCTGGGTATCGGGGAAATTGGCGAGTTGGGCATTCAGCTCTTCGCGGGCCTGCAGCAGGGCGTGGGCCACGGGCTGCACCAGCGCCGGCACTTCGGGTAGCGGCCCCCGCAGCCACACTTCCGGCAGATTGGTAGTACTCATGACAAGCAAACCGGCAGCGGCGTGTTGTTGTTAAAACCGCATTTGGCTGCTTTTTGTGGGCTCATCCTTCATTTTCTGCTTTATGGCCCCACCAACCTGCGGCGGGTGCTTACCTTTAGCGCATGTTGGAAGTTTCTGAGCGTGGCCACGCTATGCCGATGTCGCCGTATCGGCGGCTCACTCCCTTTGCCGATGCTGCCAAGCAGCGCGGCGTGCATGTGCATCATCTCAACATCGGGCAGCCCGATATTGAAACCCCGCCGGTCATGCTGGCGGCGGTGCAGCAGGCCAATATCCGGGTGCTGGAATATAGCCCCTCAGCCGGCTACCCCAGCTACCGGCGCACACTCGCCACGTATTACCAGCGCGTCGGCATTCCGGTTGAGGCCGATGATATTCTGGTGACGACCGGAGGCAGCGAGGCCATCTTTTTTGCCCTGATGAGCTGCCTCAATCCCGGCGACGAGCTGATCGTGCCCGAGCCGTTTTATGGGGCCTACACCGCCTTCGCCGTGGCCACCGACGTGCGCATCGTACCTGTCACATCGCACCTGTCCACTGGCTTTATGCTGCCGCCACTGGCCGATTTTGAGCGCTGCATCACCCCGCGTACCAAGGCGCTGCTGCTGTGTACGCCTAACAACCCAACGGGCTACGTGTATAGCCGCGCCGAAATGGAACAGCTCAAAGATCTGTGTCTGCGCCACAATCTGTATTTGCTGTCTGACGAAGCCTACCGGGAGTTTTGCTACGACCGAGACTTTGTTAGCGCCCTGCATCTGAGCGGGGCCGACGACCACATCGTGGTGCTCGATACTATTTCGAAGCGCTATAGTGCCTGTGGGGCGCGCATCGGGGCATTTGTCACCAAAAACAAGGCGCTGCAGCAGGCCGCTTTCAAATTTGCGCAAATGCGCGTGAGCCCGCCCGGCCTGGCCCAGGTGCTGGCCGAAGCCGCCTCGGAGCTCCCCGACACCTATTTCGACCACACCAAAGCTGAATACCTGACCCGTCGTGACTTGATGGTGCGGCGGCTGCAGGCTATGCCCGGCGTGGAATGCCCCGTGCCGGGCGGCGCTTTCTACGTAATGGCCCAGCTCCCCATCGACGACTGCGACACGTTCTGCCGCTGGCTGCTCGAATCCTTTTCCCACCAGCACCAGACCGTGATGCTCACGCCGGCCAGCGGCTTTTATGCCACGCCGGGCTTGGGCAAGCAGGAAACACGCATGGCCTACGTGCTCAACTGCGAGGCCCTCGATGCGGCGCTGAACTGCCTGGAGCACGCCCTGGCCGAGTATCCGGGCCGAACCGTGGCACAGCGGCCGACCTGCCCGACGGCCGGTGTAGCTTCATAGAGCCCCTGTGCCTGGCGCCGCGCCGGCAACGGCCCAAAACAGGAGCTACAGCACCCTGCACTTCGCAGTAGCCTGCCCGGGCGACTCCGCTCAGCTTCAGGAATGGAGGCTGCGCTAAAGTCATAAATTACCGTTCTTCGTTTCCTTACTTCCTCTCCTACCCGTCTGCATGATACCCGCTACCACCGCTACCGCACCTGCCACGCACCAGCAGAAATACTCCCTCACGCTGCGCCTCTGGCACTGGAGCAGCGCCGCCGTGATTTCGGGCCTGCTCACGACCATCCTGTTTTTGTACGTGATTCTGAAGATGAAAACCGTGGGCCCCGAGTTTCAGGCGGTGCTGCAGAAGCAGGGCGTTACGATGACGCGGGAGCAGGTGCGGGGCCTGACGCGCATCATCAGCCACCGCATCTGGGACTGGCACATTTATCTGGGGGTGGCGCTGTCGTTCCTGCTGTTGTTCCGGGTGGTGCTGGAGTTTTTGCAGGCGGGCTCGCAGCGGTTTGGGGCCCGCCTGGCGGAGGCGCGCCGCTATTTCCGGCAGGTAGGCCCCGATTTGCAGGATGCCCGCCACTCGCTGCTGGTGAAATACTCCTACCTGGCATTTTATCTGATGCTGGTAGTGATGGTGGCCACGGGCCTAGTGCTGATTTACGCCGACGACGTGGAGTTTCTGCACAAGCTGGAGCACACCGTGAAGGAGGTGCACAACTTCACGATGTATCTCGTGCTGGCCTTCATCGTGCTACACCTAGTGGGCGTGGTGTGGTCGGAGCTGACGAAGGGCAAAGGCATTGTTTCGGACATGATAAACGGAGGCAAGTAGTAGCCCTGCCCGGGCTTTAGCCGGCAGGAGGCCATTTTCGACGCCAAAAAACCGCTTCTGTCCCGGCAGAGGCGGTTTTGTCGTTTTATAATCCCACTTTCAAGGGCTGGTATTCTCTGGGGCAGCCGCAGAGCAGGCCCGTTCTTTTCCTTGACTTTGCTTTCCGCTCTATGCCCTCTTTCCTCTCCCGAATTTCTGTATTCTCTGCCCTTGCCGGCGGCCTGCTGGGTGCCGCCAGCCAACCCGTAGCGGCGCAACCGACGGCTCCCAACCGGTTCATGACCGACAGTCTGGACCGCTACATCGAGCGGGGCCTGCGCCAGTGGCAGATTCCGGGGCTGGCCATTGTGGTGGTAAAAAACGGAAAAGTGGTGGTGAGCAAGGGCTACGGCGTGCGGGCCCTGGGCCGGCCCGAGCCGGTAGACGCCAACACGCTGTTCATGATTGCCTCGAACACTAAGCTCTTTACCGGCACGGCCCTAGCTAAGCTGGAAGACGACAAAAAACTCTCCCTCAACGACCGAGCCGACAAGTACCTGCCCGGCTTTCGTCTCTACGACTCCCTCGCCTCCCAGCTCGTAACGGTGCGCGACCTGATGGGCCATCATTTCGGCACCAAGACCTTCCAGGGCGACTTCACCTTCTGGGATTCGAACCTGAGCCGGGCCGATGTGGTACAGCGCATGCGCCTGCTGAAGCCTGGCGGGCAGTTTCGCAAAGACTACGGCTACTGCAACGCCGGCTTTGTGGCGGCGGGCCTGGTGATTCCGGCCGCCACCGGCGGCACGAGCTGGGACGACTACGTGCAGCAGAATTTTCTGCTGCCGCTGGGGATGAGCAACACCTACACCGGCACCACTGGCTACGGGCAGCGGCCCAACATTGCCCTGCCCTATTCCAACACGTTTGGTCCGCTGGCCCTGATGCCCTTCGACAACATCGACAACATCGGCCCCTGCGGCAGCATGGTTTCCAGCGTCAACGACTTGAGCAAGTGGCTGCAGTTTCAGCTTGACAGTGGCCGCTACGAAGGCAAGCGGGTGATGAACTGGGCGGCCCTGCGCAAAACCCGCGACCCGAACACGCTCATCTCCACCCGCAAATCGGCCCTGCTGCCCTCCCACTTCACGACCTATGGCCTGGGCGTGCTTTCGGCCGACTACGCGGGGAGCCAGGTGTTCTGGCACACGGGCGGGGCCACCGGCCACGTAAGCAACGTGTGCTTTGTGCCGGAGGAGCAGCTGGGCATTGCCATTCTGACCAACAACGATAACCAAAGCTTCTTTGAGGCGCTGCGCTACCAGATTCTGGATAGCTACCTGAACGTGCCTTACACCAACCGCAGCGCGGCCTACCTGCCGGCAGCCCGCACCGGCGACCAGGAAACCTACGCGGCCGTGGCGCAGCTGCAAAGCCGCGTGGCCAAGAAAGCCAAGCTGCCGCTGGCTCTGGAGGCCTACACCGGGCAGTTCACCCATCCGCTGTTCGGCCCGATTACCGTCAGCAAAAAAAGCAAGCAGCTGCTCGTCAGCTTCCCCAACCATCCCAACCTGACGGCGACGCTCGACTACATGGACGGGCAGGAATTCCGGGCCACGTATTCCAACCCCACGTACGGCATTTTCCCCGCCATCTTCAAAGTGGAAGGCAAGAAAGTAGCCGGCTTGGAAATGCGCATCAACCCGTTTATCGAGTACGACTCCTACCAATTCAGCCGGCTGTAGGCCGTTTTGTGGCGTGGTTTGTGCCTTGCGGCGGGTAGTATCTTCTTTACGTTCTTGTGTATGCGGCTACGTTTCTTTCTGCTGGCGCTCGGGCTGGCGACGGGTCTGGCCTCGGCCCAGGCGCCGGATTTCCGCGGTGCAGCCGGGCTCACGGCTCTCACGCTGCAGCTCAACGGGCAGCTGGTAGTCATTGATACTGCTTTTTCGCGCCTGGAAATAAGCACGGGGGTCAATCAGGTGCTGTCCCTCAACCTGGTGCGCGCCGACAGCCCCGACGACCAGGGTCTGACCATTCTTATCGACCAGTTTCCGCTGGCCCCGGGCCAGTACCGCTTCAAGGAAATCCTGAGCGGGCACGTGCGCGATGCCTCGTACCGCTACGGCACCACCACGGCCTATTCTACCACCTGCGGCCTCAACGACGGCGTGGTAGAAGTGCTGGCTATTGATGCGCAGCGCCACACGATTCGGGGCACGTTTCGGGCCGTGCTCTGCGAAGCCGAGCCCCGCCCAGGAGCCAAGCGCCGACGTTTCGCGGTAGCCGGCACGTTTCAGAGCGTTTACGCCACGCGGTAGTCATCTGGCTTTGTTGCTAGCTGCCGGGCACCTAAACCGACAAGGGGCGGCCATACTTTCGTGTGGCCGCCCCTTGTCGGTAGTAACCGTTGCGCTTGCTTACAGCGTCGCCAGGTCAATGACGAAGCGGTATTTCACGTCGCTCTTTACCAGGCGCTCGTAGGCTTCGTTGATGTAGTCCATCGGAATCACCTCCACATCGGAAGTGATGTTGTGCTGGGCGCAGAAGTCGAGCATCTCCTGCGTTTCGGCGATGCCGCCGATGTGGGAGCCGGCCAGCCGGCGGCGCTTGCCCACCAGCGGAAACACCTGCACCTGTGGGGCTTCGGGCGGCAGCCCGACCATCACCATCGTGCCATCCAGCCGCAAGAGCATCATGTAGGGGTTCAGGTCGATGGCCACGGCCACGGTGTTGATGATCAGATCGAAGTAGTTCTGCACCTGACCCAGGGCCGCTTTGTCCGTGGTTACCACGAATTTGTGGGCTCCCAGGGCTTTAGCATCGGCCTCCTTGCTGGCCGAGGTGCTGAGCACGGTTACTTCGGCTCCCATGGCGGCAGCCAGCTTCACGGCCATATGGCCCAGGCCGCCCAGGCCCACTACGCCCACCCGCGTGCCGGGGCCGGCATCCCAACGCCGCAAGGGCGAATAGGTGGTGATGCCCGCGCACAGCAACGGGGCCACGCCCGCCAAATCGAGCTTATCGGACACGTGCAGCACGTAGTTTTCGGCCACCACTACCTGCTTAGAATAGCCGCCGTAGGTGATGGTCTGGCCGTCCTGCTCGGTGCTGTTGTAGGTGAAGGAAATGTGGGTGTCGCAGTACTGCTCCAGACCTTGGGCGCAGTTGGGGCAAGTGCGGCAGGTATCGACCATGCAGCCCACGCCGGCCAGGTCGCCTTCCCTGAACTTGGTGACGTGGGCCCCGACCTGGCGCACGCGGCCCACTATTTCGTGGCCGGGCACCATCGGGAAGCGCGAGCCGCCCCACTCGTCGCGCACCTGGTGCACGTCGGAGTGACACACGCCACAAAACAGAATTTCAATCAGGACATCGTGGGGGCCGACTGCGCGGCGCTCTAGCTCGAAAGGCGCTAAGGGCGACGTGGCCGTAGGAGCCGCGTATGATTTGGTTGCTGACATAAGCGAAAAAGGTAAGATTCCATAACCCTGACGACGGCCGAAAGTTGGCCGCGCCACTTGAGTATCTTGGCCCGCATACGACAACGCGGCCCCGGCCGGCTACTTTCTGCGCTGGTATGCTCCTCTCCCACCACTCTGCCCCTCGCCGCTACCTGGGTTGGCTGCTGGGCTTCATGATTCTCAAAATAGCGTTGCAATACCTGGTGGTGCACCCGGTATATGAGCTGCACCGCGACGAGTTTCTGCACCTCGACCAAGCCAACCACCTGGCGGCGGGCTACGTGTCGCTGCCGCCCCTCACGGCCTGGGTCGCCGCCATCATTCAGAGGCTGGGCAACACGGAGTTCTGGGTGCGTTTTTTTCCGGCTCTGTTTGGGGCTCTCACGCTGGCGGTGGTCTGGGCGGCGGTGCACGAGCTGGGTGGTGGGCTATACGCCAAGATTCTGGCCGCTGCTGCCATCCTGCTGTCGGCCCTGCTGCGGTTGAACCTGCTTTTTCAACCCAATTCCTTCGATGTTCTGGCCTGGACGGCGGCTACATACTGTCTGCTGCGCGTGGTGCGCGGCGGGCAGCGGCGGTGGCTGGTGGCGCTGGGTGTGGTGCTGGGCCTGGGTATGCTCAACAAATATACCGTCGTGTTCTGGGTCGTGGGAATGGTGCCGGCGCTGCTGCTGACGCCCCACCGCCGCTTGTTGGCGCAGCCCCGCACCTATCTGGCGGCGTTGGTGGCGCTGGTGGTATTTCTGCCCAATCTGCTCTGGCAGTACCAGCACCACTGGCCAGTGCTTTGGCACATGCGGGAGCTGCACAACACCCAGCTGGTCCACGTAGAGCGCGCCGATTTTTTCAAGGAACAGCTGCTGTTTTTCTTCAACAGCCTGGCGCTGCTGGTGGCGGCAGTGGTCGGCCTCGGGTGGTATGCGCCGCTGCGGCCCTACCGGTTCGTGGGCTGGAGCGGGCTGGGTACGCTGCTGCTGTTTGCCGCCATGCGCGCCAAAGGCTACTACGCCCTGGGGCTGTACCCAATGCTGCTGGCCTGTGGCAGCGTGTATCTGGAACAGGTGCTGCGCAGGGGCCGCTGGCGCTACCTGCGGCCGGCGCTGCTGCTGGTTATGGTCGGGCTGTTCGTGCCGGTGCTGCGAGTGGCGTTTCCACTCCAGACGCCAACGGAAATTCAGCAAAACGCCGGCCCGCACGAGGCGCTGGGGCTGCTGCGCTGGGAAGACGGCCGAAACCACGCCCTGCCCCAGGACTTTGCCGATATGCTCGGGTGGCGTGAAATGGCCGCGCTGGCCCGGCGCGGCTACCGGCAGCTTACACCCACCGAACAGCGCCATCTGCTGGTGCTCACCGACAACTACGGCCAGGCTGGCGCCCTCAACTTCTACAACCACGGCCAGATGCCCGCCGCCGTGTCCTACAATGCTGACTATGCCTACTGGTTTCCGCCCCTGACCGGCCTACGCACCGTGCTGATGGTGACGGAAGATGCCCTGGAGCCCCACGACGAGCAGCGCTTCGCCTCCGTGCTGTTGCTGGGGCGGGTGCAAAACCCACTGGCCCGCGAACGAGGCACGGCCGTGTACCTGCTGCGCCAGCCCGACCCGACTATTGTGCCGGAAGTGCGCCGGCAGGTAGCGAAACAGCAGCATCGGATGCGCGAACGGTAGTGGAGCCAGTGCGCAGCATTTCCTCCACCTGCTCGCGCAGCCGCCGGAGCGACTCGCGCGAAAAGCGGCGCTGCAACGTGCGACCAAACAACTTGAAACCAAGCCAATAGAACGGATTACGAATACGGCCCACCTGCGAAAAAGCGTGGATACGAAATAACACGCGGCCGGTGGCCAGCTGCTTATGAATCGTAAACTCAATCTGGCCCCGCTCGAAGTGGCCTTCCAATGTGCGGTAGTTGTAGCCCCACACCTGCTCCTGGCTGCCGTCGGGCAGGGTGCGCGTTTCGTCCGTAACGCTGCCGATGCGCACGCCAAACCAGAAGGTAAAAAACAGGAACTGGCCCCGTAGCACCATCGTGCGGTTTTCCAGGGGCGCGTCGGGCACGAAGATGCCCGTAATCAGGTCGGAGGGCGGAAAGGTGTAGTTGCGCAGAATCTGCTGCCCGGCCTGCCACGCGCCATGGGCCTCGGGCGGCCCGGGCGACTCGGCGGGCAGCTCGATTTCGTAGTCGTCGATAAGCCAGCCGGTTTCGGTGGTGCACTCAGCGGTGCGCTCCAGATCGAAATTGACCTGCGCTTGGCCGTAGGCTTCGAGGCGGGCGCGCTGCACTTCCCAGAGCGGCGGCTTGGTGGCGGGCTTACGCATGCGCGTCGGAATCGGAGGTAGAAGTAGCGGTAGGAGCGTGCTCGATAGTTTCGACCTGCACCGGCTCGGGCGCGTGTCCTCCGCTGGCCTCGGCCACTTTTTGGCAAAACAGCTCCCAGGTTTGCTGCTGCACCCGCTTGCCCAGGCCCAGTGTGTCGTAGGTGAAGGCCACGAGGCCGTCGCGCGAGCGGGCCCAGGAGTGAATTTCGAAACGCACCGTATCGGCACCCCGTGCGCCTGCGGCCTCCACCGAAAACTTGATTCGGCCCGCCTCCGGGTGGTTTTCGAGCGTTATCAGCTCGAAGCATTCCGGTGTCACTTCCGTCACGCGTACCGAGCCATTCCAGGGGCCCAGAATTTTGATGGAAAATTCGTCGCCCTGGCGCAGCCGGCGTTCCTGGCCTTTGGTCTTCTCAAACTGGGCCAGCAAGTCGGGGGAGAAATGGGCCACGTCGCACTGCACGGCCTCCATCAGCGCCCGGGCCGACAGCGTAGGGTGGGTAATATCGATCCAGTAGCGCCGCTCAAACAAGGGGCCGGAGCCGGTGCTGGCGGGTTGTGCGGGTTTCTTCATGGTGCCTGGGTGGCCAGCCGGTATGCGTAGGGCTAGCCGCCGGCTTCCTAACGCGGGCCGCCCGGCGCAGGTTGGCTTTTGGGCCGTGGCTGGCCGCTGGCTCACAATTCCGCGTACTTTTGCCGCCATCCTCACAGCTCTGCCCCGCCGCATGCGCACTTCCCGCGTTTCCCAGTTTCTGCTCCAGCCACGCTTCGTAGTGGCCCTCTACGCCGTCCTGACGGTGCTGGTCAGTTTCCAGCACTACTTCAAAGGCTCAATCAACAACTACCTGATTTTCGTCAAGCCTTTCTTTAATCTGGTGGCGGGCAACAACCTCTACCTCGAATACCCCGAGTATTACTACGACACCTATAAGTACAGCCCGGTTTTCGCCCTGTTCATGGGCGTATTTGCCTGGATGCCCAACTGGCTCGGCCTACTGCTCTGGAATGTGCTCAACAACACGGTGCTCTACCTGGCCGGCCGCCGCCTGTTTCCGGACGTGCGTCGCCAGCTGCTGTTTCTGCTGCTGGTTTTTATCGACGTAATGACGGCTCTGCATAATAGCCAGGCGAACTGTCTGCTGGTGGGCCTCATGCTCTGGACCTACTTCAACCTGGAGAACAAAAAGCCCGTTTGGGCTGGTCTGTGCATAGCCTTGGCCTTCCTGATCAAGATTTACGGCGTCGGTATTGGCCTGCTTTTCCTGTTTTATCCCGGCTTCATCCGCAACAGCGCCTGGGCGGCGTTCTGGGTGGTGGTGCTGGCTTTCACGCCGCTGCTGGTCGTGAGCTGGGCCGACTTTCAGATGATTTACATCGGCTGGTACGACATCGTGCGGGCCTCTACCACCGGCGTGCAGCTCTCCCTGATGGGTGTGCTCGACACCTGGCTGGGCCTCAGCGTGTCGAAAGGCGCGGTGCAGGTGGCGGGCCTGGCGCTGCTGCTGCTGCCGCTGGCGTATTGGCAGGCCTGGCGCGAAACCCACTACCGTCGCCTGTACGTGGCGTCCATTCTCATCTTCGTGGTGATTTTCAACCAGATGGCGGAGTCGCCCACCTTTATTATTGCCGTAACTGGCTTTGTATTCTGGTTTTTGCACTACCGCCGCAGCACGCCGCTAGCCTGGGGCTTGTTCGCGCTGGTGGCCTTGTTCACCTCTCTGTCGGCCACCGATATCTACCCGCACTTCATTCGTAGCGGCGTTTTCGATACCTACAAAATCAAGGCCGTGCCCATGATTCTGGCCTGGGCCGTCATTCAGGGGCAGCTGCTGCTCTATCCGCGCTGGCGGCAGCGGCTGGCCGCTTCGTCCGAGGCCGCCCAACAGCAACCGGCCGACGCACCTCAGCCTGCTGCTACCGTATAAGAGGCGGTTTTTTGGAATTTAATCCTGGTGTCCTGCTGCGCGCAGTCGACGTGCTTCAACAATCAGACGTCAGATAGAGCACCCTATTGAACTGCTCACTTAACCCGAACCGGCGCTTTACAGTACAACTGGGCAACGTTTCCTACGCGCGCTGCCATGTATCGTCCTTATCATCCGCCCGCCGATCCGCTGCTCGTGCGCGAGCTGACCCAGACGCAGGAGCAGCTTCGCGGCCACGTACGCCTGCTGCCGCTGGGACATGAGCCGCAGTTTATTGCTGGCTGCGACTCGTCTTTTCCCACGCCCGAAACCATTCTGTCGGTGTTGGTAGTGCTGCGCTTTCCGTCGCTGGATCTGGTGGAGAAAGTGTGGCACAGCGGTCCGGTAGAAGTGCCGTACATTCCGGGGCTGCTCTCTTTTCGCGAAGCGCCCAACGTGCTGCGGGCCTACGAAAAGCTGCGCCAACAGCCCGATATTCTTATGGTCGACGGGCACGGCATTGCCCACCCGCGCCGCATGGGCATCGCGGCTCATCTTGGCGTCATGCTCGATTTGCCCGCTTTCGGCGTAGCCAAGCAACGGCTGACCGGCACCTTCACGGAGCCCGCCCTCACCAAAGGCAGCATCAGCCCCCTGACCGACAAGAGCGGTGAGCTGCTGGGAGAAGTCATTCGCTCGAAGGACAAGGTCAATCCGCTGTTTGTGAGCCCCGGCCACCGCTGCGACCAGGCCACGGCGACGCGCCTCACCCTGGCCTGCCTGCGCGGCTACAAGCTGCCCGAGCCCACCCGCCTGGCCGACCATTGGGCCGAGGAGTTCAAGCAAGAGCTGCGCGCAAGCTAAGATTGGTCACGATGCCAGTAGAATAGGCCACAGCCCGAAAAAAACGCTTTTCCGTTCGGCACTTCCACAGCGTTGGGCCCGGCACAACTGCCCCCATCAACCGACAGCCGCGTCGGGAAAGGCGGCTTGCAACGCGGCCAATGAGCGGCCCGCAGCCTCCGGAAGCCGCAGCAGTCGGGCCACGGCGGCATATACCACTTGCGGCGAAGCGGCTTCCGCCAGAATACCCCGATCCAGGGGCTGCTGCTGGGATTTCGACAGCTTCTGGCCATCGGCAGCAGCCAGCAGCGGGTGGTGCACCAGGCGGATCCGCGCGAACGAATCGGTAGCGGGCACTTTTTGCGCCAGCCAGCGCTGGGCCGCCGTGCTGGGCAGCAGGTCCAGGCCCCGCACGATGAGCGTGATGCCCAGCCGCACGTCGTCCACGATAGAGCCGATTTGATAAGCTGGCTGCCCGTCCTTTTTGCGCACCACGAAGTCGCCCAGCTCCTGCGCCAGCCTCACCGCAACCGGACCCTGCCACAAGTCGGTAAAGGCTACGCTGGTAGCAGCGGGCACCTGCGCCCGCCAGGCCGCACCGGGCATATCGAAGGCCAAATGCTGGCTTCGGCAAGTCCCGGAATAGGTGCCCAACGGCGACTGAGCCAAAATTTCGGTGCGCGAGCAGGTGCAGGCATAGAGCAAGTCGGGCTGCTGGCGCAAGGCCTCCAGAAACTGCTGATAGTCGCTCAGACGGTGGAGCTGGGAGAAATTCCGGCCAAAATCATCGGGGCCGGTGGGACCGTGGTCGTAGTCGAGGCCCAGCCAGTCGATGGTGCGGAAGATATTCTCCACATAAACTGGCCGCAGCCGGGCCCGGTCCAGGTCGTCGATGCGCAGGTGTAGGGTGCCGTGGGCCCGGCGCACGAGCAGCCAGGTCAGTACGAAGTTGACGGCATTGCCCAGGTGCAAATAGCCGCTGGGCGTGGGTGCCAGCCGGCCCAGCACGGGCCACGGGGTAAAATCAGGCATAGAAAGGCAAAGTAGCGCCAATACCGAAGTTTTTGCCTATTTCCGGCGGCCCTTGTTAAACGCAGCAGTAGAAGTAGTGTCCAACCCCGTACGCAAAACCGGCTTCCCGATGCAGAAACTTTTCCTCGCCGTTCTCCTGATTCTCGTCGGCCTGCCCCGCCCCGGCTGCGCCCAGTCCGGCCCGCTCTACTTCCCACCCCTGGCCCCTGCCGGTACCTGGAGCACCGTGGCACCCCAACAGCTCGGTTGGTGCCAGCCCCAGCTCGATTCCCTGCTGAACTTCCTGGGCCGCAAGCAAACCAAGTCGTTTATCATTCTCAAAGACGGCCGCATCGTAGTGGAGCGCTACTACGGCACGTTCACCCAGGATTCGGTCTGGTATTGGGCCTCGGCTGGCAAGTCGCTCACCGCCGCGCTGGTCGGCATTGCCCAGCAGGACGGACTGCTTACCCTCGCTGACAGCACCACCCGCTACCTGGGCCCGGGCTGGACGTCGGTGCCCCGGCCTAAGGAAAAGCTGGTCACCATCCGCCAGCAGCTCACCATGACCACCGGCCTCGACGACGCACCGCCGCCGCCCTGCACCAACGAGGACACCCGTGCCGCCTGCCTGCTCTACCGCGCCGACGCCGGCACGCGCTGGGCCTACCACACCGGCCCCTACCGGCTGCTGATGAACGTGGTGGCCAGTGCCAGCAGCCTCACCATCAACGCCTACACCCGCCAGAAGCTTAGCAACCGCATCGGCATGGGCGGGGCCTGGGTGGATGACGTGTACTACAGCCGGGCCCGCGACATGGCTCGGTTTGGCCTGCTGATTCAGAACCGCGGCACCTGGGACCAGACGGCCGTGCTGCGCGACACGGCCTACTTCCGGCACATGACCACCCCTTCGCAGCCCCTGAACCGGGCCTACGGCTACCTGTGGTGGCTGAACGGCCAGACTTCGCACATGCTGCCCGGCTCCCAGCTCACGTTTCCGGGCCCGCTGATACCCGCCGCCCCGGCTGACATGATTGCCGCCCTGGGCAAGAACGACCAGAAAATCTACGTGGTGCCCAGCCTGGGGCTGGTCGTGGTGCGGCAGGGCGAAGCGGCCGGCCCGCGCCAGCTGGCGCTGTCATCATTCGACAATCAACTCTGGACCTACCTGATGGGCGTTTTTTGCCGCCCTACTGCTACCAGCCCGGCGGGCCGCGGCGTAGCCTTCAGCCTCTATCCCAACCCGGCGGCCGACGCCGTTACCATCACCCTTGCCCACGCCGAAGCCGGTTCCACGCTCCGCCTCACCGACCTGCCGGGCCGCGTGCTGCGGCAGCAGGCTGCGGCGGGCCTGCAAAACCAGATGCCCACTGCCGACCTACCCGAGGGCGTGTATCTACTGCAATGGCTGGCCGCTGATGGCAGCATTCTGTGCACCCGGCGGCTGCAGAAAACGCCGTAGCGCCCGGGCCAACGGAAAGGACGTGCTTCCGCAATGAAGCCGGACGAGGGGCCTATCAACGGCCAAAAAACAATCTATCAGCCGTTGGCTACTGCTGGGCAAGAACAGGTGCAAACCCCGCCGCCGATTCGTCGCCGGACCGGCTGCTCCGAGCCCTACTGCCAGGCGGGGCTGCTCCGGTTTTTCGCCCTTCGCTTCGTTGCGGCTGATGCACCGGGCACCGGGCCGACCCGACAGCAGGTTTTCTGACGGACTGTCCGGCAAAGGTAATCCGGCATTTCAGGGCGTCGAAAAGCCAGTTCGCAAGACCGGACAGCTCGTTTGCAGAGTGCAGTCGGTTCACATTGCCGGACCGGGCAGCAGGAGTGGCAGCCCGGTCCGCCATCCTGGCAGAAAACATTTCTGGCTTAATTGATGTATGTACATCAATTATAAACAAGCTAGCGTTTAGCTTGTCGGCCTTATTCAACTTTTGCCATGCAAACGCTGCTTCACACCGCCGCCTCCCGCGGCCACGCCAGCCACGGCTGGCTTACCTCTTACCACACATTCAGCTTCGCTGGCTATTCGGACCCCAGCCGGGTGCATTTTGGGGTGCTGCGCGTGCTCAACGATGACACTGTGGCGGGCGGCATGGGCTTTGGAACTCACCCTCACGATAACATGGAAATCATTTCCATCCCGCTGTCCGGCGACCTGGAGCACAAGGATAATACGGGCACCCAGGCCATCATCCGGCGCGGCGACGTGCAGGTGATGAGTGCCGGCACGGGCATCGCGCACAGCGAGAAAAACCACAACCGTGACCAGGAAGTGAAGTTTTTGCAGATCTGGGTGATTCCGAACAAGCGCAACGTGAAGCCCCGCTACGACCAGCAAACCTTCCGGGCCGAAGACCGCCACAATCAGATTCAGCAGGTCATTTCACCCTCGCCCGACGATGCCGGCGTCTGGATTCACCAGGACGCTTGGTTTAGCCTCGCCGACTTCGACCCGGGTTTCACGACCGACTACACCATTAATAAGCCCGGCAACGGCATGTATGTATTTGTGCTGGAGGGCGACGTCACCATCAACGGCCAGGCCCTGCACCGTCGCGACGGGTTTGGCATCTGGGACGCGGCCTCGTTCAGCATTGGGGCCACCAGCGCGGCCCAGCTGCTGCTGATGGATGTGCCCATGACGCTGTAGGCCGGCCCCCACTTTTTCCCGTTTTTTGTTCTGTATTCACTGCCGCCTACTGCTTGGCGGGTCGTCTTTGCTTTTCCTGCTTACATGAAAACTGCCCCCACTACCTACCCCGTGCACGAATTGATTCGGAACCGCTGGAGCCCACGCTCCTTCGCTCCTACCGCCGTAGCACCCGAAACCATGAACCAGCTGTTTGAGGCTGCCTCCTGGGCCGCCAGCGCCATGAACGAGCAGCCCTGGCGCTACCTCTACGCCCATCATTCCGACACCGAAACCTTCGGCAAGCTGGTCGATTGCCTGATGGCCGGCAACCAGCCCTGGGCCAAAAACGCCGCCGTGCTGGTGGTGGCGCTGGCCAAAACGCACTACGACAACGGCGCGCCCAACGGCGCGGCCCTCCACGATGTGGGGTTGGCCAACGGCAACCTGATTCTGGAAGCCACGGCCCTGGGCCTGCACGGCCACTTTATGGGCGGTTTCGACGCGGCCAAAACCCGCGCGGCATTTCAGCTGCCCGATACGCTGCAGCCGGTCGTTGTTATTGCGCTGGGCTACCGGGCCGAAGCTGAGCAGCTGGAAGAGCCGTTTTTGAGCCGCGAAAAAGCCCCGCGCCAGCGTAAGAGCGTGGGTGAAATAGCCTTCCACCAACAGCTTCCCGACTAACCGACCACGCACTACGCACTATGAGCTACCGCATCATCCGGGCCCACGAACGAGGCCTCAAGGACATTGGCTGGCTCCAAAGCAACTTTTCGCTTAGCTTCAGCAACTACTATAACCCCGAGCGGACGGGATTCGGGCTACTGCGTGTGTTCAACGACGACTTTGTGCAGCCCGCCAACGGTTTCGGGCTGCACGCCCACGCCAACATGGAAATCATTTCGGTGATGCTGGCGGGCCGCATGAATCACATCGATTCGATGGGCTACAAAGAGGAAGTCGCTACCGATTCGGTCCAGATTATGAGTGCCGGCAGCGGCCTGCGCCACGAAGAGCATAACATCGGCGATGATGAGGTGAATTTCCTGCAGATATGGATTGAGCCCAAGCTGCAGAACGTGACGCCGCGCTACCAGAAACGCAGCTTTCCGGTCGCCAAGCGTAAAAATCAGCTTACCACCATCGTCAGCAATGAGGAAGGCCAGGCCCACTGCTGGATCAACCAGAACGCGCGGGTGTCGCTGGGCTACTACGAGGCCGGCCAGACCGTAGACTACCCCCTGAATCCGGTCAACAAATGCGTGTTTGTCTTCGTGATGGACGGTGCCCTGACGGTGAACGGGCAGTTGGTGGAAAAGCGCGACAGTATCGGCCTTTGGGTCACCGCCACGGTCAGCATTGAGTGCCGGGCCGAGAGTCGGTTCATTATCATTGAAGCGCCTATCAACCATTAATATGGTCTCAAGTTCAGACTGCCATGTGCACAGCAGTACAGAGTGCCGCATTCCCAGGAATGCGGCACTCTGCTTTTTTAGAGCGGTTTCGAGGTCAATGGCTAGTAGCGCGAACTTTGTAGTTCGCGTCCCCACGCCGTTTGCAGTCGTTCTATCGGCGCGGCGACGCGAACTACAAAGTTCGCGCTACTGCCACCTCGTACACTGAATCCGAAACCGCTCTGGTATGTGATAACGCTTCTCAAACAGCGTTACGCTACTGTGTGTGCCGCGCTGGTATGTTTAGCTCCTGACTGCGGCCGAACAATTTGGGCTGGCATAGGTAAGCATAGTCTCATCCTGTTCCGCTACCGATGTCTGCTACCCGCCGTTTGCTTCTCTGGACTGTTGCCGTTTTAGCCACAGCCGCTGCGGGCGGCTTCATGGTGGGCTGCTCACTGTCGGCACCGCGCTATAGTGGCCCCCGTTCCGACCATTTCGATGGGAAGCAGTTTCGCAATATTGGCGGCGTGCGGGCGCAGGAAGGAATGAAACCGCTGCTGAAATGGATGCTGCACCGCGAAAAAGGCCCGTTTCCGGAACGCCCCGATTTGCCCTATGGCCCCAAGCCCCCCACCCGAGTCGGGCCCGGCGAGCTGCGCGTGACGTTCGTAAACCACGGCACGTTTCTGCTCCAAGTCGATGGCTTGAACATTCTGACCGACCCCATCTGGAGCGAGCGAACCAGCCCTTACCAGTGGGCCGGCCCGAAGCGGCTGCGCCCGCCAGGGCTGCGCTTCGACGAGTTGCCCCCCATCGACGTCGTGCTCATCAGTCACAACCACTATGACCACCTCGATGTGGAAACTCTCCGCCGCCTGGCTGCCCGTGACCAGCCCCGAATCTTCGCGGGCCTAGGAGTCCGGCAGTTTCTGACCGAGCAGGGAATCCCCAACGCCACTGATATGGAATGGTGGCAGCAGCTGCCCCTGAGCCCGCAGATACGGTTGGCCTGCGTGCCGGCCCAGCACTTCAGCGGCCGGGGCCTGCGCGACCGGGACGCCACGCTCTGGGCCGGCTACGTGCTTCAGACCACGGCCGGCAATCTGTACTATGCCGGCGACACGGGCTACGGCGACTTTTTTCGCGCTATTGGCCAGCGTTTCGCTCCTATCCGGCTAGCCATTTTGCCCATTGGGGCCTACCGCCCGCAGTGGTTTATGGCCCCCATTCATATCTCGCCCGCCGAGGCGGTGCAGGCCCACCTCGATTTGGGGGCCCGGCAAAGTATTGGCACGCACTTCGGCACCTTCCAGCTCGCCGATGATGGCCTGACGGAGCCTACCACGGATTTACGCTTGGCGCTTGAAAAAAAAGAGGTACCCGACTCAACTTTTTTAGTGCTGCCGGAAGGCCTTGGGTGGCACGCGCGGCCCTTGTAAGAAGCGGCTGTTTCAGCACCCATCGCGCAATTAGTAAAGCCGCTCACCTCGCCACTGCATAGGCAGTAGTGGGGCTTGCAGGGGCATTCATTAGAAATACAATATACTTATAATCAAAATCTTACTATCCCTCAAAGCAGCTTTCAACGCGCCAGAGCCAAGATCGGCCCTGGGATTGCACAACTCCAAAGCGGCGTTGCCCAAAATAAGCTCAACGCTACCCAATACAGGTGGTGACTACAAAAGTTTGGCGCATCATAGAACATAACTCAGAACAGATATAAAGAGCAACAACAACCTTATTTGGCGGGGTTCGGTATATAGCCACACCACCATAGAGAGCACTTGTGCTTTCTCAACCTCTGTTCCATATATGAAACTACACCTTACCTCCCCGAAAGCCCTGGTGCTGGGGCTGGCCTTACTAGCCGGCGCGCCGCGCGATGGACACAGCCAGAGCTCCGAGAAAAAGAGTGGCATCAGCCTCTACGGCTCCACGCTACAGTACCATGGCGACCATGGCTCCGAGTGGTTCAAAAACGACAAGATTGAGTTCGGCGCGGGCATAAAGTATGGCCGCTACATCACGCCGGGCATCGACTTGGGCCTTGACTTCAGCTACGGTGAGATGGCCTACTCAGCCACGCCGCCCAAAAATGCTACACAGCCTTTCAGCGGCTTCCGGGCCAATGTGGTGAACATCGGCATTCCGGTGACCCTGAAGCTAAACAACGGCTGGGCGCTGAAGGAAGACGGCTTATTTGCTCCTTACTTGAGCTTGGCGCCTGGTATTTTCTTTGCCAGCACCGACCGTTTTAAAGTGGGCGGTGGTGCTCCCGACAACCGCGACTTATACGCATTTGATATTCACGGTGCCGCTGGCATCCGGCTCAATTTCACGCCTGGCCTGTCGGCTTTCGTGCAAACCGGCCAGCACTACATCCTGACCGACCAGGTGGATGGCATCACGCTGAAAGGTAATATTAATGACCGCTACCTCCAGCACACGGCTGGTCTGACGTTCAACTTCGGCCAAGTGATTGACACTGACGGCGACGGCGTAGGCGACAAGAAAGACAAGTGCCCTAGCACGCCTACTGGCGTGGCAGTGGATGCTACTGGCTGCCCACTCGACGGCGACGGCGACGGGGTTCCGGATTACCAGGATAAGTGCCCGACCGAAAAAGGATTAGCAACGCTGGAAGGCTGCCCTGACCGTGACGGTGATGGTGTGCGCGACGGCGACGACGCTTGCCCCGACACCCCTGGCAAAGCTGAATTGCGCGGCTGCCCAGACAGCGACAATGACGGCGTGATCGATACCACTGATAAGTGCCCCGGTACTCCGGCCGGCGTGAAAGTTGATGCCACCGGTTGCCCGGTAGATACTGATGGTGATGGTGTTCCGGATTACCAGGACCGCTGCCCTAACCGTCCCGGTCCAGCATCGAACAAAGGCTGCCCCGAGATGAAAGTAGAGGAGAAGAAAAAGCTCCAGGAAGCCACTAAGTACATCCAGTTCGAGTTCAACAAGGCTACGCTGAAGCCGATATCGTTCCCAACGCTGAATGGATTGGTAGAAATCCTGAATGCTTATCCTGACTACAGCCTTGGTATCTCGGCCCACGCCGACAACAAAGGTGACGACGCTTACAACCTGCGTCTGTCGGATGAGCGTGCTGCCTCGGCCCGGACGTATATGCTGAGCAAAGGTTTAGCCGCCGACCGGATTGTGTCGCATGGCTACGGCGAAAGCAAGCCAATTGCTGACAACGCTACTGAAGCTGGTCGTGCCATCAACCGCCGCGTAGAGTTCGATGTATACCTGCCCGGTGACCCGAACCCTGCTGAGACGAAGTATGGTGTAGCTCCCGAAATTCCTGCTGCGCCGGTGAAAGCCGCCCCAGTGAAGAAAGCTCCGGTGAAGAAAGCACCTGCTAAAGCCGCACCACGCAGAAAGTAAGCTCCTCGGCATCTGCCTCCCGGCAGATTGACTACCTCCCCAAAGTGGCCAGCTCCCAGAGCTGGCCACTTTTTTTATGCCCTTGATCCAGAAGTAGTAGCACGTGGCCACGTAAAGTTAAAATTGCATTTTTAGCTTCTGTGAAGATTGTTAAGCCCACTGGATTGTTGGCAAAGTCCAGCTTCGCAAACTCTCTAATTTCAGCCCACCTGCGGGAACTGTTCGCATAGCAGGTTGTCTTATCGTATCTTACAGAGCTTTTCCTGCTTGATCCCCGGAGCACACTTTCCATTCTCTATGAAAATATTATACCTTTTTGGGTCCCTCTGGTTTTGTAGTCTGGCTAGCTCGGCGCAGGACTTGATGTACCAAACGCCACCCAAAGCCATAGCTGCTCTCGCCGATGCTCCCAGCACCCCGCGCGTAAGCGTCTCCTCCAATGGTCAGTGGATGGTGCTGCTTGATAATCAGGACATGCCCACTATTGCGGATCTGTCGCAGCCCGAGCTACGACTCGGGGGCCTCCGCATAAACCCAAAGACCAATGGCCCCAGCCGAGTTATCTACAGCACCAAAATTCGCCTGAAGCACCTGCCCGATGGCAAGGAGCTACTCGTGCAGGGCCTACCGGCTAAGGCCCGCATCAGCGAAGTCACCTGGTCGCCCGACAATACCAAGATTGCCTTTACTCACACTTCCGAGCGCCATATGGAGCTCTGGATTCTGGACGTCGCCTCGGCCTCAGCGCGGCTGATGCCCAACCTGTTTCTAAATGGCGTGTTTGGGAAGTCCTACGAGTGGGTATCGGATAGCCAGACGCTGCTGGCCCGCGCCATCGTGGGCGGCCGTGGCGACCTGCCCCTCATCAATGCCGTGCCCATGGGACCTACGGTACAGGAAAATATCGGCAAGAAAGCACCTGCCCGGACCTACCAGGATTTACTAAAAAGCCCCGCCGACGAGAAGCTGTTCGAGTTTTATGCTACGGCTCAGGTCGTGAAAGTTACTCTGCTGGGCCGGATGCAGCCCTTGGGCCAGCCCGGCATTATTCAGCAGGCCGCTCCCTCACCCAACGGCCGCTATGCTTTGATCAAAACGCGGCACCGCCCCTATTCCTACACCCTGCCCTACTACGACTTCCCACTGCAGGTTGATATTATGAGCATGGAAGGCCTGCTGGTGAAAACCCTAGCCGATCTGCCATTGGCCGACAACGTGCCCAGCAGCTTCGATGCTGCCCCCACCGGCCAACGAAGCCACGGCTGGCGCACCGATGTGCCCTCGACGCTCTACTGGGTGGAGGCCCAGGATGGTGGCGACCCCAAAACCGCCGCCCCGGTGCGCGACAAGATTTTCACGCTGGCCGCACCCTTCGAAACCGAGCCGCAGGAACTGGCGGCCCTGCCGTTGCGCTTTCGCGAAATCGTATGGGGCAATGCTATGGTAGCGCTAGTAGAAGGCTACCGCTGGAATGACCGCAAAGAGATGACTTGGACGCTGAACCCAACGGCCAAGACGCCGCCCGTCATCCTTTTCGACCGTTCTTCGCAGGATACCTACACGGCTCCCGGCACGCCTTTCACCCAGCGCAATCTGACCGGGCACGACGTGCTGGCCACCGACGCAAAAGGCGAAACGCTTTACTTCATCGGCACCGGAGCCTCGGCGGAAGGTGACCGGCCCTTCGTGGATGAATTGGATGTACGCAGCAAGAAAAGCACTCGCTGGTGGCGCTCCGAAGCACCATTCTACGAAGTTCCCATCACGATTCTGGACGTGAACAAGCGCCAGCTCATTACGCGGCGCGAGTCGCAGCAGGAAGCGCCCAACTACTTTCTGCGCGAAGTAAAAAACGCCAAACTAACGCCCCTCACCAAGTTCACCAACCCGTACGCGGCTGTCGGCAACCTTAGCAAGCAGGTCCTGAAGTACAAGCGCGCCGATGGCGTCGACCTGACGGCCAACCTGTATTTGCCTTATGGCTACAAGAAGGAAGACGGCCCGCTACCGACCCTGATGGAAGCCTATCCGGTTGAATTTAAGAACAAGGCCAATGCCAGCCAGGTGAAAGGCTCGCCCTACGCCTTCACCCGGCTGAGCTGGGGCTCCCCAATTTATTGGGTCACGCAGGGCTACGCCGTGCTGCAAGCTACCAGCATCCCGATTGTGGGGGAGGGCAGCAACGAGCCCAACGATACCTATGTGGAGCAGCTCGTGGCCAGCGCCCAAGCCGCCATCGACGAAGGGGCCCGTCTGGGCGTAGTTGACCGGAAGCGCGTGGCTGTGATGGGGCACTCCTACGGGGCCTTCATGACGGCTAACCTACTGGCTCATACCAACCTCTTCAAAGCCGGTATTGCCCGGAGTGGTGCCTACAACCGTACGCTCACGCCTTTTGGCTTCCAGGCCGAAGAGCGCACTTATTGGGAGGTACCAGAGGTGTACAACAAAATGTCGCCCTTCACCTACGCCGACAAGATCAAAACACCGCTGCTCATGATTCATGGCGAGGCCGACAACAATTCGGGCACCTTTCCGCTGCAAAGTGAGCGGTTTTATAACGCGCTGAAAGGCCACGGTGCCACGGTGCGCTATGTGGTGCTGCCCTTCGAAGCGCACGGCTACGCGGCCCGGGAATCAGTGATGCACACGCTCTGGGAGATGAACAGCTGGCTGGACAAATACGTGAAGCAGCCCACAGTGCCAGCCACCGACCAAACAACCGGCGCAAAGGCCAGCAACTAAGCTGCTCCTTTTTCCGGATAGTGTGCGTCCCGATTGCCAGAGGCAGTCGGGACTTTTTTTATGATGCCGAATCCTGGCTAGTGGCCACTCAACTCAGTAAGTACTACAAGCAAAAAGCGGTGCCTCCTCGCTGGATAAAGCTATAATTCCGTGAAATCAAGCAAGGATTTTAACGGAGGCAAAATCTTGTATAGCAACCGATTGTCTCGTGTTATGATTTCGGCCGTTGCGGTCATACCGTTCTTGTATTGCAGACTACGCCCTTGTGTCGTTACCAAATGCGCGGGCAGATCAACTCGGGCCAGGAATGCATTATTTTTGAGCAATATCTCAGCCACAGAATTGATCTGCCCTTTCACCAAACCATATTCCTGATAGGGATACCCACTAAATTTTATTAGCACAGTTTGGCCAGGCCGAACCGTGCCGACGTGATGCTGAGTGATATTTATCTCACCGGTATATCGAGTATTGGCTGGGGCGATGTAAAATAGCTCCTGATTCAGGACGATCTGTTGATTTTCTTGTAAAGGGCGCGGCATATAGGCCACGCCTGCAATAGGCGCACGAACGACATAGCGCGCAACCCAAGCATCTGCCGCACTTTGCAGAGTATTTATCGCCTGTTGAAAATTATCGAGTTGCTCGGCTAACGCTTTGTCTAGCTCCAAAGTCTCCTTATTCTTCAGGCGCTGGGCACTGGTGTTTAGAATAATACCCGAAGCTACTTGTGAGTATACTAACTGCCTTTCCAGGAGCTTGCTTTTTTCTCGCTCGAATTCCAACCAAGGAATCACCTTTTGCTGAGCTAGTATTTTTTGGGCCTGAAACTGCTGCTGGGCAATGCTAAGCTCCGCTTTTTGTAAGGTTTCTTGGTGGCGTAGATTGGTCTCTAACTCTCTCAAATCTAGGAGTTGTCCATCAATAATTTCCTTTTGCTTTCCATAATACTTGGTAAGAGTATTGAACTTGACCTGCGTGTATTTCTGCAGAAAATTTTGATAGTCATTCTGCATCTCGCCCAAATGATGAAATTTATGCAAAGAGAGTTTCTCCAGTTCCGCATATCGGTTTTCCTGGGCAAAGCGCCACGCGGTCTGTAGCGCTCGGGAAAGACTGAGCACTTCTTCATGGTCGCCCGTACTCTCCAAGTACGCCAGTGGCGCCCCTGCCAGCACGGCTTTGGAGTCTTGCCCCAGGAGCTTCACTATTCGTCCTTCCGTATGGGCAACGGCTACCTTCGGGGCATTCACAGAGGTCAGCGTGAACCCTGCCATTACCACATCCGGGTAGTGAATAAGCCAGGTACATAAAAAGATGAAGCACGTAGCGGTCAGGCCAAAGGCACCTCCCCAGCGAAGCAGCCATGGCGGTTGTCGGGAAAGCACCTCTTGCACCTCATCAGATCGTAGCTCGATTAAGTAAGTTTGCGTTTCAGGAGGCATATTATAGACTTAACTCTAACTGATTTTTAACTAACTCCCAGTAGCTGCCTCTTGTGGCGACTAGCTGAGCATGTGTACCTACTTCCACAATAACGCCCTTATCTAACACTACTATTTGATCGGCATGTTTGACGGTGCTCAGACGATGGGCAATTACCACGACGGTGCGCCCTTGGAAAAAATCATGTAGCCGCTCAACGATGACAGCTTCATTGTTGGCATCCAGAGCATTAGTGGCTTCATCCAAGAATATAAACCGGGGATTTTTGTATACAGCCCGAGCAATCAGAATGCGCTGCCGTTGCCCCTGGCTGATGCCATTGCCCTCGGCTCCAATTGTGGTATGATATCCTAACGGCAGAGTTTGAATGAACTCCCGCAGGTTAGCCACGTGTACAGCATGCTCTAGCCGGTCTATTTCAATATGATCGACTCCGACGGCGATGTTACGGGCAATGGTATCGGAGAATAAAAAACCATCCTGCATGACGACACCACACTGGCTGCGCCAGTGCGAATGACTCACGGAGCGTAAGGCAGAATCACCCAACCGTATTTCACCATTGGTAGGATCATGAAAGCGCAAAAGCAGCTTCAGCAGTGTTGTTTTGCCACTGCCGCTCATCCCTACAATGGCCGTTGTTTTTCCTCCTGGAATGAACAGATTGATATGGTTCAGAACCTGCTCCCCGACTGAATATTGGAAGCTTACCTGATTAAATTTTAAGCTGTTCTCATTCTCACCCCGCCACCCACCGCTTGCGGATTCAGACAGTGGGTCGAGCAGCAGATCAGCCGATTCCTCATCAGCAATACCGTGAATTTCATTGAGTCGCTCCAGGCTGATGCGAGCGTCCTGAAATCCCTGCATAAAACCAATGAGCTGCTCAATCGGACTGCTCAACTGGCCCACGATATACTGCATGGCCAGCATCTGTCCCAGGGTGAGCTGGCCTTTCACTACGGCCTGGGCGGCCATTATCAGAATGATAATATTCTTGCCGTCATTCAGCAGAACGGCTCCTGTTTGCTGATACTGATTCAGGGCTAAACTACTCATCTGCAACTTATAAAGCCGGGCCTGAATACGTTCCCAAGCCCAGCGCATAGGCCGTTCAGCGCCAGCCAGCTTAATTTCCTGCATGCCCTGCAACAGCTGCACCATCATGCTTTGGTCACGAGCCGAAATGTCAAACCGCTTGTAATCGAGCTTCTTTCGCTTGGCTAGAAATAGCACAATCCAGCCAAAATAAAGCAGGCTACCCGCTGCAAAGACGAAAAATATCGGCAAGCTATAGATGGCCAGAGCACCAGAGAAAATCAGCAGGCTGATAAAGGAAAATACGACGTTTACAGTCTGCCCTGTGAGAAAGGCTTCTATCCGGTGGTGATCATTTACGCGCTGCAAAAGATCACCAAAATGCTTGGTATCGAAGTATGCAACTGGTAAGCGCATCAGCTTAATGAAAAAGTCGGATAGGATACTAATATTGACTCGTACGCTGATGTACAGCAAAATCCATCCTTTAATAAAGTCATTCACGAGCCGCCCCAGCATCAACAAAAATTGCCCCGCCATCACTAAGTACAGGAAGGGTATATTCTGTGTGTTAATACCTACATCAACTATGGATTGGGTCAGGAAGGGCATCAGCAATTGCAAGGCGCTGCCTACGAGAATACTGATGAACAATTGTATCAGCAGCTTTTTATAGGTCCATAGATACGTAGCAACCTTCTCAAAGCTATAGACGCTTTTCTGCTGCTGTTCCTGCTCATATAGCGCCTCTGTTGGCTCCAGCATCAGAACAACTCCCGTCTCCTCGTCGCTGCCCGGCTGTGGAGTAACCCACTGTTGGATAAAGTCCTCTACCGGACAGCTAACCAGGCCAAGATTAGGATCAGCAATGCGAACAGCTACATATTCTGACGCCCCTTGGGAAAGCAGAGCCGATTTTTGCCGATTCTTATGGCCAAAGCCAAGCTTTCTGCCCAGACCAGAGAACCAACTATGGGGCGCCTTTTTGAAATCGTAAACCACCACAAAGTGCTGCTGCCGCCAGTGCACGATGCAGGGCAGGGCGACATCTTCCACTAGTTGCTCAAACGATATCTGAGCTCCCAACGCCCGGAATCCAATGGCTTCCGCTGCGTCTGCCAAGCCCAGAAGCGAAACGCCCGCTTTGCTGATCCTAGCCTTTTCTCGTAGGGTCTGCGCGGAAAATGTGCGGCCGTAATACTTGGCTATCATGCGCAAACATGCAGGGCCGCAATCTTTCTGATCTAGCTGTTTATAAAAATGAAACGCACTCATGCAGGCTAGTATAGTTTAATATAGTAAATTATATATATTTGTTAACCAAATAACGCGCAAGTATACACAGAAGCTGGATAATGACTGCAAGTTCTTCCGCTTGTCTTTGCTACTGCCAATGCCTGGGCAGAATGCGTCGCTTGAATTTTTTATTGTCCAGCATATCAAATCCCAAAATTCCTTCTATATTTGAGCCAATTATTCGTTTATGCTATCCTTACTGATGTTATTGGTATCTTCCCTTTCGGCGATTTTACTTAGTTATTACACCTGCCTGTTTCCCAGCCATTCAATCTGCAGCAGTACTACCGTATCTGCTCCGATTGTTATTAGCGGGCACTTAGCGCACGCGCCAGCCGGGGATAGTATTCGTCTCGAGTTTGGACAGTTTAAAGTTAAAGTCCCGATTACTGCTACCGGCAATTTCCGGGTAAAGCTCCCTCGAGTGGCTGCTGCCACGCCGGCCTCGCTGTATTATGCCCGCCAGCACGCCAGCCTCTACCTGACGCCGGGTGATAGTCTGCACTTAACCCTTGAGTTCCCACGTTTCGATGAAACGCTGCGGTTCACTGGCCGTGGTGCTGCCGCCAACAATTATCTTGCTCAGGCACTGTGGCAATTTGAATACGGGCCAGTTGGTTCCGTGCCGCGCCCAGTGGAGCAGCGCACGCCCCAAACTACTGCCGCACAGATGCGGGCCTATGCCGACTCCTTCCGACAAAAACGCCAGGATTTTTTGGCAACTTATACGCAAGCTCATCCCGTAGCTGCAGCTTTCAAGAGCTATGCCACGCTGCGCATTAATCTACAATGGGCCATCAGCTTGCTGGAATACCCGCAGTATTATCGCGACACAAATAAACGGCTGGCACCACTCCCCAACTCATACTTCAACTTCCTGCAGCAACTACCTTTAAAGAAGCTGGATGAATGCTTTGGCAGGGACCAATCTGAGTCGACGCTGGCCTTGCAATTTCTGACCGTGTACAGTAACCGGCTCCTACCCTCGGGTACACTCAGTTCCGACCCAGGGGAGGCCCAAAAGCTGTATAACAAGGCCACTGCGGACCTGGGGCTAACCTCCTCGCGCGACAAAGCGCTCTACCAGTTATTAAGCTATCAGCTGGATGCAAACACGGCTGGGGTAGTGGCCGCAATGCCCACATTTCGGCTGCAAAACCAGGACTCCGTGTTGGCGCGCAACCTACGCGAAATGGTGAGCAAACAACTGCGCGTGGAGCCTGGGCAACCCGCCCCACCCTTCACATTGCTCAACAACGACGGCAAAAAAGTGACGCTTAGTGATTTCAAGGGCAAAGTTGTGTACCTGGATTTTTGGGGTAGCTGGTGTGCTCCCTGTATAGCCGAAATACCAGCCAGCACTGCCCTAAAGGAAAGGATGGCAGGCCGCGAGGTGGTATTTATCTCGGTTGCGGTAGGTGATACAGAAGAAAAGTGGCAGCGGACTCTACAGGCTCATCAGCTCACGTCAGCAGCCGGAGTCCAGCTGCGCAGCCCCGACAACACGGTGGCCGCTGCTTATCAGATATACTCTTATCCTTCCCATATGCTCATCGGGCGGGACGGACGTATTCGAGTCAGGCGTGCGCCAGCACCGTCGGCCGGTGCCGAAACTATTGCCGCCATTGAAAGCGCATTGAGCAAATAAGTACCGCCATCAGAATTCTTAAATAAAAAATACTAGCCTATATCAGCAGAACTGTATCAAGTTGGTTTCGTTGATGCTATAGAAGTAAGTACCATATCACTACAAAGGCAGCCCGATAATCAAGCCGCTATTTCAACTATTTGTTAGCCATAAAAAAGAGTTGGCGCGTGTGTGCTATGCCTGAGCGGCCGGCCTGAATACGCCCCAACGCCAAGCTTATCCGAATAGCTCCTATTGCCGTCTATCTCAGCACAACGAGCCCATACCCACTCGTTTTAGGTGACCTAGCGCGATAAGATAATTACTATACTTTATCATCAGCATATTCTGTAATGGAAAAAACAGTAGCAACTTTCTTAACAAACATAGGCGCACCGGTTTCCCAGGCGCACTGCGAACGACTCATCAGAACCCATTCCGATTTTCCGGCCCTGAGCAGCATTTCTGATGCGTTCGAACGGCTGGGTCTGCGACATGCTATGAGCATGGTGGATCGCTCGGAAATGCACACAATACCATGCCCCTATTTGCTGCATACTGAGGCCGATGGCGGCGATATTGTTGCCATTATGAGGCCTGAAGATATTGCTAAACATGAAGAGGCATTAGCCTATTGGAGCGGAGTTATTATTCAGGTAGATCCTGTACCCATATTAGCTGTGCAGGAAAGGAGCATCGCCTACAAGCGAGACCAATTCTCTCGCTTCCTGCAGATCGTGTTGGCCAGTATGGGAATACTATTGACTGCCTATATGATCTATAAGTTGGTAGCTGGCCCCTCTACCCTACCGGTAAGTCTAGGAATAAGTGGCCTGTTGGTCACGGCTCTGACAGGATGCATCATTGGCTATTTTCTACTAGCGAAGGACTTAGGTATAAAGTACCGCTCAGTTGAAGCGTTCTGCGCCGTAGAGGAAAAAGCTAACACAGATTGTAACAGAATTTTAAACTCCGGAGGAGCCTCAATTCTGGGACTAGTCAGTCTTTCCGAGGCAGTTTTTGCCTATTTCTCTTTCCAGATCATTGCCCTGTACCTATCGGTTCTAGGTGGTTCATTATATAATGAGGCGCAAGTCGTATTCTTCGGGTTGAGTCTGCTGGCCTTACCTGTTGTAGTGTACTCGGTCGTGTATCAGTATGCCATTGCCAAGACCTGGTGCAAACTGTGTCTGCTAGTGGATGGTGTTTTGCTGGCGCAATTTGGGGTTACAGCGAGCTTATACGCAGTGAATACTTTTGGTGGCCCAGCGACCTCCCTGGTTTGCGTGGTAGGATATATTTTTCTGTTTATTTCAGTGCTAGCCGTGACCGTGCTGGGGAAAGCCAGCCTCAAAAGCTACATGGAAGTGGTTAAGTCGGAGGCTGAAGCACTTCGCGTTAAGAATTCATTACCTGTCTTCAAGCACCTGTTGCAATTCTTCACACGGCGGATCACGATAGCGCCCTTTGAGGATGAAATAATTCTGGGCAGCCCAGAGGCAACACTAAAGCTGGTGCTGGTACTTAATCTGCATTGCGTACCCTGTAAAGAGCATTTTCAGAAGGTGGTGGATGCCGTTAATGTCTATCCTCAAAATATTCAAATCGCGCTACGGTTTGTATTAAGCGGGCGGGATGCAAATATTTCCCCAACGAGTGTTCATTATATTATTCACTACTGGCGCGAGCATATTCAAGGACGCGCTGAGCAGACGCAGCAGACGATACAGCTTTTACAGGACTGGTTTGAGGACATGGATCTAGAACGGTTCAAATCAACGCGGAGTGTCGACGTTTCAGTACCAGATACCACTAGCGAACAACTGAGCTTGGCGCATCGCCAGTGGGTGCAGCGCGAGCATATTACCCGCACGCCCGCCTTATTTATTAACGGTTACTTTTTGCCTCAAAATTATACCCTGGATGATGTTCTGGCCATGACGCAGGAACTCATCCACTCTTCCGGCAAAGAGGAAGTCGGCGTGTAAGACCTCGATAACCGAAACAGTAGTACAGGTAATTGCTAGCTAGTATAGGATATGAAAATTGTGCAAAGTTTATGGATGGCACCCTCTAAGGGCGCCGCCATCGAGGAATCACGGGTGAAGGGAGGATGGTTGTCCGAGAAATATCACCACTATAGCATGGCCCTGAGTGCTTGCTTACTTCGGCAATGGTACCCCGAGTTGGAACTTGTTACGGATCAAGCCGGGGCCGAGCTACTTATCGATCAGCTTCAGCTTCCTTATTCGGGGGTCAACGTCTGCCTTGACCAACTAAACCAGTTTCCGGAGGGACTCTGGAGCCTGCCGAAGCTGCATGCTTATAGCCTACAGCAGTCGCCCTTCCTGCATGTAGACGGCGATGTATTTACCTGGACTCCTTTTAAGACCGAGCAGCTTGGCAACAACTTTCTCTTGGTGCAAAGCCCGGAAGTAGACCACCATGAGTCCTATGAGAAGCCCTTACTTCACTTTCAGGCAACGCTGGAAGGTTTGCCAGCCTGCATGCTGCCAGCGGCTACGCAGGCTCCTCTGATTACGTCCCTCAACGCTGGCGTGCTGGGAGGCTCCGATCTTGAATTTATTAACACGTACGCCACCCAAGCGCTTGAGCTGATTGAGCTGAACAAAGAGCGTTTGGCCGGCGACCTGTTAGCCGGATTCTCAAACACAATTATTGAGCAATATTTTTTTAAGCAGCTCGCAGAAAGCCAAGGCAAGAAAATACAGTATCTGTTTGATAAGCTCAGCAAAAACTTCGAAGAGATTCTACATTTTGATCAGGTACCAGTAACGACCAAATACATTCATGTACTTGGAAACGCCAAGCAGACCTATTATAACTGTGTTCAGGTAGAAAACAGGCTGCGCTATCATTTCCCCGCCGTCTACAAGCGGGTCAATAAATTTCATGCGCAACAGGGACTTTTTCAGGAACCATCCCTTTTGTCTCCGGAGGGTAATACCCAGGCCCCTATTTATCAGGTTGCGTGGTCCTCACCTGCACCCGATTCGGTGCTGCCAGGCCTAATAGAAAGCAGTACGGACTTAGTACTCATCCCTGGCAACAGGTTGCAATGGAATGAAACGAACACCCAACACCCAATACCTGAGGAACGGCAGACACTGACCGTCACCGCCCCGGACAGCCTGAATCTGGAAGCACTTTCCGCGACTATAGCGGAGCTTACGGGCTTTGGCTTTCCACATGCGAAGGAAGTGTATCGCTTTATGGCTGAGGCTACTACAAAGGATATTCTGCAAACGTCCTTCACGTTGGCACCTAGCGCAGCCATCATTGAAGTACCAGTCAGCAGCGTTCTACACCGTTCCTTTTCCGGCACCTTCAGCGACGAGGATCTTGCACCAGAGGATAGTATCCTAGCAATTTTAACTAAGCTTGACACAAGTGGGATATTTATGCAGCCACTGGTTAATTGGGAGCAGCTCTTGACCTACTTCCAAGGAGAGGTACTACGCGGCATTGACTTGATGCAGATAATCGATGACAATAATCCGGGTGAAATTCCGCCCATCCATATTGAAAGCCTCGTTTTCGGCTTTCTATGCTTTCATCTTGTCCACACAGGCAATTTGTGTATTGCCGATGCTCCTCCCGTGACAAGCACAGAAGATATTATCGCACTACACACCCATTCTATATCTCTTTAGACTAATTCGCTTTTTGCAATCTACCAGGATTGCTATTGATACTGTTCGGCCGAACATGGGTTTCTAGATTATGTACCCTAAAACATAATCCCATTCTACTTTTTCATTTTTTCTTTTTTTTTTATGAAAACTGCTTTAAAATTTAGTGGCTCAAAGATCAAGAACTTGTTGAGCCGTGAGCAAATGAAGTCACTCGTGGCTGGCAACGGGGGCTGTGGGTCGTGTTCCGGCTACGGATGCTACTCGGGAGGCGGCACTTGCTACTGCCTGATGCGGGGGTCCGGCACCGGTGCTTCCATGTGCAGCTAACCCTTATTGCTACCTCTTCCAGGCAGCACTGAAATAGTGTCTTTACGCCCTCAGTGGCTAGATACATGACCAAAGAGCGTGTTGTATAGTACCGTATTCGGGCATAATTCTATGGATACATCCTCCGTAAAATCACTCAAATACACTGTTCAAATTAATACGATTTGGCAGAGGGTACTATACAGCACGCTTTTGGTATGCTTTCCCTTATTCAAGTTTATAACAGCAAAAAACATAAAGCATCAGTACTCTGATACCAGCGTTTTAGGGTAGTTCCAGAGTTAGTATCTTACAGTAACGCGAAGGTGTACTTCGTGACTTGTTGCCCGATTGCTAAGTAGCCGTCAGCAACGAGTCGCGAAGTACACCTTCGCGTTACAAGTAGCCTGTACACTGAGTGCGAAGCCGCTCTAGCAGACCTGCGATACTGGTAAATTTTGTACACTAGTTGCCGTCACTTATTACTATTCCTATACGCGGCGAGTTGGTCTTGGCGCTTTGCGGCTAGTAAAATACTTTGGCACTACTTCTGGGTGCCATGGCTTATGCAAAGCTGCAATTATAGCAGATTCGTGAACCATGTATCCTTATCGTTTGCCGGCTTGTGTGTGATAGCCGCAGTGGTCAAACCAGTTCCGGGCGTCCCGGCTGGTAATGCAGTCGATAGCCTGAGAGAGGGCCTGTTT
>NZ_SRLD01000044.1 GCF_004745955.1 Hymenobacter elongatus | reverse complement strand
TCGACTAACCGCACGGCCTCCTGGCGGAAGGCAATAGCATAATTCTCATTTTTGGCCCGGCGTGGGGGCCGCTCGGTTTCGGTCATACATCAACTGAGTGATGTATAGCCCTAGCCGGACGAGACACCACACACTCTAGCTTGTGTCAGCAGCAAGCCCAGACAGCAGAGCCCCAGACCACACACCGCCAATGCGGCTTGGCTGCCTCAACCCATTGCTTTACGAATCCCCGTGGGCATCTTATGTAGTGGCTTCATTGCCGCCAAGCGCGGACGTAGCGGCCCTGCGGATCGTAGCGCCGGGCCTGCTGGGCCACGTCGAAAGCCGTGTCGCGCACATCGGTGCCGGTGCCGGCAATGTATTTCCAGTTGCCCCAGTTGGAAGCGGGGTCGTGGTCGAGGAGTTGGTGCTCAAACCAGGCCGCTCCCCAGCGCCAGTCCTGGTGCAGATCGTGAATGAGGTAGCTGGCGGCATTCTGGCGGCCTCGGTTGCTCATGAAGCCGGTAGCGGCCAGCTCGCGCATGTTGGCATCCACGAAAGCGTTGCCGGTGCGCCCCGCCGTCCAGGCCTCAAACACGGCCCGGGCAGGAGTAGGAGGCTTCACGGGCTGGTCGCGCAGGCCTCGCAGCCGGAAGAAGGCCGGGCCGCTGCGCTGGGCCAGCAGCCGAAAATAGTCGCGCCACAGCAGCTCCAGTCGCAGTTGCAAAGCACCTTTGCTACGCGCCCCATACGCGGCGTCATACGCATCAATAGCCTCCCAGATCTGGCGGGCCGACAAGCTGCCATTGGCCAGCCAGGGCGAAAACTTAGTACTGAATGCCTCCCCCAGCATCTGGTTGCGGGTGTCGTCGTAGCGGCCGATCAGGTGGCGCTCCACGGCGTAGTCGTGCAGCCGGGCCAGGGCCGCCGTTTCGCCCCCGCCCAGCACGGGCAGCGCCGAGCGTTGGTCACGGGGCCGCGGGGCCACTAAGGGTTGGCTCAGCGCGGCGGCTAAGCCCGCAGCGGTAGGCAGCGCATCGGGCACAAACCCCGCCGGCAGTGGCGGCACTTGGCCAGGTGCAGGCAATGGGGGCCGCACCTTGGCCCGGTCGGCTACGTTAAACCGAAACTTACTGAATGAAAACGGCAGGTCGCGCAGGGCAATGGGCAGGTCGGCGGGGTGCAGCAGCGTCAGGGTTTCGAAGCGGCGCAACGGCACAGCCGGGCCCAGGGCCGCCGCCAGCGCGGTTTCAGTGGCGGCTTCTTCGGTGGTATGCTCGGCACTGGCCCATACCTCAGCCAGGGCCAGCTGCCGCACCAGGCGGGGCAGCACTTCGGCCGGAGGGCCCACCACAAAGTGAATACCCGACCCCAGCGCCGCGTAGCGCTGCTGCAGGTCGGCCAGGGTTTCGAGCAGAAACGGCAGGCGGTGGGGGCCGGTTTTGGGCAGGCCCAGGTACGCATCGGGCCCCAGGGCCCCGGGGTCGAAGCAGTAGACGGGCAGCAGGGCCGTGGTGCCGGGGGGTAGCGTGGCCAGCACTTCGTTGTCGTGCAGGCGCAAGTCGTTGCGCAGCCAGTAAAGGACGGTCATAGAGCGGAATCGAGTTTCTGCCGAGCTAACAATCTTCGCTGCACTACTTCCCTGGGTTGGCAGTATTTGAGCTTCGGATGCGCTGTAGCTCTACAGGCGATTCGGGCAAATACAACGGTAACTACCCCTACCCGGAAATAAACGCCCTCGAACCAGGAATGCAGATAGCCGAATAGTCAACGATGGAAAATAGCGGGACCAGAGCCTGGATTTCCCTCCCCGGTCTGGTCTGCTTCGGACGACCTCCAGTGCGCAATTTACTCCCGAGGCACTGCCACGTATATGCATTTTTCAGCATATAATAAAATTGTTACAGTATAATTAATTAGTCACTTAATTATGCGGTAAATACTCTATAATTGACAGCGCGTTGGCTCCGGCCGGCGTGTCATCTATCCTGAATTAGTCCTCCACTCCTCCTACTGCAACACGTGTAGCCTGCGGCTACAATTTCCAGTGTCGGTTTTTGAAAACCGACAGGCGAAGCGCGTTTTTCATCCACCTGTGACCTTTCCTTCAGCAAGCTAGCGTCCGCAGTACTTCCATTATGATCCTTCTCTATTCTCTCTGTCCAGGCCGCCATCTGAGTCATGTACATTCCCCGGAGCGGCGGCGGCAGCGGGCCCATGTACCTAGCCGCTACTGAGCGGACATACACACTGTTCATTTGCTATAAAAAAGCACGGGGTGGGTGGTATGCCACCGCTGGTGTTTTGCGGGGCGGCATGGGCTGCCACTGCGCTATTTGGTTTCCCCATCCGCATGATTCAGTACGCATTGCAGGCGCTGACCGACGAGCTAAACGCTTATCTGAAGCAGGCATTTGATCTTACCGATGGCCAGAGCAAAGCATTGCTCACGGCCTACACTGGCCCTGATGGCAGCCCCCTGCCCGACACGCTCAACAAGCTGTGCCTCACGCTCGTGAACCTGGAGCAGGAAACCACGCTGCGCAACGGCGCTCCGGGGCGCGCAACGGCTGGCGACACCGGAGGCGTGGAGCACACCCGCGCCAATCCGGCCATCCGCTTGAATCTGCGGGTGCTGCTGGCCGCCAACTTCAGCGACTATGCCGAGGCCCTGAAATTCTTATCGGCAGCCATCGCCTTTTTTCAGCGCAAAAACGTGCTGACGGCACAAAACACGCCAACCCTGGACCGACGGCTCGATAAGATCCTGCTGGAGCTCGAAACGGTGGGCTCCCAGGAATGGAGCTACCTGTGGGGAATGCTGGGCAGCAAATACTTACCTGGCGTGGTGTATAAAGTCAGGATGCTGACGCTGCAGGAAAGCCCCGGCGGGCAGGCACTGCCGGGTATCGGAGCCATTGGCCAGCAAACGAGCTGAAGATGCAGAACGCCTACCAGGTTTTGTGCCTCCTCGAGCAGCACCACAGCTACTTTCAGAACCCGCAAGCGGCCAGCGTAAGTTTGGTGCCCACGCCCGACACGGCCCGCCGCATGCAGCGAGCGGGCCTCTGGCTGAAAACCACCGCGGCGGGCACAGTGGTACTGCGCGACGGCAGCGGGCCGGCCGCCGCCCTGCCGATACCGGAATTTGTGTTTCCGCTCCGGTTTCGGGTGGAGCCGCTCAGCCCGTATTTCGCGAACTTCACCGAGCTGCCCGAGCTGCCCGCCGATCCGGTGGCGTACGGAGCCCGCCCTGTTTTTTACTTCCGCGCGGACAAACCCAAGGGGGGGGCTACGCTGCTTAAGGCGCAGAGTACCCCCCGGCTTCCCCTGACGCCCCTCACCCTCACCGTGCGTACCGACCAGCGCCCGGCCTCCCGGGCGGGCGTGCAGCTGGTGGACGTAGCGCGCCGGCAAACGCTGCACAAGGCCCTGCCGGTAGACGAGGCCGGCCAGGTAGCCGTGGATGTGCGGCCCTGGGGCGGCGGGCGCTACCAGCTGCGGGTAGGCCGCACCGTGCTGCTCGATTTCTATGCCGACGAGCAGCTCTATGCCGCCCAGGCCTGGGGCGTGCTCGAAATTGGTGCGGCGGCACTGCGCCAGGCTCCGCTGACCGTCCGGCTTACGTTTGCGGCCCGGCGCACCTACTGGAAATACCTGTTTCGCTACCACCATGCCGCAGCGGAAAAATACCGGCAAGCCCCCCAGACTCTGTCGGTGACGGCCACGGCCCAGAGCGGCATGCAGCTGCCGGCCGTGGTTTTTGAGGCGGTAGCACCACCACGGGGCATAGATGCTGCCTTCGTGTCGAAAGACGCTATTGCGCTGGCGGAACGCCCCGGCTACACCTGCACGCTGCGGTGGGGCCTACCAGCCCCGCGGGTAGTACTGCTGCTGCCGGGCGCGGACGCAGCAGTGGTGCGGCCCGCCCCGCCCAACCCCATCCTTGCCGCCGCCGGGCCAGCCTACTCCGAAATTCTTGTTCACCTCTAGCCTTCTCACTTCCAACTTTAACCCCCAAAACGTTCTATGGAACAGCAGACCCCCGGCGTTTACATCAACGAAATAAACGCCTTTCCCAACTCGGTGGTAGAGGTGGCTACGGCCGTGCCCGTCTTCATCGGCTACACGGCGCAGGCCAGCTACAACGGCGAAGACCTCGCCAACAAGCCCCAGCGCGTGACGTCCCTGAAGGAGTTCGTGACGTACTTCGGCTACGGCGCTACCACCGTTTTCGACCTGAACGAGGTGCCGGCCGGCACCGACGTAGCCACGCTGGGCGCCGAGCTGGCCGTGCGGCCGGTGGTGATGCAAATCAACAAGCTGGAAAACTACAACCCCGACACCACCACGCTGGCCAAGTACGCCCTGACCCCGGCCTCGGACATCTACTATCTCTACAACAGCGTCCGGCTATTCTATCAGAACGGTGGAGCCACCTGCTACATTATTTCCATTGGGGCCTACACCGAGGCGGTGCCTAATGGCACTCAAAACCAGGAAACTGATACCGTTGGCGGCACTGCCAACGCGGCCGATACCACTGATGGCAAAACGAAGAAAGACACGGGTACTGATACCGGCGACCAGAAAGCCACGCCTCCCAAGTCGGAGAAGGACAAGTTCATGGATGCCATCAACTCCCTGATTTACGAGCAGGAGCCGACGATGCTGGTGTGTCCCGACGCGCTACGCCTGGCCAAGGATGAGTATTACGACGTGGCCAAGGCGATGCTGGGCCACTGCAACGCCACCCAGAGCCGCGTGGCCCTGCTGGATGTGTACAATGGGGCCGTGACGAGCCCGCTGACGCTGAACCAAGCCGAGAACCCGGTTACCGACTTCCGTAATGGGGTTTCGACCAACTACCTGAAGTATGGCGTAGGCTATTTCCCGTGGGTGCAAACCACGGTGGTCGGCAACATCGAGACGTCGTTCCTGAACCTGACTCCGGCGTTGCTGAAGAAATTCAGTGATGCCGCCGCTGCCGCCGTAGAGGCCGTCGCCAAAGCGGTAGAGGCGGCGGCGGATAAGCCGGCCGAAAAAGCCGTAGCCGTGGCCCGGCAACGTTTTATAAAGGACTATGCCGGCGTAGTAGAGCGCGTAGGGGCGCTGGCGAAAACGGCTCCCGAAAGCCGCGACACGGCCTTCGTGCTGGACGTAATTCGGGAGCATAATGCCCTGATGGCCTCCAACCGCGACTACTCCCGCCTGATCGACAACATCACCCGCTACCAGAATACGCTGCCCGTAGCGGCCGCTATGGCCGGCGTGTACACGGCCGTTGATACGAACCGTGGCGTGTGGAAAGCCCCCGCCAATGTGGGCCTGAATGGCGTGGTTGCCCCCACCGTGAACCTGAGCGACAACGACCAGGCCCGCCTGAACGTGGACGCGGCTACCGGCAAGTCGCTGAATGCTATCCGGCCGTTTCCGGGGCAGGGCGTGCTGGTGTGGGGTGCCCGCACCCTCGACGGCAACAGCCAGGACTGGAAGTATGTGAATGTGCGCCGCACCATGATTATGCTGGAGCAGTCTATCAAGCTTGCCGCCCGCGCCTACGTGTTTGAGCCCAACGACGCCAACACCTGGGTAACGGTGCAGAGCATGATCAACAACTTCCTGTTCAACCTCTGGAAGCAGGGCGCGCTGGCCGGCTCTAAGCCCGACGACGCCTACAGCGTGGCCGTGGGTCTGGGCACTACCATGACGGCCGACGACATTCTCAATGGCTACATGAATGTGTTCGTGAAAGTGGCCATCTCGCGGCCCGCCGAATTCATCGTGCTCAGCTTCCAGCAGCAAATGCAGAAGTCCTAGTCCGGATATTTTTTATTCTCAACTCCTCATTTTTAATAGCTCAAGCTCATGGCTGGTGAAGCACAAGATGCCGTTTGGCCTCTACCAAAGTTTTATTTCAAAGTGGATCTGGGCAATGGCGACAGTGATGTGCCCTTCCAGGAAGTGAGCGGCCTCGAAACCGAAACGCAAGTGATTGAGTACCGCGCCGGCAACAACCCGGTGTTCTCCACCATCAAGATGCCGGGCTTGGCCAAAGTCAGCAACGTGACGCTGAAAAAGGGCATTTTCGTGAAGGACAACAAGTTCTGGGCCTGGTATTCCCAGATCAAGATGAACCTCATCAAGCGTTCTACGGTGGTTATCAAGCTCTGCGACGAGGGCGGCAACCCCACCATGACCTGGACGCTGAATAACGCCTGGCCCTGCAAAATTCAGGGCACCGACCTGAAAGCGGATGGCAATGAGGTGGCCGTGGAAACCATTGAGGTGGCCTACGAAACCCTGGTAGTGGCCAACGCTTAAGTCCCGCTATGCTCGACAAAGGCTATCCGCCCGTAGGCTTCTATTTCTCCCTGTCCTTCGAGGCTATCCGGACGACAGCCGACGCGGCTTTTCAGGAAGTATCGGGCCTGTCGGTGGAGCGGGAAACCGAGACCATCGGGGAAGGCGGCCAGAACCTCTACAAGTACCAGGTGCCCGCCGTGGCCAAATACAGCAACCTGGTGCTGAAGCGCGGGCTGCTGATAGAAGGCTCGGCGCTGGCGGCCTGGGTACGGACCACGATAGGCTCGGACTTGTCCGAGCCTATCGTGCCCAAGCAGGTGTTTCTGAGCTTGCTCAACGAACAGGGCGGGCCGCTGGCTTTCTGGTCGTTTGAGCAGGCGTGGCCCGTAAAGTGGAGCGTGTCGGACTTCAAGGCCGACGACAGCGCCATCGTCATCGAAACGCTGGAGCTGACCTACACCCGCTTTCAGCAGCAGCGCGTGTCCAAATAACGTTGACGGTTTCTACCGTTCACTTTTCCTTTTCTCATGCCGATTGAAATTCGTGAGCTTATCATCAAAGTGACCGTGCACGACGACAGCCGCCTCCCGGTTCGCCCGGAGGCGGCTGTTAGTGCCGAAGCCCGCGAGCAGCTGCGCCGGGAGCTAACCGAGGGCTGCGTGCGGCAGGTGCTGGCCCGGCTACGCCGCCGCGAGGAACGCTAAGCCGGCCCGCAGTTTTTTTCTTTTTTCATCCTCAGCCCAGCCCCGCATGAGCCTGGTTAAAATGGTTATTCAGAGCTACGAAAACGAGAAGTTCACTGCCAAGGGCAGCGCCAGCTACACCGTCTTTCTGAATCCCGAATCGTTTTCGCATACCTATTCCGTTTCCTACGCCACCACCGAAGTGCAGGGCCAGAATGGTCAGACGGCCAAATTCAAGTCCATTGGCGATGAGCAGGTCAGCTTCGATCTGCAGCTCGACGGCACCGGAGCCATTGAAGGCCAGGTGATTGACGTGGACAAGGAAATCAAGACGCTGCGCAACGTAGTGCTCGATTATCAGGGCAAGCTGCACTCGCCCTTCTATGTGCAGCTGAGTTGGGGTAAGCTGCTCTTCAACTGCCACCTCACCAAGTTCGACATCAGCTACACCCTGTTCAAGCCCGACGGCTCGCCGCTGCGGGCTAAAGTCAGCATGACGTTCGTGGGCTTTACCGACGCGGCTACGCTGGCCAAAAAGGCCGATAACCAGTCGTCGGACCTCACGCACCACCACTACGTGAAGGCCGGCGACACGCTGCCGCTGCTCTGCCACCGCATTTATGGCAAGCCCGACTACTACATTCAGGTGGCCCGCCGCAACGACCTGATTAACTTTCGACACCTCAAGCCGGGCTCAAAGCTGGTTTTTCCGCCTTTGGTCTGAGCTACTTTCCGATAAGAACCCCACGCGAGAAACGCCACGCCCCAGCCGGGACGCGGCCCGACACCCTGCTATTTTTCATCTGCCTGCCCCCGCCTCATGCCCCAAAATCCTGTTTCCGCCACTACCGATCTGGTCACGTTTCGTATTCTGGCGGCGGGCACCGAAATTAATTCCGCCTACCAGGTGCGGTCCGTAGAAGTCAGCAAGGGCGTCAACCGCATCGGCAACGCCCGCATTGAGCTGTATGATGGCAGCGCGGCAACGGAGGATTTTCCCATCAGCGACTCGGCCGATTTTCTGCCGGGCACTGAGCTGACCATCCGGGCGGGCTACCACACCGAAGACAACATCATTTTTAAGGGCCTGATCGTGAAGCACGGCCTGGAAGTGAATGCCGAAGGCGCGCTGCTCATCCTGGAATGCCGCGACGAAGCCGCCAAAATGACCGTGGGCCGCAAAAGCGCCGTGTTTGCCGACAGCACCGACGGCGACGCCATTACCAAAGTAATCGGCACCCATGGCCTGACCAGCGCGGTAGACCCGACCACCGTGACGCACGCCGAATTGGTGCAGTACTACTGCACCGACTGGGACTTCGTGGTGGCCCGGGCCGAGGCCAACGGCCTGGTAGTGCTCAGCGAGCAGAGCAAGCTGACCGTGACGGCCCCCGACACATCGGTGGCGCCCGTGCTGGCCCTCACGTACGGCAATAATCTGTTCGGCTTCTCGGTAGAAATGGATGCCCGCTCGCAGTACCAGGCCGTGAAAAGCCAGGCCTGGGACTATAAAGGCCAACAAATAATGGAAGCGGAGGCGCAGAAGCCCAGTGTGGAGACGCCGGGCAACGTGACGTCGGCCACGCTGGCACAGGTGATGGCCGAAACCTCCTACGACCTGCAGCTGGCCTCGGCCGTGACCCAGGAAAGCCTGCAGGCCCGCGCCAACGCGCTGTGGCTCAAGTCGACGCTGGCCAAGGTGAAGGGCACGGTGCGCTTTCAGGGCAGTGCGCTGGCTGTGCCCGGCTGCCTGGTGGCGCTCGATGGCCTGGGCAAGCGCTTCAACGGCAACGCCTACGTATCGGGGGTGACGCACACGCTGGCCGAGGGCGACTGGGTTACGGAAATCACACTGGGCCTCGACGAGCGGTGGTTTGCCGAGCAGCACCCGGAAGTAGCTGCGCCCTCCACGCTGGGGCCGCTGCCCGGCATTCAGGGCTTGTATAACGCGGTGGTGAAGCAGATGCACGAGGACCCGGCCAAGGAGTTTAGGGTGGAGGTGACGGTGCCGGCTCTGCAGAATAAAACGCTGTGGGCCCGCCTGGGTCACCCCTACGCCTCTTCGGGCAGCGGGGCCTACTTTTACCCCGAAGTAAACGACGAGGTGATTCTGGGCTTTTTTAATAACGACCCGCAGCAGCCCGTGGTGCTGGGCGCGCTCTACAGCAGCGGCCGGGCTCCGGCCTACACCCCCGATGAAAAAAACGCCTTCAAAGGCTGGGTAACGCCCAATAAGCTGACCATCGAGTTCGACGACGACAAAAAGATCATCACCATCAAGACGCCCGGCGACAACAAGCTCGTGTTCGACGACAACGCCAAAACCATCACCATCACCGACGCCAAGAGTAACAAAGTGGAGCTTTCGGGAAGCGGTATTCTGCTCGACAGCGCCTCCAATCTGCAGCTCAAAGCCAAGCAGAACATCGAGCTGACGGCCACCAACGGCATCACCCTGAAGGCCACCGGCGACCTGAAGCTGGCGGGCCTGAACGTGAATGCCACGGCCCAGATGCAGCTCAAGCTGGCCGGCACCGCCGCCGCCGAGCTGAGTGCGGCGGGCCAGGTGAAAGTACAGGGCGCAATGGTGATGATTAACTAACGCTGGCTACTGCCTTTTTTCGCTTTCCCGCTTATGCCTTTCGCCGCCCGCCTCACTGATATGCACACCTGCCCCATGCAAACGCCCGCCGTGCCGCCCATTCCGCACGTGGGCGGCCCCATTCTGGGGCCGGGCTGCCCCACGGTGCTGATCGGGAAGCTGCCCGCGGCCCGCCTCGGCGACTCGGCCATGTGCGTAGGCCCGCCCGACAGCATCGTGCAGGGCTCGGCCACGGTGCTGATCGGGGGCATGCCGGCCGCCCGCATGGGCGACGCCACGGCCCACGGCGGCAGCATCGTGCTGGGCTGTTTCACGGTACTGATTGGAGGATAGGCATGAGTGATGTAATGCGGAATTTACTGGACGAGGAGCCCGAAAACTCGTTTCTGGGGCGGGGTTGGAGCTTTCCGACGGCCTTTGAGCCTTCTACGATGCAGCTTACGCTGGTGGCGGAAGAGGAAGACATCCGGCAGAGCCTGCACATTTTATTTAATACTGAGCCCGGCGAGCGAATCATGAACCCGGAGTATGGCTGCCCGCTGCGGCAGTTTCTGTTCGAGCAAATCGACAGCTCGATGCTCACCCGCATCAAGGCCACCGTCGACCAGGCGATTCTGCGCTTCGAATCCCGCATTAAGGTGCTGGGCGTGGAGGTGCACACCGAGAATAGCAACGATGGAATACTGCTGCTGGAAGTGAGCTACATGGTGCGCACGCTCAACAGCCGCCACAACGTGGTGTTTCCCTTCATGCGCGAGGCCACCCTCCTGACGGGCAGCCCGGCTTAAGCTATGACTCAGCCTTCGACGCCTTCGTTTCAGGATAGCGGAACCTCGCAGCAGGGCCGGCGGCAGCCCGACCTGCTCGACAGCCCCGTGCAGCTGGCCGACTACTCGACGGAAGAACTGCTGGCGTACGTGGCGCACTTCTCGAAGCTGGTGCGCTACTACGAAGTGGTAGAGGGCCGGGTAGAAAGCCTCAAAACCTGGAATCTGGCCGAAAAGCGCAGTCTGCTCATCATTGCCCTCATTGCCACGCAGCGCCTCACGGCCCAGTACGAACATTATGCCCACCTGGCCCGGCAGCTGCACGACCCGATGGCCACGGCCCAGCAGCACCAGCAGGCGCAGCAGAAAATACTGGGCCGTATCTATAAGATGGCCGAGCAGTTCGACAACTGGTGCGTGGCGCACCAGCGCAGCCACCTGCGTCGCACGTTTCAGGCCGAGCTGACGGCGGCGGCCGAGAGCCTGACCAAGCCGTTGCAGCACGCCGCCCAAGTAGAGCAGGCCCTGATGCAGTACCACGGCCTGCCGCCCCGTCCGGCCCGGGAGCGTCGTCCCGAGCAGCTGCTGCACCTCTGGCAGCCACTAGCCCCCGGCATGCGACCGGTGCTGCCCGAGGACCTTGCTCCCCTCGAAACCCAGCTGGTCGATCTGCTCTGGGAATTCCATAAAGCGCAAGCCTCGCTGGCGGCCCTGGCCCACCGCGTGCTGGTGCACGGCCTGCGCGGTGCCGATGCGCAGGAACACGATGTGCTGCCGGAAATGGCCCTGCTCATCACGTTTATGGAGCTTTACCAGCACGCGCAAAGCGCGCTCAACACCATTCCGCGCCGCCACCTCAACTACTATTATCAGCAGGTACTGCGCGTCGGCTTTCGGCCGGCCCAGCCCGACCACGCTTTCCTCAGCTTTGCGCTGGCAAAAGGCGTGACCACCTACGTGCTACCCGCCGGCACCGAGGTGGAAGGCGGCAAAGATGCCACGGGCAACCGCTTCGTTTTCAGCACCACCCAGGATCAGCTGCTTACTCCCTGGCGGGTGCAGCAGCTGAGCTCCGTTTTCGTCAGCGGCCACGGCTCCAAGGCTGTAAAAGGCATTTATGTGGCTCCGCAGGCTAATTCGGCCGATGGCTTGGGCCGCCCGCTGCCGCCCGCGCAGGGCTGGGCCCCATTCGGGGAAGACCAGGACCTGATAAGTCCCACCTACCGCACCATGACCGATGCCGCCGTAGGGTTTGCCGTATCGGCGGCAGTACTGGAGCTGCAGGAGGGCCGCCGCACCATTGAGCTCAGCCTGCGCTGCGAGCCGGCCAGCTTCCAGCGCTTCGCCGCCATCCTCACCCAGGCCGGGCAGCCCCTGCAGCGGGTTTTCGATACCATGGGGCTGGCGGCGTTTCGGGTGGAGGTGACCGGGGCCGAAGGCTGGCTGCCGTTGCGCGTGCGGGAGGTATGCCTCGAGCCGGCCAGCGCCACGCTCACCTGGCATCTCACCCTCGACCGCGACCAGCCAGCCGTGGTACCACACCAGCCGGCGCTGCACGCGGGGCGGTTTCAGTCGGCGTGGCCGGTGCTGCGGCTGCGGCTGAATGAGCGGGCCCCGGAATACGCTTATTCCAGTTTCAGCGTGCTACAGCCCCAGATAATCGGGGTGCGCGTGCGGGCCCAGGATGTGCAGGGCGTGCAGCTGGCCAACCAGCTGGGGCCGCTGGCGCCGGGACTGCCGTTCGCACCGTTTGGCAACCAGGCCCGGCCCGGCGACTATCTGTTGGTGGGCCTGCCGGAGCTGTTTCGCAAGCGACTTACCGAGCTCATCCTTACCCTGGACTGGGCCTCGCTGCCCACCGACCCCGGTGGCTTTGCCGACCACTACCAGGGCTACGACCCGCCGGTGGAGAACGACTCGTTCCGGGTAACGGCCAGCTACCGGCGCGACTGGCGCTGGGTGCCGACGGCCACGCCGGTAGCATCGGTCGGGCTGTTCCAAACTATTCCCGACCCGACCCGCCGCTCCGGCACGGCCCTGCTGCCGACCAGCCATCTGGCCCTGCCCACGACGGGCACGGCTGACTTTCGGCAGCAGCCGGTGGCCCCGGTGGCAACCATGCACACGGAGGCGGCTACCGGGGCCATCCGGCTGGAGCTGGTGGCCCCGACCAACGGCTTTGGCACTGACCAATACCCGACGCTGCTGGTAGAAACGCTGCAGTACAATGCCCGCAACCCTGCCCGCCCCCGGCCACTGCCCCGGCCGCCGTTTGTGCCTATGGTCAAGAGCTTGTGGCTCAGCTACGTGGCGGCGGAGGAAATCGAGGTATCGGCTTTGTTTGGTCCCGCCACCGCCGACCGGCCCCATTTCTACCACATCCATCCGCTGGCCGACTACCAGCCGGCCCGCTTGGTAGCCCGCCCCGCCCCACCACCGCCCACCAGCAGCGCTGCTCCCGACAAGGCGGTAGCCCCGAAACCACAACCGGGGTATCGGCTGCGCTTGCTACCGGAATTTTCGGCGGAAGGCACGCTTTACATCGGCCTGACGCAGCTCGCTCTGCCCCAGGCTATCGACCTGCTCTTTGAGCTGGCTCCGGCCAACCGCCTGCCCCGCCAGGCGGAGATGACGCGGAGTGGCCATCAGAGCCAGCCGCCGGCCATGCGCTGGTCTTACCTGACCCAGGATGAATGGCGGCCCTTTGCGCCCGGCACCACCCTGCGCGACGATGTGGTGCACGACCAGAGCCACGACCTGACGGAACTGCGGCCGGTGCGCCTGAGCTTGCCTACCACCTTGAGCACGCAGCACACCAGCATGCCCGAGGGCCTGTATTGGCTGCGGGCAACGGTAGAGCACGGCGCCGACCTTATCGGCCGGGTGCTGGCGGTGCATACCCACGTAGTGCGCGCCGTGCGGGTGGGGCCCGCCCCCGAGCAACCGATGACGTTTGGGGCCAACCTACCAGCCCACAGCCTGGGCCGACTGGTGAAGTCGCGGCCCGAGCTGGCCCGCGTGGCCCAGCCGCTGGCTTCGTTTGACGGGCGGGCCGCCGAGAGTCAGGACGCGTACAACACGCGGGTAAGTGAGCGGCTGCGGCACCGGGGGCGGGCCGTCACGCCCTGGGACTACGAGCATCTGGTGCTGGACCAGTTTCCGGAAGTGTGCCGGGTAAAATGCCTGCGCGCCAGCCAGCTTCCGCCGGCTCTGCGCAAGCCGGGTCTGGTGGTAGTGGTGGTGATGCCGTACCAGCCGGCTGCGGTACCGACCGGCTACCGGCTTCCTACGTTCAGCCCCGGCCGGCTGGCCCGCATCCGGGCGATGCTGCGGCAGGCGGCTTCCGCCCACGTGCAGCTGGAAGTGTGCAATCCGCTGTACGAAGTCATTCAGGTGCGGGGTGGCGTGTGCTTCACCGCTACGGCCCGCCGCAGCCACCCGAAGCCGGGGGCGCTTATGGAGCAGCTTCAGCACGAGCTAAGCGAATTTCTGTCGCCCTGGAACGACCAGAACACGGCCCGCCAGGGCTTGCACTACAGCCTGACGAGCAGCATGGTGCTGTCCTTTTTGAATCAGCTGCCTTACGTGGAGTTCGTTACGGCTTTTTCGGTGGTAAAAATGGCGTTGGAGGACAACCACTACCTGTTTTATGATACGGAGGCCCTGGCCACCGACACGCAGCCCGCGGCGGCCGACGACCAGATTCAGCCTTTGGAAGACGCGACCAACCGGCCCTGGAGTGTGTACGTATCGGCCGGGCATCACCAGCTGGAGGAAGTAGAGGCGCTGTCGGCCACCGAGCCGGTTCCGGCGGCGCAGGCCACGGGCATTGGCCGCCTCGCCGTCGGCAGCGACTTTGTGATTCACCGCAGCTTCGAGGCCCCCTCCCACGACCAGCCCGCCCGCTACCTTACTGACTGAAGCGCATGGAAAACTACCCGGAAGAACCCAAACGACGCAGTACGCTCAAGCAATACTTCAAGCAGGGCACTATGCCCACGGAGGAAAGCTTCGCCCACCTGATCGACTCGGCCGTCAACCGCCTCGACGACGGCTTCTACAAGCACCCGCAGTACGGCCTGCAGCTCGGGGCCGCCGAGGGCCGGCCCAATCCGCGCGTCGGGCGACGCTTGCTTTCCCTCTACCGCAACCTGCAGCAGCTGCAAAACCAGTGCGCGACGTGGGTTGTGAGTTTGCTGGCCCCCGACCACGACGCCGGCAGCGCCCTGGGATTGGGCTTTTCGGAGCCCCAGGGCCAGCGCGACACCGCCGCCACCGACGACACGCCGCCGCCCGTGCGGCTCTATCTGGCCCCGGGCGGCAACGTGGGCATTGGCACCACCAGCCCCGACGAGCAGCTGAGCGTAGCTGGCTTCGTGGGTAGCGCTGGCCGCATCGGCACCTTCCAGAATACCCCCACCCCGGCCGCTAGCCGGCAGCACGCGGCAGCCCAGGAAGTACCCGCCGATGGCGAGTGGCACGATATCATCAGCGGCCTGCAGGGTCTGTGGGGGTTCGAGATAGTAGCGGCGGCGTATGGGCCGCGCCTGAGCGGCACGTATGCCATGGCGCACACCATCGCGCTGGGCGTGCACGGCCAGCAGCAGCGCATTGTGCCGCACCGGGCGGCTTACCGGGGCTGGCGTCAGCAGCTGCAGTTTTGCTGGCATATCGAGCGGACGCCCACCGTGGAGGAGCCCGTGCCGGTGTATGGCCTGCGTGTGCGTACCCGCAAGCACTTTGGCCCCGGGGCCACCATCGTCTACCACATCACCTGCCTGTTCGACAACTGCCAGCCCCGGTCCTGGTAAAGTAGTGGTGTTGAAGTACGTTTGACGCCTTATTTGGCGCTCTGCGCAGGCAAAAAGGTACGCTTGCACCACCACCCCACTACTGTATTTTTATGAAAGAGCAAGACGCTTCGCCTACGATTCGCAAAGACCTGGTGCTGCCCATCGGGCTCGACTACGCCCGACTACGGGCGGAGGGCATCAGTATGCTGCAGAATCTGAGCGGCAGCGTCTGGACCGATTATAATGAGCACGACCCCGGCGTGACCATTCTGGAAGCCCTGTGCTACGCCCTGACCGACCTCACCAACCGCGCCAGCCAGCCTATTGCCAGCCTGCTGGCCCCGCCGCCGGGCACAGCCCCGCCGCCGGGTTCCACGCTGGTGCCCGCGCACCAGGCCTTCTCCAACCATCCCGTTACGCTGCACGACTACAAGAAAATCGTGCTGGACCAGGAACACCTCAGCAACCGGGTCCAAAGCGTGTGGGTGGAGCCGCGCCGGGGACCGGCAGCCCTGGCGGGCGAATACACGGTCCGGATTGGGCTGCGCAGCAACCACCAGCTGCCCGAGCTGCGGCGGGCCGCCCAGCAGCAAGGCCGCGACGAGCCCAGCTACCTGCCGGCCGACCACCACCAGCTGGCCCACGATATTCTGCACACCCTCAACAAGCACCGGGGCCTGGGCGAACAATTCGTGGAGGTGATTTTCCTGGAGCCTTATATCATCAGCGTGGGCGGCCACTTCGAAATCAAGGAAAATCAGCTCCATGAAACTGTGCTGGCCGACGTACTCTGGCACATCGACCGTTTTTTTGAGCCCACTATTACGACGCGGGGCCTGGGCTACCTGCAGGCTACGCATGTGCCGTCCGAAGAAATATTTGCCGGCCCGCTCCTGGAAAACCAGCTGCTGCAGGAAAGTGAGTTTGAACCCCAGCTGACGCTGATTGCCCCGGCCCGCGTGAACTCGCTGCTTGCCACGCTGGACAGTATCAAGAGTGTGGGCGAGCTGCACCTCTACGAGCCCAACTGCCTGGTGCCCTCGGCCCTGATTCGGGTGCCGCCCGAGCGGGAGCTGGTATTCGACGTGGCCGCCAGCCTGAACCGCTTCACGGCCAGCCACCGGGGCGTGGCGCTCAAATTCAACCGGACCCAGACGCTGCACAAGTTTGAGCAGTTGCACGCCGACCGTACCCGCAGCCTGCGCAGCCCCATTCCCAAGAGTAAGCTGCGCTTTGCGGAAGCGCCGGCCCGCCACCTGGAGCTGGGTCAGTACGACTCTATTCAGCACTCGTTTCCGGCCATTTACGGCCTGGGCGAAGGCGGGCTACCCGCCGGGGCCTCACCGGCCCAACGCGCCCAAAGCCTGCAGCTGAAAGGCTATCTGCTGTTTTTTGAGCAGATCATGGCCAATTTTTGCGCCCAGCTCGACAACGTGGAAACCCTGCTTTCGGCCCGTCATCAGCAGCAGGGCTTTTTCGCACAGCCGCTAAGCGACGTTCCCGGCCTGCACCAGGTGCTACACGACCTCGAGTACGAGCAAACGGAAGCCGCGCTGGAAGACGCCGACTTTGAGGCCAACGCCAACGCCTCGCCGCAGGCAACCACTGGCTCACCGGGGGAAACGGACGACAGCGGCCTGCCCTTGTCGCGGCATTACCTGCGCAAGCTCGGCAAGCTCGCCGAAGACCCCAGTGAGTTTCTGCAGCGGCGCGATACGCTGCTGGGGCACCTGCTCGCCCGCTTCGGCTACAGCGTCTCGGTCTACCAGCCGACCCTCACCGACCCGGCCGACATCCGCCAGCACCGCATCCGGGTGCGCGAGCGGCTACTGCAGAATCTGAACACGGCCACCTACCACCGCGGGGCAGCCCGCGTGGCTCCCGACGACGACACGCCCGATGTGTCGGGGTTGGAGCTGTTTGTATATCTATTGACGGGCATCAAGTACTTTCAATTGGTGCTCACGCTGGGCGAGCAGCTCTCCGCCCTGGAAGCCGAGGTGCAGCTCGACGGGGCAGCGGGCTCTACGGCCCACCGGTTGCGCGTGCACGGCGCGCCACTTAGCTTTCCGGATTTTCTGGGTCTGCTGCACCGCCAGCTAGCCACTCCTACGCTGGAGCTGCTGACGACGGAGCCGCCACGGGCGGCGGTGCCTGCTTACCCCGGCGTGCCACGCCTGGAGCTGGAGCTGCACCCTGGCGCGGCCGCAGCACCCGCCGATGCCGAAGCCAGCGCGCAGCACCAGATCCTGGCGTATCTGCACCAGCTCGACGAGCGGCTGAACCGCTTTATTCTGCTGGACCACCGCACCCTGAAGCCCGCTGGCTACGACCCCGCTGCCGCCCCCCTGCCCGACGCGCCCGACCGGACGTTTTACGAGTTTCAGGTCAGCATTTGCCTGCCCGATTTCACCCGGCAATTTCGCCAAACGGCCAACTCCCAGTATGGCGGCGCCACTTACGTGTACCGGGAATACGTGCAGAATCTGATTCATACCCACGCTCCGGCGCACTTGCTGGTGCACATCATCTGGCTTGACTACCCGCAGATGAAGGAGCTGGAGGTCCTGTATATCGGCTTCGTGAAAGCCAGCGGCCTACTGGCCAACCACGACGGCCACGACCAGCCCGATCTGCCGCAGTGGCAGCAGCAGCTGACGCGCTTTTTACTTCCGCACCTGTCTTCTTAGCCGCGCCGCATGAAAGCCACCCACGCGGTTCAGATGTTGCAGTTGGAGGTGCAGGCCGATGCTGCTTCCCAGGCCCCCCAGCTGCCAGAGCGCCTCAGCGCGCTATGCCAGAAGCTGCTGCCCGCGCTCCTGGCCGAGGAGTTTTCGGCCTATTGCCCCGCCGACGTGCACCTGCAACTCCCGCAACTGGTGCTGCAGCTGCCGCCCGTCGCCGACCGTCGCCTGGAAGCCGACCTCCCCGACTTACTGCGGCAAGCCATCCGCACAGCCCTGGCGCAGCTCACCGCTCCACTGCCCGCTGCCGGCCCTTCACAGAAGCATTCAGGGCTATCGGAGCTGGATATTCTGGAATATTTTCTGCTGCACGGCCGCTTGCCCTGGCACGTAAACGAGACGATCTTTTCACTGCGCACCATGGTCGATAACCTGCTGACGCACCACGCGGCGGCGTTTCGGGCGCTGGTGGTGCGGCTGGGCCGGACTCCGCAGGTGCGGCAGCGGCTGATCTGGCAGCTCAGCACCGAGCAGCTGGAGCGTCTCATTGCCATACTCGAACCGGCCCACGCCCCTTTCCTGCGCGACTACCTGCTCACGACGCTGGCGGCCCACCAACGACGGTGGCTGGCTCCGGTCACGGAGTCAGCGCTGCGAAGCATCCTCTACGAATTGATTCTGACCGATTTGCTCACCCGAGCCAGCTCCGCTTTCAACCGCCGGGCCTTTGTCGAGCGGCAGATTCAGCAGCTGGCGGCGCGCTACAATCTGTCCTTTGTGGAGCTACTGCGCCAGCTGGCCGACTTCAACGCGCCCGTTGCCTTCGCCACCCAGGCGGCGCTGCCGACGCTGATTCGCTCCCTCTACCAAGCCACGGCTGAAGCGGCCAGCCCGACAGTTGCCGCCGAATTCGGCCGCTTCAGCCCTGGCAGCCCTGCCGAAACACGCGGGCCGCTGGCTCTACCCTCCCTGGCGGTAGCGGGCCAGTCGTCGGTTCCGGGTTTTTCTTCCGTCGCTCCGTCGCCGCTCCTTGCTGCCGCTTACAGGGCCGGGGCAAACGCCGTGACGGGCAACCCCGCTTTGGAGCGGTACCACGACATGAGCAACCTGCAATCGGCTACTGCTACTGCTACTGCTACTGCTACTGCTCAAGATGGGGCGGCACCGAGCGACGTGTTGGCTTATTTTCTGCGGCACGGCTCCCTACCGGCAGCACATCCGCTGGTTTCGCTCGCGCAGCTTGAAGCTGGCTTAGCGGCCGTGCTCAGCCGGGGCTGGGCCGTAGTTCGCCCGCTGGTACAGCCGGCCGGCGCTGCCCGGACTTTGGCCCGGCACTTCCCCGAAGCGCTGCTCCAGCAACTGCTTCGACTAGCTGCCCCCGGCCAAGTGCGGCCCCTGCTGGCCGTAATGGAGTCTGTGGAGGAAGCGTATCGGGCGGCGGGCGCGGCGCGGCCCACTCGCTCCGTCCTTTGGGAACACGCCCTGTGCTACTTTATAGAAGATAGATTCCGACCGCTTAGCAGCCCGGCTTTCCGCCGTTGGCTCACGCAGCAGCTACCGGCCAATGCAGCACGAGAAATGAAACTGGGGACGGCCAGCCCGCAGGAGCTACTGGTGCCAGGTTCTTTGGGCCGGGAGTGGCAAGTCGCGGCCATACGGCACTATTTAGTGCAGGGTGCGGGACCACGCTGGTGGGTACGCGGCCGGGCCACGCGCGAGCAGCTACTGGCGCTGCTAGCGCAAGTAATACACACCAATGCCCAACCGCTACGGCAGCTGTTGCGGGAGCGTGCCGCCGATGTCCCCGTGCTCTTGCGCTTGGCTCGGCTCACTGACTTACCGCTGCTGGCCACCTTGCTGAAAAGCGGCTCTTCAGCCGGAGCCGCCCACCGCCGACAGCTTTTGGCTGCTCTGGAAGGAATTTTGGCTCCGGGAGGCCAAGCACGTAGCGCCGGCCAGCTGGCTGAGTTCATACGGGCTGCTTATCTGATGTTTCACTTACAGGCTCGTAGCGGCACCGAGCCACTGATGGCCGTGCGTCGGTTGGCTACGGCCTGTCGGCTTCCGTGGCGGGCCATACTGCAGAAAGCAGCTATTCTGGCCCAGACTCAGCCCGCGCTACTCGCGGAGCCGCTATTCGCCGCGCTCCTGGCTGCGCACCGGGCCACAGCTTTTCCTGTTTCTGAAGCGCAGCCGGATTTTTCATTGCCTTTCGACGGTCGATTCCCCAAACCAGTACTGGTGGCACTATCTGCGGGAGCCGGCTCGTCGCCTCAGTTTTCCCATTCTTTGGCTGGTGTCGCTACTACCGGTGTTGCTACCATAAATACAACTGCTACAGGTAGCGCAAGCGTCGCTACCATAACAGAGCGGAAAAGCACTGGTGCGGCAGCCGTTTCTCCCGAACATTACACAAGTGCCACTGCCGACCCCGCAACATACCAAGGCGCGGCATGGGCCAGCCGCGAGGGCAAAACGTGGTTGCGCGGGTTAAGGCGGCTTCCCCGGCCCCCGGCGCAGCTGCTGGCGCTGCAGCCCGCGGCCGGTATGCAGGAGCTGCTTTTCTACTACCTGCGCCACGGCTCCGAGCCCGCGTGGTGGCAGCCCCCGACGCCTGTGTCCTCGGCTTGGCTTGGCCGGGTGCTCAGGCGCGTGGAGCGACAAAATCCAGCGGCCGTACGTGCTTTTGTACAGCAGCACGCCTCCACTGCCCCCGTGCGCGACCGGCTGGCGGCCTTAGCTGACTTCACCCTACTCCCCCGCCTGCTGGCTCATCGGCCGGGCCGTACTTACCGCGCCACGGCAGCCCTGGCAGCCCTGGACCGGAGCGAAGCGGGCAGCCGCGCCGCGCCGGCTTCGCGCTGGCTGCTGTTTCTGCGGGCTGCCTACCTCGCCTTTCACCTGCAGACCCGCCACCAACCTGCCACGGCTCCGCTACGCGAAATCCAACGCCTGGCAGCGGCACACGGCTTGCCCTGGCAGGCTTTGCTGGATAAAATTCGTCGGTTGCTGGCCAAACAGCCGGTACTGCGGACCGATGCTTTTTTCGCCAGCCTACCTCCACCTTCCCGCCCGGCGCAGGCTGGAAGTAAAAGCAGCGCGCTGCCGTTGGCCAAGTCGAAACCCCTTCCGGCGCTGGCACCGCCACGACGGCCGTTGCCCCCAGCCATGGCGTTTATCGCCGCCATGCCTCCTGCTGCCCGTTCAGATTTTGGCGCTGCCACCGGTTTCAGCCCGTCAAGTCAGGGCGTGACTGATACTAGTGGCGCGCCCGCCGAGCGGCTGGAGCAGCTGCCGACCGGGGCCGCCGCCCGGGATTTAATTTTTCATCTGCTGCTGCATCAGCGCCCGCCCTGGTGGGCTCCGGCCAGTCTCACCACGGCGCAGAGCCAGCAGCTGCTGGCGCAGGTGGCCCACTATTATCGGGGCGAGCTGCAGGCCCTGGCGCGGGCCCACGGCCAGAAGCCCCGATTCCGGCAAACCCTGGTAACTCTGGCTGATTTCACCCTGCTGGCCCGGCTTACGGGGCCCACCACGAGTAGCCGCCCAGGCAGCAATTCGCAGGCTACCATGGCCCAGCTCGACCGCCTGGTAGCTACCGCGCCATCATGGTCGGCCGCGCCGGTGCTGCTGTTTTTGAAGGAGGCTTTTTTTGCTTTGGCGGCCCGCCCAGATCTGTCAACGGTTGATAAGATAGTGCCCGAAGTACGGCGGCGAGCGGCAGCGGCCGGTATTTCGTGGCGAGCGGTGCTGCAGCGCGTGGCCGGGCTACAGCGGGCGGTGCCGGCTTTGGCGGGCCTGCCTTTTTTCGCAGCCCTACTGGTGGCACACGTTGGGCAGGAGTCGGCCCGCGGCCGCCATAGGCCACTACCGGCTTCCGCGCCGCGCATCCCCGCCCATTTGGCGGCGGGCTTCGCCCCCGACGCGGCTCACGTATTTCAACTCCTCGAACAGTATCTCCACACCGGCCAGTTGCCCACCGACACCAGCGCCAACGGCCTCGCAGGTAGTAGGCTGCCGGTAAGCACGGCCACGGCGCTTGTGCTGCCCAACGCCCGTGGGGCCACCGCTGAGCAGCGGGTAGGGAGCATGTGGAAACTACTGCTTCAGCCCGCAAACCGGCCGTTGCTGCAAAACATGCGGCCACTGCTGGCGCTGGCCACCGTGCGCGGGCGGCTGCTGGCTAGCCTGGCCGAAAAAGAATTCTGGCGGCTGCTGCGTCACCTGTACCCGGCGCACTACCGGCTGGCAGCCCCCGTGGTGGCCGACTGGCAGCTGCTGGCCCGCCAGGGGGTAGTTCGGCTCAGCGCCCCAGCTCTGTTCGAGGTATTGCTGACGCTGATACAGGCCACTCCCGTGGCTTCCTGGCGGCCCGACACGCTGGTAAAAGCCCTGTTGCAGGCAGAGGAGCCGTACTGGCCTACCGCTACGCTGGCCCGCAACCAGTCGCGGGCGGGGCGCATTCAGCAGGAGGCCGCCCGCCGGGGCCTGGTGCTGCGCAGCCCCTTGAGTGCCTTGCTCACTCTGCGGCACGAAGCCCTGATGGCCGCGGCCAACACCTCGCCCGCCTCCGACCCTATTCCCTTCGTGAGCGAGGAAGCGCGGCCGCTGGAAACCGTGTATGTCGCCAATGCCGGCCTGGTGCTGCTTTGGCCCTTCCTGACGATGCTTTTCGACCGAATGGGCTACCTCGAAAACCAGCAGTTCCGCGACGAAACCGCCCAGCACCAGGCCGCCTTGCTGCTGCAATTTCTGGTAGCCGGCACCACGGAGGCGCCCGAGTATGCGCTGCCGCTCAATAAGCTGCTCTGCGGCATCCGCCAGCCCCGGCCCCTACCCAGTGAGCTGCACCTCACCGACGCCGAGCGGGAGCTGACCGAAAGCCTGCTCAAGGCCGTTATTGCCCGCTGGGAAATTCTGAAAAATACCAGCGTAGCGGGCCTGCGCGAAACGTTTCTGCGGCGGCCCGGCAAGTTGGAATGGCTGGAGGAGCGCATCGTGCTGACGGTGGAGCCCAAAACGCTCGACATTCTGCTCGACCAGCGGCCCTGGGCCATTTCCATCATTAAGCTGCCCTGGATGGATGCCCCGCTCTACGTAAACTGGCGCTGACAGCGGGCCCCACAAGTCGTTGCCCGCTTCCTGCGCTGCAACTCCCATTATGCTTATCCTTTCTTGTATGAAAACACTTGCTCCCCGTCCCAAGCGCCCCACCGAAACCGCCGGTGCTCGCGCGGCAGCCCAAGCCGACCAGCGCGGTATTGCCATTGACCAGCAACAGCAGCAGGAGGCTATTGCTGGCAGCCTGCGGCAGCAAAACCAGCCGTTTCCGGCCCGGCTTGCGGCGCCGCGCCGCAACACCACCGGCCTACCCGACAAGCTGAAAGCTGGCGTAGAGCACCTCTCGGGCCACTCCCTCGACGACGTGCAGGTGCATTATAATTCCGCACAGCCCGCCCAACTCCAAGCCTTGGCCTATGCGCAAGGCACGGACATTCACCTGGGGCCAGGCCAGGAGCAGCATCTACCCCACGAGGCCTGGCACATAGCGCAGCAAAAGCAGGGGCGAGTGCAGGCCACAATGCAGCTGAAAGGCGCGGCTATTAATGATGATGCCGGCCTGGAAACAGAGGCCGACATAATGGGACAGCGAGCCGCGCAAGTATCGCCAATACGTGTAGCGCCGGAGGAGGAAGAACTTGCGCCTATCGCATCTTTAGTAGCGCCAAAACTTCAAAAGAAAGCAGCCACTCAGCCTCAGCCGCAACAGCACAAATCAACCCGCCCGGGCAGCCGTGTGCTGCAGAAATATGGCGTTATACAACGCGGGGGCGGCAGGTCGAAGGAAGCAGAGACTACGGTGCTGGAAGAAATTGCTTCTCCCAAGCGTGGGCTCTCCCTGTACTACACCAAAGGAGCGCATCATCACGTTGAAGCATGGGCCGATAAAAAGCAGATAGCCGTGGTCGATATTGAAACGCATGGCGACAACACCATCCTGCACACCCACTCCGATGAATCGGGCGGTATGGGAAATGTGCTGGTTGGCATTGCTATTAAGGCAATAGCCCAGCATCACTGCTCAGGTGATGGATCGGTGATACTGCCGATGGGCGGCGGGGCCGTGGTGAAGCTGATGGCGTCTAAGCTGAGCAAAGTATTTGGTGACCTGGAAACGCATAAGCAAGCGGAGCTGGCGAAGCAAAGGCGGGTGACTAAAGATAAAACCGAGAAACAGGCGAAGCCGCAGGATCCTGACATGTTTGATGCACGCTTTCTGGAAGAGCACATGCTACACAATAATGCTATTCTGGCGGGTCCGTATGCCGACCAGATTACATTCGAGCCTAAAATCAGTGCTGATATGACGCCCGAGCGGATGACCGGCCTTGCCAGCACTCCGGATGCGTTCTTAGAAGACCCGTATTACTTGATGTTGAAAAAAGGAATCAGCAAGGTCACCGTCACTATTCCCAACCAGCTATTCGTGCAGTTTGCTAATCAGATAGACACGTAAAGAAGCCGGGTAGGAATTCGCTCAAAACAGCTTCTGTATTTCTTGTCCGTGTCTATATTGCAAAAACACTATCTACAACTTCGCCCGCTATGAAAGCTTCTGCCCTCCGTACCGTAGCGCCGGAAACCCGCGCCGGCCACGCCCACACGCTACCTGACCGCCGCCCCGCTGCTACCGCGCAACGCCAGCTTCAGGCGGCCCTCAATGCCCGGCCGGGAGCCCAGCCGGGCAGTTTTGCCGGCATAGCCACCGATACATCGGCAGTGGTACAGCGCGTAATTCACCGGGGAGAAACGACCAGTAGCAAAGAGTTGGGGCTGAAGCAGTCGGATTGGTACAAGCAGCTACCCGATGACGAGCACCGGACCTGGGCCGAGGCCCTGCACCGTGAGGCCACCGGCTACACCAAAACAACCGCGCTGGCCGAAATTCAGCACCGCATTGCGACCAGCGCCGTGCTGCCCGATGCGCCCACTCCCGCCCCAAACCGCCGGGCCGCTCTGGGCTATATCAATCCGAGTCATACTTCCCACATCGGGCTTGAGCTACTGGCCGAAGGTGCCCATACGCCTTACGATGAGAACCGCTGGGCCAGCGAAGCCGATTGGCTGCACTCGCCCACTCGCAATTTCATCACGCATTCGCCCAACAGCCGCACCCAGGACCCTGACCTGACCCAAGGACACGGCAACGTGGTATTTGGCCACGACGAGGGAGCCAGTGAGCATTTCAACCGCAAAGGACACACGCAAAGCCCCGCCGAAAACAAGCAGTGGAACCAGCAGAAGAAGCGGTACCATGGCCTGGAGCAGCGCGACAAGTCGAACAAATCGGGCGGCAAAGCACCCCGATACGTGACACCGTCCCAAAGCCAGCATAGCTACCCCGGCTATCATGACACACGCACACCGGAGTTCCAGGACCTGTTCAGCAAAATCTTCAAATAGCAAGCAGAGCCGCTTACCCCGTTTTGCCATCTTTGGCTAATTCCCGCTGCACCCCGCGCGTCACGTCGGCGGCACTCACGGCTTGGCCGCGCTGCATGCTGGCGAGCACACAGTAGCGCAGCACGTTGATGATGGCCCCACCGGCCAGCTTATACTGGGCGCCCAAGGTCGGAAAATCGACGTCCGGGGCTACCTTGACGGTGCCGGCGAAGGCCTGCCGCCATAGCCGCTCCCGCTCCTCGGGCCCAGGTAGCGGGAAGTGAATCATGGCCTGAAAGCGGCGGGCAAAAGCCTCGTCGAGGTTACCTTTCAGGTTAGAGGCCAGCACGATGACGCCGGGAAAATCTTCGATGCGCTGGAGCAGGTAGGCTATTTCCTGGTTGGCGTGCCGGTCGTTGGAAGAGCTGGTAGCCGTACGCTTGCCAAACAGGGCATCGGCTTCGTCGAAGAACAGAATCCAGCGGCGGCGCTCGGCCGTGTCGAACACGCGGGCCAGGTTCTTTTCCGTCTCGCCAATGTATTTGGATACAATCATCGACAAATCGACGCGGTACACCTCATGGCCGGTGGCTTGGCCCAGCAGGCAGGCGGTAAGGGTTTTGCCGGTGCCCGAGGGGCCGTAGAACAGGGCGCGGTAGCCGGGCTTGAGGTGGCGGCGCAGGTGCTCATCCTGCAGAATAAGCTCCTGGTGGTCGAGCCAGGTTTTCATTTCCTGTAGCTGCTCCAGCACGTGGTAGTCGAGCACGAGGTCGGCCCAGGTCAGAGCTGTGGTGATGGGCTGGGCCGGAAAATCGGGGCTGTAGTGGGGGCGCAGGCGCTGGCCGGTCGTCAGCAGGGCCAGCGCCTCCGGGGGCACGGTCAGGGCTCCGCTCAGCGCGGGCTCGCCGGCCTCGGTGGCCCCCAGCTGCACGAGGCGGGCGGTAGCCAGCGCCGAATCGGCCCAGAGGTATGACTGGTAGCGCAAACGCCGGCTCAGGTCGTCGCCGGCCAGCAGAAACAGGGCCGTTTCGCCGGTGGGCAAAAAGCCCGTATGGCCCTTCCCTTTCAGCCCCCCAAATTCAGTAAAGCCCCGATCATAGGTGCTGTTGCGGGCAAAAAAGCCATCCAGCGCCTGCGGGCGCAGGTGCGGAGCCAGCGCCAAGGCCAACACCAGCCGCTCGGCCCAGCCCAGCTGCTCCTGCTCTACCACCTGCGCGTAGGCATCGGCGGCCGAGGCCGGTAGCACGGGCGCGGGCAAATCTTCGACGGCAGCAACGGCGCACTCAAGACCAAAATACAGCTTAATGCGCGTTTCGAGTACGGCCACGAGCCAGTCGACCTCTCGGGTGAGCGTGGCTTCGGGCGCGGGCAGAGTAGCAGTTGAAATCATGCGGGGAAAAGCAAAGCCAGCTGATGTTGCGGCTGCGATAATAAGCGCCAGGTCGCGCTATGCTGGGCTGGCTGTATGACTAATGGATATCTACTGACACGCCGGATGAGAAGCCGCTTACCCCGCCGAGCAGGTGTTGGCTCCCATGCCAGCAGTGCTGCCGAGCAGAAAAACGCTGCCGCTTTGGCCGCGCCCAGTGTGCGTGCCGACAAGATAATGGATATATTACTGCCGCTGAATACTGCTGCTACGGCCGTCGCCAGACTTGACCCGCTTATTCTGGTATACACTATTCCTTATCTGCTGCGTGAACCGCTACTCCCGCCCCCTGCCGCGTCTTGTTCAAAGTATTTTATTTCGCCTGTTCCTTGTTGGGCTGATGGCCACTAGCCTCGGTAGCTACGGCCAGACCGGGCCGAAGTCGCGCGCTGCGAGCAGCCGAAAAAAGCCTAGCCGCAATGCCCCGCTCGTTGACCCAAGGCTGCCCCTGGACCCGCCCAGCGTGCAGAACTACCGGCGCTACAGCCCCAGCGACCAACAGGATTTCAGCACCACGGTGGGCGCTTATCAGTATCAGCACCTGCCGCAGGCAAAGCCTGCCAAGCCCCGCCGGCTGAAACCGGGTGCGGTGGTGTTTGGCTGGCATCCGTACTGGATGAGCAATGCGTACGTAAACTACGATTTCTCGCTGCTGACGCACGTCGCCTACTACGGCTACCAGGCCAACAACCTGGGCGAGCTGAGCCTGGCCGCCCCGCCCGACCAAGGCCCGGAAAATCTGATTCGGGAAGTACGCCGCCAAAACCCAGCCTGCAAAGTACTGCTGACCATTTCCTACCCCGCCGCCGAAGGGGCCCGCTCCCTGCTGGATGCCAACCAGATGGCGGCCCAGAATCGGCTGCTGGCGGCCATCGTGCAACACGTTGAAGCCGCGAAGGCCGACGGCGTGAACCTGGACTTTGGCCCACCCGACCAGAAGCCGCAGCTCTTTAGCCTGCTGCAGCGGCAGCTACAGCAGCAAACCGATACGCTACTGGCGCGGCAAGGCAAGCTTAGCGCCAGCAGCACCCGGCTCCAGAAACAACAGGCGCTCCTGGCCCCTGCGGCACCTTCTTTACTGGTTCTGGCTGCCGCAAAGGACTCGCTCGCCGATGTGGCTTACGCTCTGGGTCAGGAACAAAATAATCTGGCGCTGGAAATAGAAGCGCACCGCAAGCTGGCTCCCCAACCGCCCAAGCCGCCGGGCCTCATCTGGGGCACCGTTGTGCAGTGGTTCGACCTGGATGAGAAAGCCAAGGCTGATTTTAAGACCGCTAAAGAGATTTATGAGCGCGCAGAGAAACAGCTAACGGACCAAAAAACGGCCTTGAAAGCGCAGAATACCGATATCCGCAAGCAGCAGCAGCTCAACGCCAGGCTCACCCGCGAGTACATCGCCCGCCAAGAGACACAGCAGCCTGGCTTGGCCGAAAACAAAGCGCAGCTTACGCAACTCCAGGAGTTGCAGACCGCCAACCAAAGCCAAAACGCGCGAAAGCAGCAGGCCAAGCAGGATCTGCGGCAACGGGCCCGCTCCTACCAGTACGTAGTGCCGCCCAGCATGCGGCCCCTCACCGACCATTCCCAGCCACTACAGGACTTTATTGCCCGGCTGGCCGTGCGGCTGTGGGCCCGCGACTCGTCGTACCTCATTACGCTCAACGTGCCGGCCGTCGACAGTACGGGCACGTACCGCAACCTGCAGGCGGTACAACATCTGGTGCGTCTGTTCATTGTCAAGGCATTCGACTACACGCCTTACAACCAGATTGTGCCCGGCGCACTGGCCCCGCTGCATCCGAGCGATGTTTGGGGGCAGCATAGCATTGCTACCTCTGTTGACTATTATCTGAAACAGGGCACCGTGCCGCGCCGGCAGCTGGTGGTGGGCTTTCCCCACTTGGCCAAAGTATGGAAGGTGGATAGCCTGGGCAACCAGGTAGTGGGCGACAAATACCCGCCTACCTACTGGACCAACTGGCAGCTGCGGCCCCGGCTCCCGCAGGAAGAAATAAAGCTGGACCTAGCGAGCCTGAGTCGCACCTCCAGCGGCCTGGCCCCCGATCAGTTCGGGCTGCCGGCCCCGCAGGCCTGGTGGGAAGACTCGGCCAGCCTGGCCCCCAAATATGCCTGGCTTATGAAGCAGCGCCTGGCGGGCGTCGGTATCTGGGCCCTGGGCTACGACGACGGCTCGCCCCAGGTCTGGAACCTGCTGCGGGCCAGCTTCACCGAGCCCGTAATCCCTATAAGCGCCACTATACCAGCGGCACAGGGGCCACTGGCGCGCTTGTACGGGCTCCGCCACGTGCTGCTGCTGAGCGGCGTCGTCGTCATCGGGTTTCTGCTTGTGGGGCTACTCGTGGCGCTGTTCCGGCGCGCCGATTCGCTGATACCTAACCCGCCGCTGTTGAGTGTTGTAGCGTTACTTATTGGGCTTTGCACCCTGTGCGTAGCCGGCTATCTGGTCTGGTTTGGGCAGCTGGTAGTATCGGGCTGGCTGCTGGTGGGCACTGGCACGGCGGTGCTGCTGCTGCTGCTGTTGCTGTATCGGCGCTACTGGCGGCGGCAGATTTTGCCGTAGCGCCGCTTCCGGCAGGCTAGGCGCTGAGGACAATTAGCGGGCAGAGGCGTCAAAAGATTGTAACGCGAAGCTGTGCTTCGCGGCCGTTCGCGCTACTTGCCCGGCAAGTGTTGTTACGCGACGTCCTGACGGTCGCGAAGCAGAGCTTCGCGTCACAAGTCCTTGATTGTCCTCACGCGCTAGGCGCTGAGGAGCGAATCAACAGCCGCTACGGCCAGCCGGCTGATATAAATACCCACCAGACAGAGGCTGAAAAGCACGATTTTCAGGTGGAACACCGCGTCGGCCGGCAGCTCCAGCAGCACCTGCTGGTAAGTATCCTCGTTCAGCTGCAGCACCAGACGCACTATGACAGCCAGAAAAGCAGCGACAATAAGTGCTCCGAACAGCCACATCAGCTCCCGCAAAACAATAGGTATGGCTTTAGCGAATATTTCTTTCATAGCAGTTGCAAGATAGCGGCAGTATAAGCCCGCGCCTGTAAGAACAACAACAAATAGGGGATATTCTTCGGCAATGAGTCCGAATGGCTGCTTTACTTGAGCCAGTTGCCGGTGCCTGACTTTGAAGCTGTTCAGGAAGTAGATTGCCCGTCATGCTGAGCTTGTCGAAGCATCTCTACCGCAGTAGTAAACCGGTAGATTGGATTACTACTGCGGTAGAGATGCTTCGACAAGCTCAGCATGACAGCCAAATTTTGGCATCGGCTCCTAATTCAGGAACAACTCTAATATCTGCCGTGGCAGGCCTCCGATGGAGTAAATTGAGTAGGAGGCCTAGGCGCGAAAACCAGGCAAAAAAGCACTTCCCAGCAGCTTGGCCGGCCGCCATAAAAACAAAAACCCTGCTTCTAAGCTAGAAGCAGGGTTTTAAGATAAAGTGGAGCTGCAGGGATTCGAACCCTGGTCCAGACAAGGAAACCGACGAGCCTTCTACGTGCGTATCTACGCTTGGATTTTCGTGGTACTCCGGGCGCGCATCAGGCCCGTAGAGTCCCCTTAGATGCAGTTGGTTTTCGCCAGGAAGTCACACCTCCTTCCTGACTATCTTCTACTTACGACGCCCCGAACTCACCCGTGTAAAAGAAAACGGGTGCGGGACGATGACAGTGCTTAGTACCTAGACTAGGCAGCCATGGCGTAGCTATACTCGCCAGTTATTGTTCGGACGAATTGTTAACGAGTGGTTCGCCCAACACTCGGCACGCTTACTCGCGACTTGCGCAAGCTGTCAATTCCGGTCAGCCCCAAATGGTAAAGAACGATTCCCGCCACGAGTGGCGGGGTGCGAATGTACGCACTTCAGTCAGGAAACGTTGCCGACCGCCAAAAATGTTCCATCCCGCGGCGGCCTGTGACTCCCGGGAAATCCTCTTAAAGCCCGGCCGGCGCATTATTCGGCGGCTCACACCAGTACGCGTTGCGGCTGGCTATTTGGCTGCCGTGCTCTGGGGCTGAAAGGCTGGCACGCCCGTTTGCCACAGGCCAAAAGCCAGCAGGTCGGCTATAGCGTCGAGCCGCTTTGGGCCGGAATGGACGTTGCCGTAACCAGCCTCGTAATCGGTAAAAAACAGCACTGGCTTACCCGAAATGGTGCTACTCTGCAGCCGGGCCGCAAACTTAGCCGACTGCCAGGCCAGCTCGCGCGGGTCGTTCAGATGGGCCGTGACGAGCGTAGCCGGATACTTAGTGCCAGGTACCAAGTGGTGATACGCATCCAGTTCGAGTAGCGCTCTACCCGCAGCTTCTGTGTGCACCGCTCCGGATTCAAGCCCATGTATAGACTCGCCCAGCCAACTCTCCCACCGAGTAGCATTCAAAAAGCCTCCTTCCGTAATAGCTGCCGCAAACAAATCCGGCCGCTCCGTCAGCGCCCGACCGATGAGAATACCTCCGGCGCTACCACCACTGATGGCAACGCGGCCGGGGCTGGTATACTGGTTTTTCGTGAGGTATTCGGCGCAGGCAATCAGGTCTTTCCAGGCGGTGGGCATGGTTGTTTGTTGGCTGCCAGGATACCGACCGTCAACCAACTTGCCGCCCCGCACCTGCGCTACCGCCAGCACTCCGCCGTGCTGCGTCCAGAGGAGATGAGGCGGATAAAAAAGCGGATTCAGGCCAGCGGAATACGCATCGTACCCCAGCAGCAACACGGGCGCCGTGCCGTTGCGGGGGGTATTTTTTGTATACACCAGCGACAAGGGCACCAGCACGCCATCAGACGACGGGGCCAGCAGCTCTTCCACCACGAGGTCGGCAAACTCCGGATACTGGACCTGAGTCGACAGCGGCTCGGCCATGAACTGCCGACCGCCGGCGGAGTAGCGGTAGCGCCGCCAGTCGGTGGTGCGGCCCGCCAGCCGTACCCACAGGTCACTGCAGCGCGCACTCTTGGTTTCCAGCTGCAGGCTGCCAGCGGGCTGGGGCAGCTTGATTTGCTGCACCGTCTTGCTGCCTTTGGCCACAAAATATAACCGAGCCTCTACTCCGTTGTGGGTCCGCACAAAGTACAGACCATCCTTGGTGGTTTTGAGCTGGGAGTCCACAATAGCTTCCTCAGGACTGCCGGGCACCAGCAGCTCCGCCGCCGCTATATCGGGGCTGGTTGCGGACATGCGCATGAGCTGTGCGCGGGGCGTATATTGGGACGTAACGAAGTAGATATACTGCTCGTCGGTAACAAAGCCCGTGATTTTATGCGCAAGCGTAAACAGCGGCTTCCAGTTGATTGCTGGTGCTAAAAGCGCTGCCGACGGCGCCCAATAAGCCCGTAGGTAGCCGTCGGCATTGTGCAGCAGGCCGTACAGAAGCTCCGTGTCGCGGTCCATTTTGGCGCGGGCATAGTCGGTGGGCCTAATGGCCAGTTGAGGACATAGCGCGGCGGAAAACACTGCCCGGTCCTGACTTTGCAAAGTACCTACCTGGTGTAGCAGGGCGCGGGTGTTGAGACCGGTAGCGGGCTTGGGGGAGTCGGCGCCACTGAGCGGCGTATATAAAAAACGGCTGTTGTCGGGCAGCCATTTGCCAGCCTCCCAGGCCAGGGCCAGCTTGTCGGGGTACAGCCGCTTGGTTTGCACGTTCAGCACCCGCATCACCCCTACCCCGGCACCATTTTCACTCAGCACCAACCCGACTTTACTGCCATCGTAGGAAGGCGAAACCCCGCCGATAGTATAGGCTTTACCCTTTTCTATACTTTCTGGGTCGAGAAGCAGCACTTCCGGGCTGTTGTAGCCATCGCGGCAATACAGCTTGGGCTGCTGATCCTGGGGCCGCTTCTTGAGATAAAAATAGCGGTTGTTATCGGTGATAATGAGGCTGGTAATTGTCACCACTTTCCGAGTCTCCAGCTCTTGCATCTGCGCCAGCAGCTCTTGCCGCCCCGGAATTACGTCCAGCGTCTGGCGGGCATAGGCGGCCTGGGCTTTCATCCAGGTTTGCACGGCCGGGTCGCGCAGGTCTTCCAGGTTGCGGTACGGGTCTTTTACCTGCACCCCGAAATAAGTATCAGTGGCCGATAGTGACGGGGCCACTAGCTGGCTCTGCTGCGCATGCACTGAGGCGGCCAACAGGATGGCGGCCCCAAACACCAGGTAGACGTGTTTCATTAGCTTCAGGAAAAGTAGGTGGAAGCAGGAGCAGAGCGTTTCGAGCCAGCTAAGCGCCGGCTAGCCCAAGGATTCGGGCAACAGGGTGGTCGTATGCTTTTTGGTGCGCCGCTCACGGCTGGCTACGGCAGGACCGGCTCTTGGCTTCGCCTAGGCACAAAAAGAAAGGGAACTAATATACATAATTAATTATATTTATTGTACATATAATTATATAATATATACAATTTCCCCCTTCTGCCAACGCCGAAGCGCTGTAGTGTGGCAGCATAGGCTCGGCCCGCTTGCTTGACACCGACGACCGAAATGCTCCCGTCAAACCTTCCAAAGACCGTCTTTTCGGGGTATCTTTGTGGCTAGCGCTTATGGAGAATTTCGTCGTTTCGGCCCGTAAATACCGTCCTGCCACGTTTCGGAGCGTGGTGGGGCAGCAGCACGTGACTACCACGCTGCAGAATGCCATTACCAGCCATCATCTGGCGCAGGCTTTCCTGTTTTGCGGCCCCCGGGGCGTGGGCAAAACCACCTGCGCCCGAATTCTGGCCAAAACCATTAACTGCACCAACCTCAGCCCCGAAACGGAGGCCTGCGACCAGTGCGACTCCTGCCGCTCGTTCAATCAGAACGCTTCGTTCAACGTGCACGAGCTGGATGCGGCCTCCAACAACTCGGTGGAGGATATTCGCTCCCTGGTGGAGCAGGTGCGCTATGCCCCCCAGACCGGCCGCTTCAAAATCTACATTATTGACGAGGTGCACATGCTCTCCAACGCGGCCTTCAACGCCTTTTTGAAGACCCTGGAAGAGCCGCCCTCCTACGCCATTTTTATCCTGGCCACCACCGAGCGGCACAAGATTATTCCCACTATTCTGTCGCGCTGCCAGATCTTTGACTTCAACCGCATTAAGGTCGACGACATCGTAGGGCACCTGGGCTACATTGCCCAGCAGGAGAAAATCACGGCCGAGCCCGACGCCCTGCATCTTGTGGCCCAGAAAGCCGATGGTGCCCTGCGCGATGCCCTGTCGATCTTCGACCAGATGGTGACCTTTTCGGGCAATCAGCTCAGCTACAAGGATGTAGTGCAAAACCTGCACATCCTCGACTACGAGTACTATTTCCGCCTCGTCGACTGCCTGCTGACCGAAAATCTCTCGGGCTCGTTGCTGCTGCTGGATGAGGTGATGCAAAACGGCTTCGACCTGCACAACTTCGTGGTAGGCGCCGCCGAGCACCTGCGGGGGCTGTTGGTATGCAAAGATGCCGTGACGGTGCAGTTGCTGGAAGTGTCGGAAGGCATTCGGGGGCGCTACGTGCAGCAGGCCCGGTCGGCACCGCTGGCGTTTCTGCTCTCGGCCCTGAATCTGGTGAGCCAATGTGACCGGGAATTCAAGCAGGCCAAAAACCAGCGGCTCCACGTCGAGCTGATGCTCATGAAGCTGGCCTACCTGAACGGGGCGGTACAGTTTGCCCGCGAAATGAGTCCTTCGTCCAACGGCGAGGCTAAAAAAAAAACTAGTGTAACGCCCGCGGCGGTGGGCTCCCCGGCGGCCACTGGCAATTCGGCTCCCCCTCCGCCAGCAGTTCTTGCTCAGCCAACGCCCCCGCCGCCGGTTTCTGCCACCGTAGCGCCGTCCGCGCCAGTCGTGTCGGCCCCAGCTGACCCGGAGGAAATAGTGCCGGTGGAAAGCGGAATTGAGGAGCTACACACTACTCCCAGCATCGAGAACGTCGAAGCCGACGTGGTGGAGCCGACCCGCCAGTTCCGCGACACGAGCCCCCACGTCGAGACGGGCGTGCCCAGCTTCGAAGGTATTGAGCCCGCTGCCCCGCGCCGGATTGCGCCCACGCTCAAGCCATTGAACGGCACTTCCAAGCTCATTCCGAGCATGAAGGACCTCAAGGCGCAAGTGGCCCAGCAGGTATCGGCATCCCAGGCCGGACCGGTGGTGGCAGTGGAGGAAGTCAGCGGCCCCACAACCGGCCTGCCGCCGATAAACGACGAGCTGCTGCAGCGGGTGTGGGGTGAGATGCGGGAGGAAAAGCGCGTGCAGGAGCGCATGATGGAGTATATCCTCCTGAACCGCTCCGTAACGGCCGATGCCCAGCACGTGATTCAGCTCACGGTCGATAATCCCATCCAGATTGACCAGTTCAACGATGTGCGCAGCGAGCTGCTGACCGAGCTGCGCCGCCGTACCGGCTACCCGCGCCTGAACATCCAGGCGGTAGTAGCCGAGCAGGCCCCCACCGGCCGGAAGCTCTACACCGCCGCCGACAAATTCGAGTACCTCTCCGAGAAATTTCCGGCCTTGCTCACAATGAAGCAGCTCCTGGGCCTCGACGTCGACTAACCGCTGACAGGCAAGCCGTACTATGGCTTATAGCGGTTTCGTGAACCGTAGAGACGCGTATTCGCGTCTCTACGGTTCACGAAACCGGGCAGGCGGCGCGGGCAACGAGACGCGAATACGCGTCTCTACAGCAGCCGGGTTGCACCGTTCCCGAAACCGCTATAAGCACGTTCGGCCTTTCCAGAACGTCCTGCTGAGCTAGTCGAAGCATCTCGCGTGCAATAAGCAACTAACCCCAGCTGCGGGCTATGGCGTGTGGACAGTGACCGAAATCAGCTATTTTGGCCTATTTGGAGCGTCCTGCCTGATCTGGCGTCTGCTTGTCGAAGTATCTCTACCGCACTGGTACAATCAGTTACTACAGAGGCAGAGATACTTCGACAAACGCAGCAGAACCGTTATTGGCTTTTCTATTCAATCTCAAACCCGCCCTTACCAGTAGCAAGAGCCTGGCAAGTCACGGGACAGAACGATTTTGAGGGTGCTGGCCCACGACCTGCCAGGCTTGCGCTGCTTGCGTCGGGCTCCCAAGCCAACGACACCTGATACCTGGGCCTTCCATACTAATTATCCGGGACTTTTCGCGCAACTTAAAACCCGCTCATAATCAGGGCCAAGGCGCATTCCGTTTTTAATTCCAATACCAGCCGCCTATCTTTGAAATCTTGTTCTTACGCTCCGCTTTCTGCTCTGGGAATTTCGTGAAAAAACCCCTTCTGCTTCTATTTCCAGCCATTGCGGCGCTTGGCTTAACTACGCAGTGCCAGACGAGCAAACCCGCCGCTACTGCTGCCGCGGCCATTACCACGACCCCGGCCGCCGCCACGCCGCAAAAAGAATACAAGTACGAAACCGTGGAAGGCGACCCGCTCAAGGCGCGCATCTACACCCTCGACAACGGCCTGACCATTTACCTCTCCGACTACGACGATGCCCCGCGTATTCAGACGTATCTGGCCGTGCGGGCGGGCTCCAAGAACGACCCAAGTACCGCTACCGGCCTGGCGCACTACCTGGAGCACATGGTGTTTAAGGGCACTTCGCGACTGGGAACCCAGAACTGGGCCGCCGAAAAAGTGGAGCTGGACAAGATTGAGGCCCTGTACGAAGTATATCGCTCCAAAACCGACCCGGCCGAGCGCAAGAAGCTCTACCACCAGATCGACTCAATTTCGGGCGTGGCCGCCACGTATGCCGTAGCCAACGAGTACGACAAAACGATGGGCGCCATCGGCGCCAAGGGCTCCAATGCCTACACCTCGGTGGAGCAGACGGTGTACCAAGAGGATATCCCGTCGAATCAGCTGGAAAAGTGGGCCGCCATTCAGAGTGAGCGGCTGGGCGAGATGGTGCCGCGCCTGTTTCACACGGAGCTGGAAGCGGTGTACGAGGAGAAAAACCGGGGCCTCGACAACGACTTCAGCAAGGAATACGAGGCCCTGAATGCCAGCCTCTACCGCAAGCACCAGTATGGCACCCAGACGACCATTGGGACCATTCCGCACCTGCAAAACCCCTCGATTACCGAAATCAAGAAGTATTTCGGCCAGTACTACGTGCCCAATAACGTGGCCCTGTGCCTGAGCGGCGACCTGGACTACGACCAGACCATCCGCGTTATCGATCAGTACTTCGGCAAGCTGCAGCGCAAGCCGGTGCCCGCGTTTACGGCCGCGCTGGAAGAGGCCATTACCACGCCCGTGGTGAAGGAAATAATGGGTCCCGACGCCGAGAACGTGATGCTCGGCTTCCGTCTGCCCGGTGCCGCCACCCACGAGGCGCTGGTGCTGCGCATGATCGACAAGATCCTGACCAACGGCCAGGCCGGCCTGATTGACCTGAACCTCAACCAGCAGCAGCGTGTGTTGCAGGCCGCCTCGTTCACGGACATCAACAACGACTACTCGTCGCACATCCTTTACGCCACCCCGCGCCAGGGCCAGACGCTGCCCCAGGTGCGCGACCTGCTGCTGGGCCAGATCGACAAAGTAAAGAAGGGTGACTTTCCCGACTGGCTGATTCCGGCCATCATCAACAACGAGAAGCTGCAGCGCACCAAGAGCTACGAAAGCAATGAGGCCCGCGCCGGGGCCTTCGTGGCCGCGTTTGTGTCGCGCCAGAGCTGGAAAGACGTGCTGCGGCAGTACGAGGACTTCGGCAACATCAACAAGGAAGAAGTGCTGCGCGTGGCCAACCAGTACTACGGCCAGAACTACGCGCTGATTTACAAGAAGACCGGCAAGGACGCCAGCACCCCCAAAGTGGTGAAGCCCGCCATTACGCCGGTACCCGTGAACCGCGAAGTAGCTTCCGACTTCTACAAGGAAGTAGTGAGTAAGCCCACGCCGGAGTTGCAGCCGGTTTTTGTGGACTACAAAAAGGATATTCAGGAGTTAAAGCTGGCTTCAGGCATTCCGGTGTACTACACTAGGAACACCGAAAACGAGCTATTCAACCTGTACTACATCCTGGACCTGGGCACCAACAACGACCCCAAGCTGGGCCTGGCCGCCGACTACCTCCAGTACCTGGGCACCGATAAGCTCACCGCAGCCCAGCTCCAGCAGGAGTTCTACAAGCTGGGCTGTTCCTTCGGCGTCAGCAGCGGCCAGGACCGCGTCTACGTCAGCCTCAGCGGCCTCGACAGCAACTTTGAGCCCGCTATTAAGTTGTTCGAAAGCCTGTTGGCCAACCCCAAGCCTGACGTCAAAGCGCTGAAGGACATGGTGGATGGCGTGCTCAAAGCCCGTAAGGATGCCAAGCTGAACAAGCAGGTTATCCTGACCCAGGCCATGCTGAACTTCGCTAAGTATGGCTCCAAAAACCCCTTTACCAGCCAGCTGAGCGAGAAAGAGCTTAAGGCTTTGAAACCTGCGGATCTAACGGCCCTAACCAAAAAGCTGACCAGCTACCAGCACCGCGTGCTGTATTATGGGCCACGAGGAATTATTGAAGCGGATGAACTTCCTGTAAAGGAAAAAAATCCAATAACAGGTAAAGATACTAACGTAGTCAAACAGCCTATTATGCCTAGTGGCTCAAAAAAAGGCTTATCTACAGTACTAAACCTGTACCACCTCTCGCCCTCCAAGCTCACGCCCGTACCGGCCAACAAGGATTTTGCTGAGCAGCCGCTCAAAGACCGCAAGGTGTACTGGGTCGACTACAACATGGTGCAGGCCGAAATCCTGTTTCTGACCAAGGGCGACGTATACGACAAAGCCCTGGTGCCCACCGTGAGCTTGTACAACGAGTATTTCGGCGGTGGCATGGGCAGCATCGTGTTTCAGGAGCTGCGCGAATCCAAGGCGCTGGCCTACTCCGCTTCCTCGCGCTACGCCAGCGCCGACAAGCTGGGCCGCTCCAGCTACAACCTAAGCTACATCGGCACCCAGAGCGACAAGCTGGGCGAGGCCATGGCCGGCATGGAAACCCTGCTCAACGACCTGCCCGTGGCCGAAGCCAACCTGCAAATCGCCAAGCAAAGCATCCGCAACAGCATTGCAACCGAGCGTATCACCAAGTCCGACATCCTGTTTAGCTACGAGCGCGCCAAGCGCCTCGGCCTCGACTACGACCTGCGCCGCGACGTGTATGAGCAAACCCAGAATATGAGCTTCGACGACCTGAAGAAGTTTCAGCTCGCCAAAGTGAAAGGCCAAAGCCAGACCATTCTGGTTATTGGCTCCAAAGACCGTCTCAACTTCAAGGAGCTGGCCAAGTACGGTCAGGTCCAGCAACTCACGCTGAAAGAGATTTTCGGCTATTAAAGCATCCGTTATGGCTTTTCGTCTGTCCTGCTGAGCTTGCCGAAGCATCTCTACCGCCACGGTAAACTCATTTACTGCGGTGGTAGAGATGCTTCGGCAAGCTCAGCAGGACGGTCAACGAAGCTAAAGAGGCGGATTTAGTACCTCTACAAACAACTCAAACAACCTCAATAACTGTCAACTCACAACTGGCAACTTTTAACAATGGCAGAACAAAAAATCACCGTCAAAGGCGGCAAGCTGAATGTACCCGACCAACCGATAATTCCTTTCATTGAGGGCGATGGTACGGGTCCGGACATTTGGGCCGCTTCCGTGCGCGTATTCGACGCGGCCGTGGCAAAGGCCTACGGCGGCAGCCGCAAGCTGATGTGGAAAGAGGTGATGGCCGGTGAGAAATCCTTTAAGCAATCGGGCAACTGGCTGCCCAACGAAACCCTGGATGCTTTCCGCGAATACCTCGTGGGCATCAAAGGCCCGCTGACTACGCCCGTCGGTGGCGGCATCCGGAGCCTGAACGTGGCCCTGCGCCAGGAGCTGGACCTCTACGCCTGCCTGCGCCCCGTGCGGTGGTTCGAAGGCGTGCCGTCGCCCGTGAAGCGCCCCGACCTGACCGACATGGTGATTTTCCGCGAGAACACCGAGGATATCTACGCCGGCATCGAGTACATGAACGGCACGCCCCAGGCGCAGAAAATGCTGGAATTCCTGCAGGACGAGATGGGCGTGAAGAAAATCCGCTTCCCCGAAACGTCGTCGTTCGGCATCAAGCCCGTGTCGAAGGAAGGCACCGAGCGCCTAGTGCGCGCAGCTATTGAGTACGCTGTTCTTCATAAGAAGCCGTCGGTGACCATCGTGCACAAAGGCAACATTATGAAGTTCACCGAAGGCGCCTTCAAAACCTGGGGCTACGAGCTGGCCGAGCGCGAGTTTGGCGACAAGGTATTCACCTGGAGCCAGTATGACCGGGTAGCGGCCAAGCAGGGCCAGGAAGTGGCCGACGCGCTGCAGAAAGCGGCTCTCGACAGCGGCAAAATCCTGATCAAGGACAGCATCGCCGATGCTTTCCTGCAGCAGATTCTGCTCCGTCCTTCCGAGTACTCGGTCGTAGCGACCCTGAACCTGAACGGCGACTATATTTCCGACGCGCTGGCGGCCATCGTGGGCGGTATCGGCATTGCACCCGGTGCCAACATCAACTACCTCACCGGCCACGCCATTTTCGAAGCCACGCACGGCACCGCGCCTAAGTACGCCGGCCTCGACAAGGTGAACCCCGGCTCGGTGATTCTCTCCGGTGCCATGATGCTGGAGCACCTGGGCTGGCAGGAAGCCGCCGACCTGATCTACAGCGGCATCGAAGCGGCCATTGCCGCCAAGCGCGTCACCTACGACTTCGAGCGCCAGATGGAAGGCGCCACGCTGCTGAAGTGCTCGGAATTCGGCGACGAGGTTATCGCCCGGATGTAGGAGCCTGGCAGTATCCTGATAATTCAAACCCCCGCGTTGGCTGCAAGGCCGGCGCGGGGGTTTCTGTTTTATTTCTTAGAGTGTGTGGACAGTTAGCGTAGCCAATCGAGGGTAGCGAGCAGGTGGGCGGTAGCCAAAAAAGAAACAGCCGTCTTGTCGTAACGTGTGGCGAATCCTCTGGCTTCTTTGAGTCGGCCAAAAAAGCGTTCGGCCTTGTTGCGGTCAGCATACAGGTTCTGGTCGTACGTGCGGGGCACATTGCGGCTGGTTTTCGACGGAATGACCGGCTCGGCGTTGCGGCCGGCAATGGCGGCCAGCACGGCGTTGGTATCGTAGGCTTTATCGGCAACCACGGCACCCGGTGCGTGGCGTAACGCTGCTAACAGGGCCGGCAGTTGCGTGCAATCGGCCCAGTGGCCCGGCGTCAGCACCAGGTGCCGGCAGTTGCCCAGCGCATCGAGCACCACGTGCAGCTTGGTGGAGAAACCGCCCCGGCTGCGGCCTAAGCATTCGGCGATGGGCGTACTTTTTTTTGCCCGGCGGCCGCTTTGTGCGCCTTGACCGTGGTTGAATCTACCAGCACCCAGGCGTAGTCAGGCTCCTGCACGGCCTGAAACAGCGCTTCCCATACCCCGGCTTGGGCCCAGCGGCGGAAACGCCGGGCCACTGTATTCCAGGGACCAAACCGCTCAGGCAGGTCGCGCCACGACACGCCGGTTCGCACGCGGTAGAGCACAGCATTGACAAACAATCGGTTGTCGCGGCCTCGACTCAGCCGGCCCAGCGTATAGGGTTCGACTACTCTCCATTCGTGTTCACTTAATTCGTGCCGGCGCATTGGCCAAAGCTACTTCTTACTGTCCACACACTCTAGGAAGACAACTGACCTCCTCCCAATTGCTGGACCGGCCTGAAGTAGAGAATCAGGCGGTTTGAAGCTCGACAGTACTGGCGGCTGCCATGACCTGATCGGGCGTTAAATTCTGCAGCGAGCTGTGGGGTCGGAAACC
>NZ_SRLD01000043.1 GCF_004745955.1 Hymenobacter elongatus | reverse complement strand
GCGCCTGGTCGAGGTCTCGGCCCGCCGCACCGGGGCTGACTACTGCCGCTTCATGCGCGGCTTGGCCGCCGCTTACCCGCAGGCCAAGAAAATCGTGCTGGTGCAGGACAACCTCAATACCCATACCCATGCCGTCTTTTACCAGCATCTGCCCGCCGAACAGGCTCGCGCGCTGGCTGCCCGCTTCGAGGTCCATTACACGCCCAAAAATGCTTCCTGGCTGAACATGGTCGAACTCGAACTCTCGGCCATCGCCCGCCAGTGCCTGCACCAGCGCATCCCCACCCAGGACGACCTGAGCGCGCACGTCGACGCCTGTGTGGCGGAACGCAACGCCCGGCGAGCAACAGTCAACTGGCAATTCTCGCTCGATAAGGCATGTGAGAAACTAACCCGACACTATCAAAAGGTTTGTACAGCTAATTCTCCTGACTAAGCACTAGAATGACAGATTTGTCCATATCACCACTCTTTATGTTGCACCTATGTACGCCCCCTTTTTCCACCTCTTTTCATATTTTCTTCGTGGCCGCCATCTGGTAGCGCTGCACATGGTTTTGGCGTTGCTGGGGCCGCAGTGTGCTTCGGCTCAAGTGAAAATCATGCCGCTGGGGTCGTCTGCAACGCAAGGGGACGACAAGCATAATTCCTACCGGCGGCCACTGTGGCAGAAGCTTCAGGCGGGCGGCTACAGCGTCGATTTCGTGGGCTCGCAGCAGGGTAATTACCAAGGCCCGACGCCAACTCCCGATTTTGACCTCGACCACGAGGGACACTAGGGCTGGCTGGCTGCTGTTTTCTGCTCAGGGCTGGGCCGCCACCTACAAACCCGATGTGGTGTTGATGCACATCGGCTCCAACGATATGATTCAGAACAGCAGCCTCACTGGTACCCGTGTTGAGCTGGGCGAAATCATCGACGCGTCGCGCATGGGTCATCCTACGGTGAAGATTCTGCTCGCCCAGCTGCTGCCGACTTCCCTCAGCCCTGGCAATGAAAACATTACGGCTCTGAATGCGCTGCTGCCGGAGCTGGCCCAGCAAAAATCGACGCCGCAGTCGCCCGTGACTATCGTGGACCACAACACGGGAGTGAACCCAGTTACCGAAACCTACGACGGTATTCACTTAAACGAGGTCGGCGAAGAGAGGATGGCGGCCCGTTGGTACACGGCCTTGCAAGCCCTACTTGACACCCCGGTGAGTACTTTCTATCCACTGGCTACTGCCGCCAGTGGCGCAGGCACGGTGAGCCGGAGCCCGGACCAGGCCACGTATGCCGCCGGGACGGTGGCGACGCTGACGGCCACGCCCGGCAGCGGGCAGCAATTCGTGGGCTGGAGCGGCGACGCCACGGGCAGCGCCAACCCGCTGGCCGTGGCCATGACAGCTGCCAAGACCATAACAGCCACCTTCGCCCCGCTGCCCCCACCGCCGCCCCCACCAGCCGTGACAAGCTACACGCTGGTGAATGCCGACACCGACCTGGACATTCAGCCGCTGGCAACGGACGCAACGCTGAACCTGGCGACCTTGCCGACGCGCAACCTGAATATCCGAGCTACCACTACGCCTGCTGCCGTGGGCAGCGTGCGATTCAGCCTCACTGGTGCCGACACCCGCGACCAGACTGAGTCGCAGGCTCCATACGCGCTGTTTTCGGATGCGGGCGGCGACTATAACGCCTGGACCCCCGCCGTAGGCTCGTACTCGCTCACCGCTATTGCTTACAGCGAAGCGGGTGGGGGCGGGGCCGCCGGCTCGCCGCTCACGCTGACTTTCACTGTCGTGAACACTGCTACACAAGCCACAGTGACGAGCTTCACGCTGGTCAATGCCGACACCGACCAAGATATTCAGGATATTACGTCAGGTGCTATGCTCGATTTAGCGGCGTTACCGACCCAAAACCTGAACATTCGGGTCAATACCAGCCCGGCCGTGGTGGGCAGCGTAGCAGTGGTTTTAACCGGGACCCAAGAGCAGGTACGTACCGAATCAATGGCCCCCTACGCGCTGTTCTCCGATGCCAACGGCAACTATAATGGTTGGATCCCCACAACTGGTTCGTATACCATTACGGCCACGCCCTACGCTGAAGCGGGCGCAGTGGGAGATGCTGGCAAAGCTCTGACGGTGAGCTTTAACGTGCTCGGACAGCCACTGCCAAACACCCAGGCTCAGGCTACGCGACAGCTACGCGTGGCTGCCAGCGGTGCGGCGCGGGCTTATCCGAATCCATCGTACGATGGGCGCTTCGTAGTGGCATTGCCCGCAGCAGAAGCCGGAACCATCACCTACACCTTGGTTTCTGCGCTGGGGAGTATGGTCGCCAGCGGTGCCCAACCCGTGGATGCGCAAGCTGGAGAGCTGGTGCTGGATTGGTCGGGGCAGATGCTGGCACCAGGCGTCTATTACCTGTCGTTGAAAAGCCCTGCGCTCACCACTCGCCTCAAGCTGCTCCGCTTCTAAAAGCTTGTGTGGCAGTTTGATTTCCGTGTCCTGCTTGATCTGGCATCCGCTTGTCGAGGAAGTGCAATTTCCAACAAGCCTAAGCAGCCTGCTGTAGGCTGTGTGGCCCATGGCGCTTTTGAGGGTATGTTGCTTTCTGCGAACGGTATGCCTTATCTGGCGCCCGCTTGTCGAAGCATGACATTCACTTTACTTCCTGGCTATATAGCCTGACGTAATAACAACCAGAACACAGAAAAAGGCCCGCCGCCGCGCTCGTGGCGACCTGTGCTACTTACGTCACGTAGCGTAACTCCCTTCTGAACCTGCTACTGGCATTACTACTACCGCCGTGCCGTACCGCTCATTCTTACCCGGCCGACTGCCGTCATAGCAGGGTAGAGAATCCATTCAATGACCGTCAAAAAAGCCAGGCTGCCCATTCGGCGGCCTGGCTTTTTCGACGGTGGTGGGAGTAGAGTAGTTACTGGCTTAGGGTACCACGAACCGCGTCATGGCGCTGCCGGCCGCGGACGTGAAACGGACCATGTAGACACCCACGGGCAGGTCTTTGGTTGGTATGATGCCGGAAGCATCGGTGACTACCGGATACAGCCCCACTCGTCGGCCTTGCATGGTAAACAGCTCCAGTTGACCGTTGTGCGGGGGCTCGCCTGCCAGCAGGTAGTGCAGCCGCCCATCGGCTACCACCGTCGGATAGACCTGGAGCAGGCTCACGTCCGCTGGCACGGTCACGGTCCGGATGGGCGAGAAGACCGATTCGCCGCTGTAATCAATCTGGCGCAACCGGTAGTAGAATACCGTAGCCGTAGCAGGAACCTGGGTATCGAGGTACACATACTGGTGGGCCGTGGCCGTACTACCCTGGCCAGGAATCGTAATCAGGTCCGCGAATATGCGCCCATCCAAGCTGCGCTGCACCACGAATTCACGGTTATTCAGCTCGCTGGCCGTGCTCCAGCTCAACTGCACGGCCTGGCCCTGCGTCTGCACCGTGAAAGCCGTGAGGGTAACTGGCAGCGGATTGACATTATCTACTACGCTGAAGCTGAGCGTGAGAGCCGTACCGGCCGTGCCACCAGCAGCAGCCAACGGAAACGGGGTAGCCGTAAGCGTATAGGTGCCAACGGCAGGGGTCCAAACGTTATAATCGCCCTGCACATCTCCAAACATGGCGTACGGAACCACGCTTTCCGTCACGCTTCCCGACTGCTGCCCGCTCATGGCAAACACTACGCTGCCAACTGTGGCCGGGCTGGTATTGGCCCGAATATTTAAGTTTCGGGTCGGCAGCGTCGCTAGGTTTAGCGTGGCCCCCGGCGCAATGGTTTGAATATCCTGGTCCGTGTCGGCATTCACCAGCGTGAAGCTGCTTACGCTGCCATTGACGTCGACCACGCTAAAGCTGATTGACAGCGCCGTGCCGGGGTTGCCCGCGCCGTTGGCTTCCGAGTAGGGTGTGGCCGTGAGCGAGTAGGTGCCCACCGTTGGTGTCCAGACGTTATAATTGCCCTGGAAGTCGCCAAATAGCGCATAAGGGGCAATACTTTCGGTTATGCTTTGCGTTTGCTGCCCGCTCAGCGCGAATACGATACTGCCCACCGGCGAGGCATTGGTATTGACCCGAATATTCAGATTGCGCGTGGGCAGTGTCGTCAGGTTTAGCGTAGCCCCCGACGCAATGGTCTGGATATCCTGGTCGGTGTCGGCATCGACCAAGATAAAGCTCGTTAGGGTGGCAGTGGGGTCAATGACGGTGAAATTTAGCGTGAGGGGAGTGCCAGCCTCGCCGCCACCTCCGGCCTCGGAGTAGGGCGTAGCTGTGAGAGAATACGCACCCACGGCGGGCGTCCAAACGAAGTAGTCGCCCTGAAAATCGCTGAATAGCGCATAGGGAGCCACACTTTCAGTGAGATTCTTCGTTTGGGTGCCACTCAGGGCAAACACCACGCTGCCCACCACGCCCGGATCGGTAGTAGCCCGAATATTCAGGTTGCGCGTCGGCAGCGTCCCAAGATTCAGCGTCGCCCCGGCGGCCAACAGCTGAATATCCTGGTCAGTATCAGCATTCACCAGCGTGAAGCTCACTACCGCTGAAGTGGCAGCAATGTCGGCGGGGCTCATCGGCCGAATCAGGCTCGTAATGGGCCGTTCGGTGGCCACAAGGCTATTGTCTGGGGACTTGGTTGCTCCCTGGCAAGGGGTAGAAACAAGCGGCAGCCCACCGGCTAGCACCCCCACTGCACAACAAACAGCCAGGCGCAGCCCGTACGAAAGAGTAGACAGAGTTTTCATAAGCAAGCTTTGTAAAGTCCAACAGAATAGTACCCTTACCAAAGCTAACGATTTTTATATTTATTGCAAGTTTTTAATTTTAATTTGTATTAAACATTTCTAAAGGCATATTATTTGATGGCAAAATTTTATAAAAGAGGCATTCTTACATGTAAACCACCGGAAATCCTGTAATAGAGCGTAGCAACAGCCAACGGAAAGCCACACATAGAACGCGTACAGTCGCCCGGCTACAGCCAGGCGGCTATGGGTAGTGCCCACTAAAAGAGCTATGCGTGCCCAATGGGCAGCGCTAGCCTGCTTAGAGGCTATCCAAATAGGCAATTGTACCAGGTGATTCGAGCGCAGGCAAAATGCAGCATGGCCAAGTAGTTTTCGGGCTTCTTGGCCCAGCGGGTGAGCAGGTGGCGGAAGCGGTTGAGCCAGGAATGGGTGCGCTCGACCACCCAACGGCGGGCCTTTTGGCCCGCTTTCTTGGACTGCGCTTCTTCTCCCCGGGGCCGGATGTGGGCCGTGTAGCCGTGGGCGGCCACGATTTCGCGCACCTGGGCGTAGTCGTAGCCCGCGTCCAGGCACAGCTGTTGCGCGTGACCGGCGTCCCGGTGAGTAGCGCAGGCCGCTTCTGCTGCCGGGGGCAGGCTCATCAACGTGCTTTCGGTCAGTTTCATGTCATGCCGATTCGCCCCGTCCAGCACCAGGCCCACCGGGATGCCCCGCGCCTCGGTCAGCAAGCTGCGCTTGACGCCGCCTTTGCCCCGGTCCGTGGGGTTGGGGCCCGTTTTTTTTCCCGCCCAGCGGCGCTTTGTGCAGCGAGCCGTCGAGCGCCATCCAGGCGAAGTTTAAGCCAATCAAGTCGTCATAGTCCTGCAAGGCTTCGTCCCAGAGCCGGGCAAACACCCCGGCCTCTACCCACTGCTGAAAGCGGCTGTGGGCCGTGGAGCCTTTCACCAATCCGGTCGCATCCAAGGCTTTCCATTGGCAGCCCGTGCGCAGCACAAACAATATGGCATCCAACACGTCGCGGTCAGCAAGGCGCTGGCGGTGGCGGCCCAACGGGTGCGCCTTCGGGACGTGAACAGGCAGAAGCGGGGCCAGCCGCGTCCAGAGCGCATCGGAAATGGTAAATTCTTGCGTCGTCGCCATGCCCCTAAATTAAGCCCTATTTGGATAGCCTCTTAGTGGCTTATAAGGCTTGTGTATATCGATGGCTAGGTGCTGCTACAGCTACACAAGGTCGGTAGCCATATTCGTCACGCGAGACCCCGGGCTTAGCGGCTCAGTGGACAAGCCGAAAAACCCTTGCGCCTCCTGCTGCCGAACACGGGTCTGGATCAGGCGGCGCGTTTCCAGAATACTGCTCCAGTGCTGCCAGATATAGGCATAGGCCCGCAGCGAAGCCCGCTCCAGCACCAGGCAATACAGCAGAATGCCGAGTTGGCGGGGCAATGCCCGCAGCCACATTCCTGGCAGGTCGCGGCGGGGCGGATTTTTGAGCAGCAGCAGCCACTGGTTTTTTACGGCATCCGCTTTAATGGTACCGCTCAGGCGAAGGCGCACCCGTAGATTGGCCGGTCGAAACTCGCGGGGGTGTAGCGCCCGGCAGGCCGGCTCGAACACCGTGTGCCAGCCAAAAAGCCGGGAGCGCCAGGCAATGTCCCAATCCTCTTTGTGCGCAAAAAAACGCTCATCGAAGAACTGTCCTTCCACCCGCAAGTCGTCAATGAAAGTCCGCCGGTACAGGGGCAAAGCCCCATCCGCACCATCTACGGGGCCCGCCGCGAGGCCGGCGGTAAGCAGGAGCTGGCCGTGGTGCCGCAGCCGAAAACGGCCATCCGGCAAGGCTTCCATGCCGGTGCTGTCGATGCGCGGATTCGCCTCGTGGCTCTGTAGCAGCAGGCCGCAGACCGTGCCGATGCGCGCATCGGTGCGCAGGGTAGCCATGGCGCGGGCCAGGTAGTCGGGCTCCAGCTCAATGTCGGGGTTCACCAGCAGCACAGCCTCCGAGTAGGTGCGGTCAAGAGCATAGTTGTGGCCGCCGCAAAAGCCCGTGTTGCGCGGTAGGCTGTGTAGCTGCACGCGGGCATCGGTAGCCGCCACCGCCGCCACCCGTTCCCGGGTGTCATCGGCCGACGCGTTATCGACTACCCACACTTCGAAGTCGGTGTAGCGCTGGGCCAGCACCGAGTGCAGGCAAGCCTCAATAACAGCGGCGCTGTTCCAGGTAACGATAGAGAGCAGAACGGAAGGCATAAGCAGGACGGCTGGAAGCGAACGGAAGAAGCACCTACGGAGCGAGTTGGAAATTAAAATCGGCTTGGCAATGCCGCCCTCAAGCAGGCTGCATCTGGGGCTGGCGCAGCGCTTGGTGCAAGGCTGTGCCAAGGGCTTGCAGATCCACGGTTAGGTCGTCTTGGCGGTCGGCAGAGGCTTTCCGGCCCGAGGCGTCGTCGCGGCAGCTAATAAGTGGGTAGTGTGCCATGTGCAGGCGGGTGGTCAAATCGAGGTAGTCACCTACCACGAGGTTGCGGGGCAAAAACTCGATAAGGGAAGTGCCCGGCGCGCAAAAGAGAATGTTCACCAGCCCGGCTCCCACGGGGCCAATCACTACACGGGCTCCGGCAAACAGCGCCGCTTTTTCGAGCAGGCTCAGCTCACTGAGTGCATAGGTTTCGAAGCCATAAGGAGCCAACAGGGCTTCCACGTCGGCCTCGTTGCGCACCCGACGGAAGGCCGCATCGCGGCGGCTGATGTACACAAAAGGACTGTACCGCCGCGTCAGCTTTGCGGCCGCTGGCATGTAGGCTTGTTTCATGAAGTCGCTGACCCACAGCGGGGCATGGTGCCCACCGCCCCGCACCGACGACGTGACCACCAGCCGCTCGGCCTGGAGGTGTGAATGCTGCTGCACGTCCAGAATCTGCTCATCGCGGATGCCCAGCTCCAACAGCGACTCGACGGCGAACCGGTGCTTACGGCTATAAATCAGGAAGCAGTCAATAGAATTCCAGAGGCCTGCTTCCTGCACCAAGTGCAGCCGGGGCAGCGAGTCGAGCAGCCAATGGTAGCAGTTGCCCATGGCTGCGCCGCCGCCCGAAAGCAGGCTGCACACGGTACCCTGCACCCGCACGGGGGGCTGGAAGTAGCGCTGCCGTAGCACCGGATTTGTAGCGGCCGGAGCCAGGGAATAGTTGCTGGCCGAGAATTGCAGCGATGCATCGCCCACTAAGCCGTTGTCGGCGGCGATAATAGCGACGCTATTGCCATTGTCAACATTGATGCGGCCTCCCGGCAGAGTGAGCACAAAAACCGGTGGCACCTGCTCCTGTTCCAGCATCGGGTCGTAGTAGGAAGGCCGCAGCACAATGAACTCCTTCGGGACCTGTAGCTCAGAGACATACCCCGAATAGATTTCACTGTAGGTAGCATCACTTTCCGGTCGGTCCGCCCACGCTTGGCTGTTCACATGAATATGCGTGGGGCGGTAATGCTCGTTGTAGGGTACTAAGTCGCGCAGTATACTACCGCTGCGACGCCGTGCTCGGAATAAAAAATTACGCAGGAACGACATAGAGCGTGAAGAAAAGGAGTGTGGTTGGTAGAGTAGTCAGTGGGAGTGCGTGGCGGCGGTAGGTAGGGCTTGGCGTAGGCAATGTTCAAGGGCTACCAGGTCGATGGTGAGGTCTTCGCGCCAGCCTTCGCGGCGCGAGTGCAGCTCGCCACGGGCGGCATCGGCTACCAAAAACTGGTGGGGCAACCCAAGGCGGTGGCAAAGCTCCGGGTATTCTACTACCGTGAAGTGCTTGGGAAACAACTCGATAACCGGCGTGCCGGGCGGCACGAAAACCAGGTTGGCCAGGGCCGCGCCCGTAGGAGCCACCACCAGCCGGGCCCCGGCAAACAGTGCTATCTGCTGGGCCAGCGTATACTGGCCCGGAACGTGGGTTTGAAATCCGTAGGGCCGGAGCATCTCTTCCACGGCCGCCTCGTTGAGCACGTGGCGGGCCGGGGCGTCGCTGCGGCTGAGGTACACGTAGGGGCTGAATGTTTCCGGGGCAGCGGCCGGCAACAGCGCCCGCCGCAGGAAGGAGCAGGCCCACTCGGGCGTGTGCGTGCCGGAGCCCCGCACCGGCGACGTCACCACCAGCCGGTCGGCTACCAGGTGGCGGTGGGTACTCAGGTCGAGCAGCTGTTCGGGCCGGATGCCCATGGCCAGCAGCGAATCCACGACAAAGCGCCGGTTCCGGTCATAGATCAGAAAGTAATCCACCGAGTCCCACAGTCCGGCTTCCTTGAGCAGGTGCAGGCGCGGCAGCGAGTCGATCAGCCAGTGGTAATAGTTGCCCACGGCCGCGCCGCCGCCCGAGAGCAGGCTACACACCGTGCCCCGCACCCGCACGGGGGCCGAAAACCAGCGCAGCTGAAACACATTGTTGTCTTCCGGCCGGGCCAGGTCCGAGCGCCGCCCGTCGTACTGGAAGGAAACATCTCCCACCAGCTTGTTGTCGGCGCTGATAATGGCGACGCTCTGGTTGTTGTCGGCCAGCAGGCGGCCGTGCTCCAGCGTCAGCACGAAGGCGGCGGGCGCGTGTTCGGTGCGGTTGGGTTTGGCGTGCAGGCCGCCGTAGTCGGTGGTGTGGGCGTATAGCTCGTCATTCACGGCCAGGTACGTCGTTGTCGGCGCATACAGTTCCACGTAAGAGGCTCCGCGACGGGGCGTAGCCGCCAGGTTCTGGCTGGTGGTATGCACGCCCAGGGGGCGGTAGTGCCCGCGGTACGGCAATAGCTCCCGTAGGCGCCGGCTCACCCAGCGTTGGCCTTTTGTTACCAGTTCAGGCATAGCACAGCGTGTAGAAGGTGGGCAATAGGTGTAAGACTTGTTCCTGAATTAGGACCCGATGCTAAAATTTGGCTGTCATGCTCATCTGGCGTCCGCTTGTCGAAGCATCTCTACCGCAATGCTACTTACCACCGCGGTAGAGATGCTTCGACAAGCGGACGCCAGATGAGCATGACGGCCTTTTTTCGTTTCGCTTTATTCAGGAACAAGTCTGTAGGCTAAAAGGGACGGAGCTACTCAGAAGGCTGGGGCACCAGCGTGCGGCGGGGCGAGACGGCCCGCCATTCTTCCGAATCCAGCACGGCCCGGAGGCCCGCTTCCAGCCGAATGCGGTGGTGCCAGCCCAGGCCGTGCAGCTTGCTCACGTCCAATACTTTGCGCATAGTGCCATCGGGTCGCGAAAAGTCGAACTCGATTTCGCCCGTAAAGCCCACCAGCTCCGCAATAAGCTCGGCCAGCTCCTGAATGGTAAGATCCTGGCCGGGGCCCACGTTCACGGGGGCGGCGTCGTTGTAGTGCAGCATCAGGTGCAGGCAGGCATCGGCCAGATCATCGACGTGCAGAAACTCGCGGCGCGGCTTACCCGTGCCCCACACTTCCACCCGGTCGTGGCCGCCGGCTACGGCCTCGCTGAACTTGCGCAGCAAGGCCGGTAGCGCGTGGGAGTTGTGCAGGTCGTAGTTGTCGCCGGGGCCGTAGAGGTTGGCAGGCATCACGGCAATAAAATTGTCGTCGTACTGTGCCCGGTAAGCCTCACACATCTTCAGCCCCGCTATTTTGGCCACGGCGTACGGCTCATTGGTGTGTTCCAGGGGGCCGGTCAGCACGTAATCTTCCCGAATGGGCTGCGGAGCCTGGCGCGGATAGATGCAGGACGACCCCAGAAATAACAGCTTTTTTACCCCGTGCACATGGCTCTGATGAATGACGTTGGTCTGAATCATCAGGTTTTCATAGATGAAGTCGGCGCGGTAGGTGTTGTTGGCCACGATGCCGCCTACTTTGGCCGCGGCCAGCAGCACATAGTCGGGTTTTTCCTGGGCAAAGAATTCGGCTACGGCCACTTGGTCCCGTAAGTCCAGCTCAGCCGAGGTACGCACCACTAGGTTGGGGTAACCCGCGCGGGTCAATTTGCGCACCAAAGCCGCACCTACCATACCACGATGGCCCGCCACGTAGATTTTGGCATTTTTTTCCATAACACAAACAGAAGGGGAAGAAATGGAGCACGAGATGTGCCACAAAGACCGAACTAGTAGTCCAGCCGGATACACACCGACCGGCGCCAGTAAAAAGATACCAAAAAGGGAAGAGAATAACGAGGGGTTGCGCCGTGGTCGGCAGCCGCCAGGGCGGCAGCCTATTCGTCGTGATAGTTGAGCACCGAATGGCCGGCCTCTACGAGCACCGCGTCGCGCTGAAACAGGCGCAAGTCGCTCTGTACCATGTCGCTGACCAGGGCCGGTAGGTCGTATGTGGGGTGCCAGTCCAGCTCGGTTTGGGCGCGCGTTGGGTCGCCGATGAGCAACTCCACTTCCGTAGGCCGGAAGTAAGCGGGGTCCACGGCCACTACTATTTTGCCGGTGGCTACCTGGAAATCGGGGTTGTGGCAGGCTACTACGTGGCCTACTTCGGCCACGCCTTCCCCGCTGAAGTTCAGCTCGATGCCCAACTCCGCAAATGCCAGCCGCACAAACTCGCGCACCTGGGTCGTGACACCCGTGGCAATGACGTAGTCGCGGGGCTGGTCTTGCTGGAGCATGCGCCACATGGCTTCCACGTAATCTTTGGCGTGGCCCCAGTCGCGCTTCGAATCCAGGTTGCCCAGGTACAGCTTGGCTTGCAGACCCAGCGCAATGCGGGCCGCCGCGCGGGTGATTTTACGCGTGACGAAGGTTTCGCCCCGGCGCGGCGACTCGTGGTTGAAAAGAATGCCGTTGCAGGCGTAGAGGCCGTAAGCTTCCCGGTAATTTACCGTAATCCAGTACGCATACAGCTTGGCCACGGCGTAGGGCGAGCGAGGGTAGAAAGGAGTGGTTTCGCGCTGCGGCACTTCCTGTACCAGCCCGTAGAGCTCCGACGTCGAGGCCTGGTAGATGCGGGTTTTGGCCGAAAGCCCCAGGATGCGGATGGCTTCCAGCAGCCGCAGCGTGCCCACGCCATCTACATCGGCGGTGTACTCGGGCATGTCGAACGATACTTTCACGTGCGACATGGCCCCCAGGTTGTAAATCTCGTCGGGCTGCACCTCCTGCACGATGCGGATCAGGTTGGTGGCGTCGGATAAGTCGCCGTAGTGGAGGCGGAAGCGCACATGCTGCTCGTGCAGATCCTGGTAGAGATGGTCGATACGGTCGGTGTTGAACAGCGACGAGCGGCGCTTAATGCCGTGAACTTCGTAGCCCTTGGAGAGCAGCAGTTCGGCCAGATAAGCTCCGTCCTGCCCTGTGATACCGGTGATGAGTGCGCGCTTCATAGACAGTGAGTGAGTACAGTGATTACATGTTTGCCTACTGCTTTCTTAAGTAGAACTTTATTGACAAATTATTGTATTTATATTTACAATAGCAACAGCTTCCGAAAATTTATTTACCTATTTGAATATTAAATTGAATAAACTTTAGTCTGTAAGCTGCAGCGTACCGTGGGGCTGTTCCAAGCCTGGCAGTGGCTGAAAACAACAAAAGCCTGCCCCCTTTGCGGGAGCAGGCTTTGTGTCAACGAATTGGCGGTCAGGCCGCAGGCGTTACTTCAGGACGGCCATGGTTTTACCGGCCAAGGAGCCATCCAGAAACTTGAGGTAGTACTGGCCGGCGGGCAGCTGCTGCACTGCCAAACGCTCGGTCGAAGTGCCCTGCGCAAAAGTCAGGGAAGAGTTCATCACGGTAGCGCCGTTCTGGTTGAGCATTGCGACGCGCATGGTCTCGGTCTGCGGTACGTCAACTTCCAGGCTTAGCTCATCCACCACCGGGTTAGGGAAGGTTGATACGCTGGCCGTCGACTTAGCGGCAGCAGGAGCCACGTTGAGCGCCGTGCCGGTGTTCTTGCGCCACACTTCCACCCCCGATAAGTTGATGTAGCCGCCGGTGCTGGTGATGCTGATGGTGCCGGCCGTTACGTTGGCAGCATATGGGCCCAGCTTCTTCCAGCTACCAGCCGTGCCGCTGTTGATGTTGCTCTGGGCCGACTGACCATTCACCGAGAGGCTGAAAGTCTCCGCGTTGTTGTCTTCCCACACATACACAAACACCTCATACGAGCCGTTCGGAACCGAAGTCATCTTGAAGCTGAGGGCGGGAGCATACACCGAGGAGCGAATCATGTTCGCCCGGGTAGCATCCGTAGCGGGGTTCAGCACAACGTTCTGGTTGGCGAACTTGGTGCCGTTGGTCGTGTAGTTGGGAGCTGCGCTACCCTGCCAGGCGTTGCCGTCCAGCGTAATAGCGCCACCGTTCAAGTTGACACTGCGGTAGAAGGTGCGGGTAGCCGTGCTGGTAGCAGCCGTCACGTTCACCGAAGCGGCGGCCGACGTAGCCGTAGCACCAGCATTGTCCGTAGCGCGGGCCGTCAGGCTGTAGGTGCCGGCGGCGGTAGGCGTCCAGCTCAGGGCGTAAGGAGCCGAGGTATCTTCGCCGAGCTTGGTAGCGCCGTTGAAGAACTCCACTTTGCTTACCGAGCCGTTTGCATCGGCAGCCGTAGCCGTCAGGCTCAGGGCAGTGCCAGCTACACCCGTGGCCGGAGCTGCCAGGCTAACCGTGGGCGGCGTATTGGCGGGTGCGGTACCCTGCTTCCAGATTTCGACACCCGACAGGTTGGCGTAGCCACCGGTGGTAGCAATGCTGATGTTGCTGTCCGCAACGTTGGCCGTGAACGGGCCCAGACGGTCCCAGCGACCAGCGCTGCCGCTGTTGTAGCCGCTTTGTGCCGTTTGGCCTTCTATGCTGATGTTAAAAGTTTCCGCATTGTTGTCCTCCCATACATAGAGGTACACCAGGTACGTACCGTTGGCCACGTTGCTCACCGTCGCACTGATAGCCCCGTCGTATACCGACGAGCGGATCATGGAAGCGCGGGCCGCGTCGGTAGCAGGGTTCAGCGCAATGCTCTGATTTTCGAAGGAAGCGCCGTTGATTTGGAAGTTAGCAGCGTTGTCGCTGGCTTCCCAGGTACGGCCATCGATGGTCGTAGCACCACCACCCAGGTTCAGGGCGCGGAAGAAGGTAGCATTGGCCGGAGTGCCGGTGCCGGTACCCGTGCCGGTGCCATCACCTGTGCCGCCACCCGTGGAGGCCGCCGTGATGGTAACCGAAGTAGCTGCCGTTGCGGTAGCTGCGCCAGCGTTGTCGGTAGCCCGCGCCGTCAGGTTCAGGGTGCCAGCGGCAGTCGGCGTGTAGTTCAGAGCGTAAGGAGCCGAGGTATCTTCGCCGAGCTTGGTAGCGCCATTGAAGAACTCCACTTTGCTTACCGAGCCATCGGCATCAGCGGCCGTGGCCGTCAGCGTCAGGGCGGCGCCTACCGTACCCGTGGCGGGCACACTCAGGCTCACCGTGGGCGGCGTGTTGGTCGGGGTAGGGTTGCTAGAGCCACCAACCCCGATTTTCAGGCCGTTCTGCGACACTTTGCCGAGCCAGCGGGTATACTCGTCTTTTTCGGTTTGCAGGGTGATGGGGTTGGGCAGGTGCTGGGTGTTGGTCAGGATTTTGAAGCCGTAGTCGGCCTCGTCCTGGCGGTCCTGGTAGGGGCTGTTGCGGCCCCACTGCACGTAGCCAATCGTGTTGTTGTCCACCTTGAAGTTGCCGAAGCTGGCTCCCTGACCGTAGTAGTTGAATACGGCAATACCCGTGTAGGTAGAGTTCAAGCGAGTGCCGTTTGGCATCAGGCCGCTGGTCACGATGCGGTTGCGGTGGTAGTACACGTCGTGGCCGCCGGCAATGTTCATGGCCGAGTTACAGGTCGAGACGAAGTGGTTATCGTAGGCTTCGATGAAGCCCTGGTTGCTGGCCTGGTCGCCGTCCACAATCATGCCCGTGCCGGTGAACTCGGAGCCCGTAGCCGGGAAGGGATACGCGCCCTGCACGTAGTTGTCGTGGATGCGGAACGGGTTATCGGCCGTACCACCCGAGCTATAGAGGGCAATGTTGTCTTCCACCCGGCTATTGTTGGGCTCATTAACCACCTCGTTCCAGGCGATTTCCATGTTCTTCAGGTTGTACACCTTGTCGAGGCCCACAAAATTGCCGAACGTGTTGCCGCCATTGCGGTAGCGGGCATCAATGTTTTTTGCCTGGTTGTAGCGCACGGTCAGCGTCTGGGAAGCCGAGCCGTCACCGGTCCACATATGGACGCTGATGCCGGTCGTCTGCTCCATGTAGTTGTTTTCTATCCGCAGCGACTTCGACTGGTTGGTTGCCACAAAGTGGCCCCGCTCCTTATTATCGACGCTGGGGGTCAGGCCGTAGCCGCGGTTGTTGCGGATAATCAGGCTCGTGCCGCTGTAGCGGGCATCAATCATCTCGCCTGCACTAGCAATGATGCAGTTCTCAATGATAACTGGCTGCGTGGTTTGGACCCGGATGGCTGGCACGCTAGAGTCGGTGCTGCGGTAGTTGCCCGAGTAGGTACCACCTTGCGTGATAACCAATGGACCGGCGTAGCTCACGCTGGGAGCCTGTGCCTGCACCTGGTTAAGACCGGTGCACAACAGCAGGAAAATGAACATCATCGCCGATAAAGGCAAAAAGCAAGCACCGGAGCGGTTGCTGAGCGTGAAAGAAGAACGGTTTTCAGTGCCTTTTTGCATTCTGTGAGCTTTTGAAAGAAAAAAACTATATATGAATGAACGGTTAAACTAGGGCGGAAGCCAATTTGTTCCAGTTGCCTGAATTAAATTTGTTCTATTATTTCAAAATGGGGCTTCTGAGTGCTAGTGACGGAATTCGGGGGTGAGGGCTTCTTCTATCCGGCGCCAAATAGCTGCCTCCCAACTCCGCCTTTCATCCCTCTCTGTCATCTCAATTTTTTAGAAACCTTGTTTTTTGATTCTAATTGAGGATTTTTGGCTTCCTGCACATCTCGTCCCGGTCTGCTGGCAGTCGGGCTGCCCAGCTAAATTCGGCTCATCATACGGTGCAATTGAAAACGAAGAATGAACGTCTTATAAGCACTTTTTGAAAAACCTGACCATTTAACAACTGTGAAAAGTTATATAATGGTTAAAGAGGTTCAATGCAAATGTACAAAAGTTGTCGAATTAGCAAGGGGGTGATGAAAATTTGTATAATTGTGTTTAAGAAAGATGAAATTTAAATGAATATTAGTCGGTCTGCATTTTTGGGCAGATAGGCGCGATTTTCGGGCACTGGTGCGTAACAGTCTCGGCGACTGAATGCCAAAATTTTGATACTCTCCTAGTAATTAGCAGTATGCCTCCGGCAACAGGCAAGCAGCGCCCACTCCCGAATTCGGATGGCTTGCTACCATGTAAGCGCTTTTGCCTCCCAATAGGGGCCAGAGGGTGTCCTGCTGAGTGCTGCCCGGTCTGTTAGCTCCTAGGTTTCGTATTCGTGTAGCTGCTCTGTATATATGTTGCTACTCACCTGACGCATTAGTCTGCGCATGCCTTGCCTATCCTCTGTAGCTTGTGGCAGTCGGCTACCTGGGAACGAAAGGAGTGACGCCAAAGCACTTAGAAAAGCTGTTTGGCTGAGTGCATTCATTTAAGGAAGCAAAGTCTACGGCGCGAAAAGGATAAAATATAACTATTAAAATTTTTTATATTAAATAAATAATGCTAATTCGACATGAGATTCACCTTGCGGTATTCTTTTGTACTCTCTTGTTCTGCCTTATTATGATGGATCATGCTACTCTTTCAGCATCGGCGGCGCGGCCTCTTGAGTCGGTTGCAGCGCCCATTGCCATGTTTACCACGTTTGTGCACCCCGAAGCGGCACAGCGCGTGCAGGCCGTATTGCACAGCACCTTCCTAAGTGAGGGCAAGCTGGTGAAGGAATTTGAAACCCGCCTGAGCGCAGAGCTGGGCATGCTGCATCCGGCCGCCCTCAACAGCGGCACCAGCGCCCTGCACCTGGCGCTGGAAGTGGCCGGCGTGGGCCCCGGCGACGAGGTGATTCTGGCGCCCCAAACCTTTATTGCCTCGGCCATCGTGGTGGTGCAGGTAGGAGCCAGGCCGGTTTTTGCCGATGTTCAGTACGAAACCGGCAACATCGACCCCGCCGACATCGAGCACCGCATCACGGCGCGCACCAAAGCCATTATGGCCGTGCACTGGGGCGGCTACCCCTGCGACCTGGACGAAATTCATGCTGTTGCCCGGCGGCACGGGCTGGTTGTTATCGAGGATGCGGCCCACGCGCCAGGTGCTACCTATAAAGGCCGCCCGATTGGCTCTATTTCGGACTTCACCTGCTTCTCCTTTCAGGCCATCAAGCACCTGACTACCGGCGACGGCGGGGCCCTGTGCGCCCGCACCCCGGAGCAGGCGCAGCACGTGTTCCGGCGCCGCTGGTTCGGCATCGACCGCGCCAACTCGCCGGTATCCGAAATCGGGGAGCGGGAGTACGACCTGACCGATGTGGGCTACAAATACCACCTCAGCGACTATGCCGCCGCCTTGGGCTTGGCCAATCTGCAAGGGTTTCAGGAACGCATGAGCCGCCGCCGGGCGCTGGTGCGCCAATACGAAGCGGGCCTGCGGCAGGTACCTGGCTTGCACTTATTTGAGCACCAAGCCGACCGGGAAAGCGCCCACTGGCTGTTTGGCCTGCACGTCGAAAACCGCCTGCAGTTCATTCGGGCCCTGAAAGCCAAGGGCGTAGCCGCGTCCGTGGTGCACGATGGCATCGACAACAACACGCTTTTTGGGGGCAAGCGCCCGGACCTGGTGAATCAGCGGCGGTTTGACGAAACCCAGATTCATCTGCCCTTGCACGACGACCTTACCTCGGAGCAAGTCGGCTATATCATTGACCTCATCACGCAAGGCTGGTAGCACTGACCCCATGAAAGTAGTTCTCTTTGGTGCCACGGGCTTTGCCGGTCGCAATGTGGGTCAGGTATTGCGCCAGCACGGCGTGGTGCCCATCGAGTCGTCGTTGAGCGGCGGGCTCGACTTGCGCGATACAGTCGCCACAACCGCATTTCTGCGGGCGCGGCAGCCCGAGTTTATCATCAACTGCGCCGCCCATGTGGGTAGCCTCAACTACGTAACCGAGAAAGCCGCCACCGTGGTAGCCGACAATGCCCGCATGATACTGGGCATGTACGAGGCTGTGGCCGACGCCTGCCCGCAGGCAGTTGTCATCAATCCAATTGCTAACTGTGCTTACCCAGCGGCGGCCGATATTTTCCGCGAAGATGAGTGGTGGGATGGGCATCTGCACCGCTCGGTGCTCAGCTACGGCACCAGCCGCCGCCTGCTCTGGGCGGCAGCAGAGTGCTTCCAGATGCAATATGGCGTGCGCAGCATTCATCTGCTGACGCCCAATATGTATGGCCCCCACGACTCTACCGATCCGAACAAGGCCCATGCCCTGAACGCCCTGATTTCGAAGTTTGTGAAGGCCGAAAACAGCCGGCAGCCCGAACTGTCGGTGTGGGGCACGGGCAAAGTGGTGCGCGAGTGGCTCTACGCCCCCGATTTTGGCCGACTGATCTGGGAAGTATTGCAGAATCCGGACCGGGAAGGCTTGAGCCAGCCCCTGAACCTGGCCCAGAATGATGGCCTGACGGTGAAAGAGCTGGTCGATATCATCCAGACCAAGTTCGATTATCGGGGCCAGGTAGTATGGGACCATAGCAAACCCGACGGAGCCCCGAAAAAAGTAATGGACGATACCCGCTTCCGGCAAGTGCTGCCCGGTTTCCACTTCACCGATTTCAATGAAGGCATTCAGGAAACGGTGAAATATTACCAGTCGGTGTACCCTTACTAGGGCTTGTGGGCACGATGCCAAAAGGCCGTCTGCGCGGCCACTGGATCAGGCACGGCGTGCTGAGCAGGCAAAGCGTGCTCAAAAAACGCCAGTGTTCATCGGCTTTAAGGCCATACTTGTTCTCAACGAGCTGCCTCTGCCACGCTGGACGAGGACAGAAGCGGCTGCGCGGCCGGGCCGAGCCGGATGCCCTGCTTGCGTACTTTACCGAGCCAGCGGATATACTCGTCTTTTTCGGTTTGCAGGGTGATGGGGTTGGGCAGGTGCTGGGTGTTGGTCAGGATCTTGAAGCCGTAGTCGGCCTCGTCCTGGCGGTCCTGGTAGGGGCTGTTGCGGCCCCATTGCACGTAGCCAATCGTGTTGTTGTCCACTTTGAAGTTGCCGAAGCTGGCCTGATTGTACGCATTGAAAACGGCTATTCCCGTGTAGGCGGAGGGTAAGTGGCTGCCGTCGGGGAGCAGGCCGCTGGTCACGAGCCGGTTGTCGTGGTAGTACACGTCGTGGCCACTGGCAATGTTCATGGCCGAGTTGCAGGTCGAGACGAAGTGGTTGTTATAGGCTTCGATGAAGCCCTGGTTGCTGGCCTGGTCGCCATCTACAATCATACCGGTGCCGGAAAATTTGGCCGCTGTAGCGGGGTAAGGGTACGCGCCCTGCACGTAGTTGTGGTGAATCCGGAACGGACTCTGGGCTGTGCCGCCGGAGTTGTAGAGGGCAATATTATCCTCTACCAGACTTTTGTTGGGCTCATTAATTACCTCGTTCCAGGCAATTTCCAGGTTGCGCAGGCCCCGTACGCCGTTCAGACCCAGAAAATTGGTGAGGGTGCCGCCGCCGTTGCGGTAGCGGCTATCGATGTTTTTTGCCTGGTTGTAGCGCACGGTCAGCGTTTGCGCCGCCGAGCCGTCGCCATTCCATTGGTAAATGCTGATGCCAGCCGTCTGCTCGAAGTAGTTGTTTTCGATTCGCACCGACTGGGCCGCATCGGCTACCAAAAAGTAGCCGCGCTGCACCTGGTCCTGGGACGGTAGCAAGCTGTAGCCCCGGCAGTCGACTACCGTGAGCTGGGCCCAGCCCTGTTTCGCCTCAATCAGGTTGCCGGCCCCGCTCAGCACGCAGTTGCGCAGCGTTACGGGCTCCTTGGTGGCGATGGTGATGCACGGAACCTGGGAGTCGGTACTCCGGTAGGAGCCCGTGTAGGTGCCCCCGCGCCGGATAATGAGGGGGGCGGGCCCCGTGGCCGGCACGGCCCGGGAAGGGCCTACCAGCAGGCTCAGGCCCGTGAGCAAAACCAGCCAGATGCGACCATACACGCCGCGCCGCCGTGCCGTGGCCCGCGCAGAAACGTACTTTTGGTTGGAGAAGGCAGACCGTTGAGCAGGCATATTCCGAGCGGTGGTAAGGTGAAGCTATGCGGAGTGCTGAGGTTGGCCGCTTAAAGCGTGTTTGGGAATTGTCATGCTCATCTGGCGGACGCTAAACCGAGTAGAACAGGCAAAACAGGCTGCCCGATACCTGTTTATACCACCAGATCCGACTGCCACTGTTCTGTCTTCTGGTCTTCGAATACCGTGAAATCTTCGAGGGCCGTCACGGCCTGATCGGGGCGGTGCAGGTGGAAAAGCGGCACCCGACCGTAGAAGGAAGCCCACATGGAGTAGGTGCTCAGCGGGCCGATGATGTAGTCGCAGCCGGCCATGGCGTAGAGGTCTTCCACGGGATGGTTGGTAGAGCGGCCGGTATCGAATTCCGCAAATTCGGTGTCGCTGATGGGCTCGTTGGAAAAAAGCAGGAACCGCACCCGCACATGGGCCGGAAACAGGGCTTTCATCTCCCGCATGGCGCGCACGTAGGTCGCATTTTTATACAGATACGCCCCGCCATACCAGCCGGCATAGTCGCCGCGCCGGATGTGCACGCCCACCAGCACGTCGGCCGCCTGCCGGTTGCGGGCCACTACCTGCTCGATGGCCTGCTGATGGGGAGCAATGGGGCGGAAAATACGCCGGAGCAGGTCGCTGTGCCGCACGAAGTTAGTTTTGTCGCGGAACAGCCAGCCGTGAATAAGCAGGCAGCCGTTGCGGGCTTCCGTCAGATACGCTGGGTCGTTCAGGTCTTTGTTGCGGTCATTCTCGTCGCCCTGAATGCGCAGGCCCAGCCGGCGCTGTAGCCACGGCAGCCGGTTCAGAATGCCAAACCCCCAGCGGGATTGGAGCGCCTGGTACAGTAGGCTGGTGACGTCGGCCGGGGCCGCCCGCAGCCGCACTGGCAGGCCTTCAAAATCGTCGCGGGCCGTGCCTTCAAAAAACGGCGCGTAGGGCCCAAAGCTGGGAATGAGCAGCTCGTAGTTGTGTTCGGCAGTATTGGCAATGAAGTGGGACGTGAGCAGCAAATGATTGCCGAAGCCGTCGAAATCTTTCGTAAGAATAACCATGGTGCAGGAGTAGGCTGGAGGTGAGGGAAAGAGGCGGAAGGAAAAAGGCGTTAGTGCAGAAAATACCCCACCAGGCGACGCGCGTAGCCATTGAGCAGGTAATAGGGCATATAGCGCGGCGGACAATTCTTGAGGGTGAAATGGGTAAAGTTGCGCAGGTTGCCACCACCCCGGATGCCGAACAAATGCTGATAATAGCCGTGCAGGCTGCGGTGGCGGCGGGTTTGCTCCTGGCCGCTTTCGTCGGGGTAGGTACTCAGGCGGGCGTCGTAGTTGCAATACACCGCGAAGCCGTGCAGACGGGCCACGCTGGTATAGTCGAAGTCGGCCAGGTAGTGGGGTAGGCGTTTCTCGTCGAACAGGCCGATTTTCTCAATTACTTCCAGCGGAATCAGCAGGCCCCGGCCGGGCAGATACGTCACGGGGTGCAGGCCGTGGCGGTCGGCCTCGGGCAGCTCCGCCAGCAGGTCGTGGCGGGTATTGGTACGCCAGTCGAGCCGCTCGCCGCCATAAATAGGCTTGCCCGTGGCCACATCCAGCTCCAGCGCGCCCAGCACCGCTTGCGGGTGCTTCTCGGCCCAAAACAGCATCCGCTCCACGAAGTCGTGCAGCACCAGCACATCGTTGTTCATGGTCATGATGCGGTTGGCCCCCAGCGTCAGCGCGTGCCGGATGCCAGCATTCACGCCCGCCGTCCAGAACAGGTTGCCGTCGCCTTTCACCACAGCCACCTCCCCAAACTCGCGGGCCAGCATCTGGTCGGTGCCGTCGGTCGAGCCATCATCCACGACCACAATCCGAAAATCCGTCCGGGTTTGGGCGCGCAGCGACAACAGGCACTCGCGGGTATATTTCAGCCGGTTGAAAACGGGAATAACGATATACAGCATACAAGTAGGAGTCAGGGGTGAGAAGGAGCTCGAAGAATTATAGGAATGCATCGGCCGTGGTGGCGGCCCGCACCGGCGCGGGTACAGGCGCGGGAAGTGGGACGGGCGGCGGCGCAGCCGAAAGTCCGGGCGTGCGAAAGCGCCGGAGCAGCCGCCGTGCTTTGGCGGCCACGCGCCCGGCCAGGAACTCACGGAAGCGTCGCTGGTCGCGGGGGCAGTCGCGCTGCACGGCCACGGGGTGCTGCAGCGGTAGGGGCAGCGCGGCCGTGGGCACGGCCGCGAAGTCGTCGGCCGCGTCGTGGGTGTGGGTGCCATAGTGGCCAAAGCCAATATTGCCCACCAGATTCACGGCCGGCACGATGGTAAGACCCGCGTGGGCCGCCACGGCGAAATGCCACTGGTAGTCCCACACATCGGGCGGGGCCGGGGCGCGCCGCACGGCCGCGAACTGGCGCAGCCAATACTGCTCTTCGAGCCAGCCGCCATAGTGCTTGCGCAGCACACCTTGCGTCCGGAGCGTTTCAAAGTGGGTCAGCTCAAAGTCGAACAAGCGCCAGGCGCGCCGCCACGAGGCCCAGCCCCAGCTGTTCACCTGCCCCGAGAAGTAATAGGAGTCGGCTCCCGGGAGCAGCGGCTGGCGGGCTTCGCTGCCGAAGTTGTTGCCGCCAATGTGCAGCACCCGGGCATCATGACGGTAGCGCGCCAGCAGCTCGGCGCAAAAGCGGAAGAAATCGGGCGCGGCCACGCAGTCATCTTCCAGAATAATGCCCTCCTCTTCGTGGCTGAAAAACCAGCTGATGGCCGTGGCCGGACCTACGCCGCAGTTCAGGTTGCGGGTTTGAAACAGGGTGTGCACCTGGCAAGGCCAATCGACGTGCGCTACTTCGGCGCGGGCGGCGGCGCAGGTGGCCGCGTCGGTGGGGTGGCCGGGGCGCGGGCCGTCGGCCGCCAGGTACAGGCGGGCGGGCCGTGCCTGCCGGATGGTTTCGAACACGGCCCGCGTCGTATCGGCCCGGTTGAAGAGCAGGAGTAAAACGGCTGGGGTGGCCGGGGCAGAAGCGTTGGGGTGTGGCATAGGCCGCAGGGCAGACGGGCTGCCCTAGAGAATGGCGTGGTAGATATCGAGGGTTTTTTGCAGCACCGAGGCGGGGTTGTGGCGCTCTTGGGCCACGGCTTGTGCCTGCGTGGCCAGCCGGTGCCGCAGTGCCGGGTCGTCGTGGAGCAGCAGCACTTTGTCGGCCAGGTTGCGCGGGTTCAGGTCGGTGAGGATGCCGGTGTGGCCACACTCGATGAGGGAGCTGACGCCGCCCACGTTGGAGGCCACAACGGGGAGGCCCGCCACCTGGGCCTCACAAATCGTGTTGGGACTGTTGTCGATGTAGGAAGGATGGAGCAGGCACAGCGACTCGTGGCACAGCTGGGCCAGACCGTCGGCCGTCAGAAAGCCGTGACACTCCACATCCTGGGGGCGAATGTGGCGCAGCCCGGCCTGCTGCACGGCCTGTTCCACCTCGGCCTCGTTAACGCGCCCGCCGAAAACCAGCTTCAGCTCGGGCTGGCGCTGCCGGGCCAGGTCGAAGGCCACCAGGGTTTCCCGAAAGCCTTTCATTTCCTGCTGGCCGCCCAGAAACAGTACCTGCGGCCGGCCGCTTGGGGCTGTGGGAGTGGGGGCCGCGAAGAATTCGGAGCGCAGCGACTCCCAGTTGTGGTGAATGGTGGCCTGCGGGTTTAGCCGGGCGATATGCGCTTTGTCCCAATGCGTGCGACACGAGAAATGGGCAATGCCCGGCATGTACTTGCACTCGTAGTAGCCGGCCAGCATCCACAGGAACTTCAGCTTCGATACCGGATTGGGCACCACCTTGGCGTATTCTGACACCAGGCCCTGCACCGAAAGCAGCTGCGGGATATCGAGGCCGGCGGATGCTACCTGGTATTGCAGCTCCGAGCCGTGCAGATGAATCAGGTCGTAGTGGTGGTAGTGCTGGCGCAGGTATTTGGCCATAATGGCGATGCGCCACTGATAGAGCGACAGGATATCGTGCCGGCGCCGGGGCACACGCAGATAAATGAAGTGGATGCCGTTGTTGTCGAACTCATCGACGGGTACAGTAATATCTTCCGCGAAGTTGAGAATGGTCAGCTCCACCTCGGGGTGTCGGGACACCAGCTCGGCCAAGGTGAAGATCCAGGGCACGGGGGCCGGATGAGCTTCGTGAGGGGCAGGAAACGCGGCAAGCCAGAGGACTTTCATAGTGAAGGGGCTTGAGAAGTAAGAAGCGGGGAAGGGTTGGAAGGCCTCAGGCGGGAATAGGTGAGGCGGCGGTAGGGCGGCGGTGCAGGCGCCCCGGCAACGGCGCGGTGGGGGCGGAGTGCAGCTGGTAGGAAACGGCGGCCAGCATGAGGCCCAGGACGCCGTACAAGTAGCTGGGCCAGTCGTAGGAGAAGCCGAACACGAAAAAAGTGCTGGTAAAAGAGAGGAGCGCTACCAGGTCGGGCGACAGGGGTGTGAGCCGCAGCAGGATGCGGCCCAGCGCAAACAGCGGTATGAAGGCCACCAGTAGCACTCCCACAATACCGAAGTAGAAGAGCCGGTCCAGATAGAAGCTGTGAAAATGGTGTCCCGTGAAATCGGGCCAGACCTGGTCGCCGGCTTCATCATACATCTGAATGGGCACCTGGAAGCCTTCGAGCCGCCAGCCCGCCAGGGGGCGCTCCTCCAGCAGCGGCACATAGGCCTCGTGCTGCTGCATGCGGAAGGTGCCCGTGCCTTGGGTGGTAGGGTGTTGCAGGTCTTCGAAGTTGGCGATGAACTTGCGCACTACCTCGGGGTTGTCGAGCACCACCGCCAGGCCGCTCGACATGCCCAGCACCAACGACATGGTACCTAGTAGCGTCAGGCGGCGGCCCATTTGGTGCGCTTCCGGCACGCGCAGGGCCAGCAGCGCCAGATTCAGGGCCAGTGCCAGCGCCGAGCACACCCACACGGTGCGGTGCTGCAGAAACACAATCAGGGCCATTGCCACCAGAAAGCTCAGCCCGCTCAGCAAGTGGCCTTGGGTCAGATACCAGTTCAGGCAAAACAGGGCGATGAGCAGCAGCAGATAGGCCGACGTGACGCTAAAGCCCCGCTCCGTTTCCAGAAAGGAGCCGAGCGAAAGCGCGTCCCGATGAAACACCACCAGGCTCAGCAGCAGGCCTGGGAATATCACGGCCACCAGTATCCGGTACGATGGAGCCGGGTAGCGCCGGTAGTAGGCATACAGGCCAAACAGCGGCAGCATCACGCTAAACTTGCTGAATACGTGCGGATACTTGGCCCACACGCCCCAGCCGCTATACGACTCCAGGCATAGGCCCACCACGCAGCCAATAACCAGCCAGAACCAGAGCTGCATCATCCGCTCCAGCCGTCGGTAGTAGCTCAACACCAGTAGAATAGAGCAGCCAGCCAGCCCGTACACGAACAGTAGCTCCAGCGGCCGCACTTCTTCCGTGCCGAACACAAATTCGCCCAATGCCCGGTCGGTCAGAAACACGGCCAGCAGGGGTAGCACATACAGAAAACGTAGATTTATCTTCATCGGAATGGAAAGCTACGGGCAGCAGACGGGCAGCAGAAAGCGAGGCCGGAGGAGAAGGATAGAACGGAAATAGCCCCCTGCTTAGGGTTGCATCGAGGTGGAGGCGTTGTGAAACTCGGCTGGTACCGACTCCGCGCTCGGCTCCAGAAAGCGCATGTAGCGGTTCAGCTGCCGCCCCACGGCTCCCGTGGGGTGCAGGCGACTCAGGACGCGGTGCATCTCGTGGCGTAGCAGCGGCAGCGGCAGCGCCAGCATCACGATGGCCAGCACAATGGCCCCGGTGAAAGCTAGTAGCCCCAGGGCCACAAATACGGGCAGCTGCAGGGGCGCTATTGCCCACCGAACCAGGGCCAGCGCCCCACCCACCGCTGCCGCGTGCCAGAGGCCGGGCAAGTAAGTGACGAGCTGGCGGCTGTAGCTGATGGCCAGGTCCCGGTTCATCAGGTAAGTGAACAGCACCATGCGCAGCAGCTCATTCAGCAGCAGTGACCACGCAAACCCCAGCAGGCCATAGCCCCGCAGCAGCCAGAAACAAGCTACCAGCGCTACCAGCGTCACGATGTTGACCACAATCTTCTGGTTGAGCTGCGCGCGGGCGTCGCACATTACCCCGGCAAACATCGTAATCATGCTCAAGGCTACGGGCACGCTCATCACGCGCAGCACGGGCACCGAAGCATCCCAGTCGGGGCCGAGCAGGGACCGTACCAGCTCTGGCGCGGCCACGGCCATGCCGGCTCCCAGCGGCAGCACCACAGCTGCCACCAGCGTGATGCTGGCCAGGTACACCGCCCGCAGCTTGCCAAGATTGGCCTGCAGCTGGCTGAAAGCCGGGAAAATAACTTTGGCGACGCTGTTCGTTATCAGATAGAGCGGTAGGCTGATGAGCATGTAGGCCCGGTTGTAGATGCCCAGCAGCGCCGTGCCCAGCACGCGGCCGATAACCATTGTATCGAGCGAGCCGGTAATGAATTCCAGAAAGCTAGTGAAGGAAATGCGCGCCCCGTAGGAGAGCAGGGGCCGGTAGTGTGCCCAGCTGAAGTACAGACGCACACTGTGCCGGGTAACGGCATAGGCCAGCACCCCCAGAATCATACCTTGGCTCAGGGTGGCCCATATCAGGCTCCAGACGCCGAATCCCTGCCACGCCAGCACGACGCCAACGCCGCCGTAGCCCAGCACGTAGGCCACCACATCCATAATAGCCAGCGTCCGGAACTGCATGTTGCGGCGCAACAGACTCATGGCCGTAGAAATAAGCCCGGCCACGAATGAGCCCAGCGCCAACGTGCGAACCAGCGGTACCACTTCGGGCTGGTCGAATACGAAGCGGGTCAGGGGTGCGCCCAGCACCATAGCGGCTGTGAAAAAGCCGCCGAGCAGCGCCGACGACGTGAAGGCCGCCCGAATATCTTCCTCCGTCAGCTCCGGTTTCTGAATAATGGCCTGCGCCATCCCCATTTGGGCGAAATAACCACCAAAGCGCAGCACTACGCCTGCCAGGGCTACCAGCCCGAAAGCAGCCGGCGGCAGCATCCGGGCCATCACGGCCGTGTAGCCGATCTGGAGCACCGAGGTAATGATGGTGGCGGCCGTCGTCCAGGTCATGCTGTGCAGCGTGGTCGTCGTCAGATTTTTTACGGAAGCCATACTAGAGAGGCGAAGGGCGAGAGGGAAAGACGGCTGAGCAGCAGCTAGCGACCGTAGGCATAGGCTTTTTTCTTGTAGCGGTACTCGTACGTTTTGGTGAAGTGCATGTCATTGATAATCATATAGATCTGCTTTATCTTCTGCTCTTGGTGCAGCTCATCGATCTGGCTCACGAGGCCCTTGTCGGTGTAGTTCTGGCGCACCACGTAGATGTTGGCCTCCAGATGCCGCAGCAGCACGAAGAACTCGGCCACGTAGCCCACCGGCGGCGTATCGACCAGTACATAGTCGTACTCGGCCCGGAGCAGAGTAAGTAGGTTTTCCATGCGGGGCGTTTCCAGCAGCTCGGTTGGGTTCGGAGGAATGGGGCCGCAGCAGACCACATCCAGGTTGGGCACCCCGCTGGCATACACGCATTCGGCGAGCGTGCTGTGCCCTATCAGGTAAGCGCTTAGCCCGTGCTCATCGTGCGAGTCGAGCCCGAAGTAGCTGGCTACCGTGGGGCGGCGCAGGTCGCACTCCAGCAGCAGCACCCGCCGCCCGCTCTGGGCCAGCTCGGCCGCCAGATTCACGGCGCAAAACGTTTTGCCCTCGCCCGGCACCGACGACGTAACCCCGATAACCTTCTTGTCGAGCCCCGCCGATAGGTACTGCAGGTTCACCCGAATCGACCGGAACGACTCCGCAATAGGCCCTTTGGGTTCGCGCAGCATCCGTTCTTTGTCGCCGTGCGAGCCGTGGGCGACCACGCCCAGCAGCGGTATTCCCGTAATACGCGCCAGGTCTTCCTTGCTCTGAATGCGGCGGTTGGCTTTGGCCAGCAGCAGCGTCAGGGCCATTGGGGTGGCCAGCCCGGCCAGCAGCGCTATCAGCACTACCAGGCCGGGCTTGGGAGCGGAGGCCCCGCCACCGCTCATTTTGGCTTTGTCAATCACCTTCTTATCGGTGGCATTGGTGGCCAGGGCAATGGCGGCTTCGGCGCGCTTCTCCACCAGAAAGTTGTAGTTCTTGTCGTTGAAGTCGCTCTTGTTTTTCAGGGAGGCCAGCCGCCGCTCGTTTTCGGGCATGGCATTGATGGTGCCCTGCACCCGGCCCAGCTGCTGGTCCAGGTCGCGTAGCGAAATGTCGGTGGCGCGGGTCATGTTGGTCAGCGTCTGCATCAGGGCCTGCTTGGAGGTCCGGATCTGCTCGTCGAGCACCGTTACCAGCGGATTGTTGCTGCTGGCATTCACGCCCAGCGCGGCCCGCTGGCCGTTCAGGTCCGTGAGCCGCATAATGAGGTTGTTGACCACCGGGTCGTCAATGCCCACGCTGCTCGGCGACACCACCTGGGTCACCCCCTGGTTGGCGCGCAAGTAGGAGAGCATATTCTGGTAGTACTTGCGACTGGTGGCCGCGCGGGCCCGCAGCATGCCCAGGTCGCCGAGCTGGCGGATGCTTTCATTGGATTGAACCCCCACATCGACCACGCCCCGGGCCGAGCGGAAGGAGCTGAGCGCTGCCGCCGAGTGCCGCAGCGAGTCGGAGAGCTTGGCGATTTCCTTGTCCAGAAACTCCACCGTTTTGTAGCCCGTAATGTTCTTTTCCCGCAGATCATCCTCGATATACACCGCCATCAGGGTGTCTAGAAACTGGGTGGCCTTCATCGGTACCACGTCCTTGAGGGTCAGCTCCACAATGCGGGAATCGTGCTCGATGGGCCGCACGGCCAGGCCGCCCTGGTAGGCCCCCGTCAGGTCACCCAGGTTGTTGAGGGTGAAAAAATAGCGCTCATCGGCCGAGCCGGCCGGGTAGCCCGGCTCGGCCTGAATGACGGCCGTGAGCAGGGGCGTGCGCAGCGTATCACCGGCCGCTACCGTCTGGTCGAGGTTCACGTCGAGCACTTCCCGCACCATCTCGCCGGTGTGGAGCTGAAACAGCTGGCCGCGCTTGGCCTGCGCCCGCACCCGAAATCGGCCGTTGGGCTGCGGCTCTACGGCCACCTCCACCCCCGTCAATTGCGGCACTTTTGGGTCAGGAACCACGCGGAAGGGCACCGCGCCCACGGGCCGCTCGCGCACCTGTAGCTGTTTCAGGGAGTTGAGCCACGAGTTCGGCACCGCATAATAGGAGACGGTGAAGGGCAGCCGCACCAGGGCGCGCTGCACCACGTCGGTTGAGCTCAGGAGCCCGACTTCGTCCTCCATTTTTACGCCTTTCTCCTGTACTTCCAGAATCTGGAGCAGCTCCTGAGCCCGCTTCGAGCCCGACCCCTGATTGCCGAGCAGCATCGACGAGCGGAAGTCGTACACCGGGGCTTTCACCTGCAGGTACAAAAACGCCAGCAGGCCCGCCAACAGGAGCGACGCTGCAAATAAGGGCCAGCGGTTGCGTAGCTTAAAAAACAGCTCGTGCAGGTCAAGTTCGTCGGAGGAGGAAGTAGCGCGTTGTTCCATGCCAGGTGTGGTTTTAGGAGAGGCCGCCAGGCGGTGATTAGAAGATGTTCAGATAGCTCAGCAGCAGCACCATGGCCGAAATGCCGCCGAAGACGATGCCCAGGTTATTGGCATTGCCGCGGGTGGTGCGGGCTGCCATCGGCTCCACGTAGAGGGCGTCGTTGGGCAGCAGGTAGTAATAAGGAGAGCGAAGCAGGGTCGGGTCGGTCAGGTCGAGCAGCAGCACCTCCGAGCCCGTGGGCGTCTGCCGGATCAGCTTCACGTTCTGACGGTTGCCGAACTCGGTCAGGTCGCCGGCCATGCCCAGGCCTTCGAGCAGCGTGGCCTGGGAGTTATAAATGAAGTAGCGCCCCGGGCTGTTGACCTCGCCCAGCACCGTAATCTTGAAGCTGAGCAGCTTCACCAGCACGTTGGCATCGCGCACGAACTTGCTGACCTGCTGCTGGGCCAGGGTTTGGGCTTCTTCCACCGTCAGGCCCTGCACCTTCACCCGCCCCACCGTGGGCAGGTTGATAAAGCCCGTGGCATCGACGGAGTAGCCTGCCAGAAACAGGCTGCTGGGGTCGCCCGAAAACATGGAGCGGTTATCAGTGATATTGAATATATCGTTCAGCGTGGGCTGCACGCTCTGCACCCGGATGCTGAGCACGTCGCTGGGTTGAATCCGGTACTCCTGCCGCGCATTCGGAACGCTGGTGGGAGCTTTCGTCGTGTACTCGGTGCTCTGCAGATACGGCAGCTTTTGCTGGGTGACGCACCCCGTGAGGCCCCACAGAATAAACAGGAATACAACACAACTCAGGAACGAAGAACGGCTGGTAGACATTGGAGCGGTGGCTAGAGAGCAGAGGAAGCCGTTTCATTTACCGACCTTATTAGGAGCGGAAAGAGGAAACAGAACGGGAAAGCGCAGAAGTTTTCTTTAATAGAATATTTCCATAAACGTATTGTATATGTTTGATAAAGTCAAGTTAAATTTAAATGATTCTTATAAATAATTGTACTAGTATGCGAAGTGTTCAAGAGTAGGCCATGCCTAAAGAAAAGGGCCATCCTGAACATCCTACCTTAGTTGCCTGTAGTAGCCGAAACCCGTTTTCATGAAAATTCTGCTGGTCGAAGACGAGCCCAAGGTGGTTTCGTTCCTCCATAAGGGCCTTACCGAACAAACGCATAGCGTTGATATTGCGACTGATGGCCTCACGGGGCTGCGGCTGGCCCTGAGCAGCACCTACGACCTGTTGATTCTGGATAACCTGCTGCCCGGCCTGGGCGGCCTGGAGGTGTGCCGGCAGGTGCGGGCCCAGAATTCCTCCGTTCCCATTCTGATGCTCACGGCCCTGGGCGAAACCGATGACAAAATCCGGGGGCTCGATGCCGGGGCCGACGACTACCTGGTCAAGCCTTTCGCCTTTCAGGAGTTGCTGGCCCGCATCCGGGCGCTGGTGCGCCGTCGCCACGACAGCCCGGCCAGTGAAATTCTATTGCGCTTGGCCGACCTTACCCTCGACCCCAGCCGCAAGCTGGTGCATCGTGCCGGTCAGCCCGTGCAGCTCACGGCCCGCGAGTTTGCCCTCCTCGAATACCTGCTGCGGAACCAGGGCCGTGTCGTGTCGCGGGTTGATATCCTGGAGCAAGTCTGGGAAACGAGCTTCGATACCGGCTCCAACGTTATCGACGTATACATCAACTTTCTGCGGAAAAAAGTTGACAAGGACTTCACGCCCAAGCTGATTCATACGCTGGTGGGTATGGGCTACGTGATGCGCGAGGAGTAGCAGTATAGCCACAGGCTCCCGCGGGAGGGCATCTGGCCCGACTGCGGGCCGGTGGTGGCCGGTAGTGCCGAAGTTGCTTACTCCACCAGCAGCCGTTGCGTATACGCAGTGGTGCGAACTACATACAGGCCACGAACCAGCGTGGCTGGCAAGGAGAGCCGCAACAGTCCGGCAGCCGGCGTATGGGCGAGAGCTACCGCAGAATCCTGCTCCAGGCTCCGCTGCCTGCTTGCTAGTGAGGAATGGGCTTATATCACCCGGATAATGGCGCTTCCGGCTACTTGCCGAGACCCTGTTGGCCAATTCATGCAGCGTCAGGGTCGCTCGTGCGACCCAGTGGCCGGTGAATCCGGCTGAAAGTGCTGGCCGCTGTGTCCGGGTCTTGGGGCCACCGCCTACCTTTGCAGCCTCACGTAACCGCACCAGTGCCGCCGGAAGAGAACCGAAAAATCATTCACCTCGACATGGATGCCTTCTATGCCTCGGTGGAGCAGCGCGACAACCCCGAGCTGCGCGGCCGGCCCGTGGCGGTGGGCGGCTCCCGGCAGCGCGGCGTGGTGGCGGCCGCCAGCTACGAGGCGCGCCAGTACGGCGTGCGTTCGGCTATGGCCTCTATGGTCGCCATCCGCAAGTGCCCGGCGCTGACTTTCGTGAAGCCGCGTTTTGAGGTCTATAAAGCTGTTTCGAATCAGATTCACGCCATTTTCGCCGAGTACACGCCCCTCATCGAGCCCCTGTCGCTGGACGAGGCCTACCTCGACGTAACCCACAATCTGAAGAATATGCCCTCGGCCACCCGGATTGCCGAGGAAATTAGGGCCCGTATTCATGTCGAAACCGGGCTGACGGCCTCGGCGGGCGTATCGTACAATAAGTTCTTGGCCAAGCTGGCCTCCGACTACCGCAAGCCCAACGGCCAGTTCCTGATTCGGCCGGGGCAAGGCCTAGCCTTCGTCGAAACCCTGACAGTCGGCCAGTTTCACGGTGTGGGCCGCGTCACGGCTGCCAAGATGAACGAGCTGGGCATCTTCACCGGCCTCGATTTGCGCCAGCAGCCCGAAGCCTGGCTGCGGCAGCATTTCGGCAAAGCCGGCTCCTATTACCACGCCATTGCCCGCGCCGAAGACCACCGACCCGTGAAGGCCGACCGGCTGCGCAAATCCGTGGGCTCCGAGAATACCTTCGAGCAGGATCTATGGACCTACGACGAGCTAGTGGCTGGCCTGCAGCCCGAGCTGGAGCAAGTGTGGGCCTACTGCCAGCGCGGCGGCCTAGCGGGCCGCACCGTAACGGTGAAAGTGAAATACGCCGACTTCCAGCAAATTACGCGCAGCCGCACCACGCTGGTGCCGCTCAGTAGCAAAGCGCTGCTGGAGCAGATATGCCGCGAGCTGCTGACCACGCTGCTGCCCCTGGCCAAAGGCGTGCGGCTGCTGGGCGTATCGATATCCAACCTGCACACTGCAGAGGCGACGGCGGGCCAGCAGCTGACGCTTATTTTTTGACAGCGGTGCCGCGCCGCTTTTTGCGGGTCGCGGCTTGCTTCAGGCGGCGCTTGCGGCGCAGCGGGGCCAGCCGCTGCCGCTCCAGCTTGCGCTCGGCCCGGTCGAGCAGGCGCTGGGGCATGCGCGAAATCAGCCGCTCCCGTGCGTATTGCGCCAACCCTGACAGGGAAATAGTGTGGGTGCTGCGTAGCAGCTGCAGCACCTCGGCGCGCCGCAGCTGGCTGACGCCGCGCCAGCCCAAAGCCAGCAGGTACTGCTTCACCTCGTCCAGCAGCAGCAGGCTTGCCAGCGGGGCCCGCTCCACGGTGGCATTGTAGGCCGCTGGCCGGTGGGGGCGCAAGCCGCTGTCGGAAGCCACGAGCACGCCCACCCACTGCGGCAGCAACGGCAGCAGCTTGGCTAGGTGCTTCTCCGTGACAACGAACGTGACGAAATCGTACACTTCCGCGTAGCAGCGCAGCTGGTTTTTGACCCGCTGCAAGGTATCGGCGTCGCCTTTAATCTCGTAGCCGTGCATAAAATCGGGGGTGATGTGCACAACGTCGGCGCGGGTAGTGCCCGTGGGCAGCTCATCGACGTAGATGCCCTCTGTGAGCAACGGATACAGGAAGGCGCGAATAGCCGGGTCGTTCATCGAGAAGGCAGCGGGACAGGGGACAGCCACGGCAAAGGTAAGCCGGGCCGGGCGTTATCAGGCGTCAGTAGAGACAGGTTGGCCCGACACCCGCTGCCCACGCTTGGGTGCCGCCACCGCCGCGGTAGGCTACCCACTGCTTCTTTCTACTTTTGGCCTGCTTCTGTTACTTCTACTGCCAGAGAAAACCGACGAGCGCTCCGTTCCTTTTCGGGCTGAAAAGGTTGTGTAGGTATGCCGGCCTGACAATTCATCTTCTTTACTCTTCATATCCGTGACCATACGCACGCGCCTGGCTTTGCAGTTCGCAGCTATTCTGGCTGTCACTTTGCTGTTATTTTCACTGGCAATCTACTTCTTTACCTACCAGTCGCGCCGCAACTACTTCACCGACAATTTGTTTGCCCGGGCCCGAATCGTTGCGCACGTATACCTGGACGGCACCAACCGGGGCGACGATGCCAGCCGCGCCTCGTACCGCCGCTACCTGCGCCAGTTCTACCGGACGCTGCCCGCCGAAGAGGTACGGGTGTATGATGCCAGCAACCGCGTCGTATTTCGGGAAGGCCAGCAAACCCGCCAGCCTGTGCCCGGCAGCCTTCTGGCGGCGGTGCGCGAAGCCGGTAGAACAGTTGAGCTGCGGCCCAACCATGGCCAGACTGTCGGGTTGCTCTACCGCGATGCCCGTCGGGGCGACTTCGTGGTGGTAGCCTCGTCGGTGGATGCCGACAGCCAGGTGGAGCAACGGACGCTACGCAAGATTCTGGCTGGGGGACTGCTTATCATCTTTGGCATCGTGGGCATTGGTGGGTGGTTTTTTGCCCGGCAGGCACTGCGGCCCATGCAGCGCATCGTGCAGGAAGTCGACAGCATCACGGCCTCCGACTTGCACCGCCGCCTGTCGCAGTCCGATGGGCAGGACGAGGTGTCGCACCTGGCCCAGCGCTTCAACAGCCTGCTCGACCGGCTTGAAACCGCCTTTGCCGGGCAGCGCACGTTTGTGCGCGATGCTTCCCACGAGCTGCGCACTCCACTCACGGCTCTTATCGGCGAGCTGGAAGTAGCGTTGCTGCAGGAGCGCAGCCTCACCGAATATCGCCGGGTGCTGCAAAGCACGCTCGACGCGGCCCGGATGCTCACGGCCCTCACCAACGGCCTGCTCCAGATTGCCCGTGCCTCCGACGACCCGTCGCAGGTGCCCCTGGGGCTGGTGCGGCTCGATGAGCTGCTACTGCAGGCCCACGAGGAAGTGCTGCGGCGGCAGCCCACCTGCCGCATCGATCTGGAATTTGGAGAACCAGCCGCTCACGGGGAGGCCTTCGGGGTGCGCGGCAACGAGCCGCTGCTGTTGTCGGCAATACTGAATGTGCTGGAGAATGCCTGTAAGTTCTCCCAGGGTAGCCAGCAGCCTATCATGGCCACCTTGGCTTGCGTGGGGAAGCAGGTGCAGCTGCACGTGCGCGATGAGGGAGTGGGCATGAGCGAAGCTGACCGCCTGCAGGTATTCGTACCATTCTTCCGGGCCGATGCCGTGCGCAACGTGCCGGGCCATGGTATCGGGCTGCCGCTCACGGCCAAGATTATGGCCCTGCACGGCGGCAACATCCGGGTGGAAAGTGAGTTGGGCAGTGGCACCAAGGTAACCTTAGCCCTGCCTTTGCTGCGTGAGTAGAAAAAGGATAGCCGCGTTTTAATCTGCTTTTAATGCTTTTTTAACGCCGTCTTAACTACTGAAACGTAGTTTCGCGTCACATCGTGGCGAACCTGTGTCTTATCCGGGCAGCGCTTTCACTACCGCATGCCACTCCCTTATGCTCCAGACTACTCCGGCCCCCGTGGCTGATTCTGCTACTTCCGGCTCACCGGCTCTCACGCCGGTTCCGGCTAACTATCTGCACTCTCTCTCCAAAGATGCGCCAGCGGGGCTGGTCGTGTTTCTGGTGGCGCTGCCTTTGTGCCTGGGTATTTCGCTGGCATCGGGCGCGCCTCTGCTGTCGGGAGTTATCACCGGTATTGTGGGCGGCGTGGTTGTCTCGTGGCTCAGCAGCTCCCAGCTAAGCGTAAGCGGCCCGGCCGCCGGCCTCACGGCTATTATGCTGTCGGCCATCAGCACGCTGGGCTCCTTCGAGGCCGTGCTGGCCGCTACCGTTGTGGCGGGCACTATTCAGCTGATTTTGGGCTTCCTGAAAGCGGGTATCATAGGCATGTATTTTCCTTCGTCCGTTATTCGGGGCATGCTGGCCGCCATCGGCTTGATTCTGATTCTCAAGCAGATTCCTCACTTCTTCGGAGCCGATACCGACTACTTCGAGGATATGGATTTCCTGCAGTTCGATGGCCTGAACACGTTTAGTGCCATCGTGGCCTCCAGCAATGCCATCAGTTGGGGGTCGGCCCTTATTGGCTTGGTTTCCCTGGTTGTGCTCATGATTTGGGAAAGCAAGCCCGTGCGCAGCATCACTGCCCTGCGTCTCGTGCCCGGCGCGCTGATTGTAGTCGTATTATCGATTCTACTGAATCTGCTGCTAAGCCAGGTAGCGCCTAACTTGCAGGTGCGGCCTGAGCATCTGGTGAAGCTGCCCAGCATTTCCTCCTTCGCTGACCTGACCAAGGAGCTGACGTTTCCCGACTGGTCGGCCCTGATGCGTGGCAACACCTATGTAGTAGCCTTCACTATTGCTATCGTGGCTTCCATCGAAACGCTGCTCAGCGTGGAAGCCGTCGATAAGCTCGATCCGCACAAGCGCCACACGGCCCAAAACCGGGAGCTGAAAGCCCAAGGCGTCGGCAACCTGATTAGCGGTCTGCTCGGCGGCCTGCCCCTGACGGCGGTTATCGTGCGCAGCTCGGCCAACATCAACGCGGGCGGCCAAACTAAGATGTCAGCCTTTATTCACGGCTTGTTGTTGCTGGGCAGCTTGCTGTTCCTGGCCTCCGTGCTGAATCTGATTCCACTTTCGGCGCTGGCCGCAGTACTACTAATGGTCGGTTTTAAGCTGACCAAGCCGGCCCTGTACCACTCACAATGGCGGCTGGGCTGGGGGCAGTTTCTGCCGTTTATCATTACAGTGGTAGCCATTCTCTTTACCGATCTGCTCAAAGGCGTTGCCGTGGGCTTAGCCGTCGGCATCTTCTATATTCTGAAGGCCAACCTCGAATCGGCGTACTACCTCCACACCGCGCCCACCCATGAGCCGGGCGTGGTGCATCTCAAGCTCAGCGAGCATGTTTCGTTCCTCAACAAGGCCAGCATCGTCACCACTTTCGAGCGGTTGCCGGCCGGTTCCCGTATTATCCTCGATGGCACCGACTCGGAGGTTATCGACTACGATGTGCTCGAAGCCATTGAGAGCTTCCGTGTCACGGCTGCTGAGCGCAATATTGAGCTGGAGCTGCGGGGCATTCCGCGGGTAGAAGTGCTGGGCCACTAGGCGTAGGCTCCCGGTATACGTATCCCATCACATTTAACCACCACCTACCATATGAGCGCTTCCGATTCCACCGCTTCATCTTCTCCGATGAACGAAATCCTGGAGAATAACCGCAAGTGGGTTGGCGAAAAGAAAGCCGCCGATCCGGAGTATTTTCATAAGATGGCCAAAGGGCAAAAGCCTCGCTATCTGTTCATTGGCTGCTCCGATTCGCGGGTGCCCGCCAGCGCCATTACCGGCACTGGCCCCGGCGAAATGTTCGTTCACCGCAACATTGCCAACCTCGTAGTAAATTCCGACATGAACTTGCTCTCGGTGCTGCAATACGCCGTGGAGGTGCTGGAAGTGAAGGACATCATGGTAGTGGGCCACTATGGCTGCGGCGGCGTGGCGGCAGCGGCAGGCAGCAAGCAATACGGCCTGATTGACAACTGGCTCACGCACATCAAAGATGTAGTGCGCCTCCACGAAAAGGAGTTTATGAGCATCACCGACGAGGAGCAGCAGCTACGGCGCCTGGTCGAGCTCAACGTCATTGAGCAAGTGCGGAACCTAGCCAAAACCAACATCATCCAGAACGCGCTGCAACGATCCAATCCGCTCCACCTGCATGGCTTGGTCTATGACATCCACGACGGGCTGCTGCACGATCTGAAAGTTGAAACCGACACGCTCAATGATTTCAAGCATATCTATGGCGTAGAGGCCGTAGAGCACGCGGCGAAAGTGGCTGAGAAGATTCAGGAGGGCAAAGTGACCACTCCTCCCGATGATGCCGAGCAGCACAAAGCGGATAAGGAAGAATCAGTGCTGAGCAAAGTCAGTTAGAGTCATCTGGCGGCCCCGCTGCCTGGTACTAGTCTATGTGTGGTCGAAATGGCCGCAGCCTTTGGCTGCGGTCATTTTTTGTGTCCCTAGGGCACGTCAGCCGATGTTGCTCGGCAGCCTCATTGAGTTAATTGCCGGGTCTGAGTTGTAACGTCGCTCCTTTGGGGCGTATATTCGATGGGTTTTTTCTTATCCGTTGCTCACTCTCGTTAAGGATGAATACTCGCTATTATCGGTTCCTGTTCCTGTGTTGGATGCTGACTGTGGTGGTGGGCACACCTGCGGCACGGGCCCAAGGGGCAGGTCGCCAACGCTTAAGTTCCAAGCTCGGATTGCCTCTGCCTTTGAAAGTTGGTGCTCGTGCATTCAGGGACACCAAGGGATATCGGCAGCAAGGCGCGAGCGTGCGCCCCGCCCGGGAGATGCGCTACTATTGGAACCCCATGACCAGTACCTGGGAGTATCCATTGCTGTTTTCCTACACCTACGACGACGCCGGGCGCACCACCCAAACCCTGAGCGGCGACTCTACGCAAGGCCCCTTAGGTACCGACCGTGACCAGCTCACGTTTGATAGCCGGGGAAATCTGACCGGGCAGCTAGTCCAAATTCGGGACACTGTAACAGCCCCCTGGATCAATCTGGTGCGGGTTCTATGGACTTATGACGCCCGCGACCGGGCCACAGTAGTGGTGTCGCAGACGTGGGTGAACGATGCCTGGCGCACCGATGGCGGCTACCGCGCCACCAATTCGTACTCCTCCGCGGGCGTGCTGATTGAAGAAGTTCTGGAAGAATGGGCGCAGGGCGCTTACCGCTTGGCGCGCCGGAACCTATATGCCTTGAATGCCACCAACCAGTGGAGCTCTATCATCGGTCAGCGGTATAGCAATGGGGGCTGGGTGAATGATACCCGGATAGCTGATCTGGTCTGGTTCGACTGGGCCACCGAGCTGCCGACCAGCTACGCCGAGCAGGAGTGGAGCGGTACGGCTTGGGAAACCAACTCGCTGACCCGCGCCGTGTGGCAACCCAATGGCTCCTACCAGTCCTGGGACCAGTATTTTATCAACGGACAGTGGCAGGACTTCAACCACTTCACCGTCACCTTCGACGACTATGGCACCGTGCTGGAAGACACTTGGGAGCAACGCAACAACGGCGTCTGGGGTATTGAGCGCAGCGAGCAAACGGCCGTTACCTACACGCCCGACGGCACTGCCGCCCTGCGTAGCGAGCTGAAGCGCTACAATTCTATGCTGAAGGCAATGGAAAAATCGGAGCGGCACTACTTCTTCAACTTCGTGCCTCTGGCCACCCGCGCCAAATCGGTGACCAGCGCCGCCGCCGACCTGTATCCGAACCCGACGCATGCTACCGCTACGCTCGTCGTGGCTGTTCCGTCTGCAGTGGCTGCGCCGGTGCCGGTTCAGGTTCTGAATAATCTGGGCCAGGTGGTGCAACAGTATCAGGTGCTCCCTTACCAGGGCCGTATCAGCGTCACCATCGACGTCAGCGCGTTGGCTGCGGGCGTGTACGTTATCCGGCTGCTCACACCCCAGGGGCCCGTCAACAAGCGGCTGGTGCGCGAGTAGGCCGCAGCCGGTGGCGTTAGTTTCCCGATTCTGGGGCGGCCGGAGTGGCTTGGCCCGCGCTGGTTACCCCGTACTGGCGCAGCTCGGCTGTGATGCGCTGGTTCCAGCTTTCCTGGACCGCTTCGTTCTGGCCGCCGTGGGTTTGGGCGTCGTACTGCTCCTGCAGCCGGTTCATTTCCTGAAAGGCTAGCAGGTATTCGTACTGCAGAATGCTGTTGTAGTCCTGTAGGGTAACGCGCTCTGGGGTGAGCCGGCGCTTGAAGCGTTCTGCTACAAGTTTCACCAGGTCGAAGTGGCGCTGCTCGTGGTTGAGGTCGTAGGCTCCGCGCGCCTGCGCCGATACCCAAGACGAGCTGCGCACTACAAACACTTTTAGGCTGAGCTGGAGCACCAGAACGCCCTTTTCCACCCGAGGCTGCCCGGCATAGGCAAAGCTCGGAAACACCGCCGCCGCATAGGGCCCCGTGTGGGGCAGGGCCGTGAAATCAGCCCAGACGAGTGGGCGGGCAGGGTCGTAGAACAGCGTGTCCGACTCGGTCTGGTCGCGGTAATCGGTGAAGCGCAGGCGCAGATCGGTGGCCAGCTTCACGTTGCCGGGAGCCTGCGTTTCTACCCAACTGTGGAGGTAGCGCAAGGCTTCGGCCAGCGCTTGCCGGAGCACTGGCTCCACCACTGCTACGCTGGTCGGGCCGGCCGGCCGGCGGTAGCGGGCCGCGCCTTGGTAAGTGGTCAGGAAAATCGTCTGGCCCTGCCGCTGCCAGTCCAGGGCCATCTTCACGACTACGCGGCCCTCTATCTGGCCCACGGAGCCCGCAACGGCTGTTTCGATTACCTGGTATTCCTGCAGCCGAATAGTGAGCGGCCGGCGGCTGGTAGCGCATGGTAGCATTTGGCGTATAAATGACTCAATGGCCGCCCGTCCGCCACCCTGAAAATCGACGGGGCGCACGGTGGGAGCCACGCCAGTCTTGGCGGCCGAAGGCAGCAGCCAAGCCACTGCTGTGCGAGTAGCGCGCTCATCTACCACGCGGGCCACATGAAACTCAGCCGAGGTAAAACGCTGCGTAGCCGGCTTCAGTACCAACGCCGACGGCAGGGGCGTGGTGCCCTGCGCGGCTGCGGAATACCCGATGTGCAGCAGCAGCAGAATGCCGGCGGAAAGAATACGCATACAAACCGTAGCAGCAGAAACAGCGCAAGTCATACGAAGGAAGGACGCCAGATGATAGGGTGAGGTAGCCGGAAAGTGGCAAAGAAGCTTGGAGTGAGCCTGTAATTTCATTTTTCCTCTCATGCTGCTTATGGCGTCGGCTTTTCGAATCATCTCTTGCTGCAAGCGCAGCCAATGATATTGCGGTAGCGATGCTTCGCGGGGCTCAGCATGAGAGTGAAAGTAGGTTCCTCAAAACTCCCCACTCAGCGCCAAGGCTACTAACTGCGGCCGGATAGGAGTAGTTCACCTGCTTTTCCAGCCCGCAACGACACCCGCCGCCTCATGCGGGTAGCTACGAGGTGCGCGACCAGCTATGGGGAGTGCTACACGGGGATACAGGCTTCGAGTTCACCCACCTGATTCGCCATTGCACTCCCTGCCTACCGTTCTTCACTCATGGCCCATCGATGCGGAGCCCCGACCAGGCCGCGTGGCTGGGGCCGCAGGGCGTTTCCATCGTACAATCGAAAACCTGCGAAATGGTGCACACCAATGGGCAACTGCACCAAGTGGTAGTTGCCGATGTCCCCCGCCGTGCCGCTGGTCGACCTATCTGCCAGGGTGCCGTTTGGGCTGCATTCCTCGCTGCCAGCCAGTTTGGGGTGCGGCCTTACGGAGGTGGGGCACATCCAGGTTGAGGAGATGCCGCGTATCACAGTGCCGGGCCTCTACGCAGCCGACGACGCTACCACGCCTATGCGGGCGCGCTGGCCATGGCGGTAGCGGCTGGCACCAAAGCCGGGAGCCTGCTGAAGTACGACCTGATTGGTCAGGGCTTCTGGCTATGCCAGGATACCCGTTTTGCACTACGCAAAAAGAGCCGCAGCTGGAAGCTACGGCTCTTTTTCTCGTTTTGTGCTGAGGTGTAGTCGGCTAAATCGTTATTTCAGTGCCTCAATTTCGGCTACCGCTTTGGTGGCTACTTCCTGATTTACGGTGGCGTTGGTGCCGGTAGTTTGCTGCTTGATGGCCTGCTGCAGCATCCCGATAACAGGCTGGTCTACACCGAATTTCTTGTACTGGGTTGCTACGGCTTTGAGCCGGTCGACATCCTCGGCAAACGCTTTGGGGTCGTCGAGGCGGGCGAGCATGGTACCCATTCCTTCGAAGTAGTCAAACTTGGCCTGACCCTGCGCCGCGTCGAAATGGTCGCGCACGAAGGCCCACTGGGGTAAGCCCCCGCTTTGGGCGTACACGCCCACTACTGCTTGCAGCAAGCTGCTTTGGTCCGTATTTTCCAAGGCCTTGGCTTTGCTTAGTGCCAGCGGCGGGTTCACGGCGGCCAGGGCTTGCAGCGCGGCCGCCTGCACCGCATACGACTGACTTTTGGCCAGCTGCTGGGTGAAGAGCTTTTCGTCGCGCTTGTCGTGCCCTTTGGCGAGGGCCGTTAGCAGGCCCGCCAGCGTGTGTGGGTGCGCTTCGGTGGCAGCCCGCTTGCGCAGTGCTGGCAGTGCCGTTTTGGCTACTGCCTTATCCTCCAGGTCCAGCCGTTCGGCTGCTACCATGCGCAGGTTGAAGAACGTATCATTCAGGCCGGTCAACAGCAGCTTGAGCGCAGCCGGGTCGGTGGTTTGCTTGGCAGCGGCGGCCAGCAGTGCCTCACGCCGGGCCACATACAGCGGCGCGTGCGCATACTGGTAGGCAAATTCTGCTAGTGGCTTATTGTCGGTTTGCTGCCATACCAGCGTCTTTTCGGCGTCTACGCTCACCAAGTCCGGCTTGGCTGTCAGCGGCATCGTAAACGTCTGGCTGGTTTGGGTCATCAGCACCCGTTGGCGCTGCACCTTGCCCCGCACGTAGTAGTCGATGGCGAAGGGCAGCTGAAACGTCTGGCCCGGCTGGTTCTGCTTCACCGTTACGGACTGTACCTTTTTGGCCGCGTCCCAGGCATACTCGATGCTCACCACCGGGTGGCCCGTGCTGAAGTACCATTGGTTGTAGAACCAATTCAGGTCCTGGCCCGATACGGCTTCCATCGCCAGGCGCATCTGATGGGCTTCGCCGTTGCCGAAAGCATTATCCTTCAGATACTTCTGCAAGCCTGCGAAAAACACGTCGTCGCCGAGGTACGTACGCAGCATGTCCAGAATGGCACCGCCCTTCTGGTAGCTCACCAGGTCGAACATGTCTTCCTGTTGGTCGTACTGGAAGCGCACGAGCTGCTTTTGCGCGTCGGGCGCGCTCCGTAGATAGCTGCGTAGGTTGCGGTGGTTGTGGGAGTCGGCGGCATCGGCCCCGTACTTGTGCTCCGCATACAGCCCTTCCGAGAAGTCGGCCAGCGACTCGTTTACCGTCAGGTTGCTCCAGCTCTCGGCCGTCACGTAGTCGCCAAACCACTGGTGAAACAGCTCGTGGGCAATAACGGACTCGTCCTGGTAGTCGCGGTCCGCGAGCTGGCGGTCGGTGAGCTGCAGAAACTCGCCGTGCAAGGTGGCCGTGGTGTTTTCCATGGCTCCGCTCACATAGTCGCGCACCACAATCTGGGCGTATTTATTCCAGGGAAACTCGACGCCCAAACGCTGGGAGAAAAACTCCAGCATGTCGGGGGTATTGCCGAAAATCTGCTTGGCGAAAGGCGCATACTTGGGCTCCAGGTAATAGCTCACTTCCTTGCCCCGCCAGGTGTCTTTGTAGACTTTGAAGTCGCCGACGGCCAGCATGAACAGGTAGGGCGCGTGGGGCAGCTCCATCTTCCAGGTGTCGGTGCGCA
>NZ_SRLD01000042.1 GCF_004745955.1 Hymenobacter elongatus | reverse complement strand
TGTCGCCCGCCGTGCGGCCCACGTCCCCGGCTTTGCCCGCCAGGTGCGGCGCCAACAACGCCCACGCGCGGTCACTGATTTCATCTAAACTTTGCACGAACGCAAAGATAATTGTCCGTACAACCTAGTAGCGAGGCTTCGTAGCCCGGCACCAGCCGCCCGATGCGGCGGCCGGGAAAAATGGCCTGGGCCGTGGTTTCGCTCCACAGTCGCAGCAGCATGGCATGATCGAAGACCCCGAGCTCTTCCCAGGCCAACGCCTCCCCCACCGGCGTTTCGCCCCACCAGTCGGCTCCTACCAGCGGCCGCACGCCGTGGCGCACCATGGCCCGCAGCTGCCGCCCCTGAAACGCCCGAAACGCCCGCAGCCGGGCGGAGTCGGCGGGGGCAAAATACGTACTCCCCACCCACACCGTGGGCGTTACGACGATGCCCCGGCGGCCGGCCGCGCGCAGGTCGGCGGCTGTCAGGGCCCCGCTGACCAGCGTGTCGGCGAGGTTGCCGCCGTAGGTGGGCGCGTGCGCGAAGCCATCCACACCCATCTGCACGCCCAGCCGGAAATCATCGGCGGTTTCGATGTGAGCATACACGCGCAGGCCCTTAGCGTGGGCCCGGCGCACGATTTCAGCCGCCACGGCGGGCCGCAGGCCCTGTTCGCCGGGCTTGCCGGAGCGGGGCCGGGTGTCGTATTCGCGGGCGTGCAGCAGGTAAATCTTGAGCACGTCGGGCCGGCCGGCCATGATGTGGGGCCACTTGGCGGCCACGGCGGGCAGGCTGTCCAGAAACCAGTACGCATCGTTTTCCCGCAGGCGACTCCGGGCAATCCGGTTCTGCTGGGTGGCCCACTGACTGGGGTCATACAAGCCCATGGCCCGCGGCTCGTAGGCCATAAACGGGTGGCCCAGCGTGCTGGTAAGACCACCGTGGGCGTATGCCACATCCACGCTTTGCGGCCGGTTCAGAAACGGGCGGGCCTGTTCGGCGCCGGAGCGCGAGTTGGTCAGTACCTGCACGTAGTACACGCCATCGGCCAGGTATTTCCGGATCATTTCGGGCAGCCCGGCGGTGCCGTCGAGCATGTGGTTGTGGGCCTCGGCAAAGGGCGGCACCACCCACTGGCCCCGCAGGTCCACCACGGTATCGACATGCAGCGGCCGGCGGCGCTGGAACAAACCGTTCCGAACGAAGACCGTCCGATCCTTAAACCGCTGCCCGTCAAACCAATGGCCATTGCGCAGCTCCCAGCTCCGGCTCGGGGAATTGGCGCGTACGTAGGCCGCCGGGCGCGGCAGTCGGGCAGCGGCGGGCTGCGCCTGGGAGCCATCCGGCAGCGCGGAAAGCAGCAGGCTGATCAGGAAGAGGAGCAGTGCGGGAGTTACGGATTTCATGGCGGGCAGCTAGGTAGTATGGCCCAAACATACATGACACTACTCCCCCAGCCCAGCCCGTTTCGGCCAGCCGCAGCCCGTGCCGCCGGGTGGCGGCTTCCGCCGTTCAGTAACGCCGGCGCTACTCCCCTATTGCCTTGGCGACGCCCGTCAGATAGGCGGTGATGATGGTGGCAGCCAGCCGGGCGGTCTGGTTGTCGCGGTCGAAAACCGGGTTCAGCTCCACCACCTCAAATAGCCGAACACCTGGCTGTTGCCCGGCCAGAAATGCAGCTTCCGTGGCCTGGCGCGGCGTGAAGCCATCGGTACTCGGAGCCGACACGGCCGGCGCAAACGCTTCGGCGCAGCCGTCGATATCGAAGCTCACGAAGGCGGGGCCGGCAGCCGTGGCCCGGCGCAGCGCCCGCTCCTGAAAGAGCGGCATACCATCCTGCTGCACGTGGGCCAGCGGCACGATGGTCGCGGCGTGCTGATGGAGAAAGTCGATATCCTCTTTGGTGTTGAGGTTGGAGTGCAGGCCGATTTCGGTGAAGCGGCTTCCGGCCAGGATTTCCTCGCGCAGCAGCTTGCCAAAGGGTGTTCCGCTGCTGATAACCGGCTTGTCCTTCACGTCGGCGTGGGCATCGAGGTTGATGCCGCCTACGGGCTGCCCGCCGGTGGCATCGTAGAGGCCGCGCACGGTGCTGTAGGTGCCGTCGTGGCTGCCACCGAGCACGACTACGCGTGGGTAGCGGCGCAGCAGCTCGCCCAGGCGGCGGCGAATGGTTTCGTGGTTCGTGGTGTGGTCGGGGTGGTGCAGGTCGAGGTTGCCGGCATCGGCAATGCGCAGGCGGCTTAGGTCCACGTCGTGCTCCAGATTATAGGTTTTGTGGTAGCGGCGCAGCTCCCTCCGGATGGCATCGGGGGCGTGGGCGGCCCCGGCGCGGCCGCCTTCCAGCACGGTGCCAAAGTCGAGGGGCAGGCCAACGAGGCATACGTCGGCTTCGGGCAGGTCGGCGGCGGGGCGAATCAATTCGCGGAGAAAGGTGGGCATGGCACGAATGTAGCGTGCAGCGCCGAACCATCGTTGAGCCACCGCTTGCCCGGGCGGCATTCCGTATCTTTCGCCATGCGCTACCGTTTGTTTTTCCTTTTTGTGCTGCTGCTCGCGGGCAGCTTTTCCGGGGTTGCCCAACGGGCGCAACCAGCCAAAGCCGCCCCCATCACCCCGCCGGCCACTTCGTTCTTCACCACCTACACCTACCTGAGCTACGCCATCGTGGACCGGGAAACCAAGGCGACGCTTATCCCGGCCCGCGGCGTGGGCGGCACGCTCAGCCTGCACCCCGACGGCACCTTTCAGAAGCGCCTCACGCTGCAGGGCAACGGCGGCACCCTGCACTTCGACCAGGACGGCCGCTTCACCTTCACCGGCTCGGAAATCACCTTCACCTACACCGACGCGAAGGGCCAGCCCCGCATCGACCAGGGCTCGTTTCGCCTCCAACCGGCCGTGCAGCTGCTCACGCTCACGCTGGTAGGCTTCCCGGCCGGCAACCAGGGAATTTACACGCTGCAGGCCCAATAAATTGCGCAACCATCCCCTGAGCTACGGACAATGAAACGCGTGGAGCTTACGCTGCTAACTACCGCAGGCACCCTACTCTTCACGCTGGGTTTTGGCCTATGGATTGATGCCGGGCCAGCCCTGCTGGTGGTCTACCTGGTTCTGATCGTGCTTCTGCCCCCGATCCTGGCGCTCAGTTTATCCGGTAGTGCGTGGCTGGTTCCTGCCTCGGGTAGTGGCCAGCTGCTGGTTGCGGGGTTGCTTAGCCAAGCAGCGCTACTTACCATTTTATGGCTGTTTGCGCCTCGGCCGTCAGGGGCGCTTTCGTTTGGGCTGGGTATAGTGCAGCGGCCTTCATTGGCGGCATTCCTGCTGGTACCCTTCTGGCTGGGGCTGCTGGCAGCGGGCTGGTTGCTGGGAATTTTCAGCGCTCAGAAACCTGGCCAGGAATCCGTTTCGACTACTGGAACGGCCACCGGCCAGCAGCCGTAGCGCTCAGGAAATAGCTGCACGGCGTACTACCGGGCGAAATCAACTGATTCCGGCTAGCTTGCGCTCTATGCAAACTTCCCTTCCGACCCTGCTGATTACGGGCGTTTCGAGCGGCGTGGGCCTGGCCACCGCCCGCGCTTTTCTAAGCCGCGGCTACCGCGTATTCGGCAGCCTACGCACTCCCGCCGACGCGGCCCGCGTGCAAGCCGAGCTGGGCGAGAATTTTGTCCCGCTGCTTTTCGACGTCACCGATGCCGCCGCCATAGCCCGGGCGGTGGCCGAAGTTAGCCGCCAGCTGAACGGGGAGCCGTTGCGCGGGCTCATCAACAACGCCGGCGTGGCTTTCGGCGGGCCGCTCCAGCATCAGCCTATTGCGGTAATACGGCAGCACTTCGAGGTGAACGTGCTGGGGCTGGTGCAGGTCACCCAGGCCTTTTTGCCCTTGCTCGGTGCCCGGCCCAACTTCCGGGGGCAGCCCGGCCGGGTCATCAACATTGGCTCGGTGAGCGGGCAGGTGGCCGCGCCGTTTATGGGCGCTTACGTGGGCACCAAGTTCGCGCTGGAGGGGCTTACAGCTACCTGGCGGCGGGAGCTGCTGCTCTTCGGGGTGCCCATGGTGCTGATTGGGTTGGGCGTAACCCAAACGCCCATCTGGGACAAGGGCATCGACCTGGAGCCGTACCACGCCACGCCCTACTACGGCCCGGCCCAGCGCTTCATCCGCTTCATCAACAAAACCCGCCCCCAGGGCCTGACGCCGGAGTACGTGGCCGGGCGGCTGGTGCAGATTATGGAAACGCCCCGGCCCCGGGTGCGCTACACCATTGTGCCCAACTGGCTGCGTACCTCGCTTATTCCCCGGCTGCTGCCCGCCCGCTGGCTCGATCAGCTGATGGGCCGCGGGCTTGGCCTGCTGCCGCCGCGCCGGTAGCGGCGCGGCGTTGCGCCCGGCCAGGCTTTCTGCTAACTTGCAGCCCTTTCGGCCCCCACCTCCCCGAAACCAGGCAAGAAGTACCAATAACTAAGCACTACACGACGAATGGGAAGAGCATTTGAATTCCGTAAAGGCCGCAAAATGAAGCGCTGGGACAAGATGTCCAAAGATTTCACCCGTATCGGCCGCGAAATCGTGATGGCCGTGAAGGAAGGCGGCACCAACCCGGATGCCAACTCCCGCCTGCGCACGGCCATGCAGAACGCCAAAGGCGTGAACATGCCCAAGGACCGCGTGGAATCGGCTATTAAGCGAGCCAGCAGCAAGGAGGAAAAAGACTATCAGGAAGTGGTGTACGAAGGCTACGCGCCCCATGGCGTGGCCGTGGTTATCGAAACGGCTACCGATAACCCCACCCGCACCGTGGCCAACGTGCGCATGTACTTCAACCGGGGCAACGGGGCCCTGGGCACCGCCGGCTCCTCCGACTACACCTTCACTCGCAAGGGCGTGTTTCGCCTGGCCGCCGAAGGGCTGAACCTCGACGAGCTGGAGCTGGAGCTGATTGACGCCGGTGCCGAAGACGTGTACGCCGACCAGGAAGAGGACGAGCACGGCACGGTTAAGGACTTCATCGTGGTCGAAACCGCCTTCACCGACTTCGGCCAGATGCAGCGGGCCCTGGAAGAAAAGTACCTCAACGTGGTGTCGGCCCAGCTGCAGCGCGTGCCCAATACCACTGTGAGCCTCGATGGCGACGAGCTGGAAGAGGTGATGAACCTGATTGAGAAGTTCGAAGAGGACGACGACGTGCAGGCCGTGTACCATACACTGGGCTAAGCAGCTGATTCGCCGGATTTTTTGGCTTGCGCGGATGCCGCTCCGGCGCAAGCCACTCCGAAACGCGGGCCGCTCCGGTTGGGGCGGCCCGCTTGCATAGAGTACTCTTTATAGTTATTGACACACTGATTCCCTTATCTCAAAAAAGTAAGCACCCTGATAAAATGAAGCTATTCCTACCCGTGCTATTGCTGCTCATTGGCTTCAGCTCCGTTGCCCAGCAAGCTGAAGTAGCGGCCCTGCTTAAGAAGGAAAACGTGACAGGGATGCAGCTGGTGTACAGCAAAAAAGGCGAAACGCTGGTCTACAGCCTGGGCCTGCGCAAAGCCGGCACTACCCAAGCCGTTGATGCCCGCACTACCTTCCAGGCCGCGTCCCTGGGCAAAGTAGTGCTGGCCTACACCGCGCTACGCCTCCACGACCAAGGCCTGCTGAACTTGGACAAGCCCCTGCTAGCGTACTACCCTTACCCGCGCCTGCAGGGGGAGCCCCACGCCGACAAAATAACGGCCCGCATGGTGCTAGGGCATACGACCGGCTTGCCCAACTGGGCGGGCTACCCGCTGGCGGAGAGCTGGAAAACGTCTGCTTTGCACCTGAGCTACGCGCCCGACAGCTGCTGGAGCTACTCGGGCGAAGGCTACGTTTTTCTGCAGAAAACCCTGGAACACCTGACCGGCAAGTCGTTTGAAAAGCTGGCCCAGGAGCACGTATTCGGGCCGCTGCAGATGAAAAACACCAGCTTCACCTGGCAACCCCGATTCGAGGCTAATGCGGCTTTCGGCCACGACAAAACCGGCAAAACCACCGAAATAAAGCGCTTCAAAGAGCCCAACGGCGGTTTTAGCTTGCTCACCACGGCCACCGACTACAACCGTTTTTTGCAGGCTCTCATCAGTGGTAAGGGCCTGAAGCCCGCTACTGCCAAGCTGCTCGTCACGCCCGCCAACGCGGCCAACCGCTGCACCACGCCCCCTACTGCGGCCGACGCGAACATTGCCTGGGCCAGCGGCGTGGGCCTAGCCACCACCAGCCACGGCCCGGCCCAATGGCACTGGGGCGACAACGGCGACTTTCGCGGCTTTTTCATGACTTTCCCGGATACTAAAGAAAGCCTGCTTTTTCTCACCAACAGCGCCAACGGTCTTCAACTCACCGACGAACTACTGCGCTTGTTCGTCGGCGCCGGCCAGTACCAGGCCATGCAGTGGCTGGCCGAGGAAAAGTAGAAACGCATCTTTGTGTCTCAATCGTGGCCTCTGTATTAGGTCTGCAAAAGCAGTAGCGCGAACTTTGTAGTTCACGTGCCAGAACGATAACCGTTGAATGGCAGGCGATACACGAACTACCACCGAAGAGTAGCGGAGCTACAGTACGTGCCAGCCCCCAACGACCAGACGCGAATACGCGTCTCTACATGCCCGGTTGCGCCTGCAACCGAAGCCAACACCTGTGTCATGATTGAAGAGCCAATACCAATACCCACATCCGAACCCGAAGCCGACCTCATCCACCGTCACTTTATGGTGCACAAGCCCTACGGCTACCTGAGTCAGTTTGTGTGCGAGCTGAAAAAGAAAAAGCTGCTGGGCCTGCTCCACGATTTTCCGGCCGGCACCATGTCCATCGGCCGCCTCGACGAAGCCAGTGAAGGCCTGCTGCTGCTCACCACCGACGGCAAAACCAGTGAGTTGATTCGGGACAAGAAAATCGAAAAGGAATACTATGCCCAGGTCGATGGCCTCATCACCGACGAAGCCGTGGAGCAGCTGCGGCAGGGCGTGGAAATAGGGCTGCACGGGGGCAAATACCAAACGCTGCCCTGCCAGGCGTTTCGGCTCGAAGCCGCCCCCACCTTCGGCGACCGGGGCCGCAAAATCCGCGACGACCGGCACGGGCCCACCAGCTGGGTGTCCATCATCGTGACGGAGGGCAAATTCCGGCAGGTGCGCAAGATGACGGCCGCCGTGGGCTTCGCCACGCTACGCCTGGTGCGGGTGCGCATCGGCGGCATCGAGCTGGGCGATTTGGCGGCGGGTGACGTGCGGGAAGTAGAAAGCTTCTTCCCGCTGGCCGCCGAGCGGCGGGCCCTGATGGCAGCCACCGCCCAGTAGGCTACGCGGCTTTTGGGAAGGCCAGATTTATGGGTAGGTTTAAAGCCCGGCGCGTTTTCCGGCTGTATTCCATTCTCCTTCCGCCCTGTGCCATGCTGAAAAAACTACTCGGTTCCGTCCTGTTGCTGGCCGGCCTCGGCACCGCTGCCTGCACGTCAGAAACCAAAAATGAAGCTGGGGCAACGGCTACCGCATCAGCTGACACCTACTTCCAAAGCACGGAAGAAGGCGTGCAGGATGGCGGCGTGCGCGTCATCCCGATTACGACGGCCAAAGGCACCTTCAACGTCTGGACCAAGCGTTTCGGCAACAACCCCACCATCAAAGTGCTGCTGCTCAATGGCGGCCCTGGTGCCACGCACGAGTATTTCGAGTGCCTGGAGAATTTCCTGCCGCAGGCAGGCATCGAGTTTATCTACTACGACCAGCTCGGCTGCGGCAACTCCGACAACCCCAAAGACACGGCCCTCTGGAGCCTGCCGCGCTACGTGGAAGAAGTGGAGCAGGTGCGCAAAGCCCTGAACCTGAGCAAGGATAATTTTTATCTGCTGGGCCATTCCTGGGGCGGTATTCTGGCCGCCGAATACGCCTTCAAGTACCAGCAGAACCTGAAGGGACTCATCATTTCCAACATGATGATGAGCTGCCCGGCCTATGGCACCTACGCGCAGGAAGTATTGGCCAAGCAAATGAAGCCGGCAGTACTGGCCGAGGTGCGGCAGATTGAGGCCCGAAAAGACTTCGCCAACCCGCGCTACATGGAGCTGCTGATGCCAAACTTCTACGCCGAGCACATCTGCCGGATTCCGCTCGACAAGTGGCCCGAGCCGGTAACGCGCTCCTTCGCCAAAATGAACCAGTCGCTCTACGTCACGATGCAGGGCCCCAGCGAGTTTGGCGTGGCCGGCAAACTAGTAAACTGGGACCGGGTGGCCGACCTGCCCAAGCTCACAGTCCCAGTGCTCAGCATCGGCGGCAAATACGACACCATGGACCCCGAACACATGCGCATGGTAGCCCAAAAGGTGCAAAACGGCACCGCCCTCATCTGCCCCAACGGCAGCCACATGAGCTTTTATGATGATCAGCAAACCTACATGAGCGGCCTTATCAAATTCCTAAAAGGTGTGGACCAGGGCGAGGAGAAGGTGCGGCTGTAGAGCGGCCGCTCGTGCAGATGTCTTTTCTCATTCCACCTACCCAGCAAGGAAGCAACACTTGCTTTCAGTGCTGCTACGCACACGAAAGGCCCCTTCTCCACTAGAGAAGGGGCCTTTCGTGTGCGTAGCAATTGCCTTACTGCCACTAGTAGTACTCGTTTACAGTGAGGTTCTAGCAGTAGCTCCTTTGTAAACAGCCGTATGAGTCGAGTTACTTTCTTCGATAGTGAAGGCAACGCCCAGCCCACCCAGCCAAGCCAATGTCTTGCTGGTGCTCGACGTGTTGCTGTCGTTAGAACTACCACTCACGGGTATAGCAAATGGTTGGCCTGTACCGCGCACTCTGGAATTACCTTCTACTGCCAAATAGGAAGCATCGTTACACAGCCACCCAGCAAAGCGGGATCTATATTCATACTTAGTGCGCACGCCATGAGAAGCATATACGGCGTAGGTTACATTCCACTGCTCAGCTACCATGCGCGTTTCACGGCTGTTCCACGTCTTGGGCATCGCTCGGTTGTTGACATCGGAGTACACGTTACGGGTATACCAGCCGTAGAAATTACCCGTGCGTTGCGCCGTAGAAGGCTCTTTTACTATTTCGCTTTTAGCGTCTTCAGAAACATATTTAAATTCGATGGGAATATGTTTTACTTCCGGATCGTTCCAGCTATGTTTTATTAAAATATCTTCCCGCTCTGCCGGAAATATCAGCTCCTCATACTGATTAACTTTATGAATCTCTTGGCCAACCTGAAAAACACCGTCTGCATTTAGTACTGCAGCAAATTTTTCATCAGGCACTCCTAAAAGTTTGCCCTGAGAAATCAGGTACTGTACCGTACCCTCTTCCCGCTCCTCCATATCAAACTCTTTGTAGTGTTCTACAAGGGAGGTAACACCGTTTTCAGAATCCCACTTCACAAGTGATTGATGATCTAGTGCCTGCAGCCCTTTCATGGTCTCCAAGAATTGATCTTCGCTTTCAAAAACCAAGCGTCCATTAGCGGTACTTGTGCCCTCATAAAGAGCAGAGGAAGTATTAGCTTTTTGGGACGAGGCTGGATTTACGGGCGCTTTTTCGCAGCTGAGTAGGCCCAGACCCATAGCCAACAAGAGGTATTTAGAATTATGTTTCATCAGTTAATTGAGGTAATAAAAGAAGTAGGTTTGATTTTTAAAAACCATGTATGACACAAGCAGTTAGCTACTTCTCACACATGTTGCTTTTATTTACTACTTACTACTTTTAATGTATTAAGCAGTGCTATAGGAAAGGGCCCTTTCAACAAGCTGCCGGCAAGATTGTCAGAGAAACTGGTGGCAGCTATTTTTTTACACCAACAGTGCTTTGGACTGGACCAACACTAATTTTCCCTAAAGAGGAGTTTCCGGCCAAAAGCATCCTTAAGCCGCTGTTGATCTGCTTGGCTATCTTCACCCCAATCATTGCCCTGCTCGTGTACTCGATTTCCAACGAGTAGCTAGTTTCCCCAGTGCCACTGCGGCTTTGCGCCCTGTTGGGCGCTGCTACTTTCTACTTATCTGCCGCCTCACCCCGTGCCCGTCCCCTACCGCACCCTCTTCTTCCTCGACAACGCCACCACCAGCATTGTGGAAATCAAGCGCCTCGACCTGCCCACCGAGCAGGACCCCGGGTTGCTCTACCACTGGCTCTTGTTCGATAAAGCCACTCAGAACATCATCAAGCTCGAATTTCTGTCCATGAACTCCCTGCCGCAAGTCGAGGAGCGGGAGTTTGCGCAGGGCAGCCTGCGCTTCGACCCGCAGACGGGAGCCTACACCAGCGCTACCACCGGCCAAACCCAGCAGCTCGCCGCCAGCCGCCACACCGCGCTGCCCCAGCCCCTGGCCCAGGCCGCAGAAGGATATTTGCAGGCGTTATAACAGGAGCTACTTTCAGCAAAGGGCCCGCTCAACCAGAGTTGGGCACAGGAACTGTTGTGCGGGAGCATTATGACGCTCTCTGGCCTTACGGGCCACACCGCCCGAAGCAACACCCGCGCTGCGTTCTGCGACGGCAGCCCAATACGCCGCGCCACCGCGCCGCGCCACCCGAACTGCCACCTAGCTTCTGTGTAACTTGCGGCCTTGCTCGCGCCATTTGCGGGTGTTTCATCTCCTTGCCTCCTGCCTCATGCCCAGTTCCGATTCTACCCGCCTCAACAAATACATCAGCGAAAGCGGCGTCTGCTCCCGCCGCGAGGCCGATAAGTTCATCGAGCAGGGCAACGTGTTCGTGAACGGCAAGCGCGCCAGCATCGGCGACCAGGTGACCCGCAAAGACAAGGTTATCGTGAACGGAGCCCTTATCGAGCCCCGCGCCGAGGAAGATGCCATCTACATTGCTTTCAACAAGCCGCCGGGCATTACCAGCACCACCGAAACCAGCGTCAAGGACAACATCATCCGCTACATCAAGCACAGTGAGCGGATTTTCCCCATCGGCCGCCTCGACAAAGACTCCCAGGGCCTGATTCTGCTGACCAGCAACGGCGACATCGTCAACAAGATCCTGCGCGCCGGCAATAAGCACGAGAAGGAGTACATCGTGATGGTCGACAAGCCCATCCGGGAAGAATTTATCGAAGGCATGCGCGGCGGCGTGTCCATCATGGGCATCATGACCCAGAAGTGCGAGGTCAAAAAAGAAACCAACTACATCTTCCGCATCACCCTGATTCAGGGCATGAACCGCCAGATCCGCAAGATGTGCGAAGCCTTCGGCTACGAAGTAGTGCAGCTGGAGCGCATCCGCGTGATGAACATCACCCTCAAGGGTATCGGCGTGGGCGACTGGCGCGAGCTAACCGAAAAGGAGCTGGCCGGCATCCTGGAAATGACCAAAAACTCGTCGGGCACCAAGGAAGCCTCCCTGCCCAAGCGCCGCGCCCCCGTGGTGAAGCAGCTGGGCTGGGACGTGAAAGGCCCGCGCATGGCCGAGGAAGGCGCTTTCGAGCAGCCCGCCCGCCCACCGCGCGCCTCCAGAGCCGGCGGCGCCGCCAAGCCCGCCCCTCGCAAAGCCGCTCCCGGCAAGGCGGCCGCTCCGAAAGGCAAGTTCAAAGCCAAATCGGCCCCCGACCCGGATTACTTCGACGGCAAGCCCGTCAAGCCCACCAAAAAAGCGGCGGCCAAAGCGGCCCGACCCAGCGTGGCCGGTGGCAAGCTCAGGCCCGCCGCCAAAACCCTGAACCGGGCCCCCAAAGGCAATGCTGGCCGCCGTGGCGGCAGCCGGTAGGGCCCCTTACGTGTACTCTACTACAGCCCGTCCTGCTGAGCGCCACTTCAGCAGGACGGGCTGTAGTAGGTAAGAGCATGGTTGAGAATTGGCAAAAAACATTTTGTGTTATGCTTCATCTGGCTTCCGGCAGTCGAAGCAGGGCGGAAATGCGTTTTTGCAACATTTTAACTACCCTCTAAAACCCTGCTATGGAAATATTCGCTGAAACGGAGCGCCTGCTGCTGCGCGAAATTCTGCCCACGGATGCTGATGGTCTGTTCGCCCTAAACTCGGACCCCGAAGTGCTGCGCTACCTGGGCGCCGAGCCCATCAGGACCATCGAGGAAAGCCGGGCGCAGGTCGACTTTATCCGGCAGCAATACCTCGCTAACGGTATCGGGCGCTGGGCCGTGGTCGAAAAGCAAACTAATGCCTTCATCGGCTGGTCGGGCCTGAAGCTGGTGGCCGGCCCCACCAACGGCCACTCGAATTACCACGATCTGGGCTACCGTTTTGTCCGGCAGTACTGGGGTCGGGGCTACGCCACCGAGGCCGCCCACGCCGCCCTCCGCTACGGCTTCGACACACTTCGCCTGCCCGCTATTTACGCCGTGGCCGACGTTGAAAATACCGCCTCCAACCAAGTACTGCAGAAAGTCGGGCTGCAATTCATCGAAACCTTTGCTTTGGAAGGAGTGCCGCACAACTGGTACGAATTGCGGCGGCGGCACTAATTCGCCCTCCCGCTTTTCCGCGTTACACCCATGCAAGAAGGCACCACAGAAAATCCCTGGCAGCTGAAAACGCCCTCCGGCACGGCCGCCTACACCATGCACCGCGAGCAGAAAGACGGCCGCGACCTGTTGGTGTGCACGGTCGGCAAAACGGTGCTGCACTACGACCACCGCGCCCTACACGACTTGTACGCTATGCTGAAAGCCCACAGCGACTGGCTACCACTGGGCAGCGCCGACGAGCAGAAACCGGCCGCCGCCGGCACGGTGGAAGCCGGGGGCCGGGCCGCTGACAACCCCATTGGAGGCTGATATGGGTTGAAAAAGGGCTTTTGGAGCCGCCTTGGCATGTCTATTCCGCCCCTGATGGAAGCGCTGGGGTTGGCAGAAGTTGAGCACAACGCCAAAAACAACCGGATGCGCGCTATGTGAGGAGCCTGGCAGCCAGAAGCGCAGACAGCGTGGGCGAGGGCCCGAAATAGCATGTCACAATTAGAGATACTATGGCCTGGTATCGGGCCACGATTTTGGTTACTATTGCGCTATCCATCCACTTCATTAGCTTTCATCGATATATGAAGCAATTAGCCGTTTTTGCCCTGCTCCTCTTCGCCGGAGCCTCCTGCTCCAAGGAAAATGCCGCTCCTGAGTCCGTAAAGGCCCAGACCAGCGCCAGCGCCAAAGGGGATAATATCAACTGCCCCGACGTGTACGCCCCCGTGTGTGCCAATGGCGTGACGTACCCTAATGCTTGCTACGCCGGCAAAGCCGGTGTCACAATTTACACCCAGGGAGCCTGCGGCGGCGACGGCGAAATCTAAGCGCCGCCGGACTTGACTACAGCATGAAACGCCGAGACGCATTGTTGCGTCTCGGCGTTTCTGTTTCGTAGTATGCGGTATTGACTTCGTTTCACAATGAAATGCCAGTATCTGCTCCCAGCAGGCTTGCCCTTACGGCAGTACACTCTACAGATCCATAAAACCTGTTTTTCCCTGAACGCCAATGGTCCAGAGTAGCCAAAGCTACCGTGGACCATTGGCGTTCAGGGAAAAACAGGTTTTGAAGTAGAAGAGTCCTACTCCAGGCTGTGTGGACAGCAAGTAAAAAGAACGTCCTGTCGAGCAGCGCGAGACATCTCGCGTGCTGAAGTTGCAGTAGTAAATCATGTTACCATGGCACGCGAGATGTCTCGCGCTGCTCGACAGGACGTTCTGGAAAGAGAAAGGCAAAATACCTCCCAAAGCGCTACTGGCCACGCAGCCTGGGCACAACGGAGTCGTGGACAAGGCCTCTGTCAGGCGCTCGGGTAATATATTAAGCCCGACGCCGCTGGTCAAGCCTATACCAATGCTGCAAACTCATGACTAGGTTTGAGCAGCCGGGCAGGGATGCTCAGCGCCATATTCTCCTAGCCTTTCCTTCGCTTTTTTCTATGATTCAGAAACCTTCCAATGCGTTTGTCGGGGCCTCCTGGGTGGCGCTGCTGGCCGGTATGGTGGCCTACAACATAGGCCTGTGGAACGCGACGATGCAGCTCAATGAGAAAGGCTACTACTTCACAATTTTGCTCTACGGCCTCTTCGCCGCCGTGAGCCTACAGAAAACCGTGCGCGACCAGCTGGAAGGCATTCCGGTGACCAACATCTATTACGGCCTGTGCTGGTTTGCGACCCTCTCGGCCGTGCTGCTGCTGAGCGTAGGCTTGTGGAATGCGGGGCTGACCTTGAGTGAGAAAGGCTTTTATGCTATGTCGTTTATGCTAAGCCTGTTTGCCGCCATTGCCGTGCAGAAAAACACGCGCGACAGCCGCCTGGTTGGTAATGAGCCAACCACGGCGTCCGAGCCGCCCTTCAACAACCTGAGCTAGCCCACAGCGGTAAAGCCACTGGCCGGTGGGCGGGGCAGACGGCCGGAAGTGAGGCAGCAGGAGGCAGTAGTTGCTCCCGGTTGGGGCGGTTGCGGGAGGAGCAATGGGCGGCTGCGGGCCGGAAATTCACCCCGGGCCAGGTCAGAATTTTCGTCTTCCGCAGAGCTGGGGCGCAGATAATCGGCTTCTCGCGTAACTTGCGCACCTAAGCCTACCTTTCACCGTGCCGGCAGTCTTCCCTTCCAGGCCACGACTCGCCTTCTTCCCCCCACCGAACTTTCCCGCCATGCTCCGTACCGACTGGACCCTCGACGAAGTTAAAGCCATTTATTACCAGCCCGTGCTGGAGCTCGTAGCCCAGGCCGCCGAGGTACACAAGCAGCACCAAGCCACCGGCGAAGTGCAGGTGTGCACGCTACTGAGCGTAAAAACCGGCGGCTGCCCCGAAGACTGCGCCTACTGCCCCCAGGCCGCCCGCTACCACACCGGTGTGCAGGCCCACAAGCTGCTGCCCGATGCCGAGGTGATTTCGGCCGCGCAGCGCGCCAAAGATTCGGGCTCCACGCGCTTTTGCATGGGGGCCGCCTGGCGCGAAATCCGCGACAACCGCGACTTCGACCGGGTGCTGGGCATGGTGGAGCAAGTGAATGAGCTGGGGCTGGAAGTGTGCTGTACGCTGGGCATGCTGAACGAATACCAGGCCGAGCGCCTCAAGCAGGCCGGCCTCTACGCCTACAACCACAACCTCGACACCAGCGCCGAGCACTACGCCGAAATCATCACCACGCGCACCTACGACGACCGGCTGAACACGCTGGAGCACGTGCGCAAAGCCGGTATTTCGGTGTGCTCGGGCGGCATTATCGGCCTCGGCGAAACCGATGAGGACCGCGTAGCCATGCTCCTCACGCTGGCCACGCTGCCGGCCCACCCCGAGTCGGTGCCGGTGAATGCGCTGGTGCCGGTGGAAGGCACGCCCCTGGCCGAGCAGCCCCGCGTGAGCGTGTGGGAAATGCTGCGCATGATTGCCACGGCCCGTATTCTGATGCCCGGCACGATGGTACGCCTCTCGGCCGGCCGCCAGGAAATGCCCGTTAGCGAGCAGGCGCTGTGCTTCCTGGCTGGTGCCAACTCCATTTTCAGCGGCGAGAAGCTCCTGACCACGCCCAACCCCGACTTCGACGCCGACCGGCAGATGTTTGCGGTGCTGGGCCTCAAACCCCGCAAAGCCTTCAAAGACGTGCCCGTAGGCGCTACCGTGCTAGGCAAGGAGCTTGCATAGCATAATAAAAACGTCATTCTTACCAGGCAGTGTGGACAGCAAGTAAAAAGAACGTCATGTCGAGCAGCGCGAGACATCTCGCGTGCAGTAGTAAATCATGTTACTAGGGCACGCGAGATGTCTCGCGCTGCTCGACATGACGTTCCAGAAAGGCAAAATGCCCTCCAAAGCGCTACTGTCCACACAGCCAGAACGTCCTGTCGAACATTCTGCGCTTCAAGCAGAGAGGAGACATCTCGCGTGCTGAGGTTGCCAACCTAATCCGTTCTGCTTCATCGCCTTTTCCCAACAACCTCAGCACGCGAGATTCCTCGCAAGCTCGGAATGACGTTCTTTTGGAATGACGTTCCATTTGTCGTAATCACCCTTCTTGCTCTTCTATGGATATCACCTTTGACCTCAATCTGGACCACACCTACGCCGAAGAATTGCGCCAGCAGCACGGCTCGCTCAAAGCCCAGGAGGTAATTTCGGAATTGGAAGACCAGATTGGGTCGGCCATCAACCTGGTGTTTCAGCGCACGCAGGTGTTGCCCGGCGTCGGCGACCGGGTGGAAGTTGATTCGGAGTGGGTGGTTGTCAACAGCCGGGGCTTTGGGCAGGATGGCACCATTTGGCTGTCGGTGAAGCGCTTCGTGGCTTAACCAGATATTTTTCCCTCGCTCCGATGCCTTCTGACTCCGCCCTGCTTCACCGCCTTGCCCAGCACCTGCTGCTGCGCGAGGCGGCGGGCACCCGGCGGCAGCTAACCCTGCCCCAGCCGGGCCGCGTCGATTTCAGCTCCAACGACTACCTCGGCCTCGCGCACTCCGGGGCAGTACAAGCAGCGGTGCAGCAGGCCTTGCAACAGGATAATTTGCCAGCTGGCAGTACCGGCAGCCGCCTGCTCACCGGCAACTCCGCCGCCGCCGAAGCCCTGGAAACCCACCTGGCGAAGTTCCACCGTGCCGAAGCAGCGTTGCTGTTTAACTCCGGTTACACCGCTAATCTGGGCTTTTTCAGTGCTGTGCCGCAGCGCGGCGACACGATTCTCTACGACGAAGCCAGCCACGCCTCCGTGAAAGATGGCATCCGAGGCTCCTTCGCCACGGCCTGGAGCTTCCGCCACAACGACCTGGCCGACCTGCGCCGCAAGCTGGCCCGCGCCACCGGCAGCGTGTTCGTGGCCGTGGAGGCCCTCTACTCGATGGATGGCGACGTGGCCCCGCTGCCGGAGCTGGCCGCGTTGTGCCGGGAACAGGGCCTGTATCTGGTGGTAGATGAGGCCCACACCAACGGCCTCTACGGTGCCCACGGCGAAGGCCTGGTAGCCGCGCTGGGGCTGGAAGACGCGGTATTTGCCCGCATCCTCACCTTCGGCAAAGCCCTCGGCAGCCAGGGCGCGGCGGTGGCCGGCCCCGCCGTATTGCGCGACTACCTGCTCAGTTTCAGCCGGCCCTTCATCTACACCACGGCCCTGCCGCCCCTCACCGTGGCCGCCCTCACGGCGGCCTACGCGCTGCTGCCCGCGCTGCAACCGGCCCGGCAGCAGCTGTTCGCCCTTTCCGATTCCCTCAAAGACCGCCTCAACGCGGTGCCGGGCCTGCGCGTGCCATCGGCCAGCCACGTCATTCACCCGGTATTTTTCACCGCCAGCCCCGGCCCCGCCCACGTCCGGGCAGTGGCCGCCGCCGCCCAGCAAGCCGGCTTCGATGTGCGCGCCATCGTGGCCCCCACCGTGCCGGCCGGCACCGAGCGGCTCCGCCTGATTGTGCATTCGTATAATACGGAGGCCGAAATTGCGGGGCTGGCGGGGGTGTTCGAACGGGCGGGGACCGACACAACCCTATCTGACCAGTAGAAGCTGACCAGCGAGGCGCACCTTTGCCGCTCTTACTCCATCGTGCCCATCCGTTATCGTTCAAGATAAAGGCGCAGGGATGCGGCCCCACCTATTGCTTACCGAATCCTCACCGTTGTGCCTATGCTTGCCGCCGACACCTTGCTTCCGCACATGGAACAATACATCCGCATTTCAGAAGCGTTGCGGGAGGCGCTGCTGAACCGGGTGCGGGTGGCCAGCTATGGCAAGGGCCAGCTGCTGCACGACGCCCGGCACGTGTGTACCCGCAGCGACTTCGTTCAGCGGGGCCTGGTGCGGCTCTACTACCTGCGCGACGGGGAAAAGATAACCGAGTATTTCAGCGCCGAAGGCGAGTGGGTGAATTCGCCCAACAGCTTCATCAAGCGCCTGCCCGACATCTACTACCTGGAGGCGCTGGAGCCGACGCATACCCTGAGCCTGCAGGTACAGGACCTGGGCTACCTCTTCGATACTTTTCCGGAAATGGAGCGCTACGCCCGGCTCTCGATGGGCTCGGTATTTGGCCACCTGATGGACCGCATCACGTCGCTGCGCTTCACTTCGGCCAAGGAGAAATACGCGCATTTCTGCGACACCCACCACGATATCCTGCCCCGCCTGCCACTGGGCATGGTGGCTTCCTACTTGGGCATCACGCAGGAAACCCTGAGCCGGGTTCGGGCCGGGCGCTGAGAATTTGATCTGCATCAAAGAGGTTGAGGCCAATCGCGGCTAACCTTTGCAGAAACCAACCCCTTCTGCTATGCGCCACCTCCTCCTTTCCCTCACGCTGTTCCTGGGTGTACTACTGACGGCAGCCTCCGCGGCCACGGCCCAGATCGATCTAAAAACGCCTGGTGCCCAGAGCCTGCTCTATGTGGGTTCCGGTCGGCACCAACCCCTGCTGGTCGGGCTGGGTGGCTCGGAAGGTGGCAATGCCTGGGCCAGCAAACACTGGCAGCCCACCCGCGACCAGCTGGTGGCCGACGGCTACGCCTTCCTGGCCCTGGGCTATTTCGAGGCCCAAGGCACCCCGCTCCTGCTGGACCGGATTTCGCTCGATACGGTGTACGCGGCCATTAAAGCCGCCACGCGACACCCACAAATAAATGGCCGGAAAATAGCGCTGGTGGGAGGTTCGCGCGGGGCCGACCTGGCGCTGCTGCTGGCCAGCCGCTACCCCGACATCCAGTGTGTGGTGAGCATTGTGGGAAGCCACGTGGCGTTTCCGGGAAACACCAACCACTTCACTACATCGGCGTGGTCGTACCGGGGGCAGCCCCTACCGTTTGTGCCCGTGAATGAAGCGGCGGTACCGTTCCTGATAAAAGGCGACTTGCGGGCCACCTTTGCGGCCATGCTCACGGACACGGCGGCAGTGCGGCAGTCTCGTATCCCGGTCGAAAATATCCGGGGAGCGGTGCTGCTGGTATCGGCGACCCAGGATGAGGTATGTCCCTCTACCCCCATGGCTGAACAGATGCTGGCCCAGCTAACGCGCGCGGGCTTCCGCTACCCCAGGAAGCACCTGGCTATTGCGGGCGGGCATGCCGAGCCGCTTAAGCATTTTGATAAGATAATTCGCTTTCTGCACACGAACTTTCCGGCTCACTAGGCGGCTTCCGCCCTTTCTCTACCCCCATCCTCCCCCCTTTTGGAACGACTCTTCATCACCGGTATCGGCACCGACGTCGGCAAAACCCTCATATCGGCCATTCTCACCGAGGCCCTGCACGCCGACTACTGGAAGCCCGTGCAGGCCGGCCTCACGCCCACCACCGACGCGGCCACCGTGCGCGGCCTCGTGCAGAACTCCGTCAGCCGCTTCTGGCCCGAGCGGCACCGGCTGCTACTGCCGGCTTCGCCCCACGCCGCCGCCGCCGCCGAGGGCATTACGCTGCACCCCACCGATTTTCAGCTGCCCGCCACCGATAACCACCTGCTGGTAGAAGGCGCGGGCGGCCTGCTGGTGCCCCTGGCTCCCGGCTTCCTGCTAGCCGACCTGGCCCAGCAATTCGCGCTTGACGTGGTGGTGGTATCGCGGCACTACCTGGGCAGCATCAACCACACGCTGCTCACGCTGGAAGCCCTGCAACGGCGCGGCCTGCGGGTGCGCGGCCTGGTGTTCAACGGCGAGCCGAATCCGGCCACGGAGGACTTCATTACCCAACATACCGGCGTGCCCATCATGCCCCGCGTGCGGCCGGAAACGGAAGTAACCCCGGCCGTGGTGAGCCGCTACGCCGCTGCGTTCCGGGCCTGGTTTGGGTTATAGACTTACTCCCAAAGCAGGCCGTAAGTAAGCATATCGTTCTGGCATGCGCCTCACCCCCTGACCCCCTCTCCGAAAAGGAGAGGGGACACCGGATTAGCTTCGACCGTTTGGCTCCCCCTCTCCTCTTTGGAGAGGGGGCCGGGGGGTGAGGCGACCCGGTCGCGCCGTTTGCACGGTTACTCACAGCTGATCATTGAAGTCTGATTACCGTTGCGGTAGAGATGCTTCGGCTTCGCTCAGCATAACGTTCACGTTTCGTTGTTCTGTATTCCGCCACACGGCTATTGGCTCCGGAGTTCGTCAAAACAGCGCTGCGAACCTCTGCGGAAATCTCTGCGCCCTCTGCGGAAACCGTCGTCTGCCACGCCGGAACCATCGCCTGCAACACCGGAACCATGGCCTGCCACGCCGGAACCATCGCCTGCAACACCGGAACCGCCGTGCGACCCGCTGGTTGTAGCTTTGTCCCGGCCGACACTTCCGGCTCCACCTACAATGCCTACGCTTCCCGATTCCACTCTTTCCCTGGCCGAGCGCGACCACGCCGTGCTCTGGCACCCCTACACCCAGATGCAAACCGCCCCGCTGCCCATCCCAATTGTGCGGGGCGAGGGCTCGTGGCTCATTGCCGAAGACGGCACCCGCTACCTCGACGGTATTTCGTCGTGGTGGGTGAACCTGCACGGGCACGCCCACCCGCACATTGCGGCCCGTGTGAGCGAGCAGCTGCGCACCCTGGAGCACGTACTGTTTGCCGGCTTCACCCACCCCACGGCCGTAGAGCTGGCCGAGCAGCTGCTGGCCCTGCTGCCCGCCAGCCAAGCCCGCGTATTCTACTCCGACAATGGCTCGACGGCCGTAGAAGTGGCCCTGAAAATGGTGCTGCAATACTTCCACAACCAGGGCCAGCCCGAGCGCCGCACCTTCCTGTGCTTCCGTGACTCCTACCACGGCGACACCTTCGGGGCCATGGCCGTGAGCAGCCGCGGCGCCTTCACCCAGCCCTTCTGGCCGCTGCTGTTTGATGTGGAGTTCCTGGAGGTGCCGGTGCCGGGCCGCGAAGCCGAAGTGCTGGCCCAGCTGGATGCGCTGCTGACCCGCCCCGATGTGGCCGGCTTCATCTTCGAGCCGCTGGTGCTGGGCACGGCCGGCATGGTGATGTATGAGCCGGCGGTATTGAGCGAGATGCTGCGCCGCTGCCACCACCACGGCGTGCTGGCTATTTCCGATGAGGTAATGACCGGTTTCGGGCGCACCGGGCCGCTGTTTGCCAGCAGCCTGCTCACTGAGCAGCCCGATATGATGTGCTTTTCCAAAGGCCTCACCGGCGGCACGCTGGCCATGGGCCTTACCACCTGCGCCGCGCCCATCTACGAGGCGTTTCTGAGTCAGGACAAGATGCGCGCTCTGTTTCACGGCCACTCCTACACCGCCAACCCCGTGGCCTGCGCCGCCGCCCTGGCCAGCCTGGAGCTGACGCGGGCCGACGAATGCACCCGGCAGCGGCAGCAGATGGAGGCCGCCCACGCCGCTTTCCGCCAGGAAACCGAGGGGCAGCCGGGCATTCGGGCGGTGCGGCACCGGGGCACTATTCTGGCCGTGGAATACGACCCCGGCGAGGGCACCAGCTACTTCAGCCGCCTGCGCGACGCCTTCTACCAGCTCGCCCTCGACCACCACGTAGTGCTGCGCCCCCTGGGCAACGTGGTCTATCTGCTACCGCCCTACTGCACCACGCCCGCCGAGCTGGAGCTGCTCTACGCCGTGCTGCGCCGTATGCGGGCGTTGGTGCTCGACTTCACGCCTGCCGCCAACCTGCCCGAAATCCTGCATGACTAGCGCCGCTTCCGACGACCTGATTATCATTCGCGGCCGGGGTCGGGTTTCCGCTTTGGGCGAGTCTTTGCTAATGGCTGAGGCAGCAGAATCCCCGTTTCAGTCGCGCCGGCTGGGGCCGCACACGCTGGCCGTGGGCAGCCTGCCGGCGGCGGCAGAAACGGCACTAACCGATTTGCGCCGCAACTACGCGCCCTACCGCCAGCTCGACCGCACGGTGCTGCTGGCCGTGCTGGCCGCCCGCCAGGCTACCGCGCAGGCCGGCTGGCTGCCCCAGGATTCGGCCGCTCTGGGCGTCAGCATCGGCTCATCCAGGGGCGCGACGGGGCGGCTGGAGCAGTTTCACGCAGGCTTTCTGGCCGACGGAACCGTGGCCGCCGCCGCGTCGCCGCTCACTACGCTGGGCAACGTGGCCAGCTGGGTAGCCTACGACGCGGGTACTACGGGCGGGGCGGCGCTCAGCCACTCCAGCACGTGCAGCAGCGCGTTTCAGGCCCTGGGCAATGCCGTGGCGTGGCTGCGGGCAGGCATGGCCGGGCGGTTTCTGGCCGGGGGCACCGAGGCTCCGCTCACCGATTTCACCTTGGCCCAGATGCAGGCGCTGGGCATTTATTCGCCCTTTGCCCCCGCCGACTTCCCTTGCCGACCAGGCGCGGGCAAGCCATCCACGTTCGTGCTGGGTGAGGGCGCGGCCATGTTTGCGCTGGAAAAAATCAGCCGACAGGCACTGGCACAGGAGCAGGCCGCGCACCCAACCGCAGCCCCGGTTTTTTGCCTGGAAGGCGTGGGCTTTGGCTTCGAGGCCATCGGCAGCAAAACCGGCCTCTCCGCCGATGGCCAGCACTTCCAGATGGCTATGCGGGCGGCGCTGCGCATGGCGGGCGGCACTATAGCGGATGTAGACGCGCTGGTGCTGCACAGCCCCGGCACGCCCGCCGGCGACGCGGCGGAGCGGCAGGCCATACAGGCGGTTTTTGGGCACAAGCAACCCGATTTGGTGTCGAACAAATGGCTGCTGGGCCACACGCTGGGCGCATCGGCGGCCTTGAGCCTCGACTTCGCCTGCCAGCTGCTGACTACCCAACGCTGGCCCACGGCCCCGTTTGCTACCGATTTGGCGGTGGCCCCGTCCCGCCCTATTCGGCGCGTATTGGTCAACGCGGCCGGTTTTGGAGGCAACGCGGCCAGCGTATTGGTGTCGGTGGGGTGAGGAAAGGGTTTTTCAGCTAGCTCCGTTGTTTGCACTGTCATCCTGAGTAAAGCGAAGGACCTTCCTCTTCTTACCCACTGGAGATTCTACCAACGTGCTGTAGCTCTTTACCGTCGGCACAACAGGAAGCTTTTGCGCATTGAATGAAGTTTATCATTCAGGTGAGAAAAGTCCTTCGCAAGCTCAGGATGGCAGATAAAACACTAGACTTGTTCCTCAATAAGAAATCGGTTGTTTTCCAAGCGGTATTTGAGACCAGAAACTTTGGCTTCTCAAGGAGCAACCCCATACTGGCTTAGTCAGCCAAAAAAACTTTCCGATTGCCAAAAGCAGCGAAAATTTTCAGCCATTTCTTATTCGGGAATAAGCCTCCAGAATAAACAACGCCCTTTTGCCTTTTTTCGCCTGTTTTCCGCTTACTCTCCCGTAATTTCCGCACCGAATCTTCCCCGCGACTATTTCGCGCTTTCCTTTTCCTTGTCTTATGAATTTACGTTTCGCGCTGCTGCTGTCGGCTGGTATGGTTCCGGCTCGTCTTTTCGCCCAGAACACGACTGCTCCCGACCCCGCCATCAAGCAGATGGTGGAGGCTGTTTCGGCTAAAAACCTGGAAGAAGACATCCGCAAAATGGTGTCGTTTGGCACGCGCCACACCCTGAGCGACACCAAGAGCAAAAAGCGCGGCATTGGGGCGGCCCGGGTGTGGGTCGAGCAGGAGTTCCGCAAGTATGCCAAGGCCAGCGGCGGCCGCCTGAAAGTGGAACAGGACACCTTCCTGGTGAAGCCCGACGGCCGCCGCATCAACCAGCCCGTTATCATGGCCAACGTTATGGCCACGCTGCCCGGCACCGACCCGGCCGATACGCGCGTTTTCATCGTGAGCGGCCACCTCGACTCGCGGGTGACGGACGTGATGAACGCCACGGCCGACGCGCCGGGTGCCAACGACGACGCTTCGGGCGTGGCGCTGGTGATGGAAATGGCCCGGGTAATGTCGCAGAAGCAGTATCCGTGCACGCTCATTTTCGTGGCTGTGCAGGGTGAAGAGCAAGGCCTGTATGGCTCGACGCACATGGCCAAGCGCGCCAAGAAAGAGGGCTGGAACCTGGTTGGGATGCTCAACAACGACATCGTGGGCAACTCGAAAGGCTTTGACCCCGAGATTTCCGACAATAAGCACATTCGAATTTTCAGCGAGGGCGTGCCGGCCACCGAAACCGCCGACGAGGCCCGATTGCGCCGCACCCTGAGCAGCGAAAACGACTCGCCCAGCCGCCAACTGGCCCGCTACAGCAAAATTGCCTGCGAGCAGTATGTCAACGACTTCGGCGTGCTGCTGGAGTACCGCCCCGACCGGTTTCTGCGCGGCGGCGACCACACGCCCTTCAACCAGCAGGGCTTTACGGCGGTGCGCTTCACGGAGGTGAACGAGAACTTCAACCACCAGCACCAGGACCTGCGCACCGAAAACGGCCTGCAATACGGCGACCTGCCCGAGTTTGTGGACTACGAGTACCTGCGCAAGAACACGGGCGTAAACCTGGCCACGATGGCCAGCCTGGCCCTGGCCCCCGGCTCGCCCGAAAACGTAGGCGTGCTCACGGCCAACCTCACCAACCGCACCCAGCTGAAGTGGGACGCGCCCAAAGTGGGCGAAAAACCCGCCAGCTACGTGGTACTGATGCGCGAAACCACTTCCCCGGTATGGCAGCAGCGCTTCCCGGTCACGACCAACGCGGCCGATTTGCCGCACAGCAAAGACAACTTCATCTTCGGCGTGGCCTCCGTGGATGCCGAAGGCCACGAGAGCCTGCCTGTGCTACCGAAGCCAGTGCGGTAAAGCCTCTCGCGCCAGCCAGCCCTAGTATGAGGAAGTATCTGATTTTGTTTCTGGCAGCTGCTCCTACGGCCTGTACCAGCCCAGCCGATCAGCCAGCGAAGGTGGAGCGGCCCGTGCCGGTGCCGGAGCCAACAACGGTGGCTTCTTCCACAGCAGGCCCGGACCAGACAGTCCGACAGTTTGTAGATTGGTATCTGGCGAAGTGGGAGACCTTGCCCACTGATTTTTTGCTCAATGACGACGGACAGGACAGCACCATGTTCTACGCGGTGAATTTTCCCGGCACGGAAATCTGGCTACGGGAGGTGCAAAAAAGCGGCACTGTATCTTCGACCTATCTGGCGGGCTGGCGCACCTACTTCCGACGCTACGCCGATACACTGCAGTTGCACCCGCAGAACGATGGTCCCCCAGCCGGATTCGATTACGACTTTCTGATGCTTTCCCAAGAAGCTGATGCTAGGGCGGCCGAGCTGAAAGTAGGCACCTTGGTGGTTACGCGCCGGCAGGGCCGCCGGGCGCAGGTGCAGGCCCGCGGACCGCGCCATGAAAACTGGCAGGAAGGGCTGGATTTCGAGCTAACGCAAGCTGCCGACGGCCGCTGGCTGATTGACAAAATCACGCCTGGCGGCAGCGATTTGTAGCGTTTTTTAGCAGCAAGTGCAGTAGAGCTACGTACACTCTGTATCAGCCCTAAATAGCTCAAAGGCCCGGACGAGTGTCATCCGGGCCTTTGAGCTATTCAGCTATTGTAGAGTAGCCTTGTCGAGGCGGATGATCAGGGCCGGGCAAGAATTACGGGACGACTCTCAACTAAAAATACCCACATGTGGGTATTTTTAGTTCTCTGGAGGTTCTCTAATGTTGTGCTGACCTACTAACCAACCTTGCGGTTCATGAAGCACATTTTTACCCTTCTATCTCCTCGTATTGCGAGTTCAGTTTTAGTGACTTTTGCCTTGGCGCTGGCTACTACTACCGTGACGGCCCAAACTCCAGTCTGGCAAGGCGGCGTGCAGAGTGTGGCCACGGCTGCTCCTAATGACGACTCCGGGGCTATTGGCCAATCGGTAGCAACGGACGCAGCCAACAACGTGTACGTGGGCGGCTTTCTGAACAGTGGGCAAAACAGCGGAGTACCTGCGGTACAAACTTTTGGCAGCACTACCCTCAGCAGCACCCAATTGCAGAGCGGATTCATCGCGAAGCTCTCCCCGGCCCTGCAATGGCAATGGGCGGTGCGGGCCACCACCAACCAGGATGCGTTGGGAATTCGTCTGGTAACGCCCGACGCGGCCGGCAATGTGTACGCCGCAGGAGAGGCCATCAGCTTTGGCGCCAACAGCAACGTGGTGACGGTCGGCACACTTAGCCGGACAATCAACTCGACCAATACGATGTTCGTGACCCGTCTTACACCCACTGGCCAGCCCCAGTGGATAGCCCCCGTAACGAACGCCGACGATGAAGGCTACGTGATACCCCAAACAATGAGTGTGGACGCAGTCACCGGAAACATTATTGTGGCCGGTTCCTATTCCGGTGGTGCAGCCACGTTTGGTACCATCACCTTGCCCGATCCATCGAATGACAGGAATCCCAGGGCGGTATTCGTGGCCCGCCTCAGCCCTACTGGCACATGGCTAAGTGCCATAAGCGTAGTACCCACTCTTTCGACCACTGCCCCCAACCTGGGGTTGCAGGTACGCGCCGCCGCCGTGGGGCCGCAAGGGCAAGTAACGGTGGCGGGAACCTTACAGGATGCTTCTGCCACCTTTGGCACCTCAACGTTGACCGCTGCTACTGGTAGCGGTACCAAGCTGTTTGTGGCCCAACTCAACGCTGCCAATCAGTGGCAATGGGTGGCCACCAGCACCGGCGCGCCGGCTAGTCAAGCACTGGGAGTCGCCTATGACCGTAGTGGTAGCCTCTGGGTGAGTGGCTCGGCTGCAGCAGGCACTGTGTTAGGCAGCACCACTATTTCCACTGCTTCCCCCTTTGTGGCCAGGCTTTCAGCGGCGGGCCAGTGGAGCACAGTGGGCACCGCGTCCGGTGGCCTCACATTCGGCAATATTACAACCGACCAAGCCGGTAATGCCCTCGTAACCGGCCGCCTAACCAGCACAATTAGCCAGTTGTACACCTTTGGTAGTCTGTCATTTACGGCCACCGGACGCCGCAGCTTCGTGGCCCGCTTCAGCACAGTTGGCCAATGGGAGTACGCTTTGCCAGCACCGGCTATCAATGCGGGCGCTACCACGTATTATCTGAGCTCACCAGTACTCGACCAACTCGGCAACCTCTATACGACTGGCTATTTCCAAGGCTCGCTTACGCTCGGCAGCACTACTCTTACCGGTCATACCAGCAGCACTACCTTTAGCGGCGACGTAGTGGTAGCGCGTTTGGCCAGCGCCGGCGTGCTGAGCACCCGCAAAATTACGGACCTGCAACCGGTAGCCCTGTGGCCCAACCCTACCACGGCTGCCGCCGGGGCCACGCTGCGCCTAATTACACCCGCAAGTCAACTATTGCTCGTGCAGCTCTTCGATGCCGTTGGACGACAGGTGCGCCACACCAGTCTCAAGGCTGGGCAGCAGGAAACCACGCTCCCCACCGCCGGTCTGGCTCCGGGTCTTTATACGCTTCGCTGCGGTCAGAGCCTGGAGCAGCTTATGGTAGAATAAGGCAGGTAGCGGCCACGACAGCATATTTATTATTCATAAGCTGGGACGGCAGAGCATTAGCTCCTTATTTCATCTTACAAAAAGGCCCGCACGATAGTCGTGCGGGCCTGCTTTTGTTATAGTCCTGGCCGTCGATTACTTCTTGCCCACTTCCGCCAGCACCTGCTGGCCCAGGCGGGTGTATTCGCCCTTGGTTACCTCGTTCTTTTCCAGCTTCACCAGCTCCAACGACTGCCGGGCAGCTTCGGCGGCTTCGGCGTTGCGCTTGGTGCGCTGCAATACCCGGGCTTTCCAGTAGTACGCCGAGTAGGTGGGCTTGATTTTAATGGCCTCGTCAATCCAGGTCAGCGCCTGAGGCATGTCGGGGTTGTTGCTGTTGTAATAATACTGCGCGGCACTCATGTAGGGCTTCTTCTCCCCCTTCATGGCTTCCTGAATCTGGGCCAGTACGCGGGCGTTGGCGTCGGCCAGAATCGGCACCGCCACCTGGGTTTTGTCCCAGCGCAGGGTGAGGTCGGCGGCAGCAGATTGCAGGTTTTCGAGCGTCAACGACAGGTTTTCGGCCACGCTGGCCACCGACGAGGCTTTGGCTTTTACGCGCACCACGTCCAGCTCGGGCTTATAGCCGTAGGCCCCCCACTGGGCCGTATCCTTATTCAGAATCAGTGTCCATTCCTTGGCGGCCGGAATGGTGAGCAGAGCGTAAGTGCCGGCCGCCACTTTCTGGCCGCCGAAAGTTACCTCCTCGCCAAAGCGGACTTTGGTGACGGTGTTGGCTCCGGTGCGCCACACCACATCGTAGGGCACCAGCTTACCGAATATCGCCCGGCTTTTCTTCGCCGGGCGGGAGTAGTCGAGGCCCACAAACGACGTGGAGAACTCCTGGCGAATGGTGACGCGGGGGCTGGCGGCGGGCAGGCGCAGCTGCTGCGCCTGGGCGGCCGAAACCAGCATCGCCGTAGCGCCAAACAGGTAAAAAGCTTTCATGCGGTGGTGAGAAAAAGGGATGAGTGAGCTACCAACACAGCGGCCCACCAAAAGTTGCAGATGCCCCGGCGGCTCTTTTTCCGCTTCCCGACTAGCGCGGCCCTACTCTCTCGCCCCTGGACCACCACTATTTTAATTACACTCTTCTCCTGGGGTGTGTGGACAATAGTCGAAAAGCAGTTCTGAATGCTTTTTGAACGTCCTGTCCACACAGCCTAGGGGAGAAGCTACTACTGAAGCTGTGTAGGAAGTCAAAAGAACGTCCTGCTTGATCTGGCGTCCGCGAAGTCGAAGCATCTCTACCACTCCGTCGAGTAGTTCCTACGAAGCAGTAGAGATGCTTCGACTTTGCGGACGCCAGATCAAGCAGGACGTGCTGATTACGGTTGGCGACTTCCTGCACTGAGTAGGTCTAGAACATCCTCCGGAAAGAAATTTTAGAATGAACATGCCGATACTTTCCGGCTCATGCCCGTACTTGCAGCCGCAAACTCCTGCCAGCGGCGCGTTGCCGTGGTTATTTTAGCGCATGAATACTTCCTGTTTCGGCTTCTCTTCGGCATTTTCGGTGGCTTCGGCCGGCCGCGCTGCCGTGGCCAAGCCCTTGGCAGCTACACCCATGATGCTGAAGAAATGCTGCAAACGGCCCTCGACCTGACCGTCGCACTTCTTCATGCTTCCTTCTTTTAAGCATTGAGCGCCGGTCTTCGCAGACCGGCGCTTTTTGTTTGTTGCTGCTTTATTGTCGCTCCGTCCCGTTCCTTTTCTGTTGTATTTCGTTTTTCACTGATGAAAGTTCTCAAGTTTGGTGGCACCTCCGTCGGTTCAGCTGAGCGCATGCGCGCGCTGCCGGCTCTCATTCAGGGCCCGGAGCCCCGCATCGTTGTGCTGTCGGCCATGTCGGGCACTACCAACGCGCTGGTCAACATTACGAAGCTACTGTATGAGGGCGACACGACGGCGGCCACCTACCAAACCGAGATTCTGCGCCAGCACTACCTCATCGTGGCCCGCGAGCTGCTGCCCGAGGCCGACGTAGCAGCCGAGGCCATCGGTCACCTCGATGCCTCGTTCAAAACCATCTTCAACCTGACGCGTCACCCACTGTCGGCCTCCGGCGAGCGGCTCATTCTGGCCCAGGGCGAGCTGCTGTCCACGCTGCTGTTTCACCGCTACTACACGGCCCTGCTGGGGCAGCCCGCCGTGCTGCTGCCGGCCCTGGACTTCATGCGCCTCGACAAGGACGAGGAGCCCGACGAGGCCTACATTGCCGAGCATCTGGCCGTTGTGCTGGCTCCACACGCGGAGCAGCCTCTGTTTATTACGCAGGGCTACATTTGCCGCAATGCCAACGGCGACATCGACAACCTCAAGCGGGGCGGCTCCGACTACTCGGCCTCGCTGATTGGGGCGGCGGCGCAGGCCGAGGAAATTCAGATCTGGACCGACATCGACGGACTGCACAACAACGACCCCCGGGTGGTAGACGATACCTACCCGATTCGGGAGCTGTCGTTTGACGAAGCGGCCGAGCTGGCGTATTTCGGGGCCAAAATCCTGCATCCCAGCTCCATCTTGCCGGCCAGCAAATACGGGATTCCCGTGCGCCTGCTCAACACGATGCAGCCCGAAGCGCCGGGCACGCTGATTTCGGCCAAAACCGGCGACGAAGCCATCAAGGCCGTAGCGGCTAAAGACGGGCTGGTGGCCATCAAGATCAAATCGAGCCGGATGCTGCTGGCCCACGGCTTTCTGCGCAGCGTATTCGAGGTTTTTGAGCGCTACCGCACGCCCATCGACATGATTACGACCTCGGAAGTGGCCGTGTCGCTGACCATTGACGACGCCACCCACCTGGCCGAGATTCTGGAAGACCTGCGCGGCTTTGGCGCGGTGGAAGTAGACCAGGACCAGACGATAGTATGCCTGGTGGGCAATCTGATTCAGGAAAACAACGGTTCGGCCCGCCTGGTGTTTAATGCCCTGAAGGACATTCCGCTGCGCATGATTTCCTACGGCGGCTCGCCCAACAACATCAGCCTGCTGATTCATAGCAGCTACAAAGTGCGCGCCTTGCAGGCCCTGAACGAAGGGCTGTTTCAGCCGCGGCCGGTAGCAAACGCCTAGCGGCGCTTACCGCCGCTCCTCCATTCGTTGTCCGACTAGTACCCTTTACATGAGCTTTTCTCTCCCCGCCGACGCTGCGGCCCGGCCCACTCCTTTCTACCTCTACGACCTGGCGCTGCTCGACCGCACCCTGGCGGCGGCGCAGCAGGCGGCCCGGCCGCGCGCCATGCACGTGCACTACGCCCTGAAGGCCAATGCCAACGCCCCGATTCTGGACCGCGTCCGGCAGCACGACCTGGGTGCCGACTGCGTAAGCGGGGCCGAGGTGCAGCGGGCGTTGGATACGGGTTTTGCGCCCCAAGACATTGTATTCGCGGGCGTGGGCAAGTCGGACGCAGAAATCAACCGGGCCCTGGCCGCCGATATCTGGTGCTTCAACGCCGAATCGGGGGAAGAGCTGGTGGTGCTGAACGAGCTGGCGGCGGCCCAGAACCGGCGGGCCCGGGTGGCGCTGCGCATCAACCCCAACGTGGACGCTCACACCCACCACTACATCACCACGGGCCTCGATGCCAACAAGTTCGGCATCGGCCTTTCGGACCTGGCCGAAGTGCTCGACTTGCTGGCCACGCTGCCCCAGCTGGAGCTGGTGGGTATTCACGCGCACATTGGCTCCCAGATCACCAACCTGAGCGTATTCGCGGTGCTGAGCCGCAAGCTGAACGAGGTGCAAACCTGGCTCGAAGACCGGGGCCACACGCTGCCCCACCTCAACGTGGGCGGCGGCCTGGGCATCGATTATCACAACCCCGACACCCAGGCTGTTCCCGATTTCGAAGCCTACTTCCGCATGTTCGATCAGCACCTGGAGCGCCGCCCCGGCCAGCAGGTGCACGTGGAGCTGGGCCGCTCGCTGGTAGCGCAATGCGGCACTGTGGTGAGCCGCGTGCTCTACGTGAAGCGCAGCCAGCAAACCAATTTCGCCATTCTGGACGCGGGCATGACCGAGCTGATTCGTCCGGCGCTGTATGGCAGCTACCACCTCATCCAGAACATGAGCAGCACCGGCTCCCGGCAGCTCTACGACGTCGTCGGGCCCATCTGCGAATCGTCTGACACCTTCGGGCGCGAGGTGACCATGCCCGAAACCCGCCGCGGCGACCTAATCGTGATTCGCTCGGCCGGCGCGTACGGCGAGGTAATGGCTTCCAACTACAACCTGCGCGAAAAAGCCGAAGCCGTGTATATAGGCGAAGTGCTTTCTGGGGTAAAGCAGAAGGTATAGAGAGAACCCCCTGAAACAGAACGTCATGCTGAGCGCAGTCGAAGCATCTCTACCGCAAGAGTAAATCTGATTAGTTGCACAGTAGAGATGCTTCGACTGCGCTCAGCATGACGTTCTGTTTTACCTGAATACAACAGTAAAAATGCTTCGGCAAGCCGCCGCCGGATCAGACAGGACAGGCGGCGGTAGTGGCCGGGGCGCGGTGCTACTTCCAGCCGCCGTAGTAAATAGTCCAGGGGCCCAGGTGCTCCTGCTGCGGAAAGTAGGGCAGCATCCAGGCGCGGTAGTCTTCCAGTTCGCCTCGCACGAGTAACACGGGGTGTTGGGCCAGCAGACTTTTGAGGTAAGCATCCTGTGCCGGGTCGTTCATATCGACCAGCACCTTCTGCCAGTCGTTGGTGCGCTCAAACTGCGTTTCGCGCTTGAGGTCGTCGTTGTCGTGCCGGAGCGTGATGGGCAGCTTATGCAGCTCGAAGGCCAACGACGGCAACATCTCATCATACACCAGCACCAGGCCCTGGTCGAGGTGCCGGGCACGCAGCCACTCGGCTACCGGCCGCGTGCCACCGCTGGCCAGCTGGTTCTGGCGCAGCAGGGGTTTGGCCGTAATCAGCAGCGTGAGGGCGAAAATGACGGTCAGCACCAGCAAGCGGGGTGCCACGCGCACCTCATCCCAGAGCACCTGCTGCAGCACCAGCGCCACGGTGCCCGCGGCGGGCCACAGCGGCGTGAGCGGCGAGATTTCGACCGGCAGCGCCAGCGCTACCGACAGGGCCGGCAACATGCATAGGCCCGCTAATAATAAGCCCAGCACGCTACTCATGGCCACGTACCAGCGGTAGAGCGCGGCATCGGTCAGGCGGCCCAGGTAATATACCGTCAGGAGGGCAATGCCAGGGAAAATGGGCAGCAGATAGAGCAGCAGCTTCGACTGGGCCAGGGAGAAAAACCCCAGCGGCACCACCACCCAGAATATCAGCACGTTGCGCCACTGTCGGGGCACCTCCGCCCAGCGCGTACGTACCAGCTGTACCAGCAGCGCCACCACCCACGGCAAACTCCCAACCGGCACCAGCACCAGGTAAAACCACCACGGCTTGGCCCGTTTAAACGCCCCAGCGTTGGCAAACCGCTCGGCCGTCTGATTCCAAAGGAAATAGCGCATCAGCTCCCTGTTTTCGACGACCAGATAGATGTACCAGCTCACGCCGATCAGCAGCAGCAGCCCCAGCCCCAGCGCATGATGCCAGGTGAAGGGCAGCCGGGGCCGGCTTTGGCGGAAGTAAAAGCTGACGGCTACCATCAGCGGCAACACCGCACCCACCGGGCCTTTGGTGAGAAAAGCCAGGCCAAGCCCAACCCAAAATAAGTAGAACCACCGCCAGCCGCCCCCGTGCAGATAGCGCAGAACGCCGTAGGCGGCAGCCAGCTCCAGCGTCATCAGGTAGGCATCGGTCGTGACGTTCAGGGCCGAAATCAGGACGACCGGCAGCGTGCCGTACACCACGGCGGCGGCCAGCGCGTGCCGCCCATTACCCGAAAACAGCAGCCGGCCCAGGCCATACACCAGCACCACCTGCGCCAGCACGGCCAGCACCGACAGCAGCCGCGCCCCGGTGGCCGTGGGGCCAGCCAGAGCCAACCCGGCCGCCGTGAGCCAGTACGTAAGCGGAGGCTTGTGGAAGTGCTGAATACCGAGCAGGCGAGGATGTAGCCAGTCGTGGCTGACCAGCATTTCGCGGCCAATTTCGGCGTAGCGGGCTTCGCTGCTTTCTACTACGCCCCAGCTGCCGAGGCCTAACAGTAATCCGGCTCCCAGCACCAGCACAAACAACCAGAGCCAGGTACGGGAGGAAAGCGAAGCGGGCATACGGGCAGAAGAAGTGAAATCAATACCCACAAAGGTAGCCGGTAGCCGGCAACCCCGCCCTGACCACCGGCAACTAAACCGCCCGCCGCAGGTTCTAGCTGCATCCAGTCGCCGCTTCTTTCACCACGCTATGAAAATTCTGCTCACGGGTGCCAATGGCTACATCGGCCGCCGCCTGCTGCCGCTGCTGGTGGAAGCCGGCCACGAAGTAGTGTGCCTGGTGCGCGACCCGCGCCGCTTCGAGCTGCCCGAGCGGCTGCACGCCCAAGTGCAAGTGGTGGCCGCCGACTTGCTGCAGCCAGCCACGCTCGAGGCGCTGCCCCGCGACATCGACGCGGCCTACTACTTGGTGCACTCCATGAGCGGCCACGACCAGGATTTTTTCCGGGCCGAGCAGCTTTCGGCGCGCCATTTCACCGACTACCTCGACCAGACCACGGCCCGGCAGGTCATCTACCTCAGCGGCATTGCCAACGACCGGGCCCTGTCGGCCCACCTTCGCTCCCGCAAGTCGGTGGAGAAAGTGCTGCAAAAGGCGCGGCATACGGCCGTCACGGTGCTGCGGGCCAGTATTATCATCGGGTCGGGGTCGGCATCGTTTGAGATTATCCGGGATTTGGTGGAGAAGCTGCCCGTGATGGTTACGCCGCGCTGGCTCAACTCGCGCTGCCAGCCCATCGGCATCCGCGACGTGATGCACTACCTCACCGCCGTGCTCGACCACCCCGATTGCCTGGGCGAAACCTTCGACATCGGTGGCCCCGACGTGCTGACCTACAAGCAGATGCTGCTGGGCCTGGCCGCCGAGCGCGGCTACCGACGCTACATCGTCACGGTGCCGGTACTCACGCCTAGGCTCTCGTCGTGGTGGCTGTTTCTGGTCACGCGCACCACGTTTTCCTTGGCGCAAAGTCTGGTCGAAAGCCTGCGCAACGATACCATCGTGGCCACCAAGCGCAGCATTACGCAAGTATTGCCCCATGTGTGCATGAGCTACGCCGCTGCCCTGGCGCTGGCCTTCACCCGCATCGAGCAGAACGAAGTCATCAGCAGTTGGAGCGACGCGGTGAGCAGCGGCGTGATGGAGCAGAACTACATGGATTTTGTGCAGGTGCCCCAAAACGGCATGCTCACCGACCAGCAGACGCTGCGCTTTACCCGCCCGCCGGAGGAAGTGCTGCAGAATATCTGGAGCATCGGCGGGCAGCGCGGCTGGTACAAGGTCGATTGGCTCTGGCGCATCCGGGGGCTCATGGACAAAGCCGTGGGCGGCGTGGGCCTGCGCCGGGGCCGCCGCTCCCCCACCCGCCTGCGTCCCGGCGACCCGCTCGACTTCTGGCGCGTGCTGGTAGCCGACCGCGCCGGCCGCCGCCTGCTGCTCTACGCCGAAATGAAGCTCCCCGGCGAGGCCTGGCTGCAGTTCCGCATCGTGCCCAACGACGACGGCTCGCACACCCTCGAACAGCTGGCCGCGTTTCGGCCCCGGGGATTAGCCGGTCGGCTGTATTGGTATTCGCTGGTACCTTTTCACTTTGTCATCTTTAAGGGCATGGTCGAGAATATCGTGCACTACGAGGTGGCCGCGCCGAAAACCCCGCTGCTGGCCGACCCCCAGTAGCCGGCTTGGCGGCGCGGCTGTGGCTCTACGCGCTGAGCCACGAAAAAAGGGCACCGCTTGCTGGCGGTGCCCTTCTTTCGTGGCTCGTGTTTGAGATGTCGCTTTTCGTGTCCTGCCTGATCTGACATCCGCTTGTCGAAGCATCACTCCCACTTCGCCTGGGGCTCCTTTTCAACAAAGCGGAAGAGCTGTTTCGACCAGCGAAGCATGACGAAATCGGCTTTGTTGAAAAGGCCCACACACGCTCCTGGTCACTCTCCAAAAGAGTAGATTATAGCTATGCCTACAATTAATTTACAATTTCTGACAAGTCTAAATAAAAAGATTTAATGCATTTATTAACAATGACTTGAAGTATAAACATCCTTATTTAAAGGTCTATCTATTTCACTTTCCGGGACTAATTCTCCCCAACAGACTGGTAGGTTCGAAGCGAAATCTGGGTCGTAGCTCGCCGGTGCTGCTCTCAGCCACCGGATTGAACTTTTGACTCTGTCCTTATTCTCCATTTCAGCGTCTGTCGTCCCCATGCCACCCAACCCTTATCTGTTATTCTATCTGCTTGGTTTTGCCCTGGCGGCCCTGCTGCTACTGTGGGAATGTCATCGGCGGCGCTATGCCCTGCGGCCGTGGCTGCTGCTGGTAGCGGGCTCCGTGCTGCTCCTGATTTTGGGCACCAAGCTTATCACCCTCTCCTGGCTCGATTGGCAGCATTTGCTGCAGCCCGCTGCGGGGCATGGCACGGCGCAGCGCTCGGTGCTGGGCGGCATGCTGGGGGCCGTGGTAGGCATAGCGGTGCTGCGGCGCTGGCTCGGGTTTGGCCGGGATGTTTTCGATGCGTTTGCGCTGCCTTTCGTGCTTGGGCTGGCTGTGCAGGGCGTGGGGTGCTGGCTCGTAGGCTGTTGCTTTGGCGTGGCCACCACCGGGCCCGGGGCCGTGGTATACGCGCCGGGCACGCTGCCCTTTCTGGCTCAAGTGGCCCAAGGGCATATTCCGGCCACGGCCGCCCACACCCTGCCCCTGCACGCGGTGCAGCTCTACCAGATTCTGCTGTGCCTCGGCATCGGCGCGGTACTGGGGCTCACGCGCCGCCAGCCCTGGCCGGCCGGCAGCCGCCTGGTGCTTACGTTCGGGTTGTATGCCGCCGGCCGGTTTGGGCTGGAGTTCTGGCGCGACCCGCTCGGCGATGTGCTAGGGGCCGGCGACTGGCTGGGGCTCAAACCAGTGCAGGTAGCACTGCTGCTGGCAGCCAGCGGCTTACTCGGCTATTTCTTTCACAGCATTCGTCACAAACCGGCGTTCGGGACCTGCGCGGCCCTGCCCACCGCCCCGCCCCGGCGAAACCTGCTGGGAGCGGTGGCCCTGCTGGGTGTCACGGCGCTGCTGGGTCCGCAGTGGCTCACGCTCCCCGAGCAGCTGGTGGTCAAGAGCTTGCTGCTGCCGCTGCTGGTTGTGGAAGTGGGGCTGCTGCTGCTGCACTCTACTGCGGGCCAGCGGCTCACGGGGCTGCCGCTGGGGCTGGCGGCGCTGTGCTTGCTGCTGACCAGCCAGGCCCCTGCCCCACCCGACTCTACCAGCAACAAGGCCAGCCGGACCTACACCTCCATTAGCGTGGGGGGCCTGACCGGCCGCTCGAAGCAGTACTACGAATCGCCCGACTACGGCTGCTCGGGCACTACGTTTCCCATCAGCACCTACCAGCAACGGTATGCGGTAGGCTCCGTGGGGGTTGCCCGCACGATGCCCGTGGGGCGGCACGGCACCCTTACGCTGGCCCTGGATGCCAGCAGGGGCCGCAGCCTCTTCCGGCCCTTGCAGGATACTATTATTCTGCTCCGTGGAACCCCCAATCTAAACCTGAAGCCCTACCAAGGGCGGGCTTCCCTCTATGCTGTTAGTCCTTACATCGAGCTCGCCAATCCAAACTACTTCCGCCTGGGCCTGGGCCTCCACATGGGTGCGGTTGCCTACGACCATCTGTATGAGCCAAGAGCTCTGACTACCGTCACGCCACAGTTCCTGTTTGAAATCGGCAAGTTTTCGACGCTCTATTTCCACCTCAGTACCCATTATGGCTTGCAAGGACTGGCCGATGGAACGACTACCGTTGGCGTAGGCTCGGGTTTTGGACTCTCTACCTTTCGGCTGGCGGGCGGCTTCGCGTCGGTCAACAGCAAAACCAAAGGTGGGGACGGAGCTCATTTTGAAAAAGGGTTCGCCCTGGCTTTTCTGCGGGCTAATCTTCTGCTCAACCAACGCTGGACACTAGAGCCCTACGCGACGACCAACTTCAACGACGTTTACCAGCTTTCCCTCCAAACCCGCTACCGCCTTCCCAGCCGCAAATCCCGCTAGCCCCACCGCCGCACTCCGGCCGATAGTTTCGCATCTGGTCTGAGCGAAGACGTCGAGCTGATAGTACCGATAATGGCGGCGGGTCACGACGTGAGCACCGCCCCTGTTCAGCCGGCCGAGTTTGGCTTCTGCTAGGTGAGGCTCGTTCCGTAGTTTGATTGGCAGACGCATTCTCCGAGCCTCTTCCTGTTCGACCAAGCAGTCATTGAAGCTGTTTAGGAAATAGACTTGTTCCTGAATTAGGAACCGATGCTAAAATTCGGCTGTCATGCTCATCTGGCGTCCGCTTGTCGAAGCATCTCTACCGCAATGCTACTTACCACTGCGGTAGAGATGCTTCGACTTTGCTCAGCATGACGTTCTTTTTCGTGTCGCTTTATTCAGGAACGAGTCTAATCACTAAAATCCAATAGAACGTCATGCTTGATCTGGTGTCCGCTTGTCGAAGCATGACGGTCGACAGACTTCCTACACAGCTTCATCATCAAAACTTGCTACCTGTCATAAGCCCAGGCAAGTATCAGCTGAAGATCAGCCTGCGCAAGGTACTTGCACACAGCGCTAACGCCCCTATACCACCACTATTTCGTTTGCGGCTGGTATTGATTGAGTAGCTTGAGCAGCACCCCGTTGGTCCAGCCAAAGCCGTCCTGCAGGAGGTATTCGCCCCCGCCGGCGGTGAGGTTGCTATCTACCACATTGTATTTTTCCATCAGCTTGCCCGTTTGCTGAAATACGGTGCTGTTCAAAGTTATCCAGCGGGTGGCCACGGTGCGGGCCAACTCCTCGTGGCGGTAGCGCCGCAGGCCGTCGATGGCCATCCATTGCAGCGGTGCCCAGGCATTGGGCGCGTCCCACTGCTGCTGGCTGCGGCTGAGGGTGGTTACCAGGCCGCCGGGCTTGCTAAAGTCGCGCTCCAGGCCTTTGGCGACCAGCGCGGCCTGCGCCTGGCTGGCAATGCCGAACGACAATGGGTAGACACCGGCAAGGCTTTTCACGACCGAACGTTGCCGCTGCCGGAAATTATAGTCCAGAAACCACCCGGCCTTGGCATCCCAGCAGTAGGTCATAATGGCCTTTTGCCGCCGTTGCGCCTTGCCCAGAAAAGCAGCGGCCTGCCGGGCGTTACCCTGGCTTTGGTAGGATTTGGCAATCGTCGTTTCGAGGTAGTACAGCAGGCAGTTCAAATCGACGGGCACCAAATCGGTGGTTTGAATCGTGCTTAGCTGCTCAGAAGGCCCGAACCAACGAGTGCTAAAATCCCAGCCGGACGCGGCGGCGGCGCGCACGTTGCGGTAGAACTGCGCGGGCGGCTGCTTGCTGAGCTTGGCGGCGGCCACGTCTTCGGCGTAGGATTCCTCCCGGGGCTGGTCGCTGGTGTCCCAGTAGCGGTTCAGCAGCTCGCCCTGGGGCAGGCGCACCGCCCGCAGAGTGGCCGTGCCGGCCTTCAGGCCCTCGGCACCAGCCATCCAGTGGGCGTATTCCTTGAGGAGCTGGGGCTGGTAGCGCAGCACCGTTTTGTCGCCGGCTTCTTCCGTGGCCAGGAGCGTCACCATCAGGGCAAAAAACGGCGGCTGGGAGCGGGTGAGGTAGTAGCTGCGGTTGCCATTGGGAATGAAGCCGTACTGGTCGAGGAGATAAGCAAAATTGTCGACCATGTTACGAATCACGGGCGTGCGCTTACTCTCCTGCAGCCCCAGCATGGTGAAGTACGAATCCCAGTAATACACTTCCCGAAACCGCCCGCCGGGCACGATGTAGGGGTGCGGCAGCGGCAGCAGCGACGACGCCCGGTTCACGGTGTCGGGGTTGCGCTGCAATACGGTCCAGAGCGTGTCCAGATGGTGGCGCAGCCCGGCCTCAACCCGGCTGCGGTACTGCCCGCCGGCCGGGGCCGGCGTAATGAAGTGCGTCGCCACGAAGGCCTTCAGGTCGAAGCCGGGCTTGTTTTTCTGCTCGTTGTAGGCGCGCATCACCTCGGCAGGAGCTTTCCGGGGTAGGGCATCCACGAATGTTTTGTTGTCGGGATACACCCGGGCCACCTGCACGGCTTCGAACAGGCCGGGGTAGAGCTGCCGGGGCGACGCCGGTAAGGACTGAGCTGTAGCCGGACCGGCCATAACCAGCAGCAAGGCAAAAAACAGAGTACGCATATACGAGAGGGACAAGAGGAAAGAACCGGGCCGCCAGCGGCCCACGGTATAGGTTTTGCGCTGCACGCCCACGCCGGAGAGCTTCACCGACTGCCAACCAGTGGGCAGGGTACTTTTGCGCTGGACAATGCCCGTGGGCGTGATACCGAGCCCGCCAAAACCCATAAGCATGGCGGGCAGGACTTCGTTGGGCACGCGGGTTTCGTAGTAGGCCAGGTCTTTTTTGATTTTGGCCGGGGCCGTGACGACGTTCAGCGGGTAGGCCAGCAGGTGCACGTCGCCCTGCTTGATGCCCTCGCCCTGGCAGTTTGGTGTGCCCCCGGGTCATGCTGTTGGCTAGGTGAAGGCTGGGGCTGCTGCGGGCCACCAGCAGCCAGTCGGGGTCGGCGGGCAGGCCCAGCTTGGCGACGACCGTGGCCGACAGCCGCCGCCCAGCCAGACGAAGGCGCCGAAAGCCAGCAGCCCCAGGGCCAGCAGCATCAGTATCTTCCCGGTTTGCGGCGTCATGGTTTAGGCTTTACCAGTATTGAACACCTACTACCAGCAGCACGACCAGCGCTGCGTACACGCCCAGCGCCAGCCACTCGCCCCGGTCGCGGAAGTCGTAGGAAAACTGTTTCTGGGCCTTCTGCGGCACCAGCATTGAAAAGTACAGCCCGCCCGCGGTAAGCCCCAACGCCACACCCTGCGGCACCGCCTAGCGAAACAGTAGTAGCATTCCCACTATCGGCAGCAGCCCGACGAGGTAGCCGAGCAGCCGGGCTTTGAACAGCGACCAAGCGGGCGGCGGCGTATGGCTCTTCGGCTGGGAAGTTAAGGGGAGTTTGGACATTAGTGCGTTTCTGAGTTGGTATAATTAGTGCGCAGATTGCCACTGCTGGGTTTTGCGGAGTTGGCCAAGTAGCGCATACAGGCGCATCAACCCGAAGGTGCCCGTTTCACCCCTATCACTAATCTCTACCTTTCTATTTCCCGCGTAGCTAAATCTTAGTGTTGCATACGGCACATGATTGACATTGACGCGATACTTAGGCTTCAAGTGTACCGGGTCGATATAGTAGATCAAACCGACTATATCACTGAAGCTTTGGGCACCAATAGTCCCCGTTAACTTCTCACATTGCTTTTTTGCCTCATCCAGCACCGGCCATTCACAGGAATTGTAAGATGCTTTTCCAGCAGCATCCATTGTCAGCTTCGATTCCATTACTTCGTGGTAAGCAAAGGAGGACTCGTACATCATGCTATCCAATGCCGGTACCTGAACGCTGTTCTTGTTGTATTCAATAAAGCCACCATACTTATAAATCAACGAAAATACCTTTTTACCTTGTAAGCTGTCAATGCTGAGAAATGGCTTTTCGAAGTCAGTATAGCTCACCAGTGGCTGCTTGCCATCATAGCTGATGCGGGCTATGGGGCAGGCCTGATAGAACTGCCGGTCAAACGGCTCCAATACGAGGCTTTCGCCCATATTCAACAGGCAGATTACTTTGCTTTCCTGGTCGTAGTGCGTGCCAGTAATGAGCAGATCGGTGTGGCCGTTACCGTCGAAGTCAGCTTTTTCCCAGGCTTTTACCCCTGCTTTGCGATACTGCTTTTCTACTCGTTTGTCCTCAAAGCGTAAGGATGACTTAACGGTGAAATTCGCATAATATTTATCTACTGAACGCACAAGATTCTGTACCTGCGCGTCCGTTTTGGCCGCATCTATTTGGCTGGAATTACTTTGTGCGAACCCACCAAGCTGCATCAGCACCACAGCTATGATGATTAGGAATACTCTCTTCTGCGTAGCCATTACCCCTTCTCAAACACCGGCTCAATCCGGCCTTCGGCGCTTACCTGCAACGCCGCTTCGTACCTATCCCCCGTGCGCGCCGACAGGAACCCGCGGATGACGCCGGTCTTGCCCTTGCGCAGCAACTGGTTCATCTGGCTATCCGTCAAGGTTTTGCCGCCCCACTCAAACGGCGCCCGAAACTGGCAGTCTTCGCGGAAGCGGGAGCAGCCCCAGGCCGCTTTGCCCTTGAGCATGGTGCCCAGCTTGCACACCGGGCACGGAATCTGGCCGGGGTCGGCGGGGGTAGTGGGCTTGCTTTCGGCGGCCCGCGCCAGCTCCAGCGCGTGCTGGGGCGTGAGGCGCACGGCCGCGTCGAACTTGGCGCCGGCATCGTCGAAGTAGCCCTTGATAACCGGCGTGCGGCCTTTGGCCAGCAGCGCGGCCACTTGCTTGTCGGTGAGGTTCTTGCCTTCAAACTGCACGGGCAGCCGGAACGCGCAGCCTTCGCGCCAGCGCGAGCAGCCGAAGGCCGTTTTGCCCTTCAGAATATGGCCGGCTTTGCAGGCCGGGCACGCGCCCAGGCTACCGGGCACCGCAGGCGTAGCGGCAACCGGTTTGGCCGGCAGCGTGGCGGCAGGTGTGGCACCCGAAATTTCGGCCCCCAGCACAGTGATGGAACGGCGCGAACCGTCCTGCTTCACTTCCTGCACCATCTCGCGCACCAGTGCTTTTAACTCATCCAGAAACAGCGCCGAGTCCAGATTTCCGGCCTCGATCTGGCGCAGCTTCCGCTCCCACTGCCCCGTCAGCTCGGCCGACTTCAGGGTGGGGTTGCGGATCAGGCCAATCAATTCCACGCCGGTGGGCGTGGGCAGGATGCGCTTTTTTTCGCGCCGGATGTAGCCGCGCTTAAACAGCGTTTCGATGATGGCGGCGCGAGTACTGGGCCGCCCGATGCCGTTTTCCTTCATGGCCTGCCGCATTTCCTCGTCGTCGATATTGCGGCCGGCGGTTTCCATGCCGCGCAGTAGCATGGCCTCAGTGTAGTCGCGCGGGGGCTGGGTTACTTTCTGGTCGAGGCGGGGCTTGTGGGGGCCGCTTTCGCCCTTCTCGAACGAAGGCAGCACGGTGCTCACCACGTCGTCGTCGCCTTCGCCGGGCTTGGCGGTGCTGGGCGCCTGCTGAGCCGCCGGGTCACCGTAGACGATACGCCAGCCGGGGCTGAGAATCTGGCGGCCCCGGACGCGGAACGGATGCCCGGCCGCCTCGGCCGTGACAGTGGTGTTCGAGACTTCGCAATCCGGGTAAAACGCGGCCAGGAAGCGACGCACGATGATGTCGTAGACGCTGCTCTCGGTGCCGCCCAGGCCGCCGGCGCTGGCTCCGGTCGGAATAATGGCGTGGTGGTCGGTGACCTTGTTATTGTTGAAAACCTTGGGGCTCTTCTTAATCTTGGCCGCCAGTAGCGGCTGCGTGAGGCCGCTGTAGGCACCCAGACCCTTCATGATGCCGGCAATTTTGGGGTATTGGTCGTCGGGCAGAAAGGTGGTATCGACCCGCGGGTAGCTCACCACTTTCTTCTCGTACAAAGCCTGCACGGTCTTGAGCGTCTCCTCGGCCGAGAGGCCCAGCTGGTTGTTGCACTGCACCTGCAGCGAGGTCAGGTCAAACAACGAAGGCGGCGACTCCAGCGCCTTTTTGATTTCGACGCCCGTCACGGTTAGCGGCGCACCCGTCACGGCGGCCATGGCCGCGTCGGCCTCTTCCTGGCTCACGAAGTAGCCGCGGGCTTTCAGGCGGGCCTTCTCGTCGGGCTCATCGTCGTCCTTGCCCTTTTTCAGCGGGGCAATATGGCTGAACATCGTGCCCCGGTATTCCGTCCGCAGCACCCAGTACGGCTCGGGCCGGAAGTTCTGGATTTCGTGGTAGCGGTCGACCAGCAACGCCAGCGTGGGCGTTTGCACCCGCCCGATGCTGAGCACCTGCTTCTGGCCGGCGGCGTACTTGAGCGTGAACAGGCGAGTGGCGTTGAGGCCCAAAAGCCAGTCGCCGGCGGCGCGGCTCTTGCCGGCCTGGTAGAGGTTGTCGAACTCGGAGCCCTCGCGCAGGTTGGCGAAGCCCTGACGGATAGCTTCCTCAGTGAGCGACGAAATCCAGAGGCGCTTGAAGGGCTTGCGGTACTTGGCTTCCATCAGCACCCAGCGCTGAATGACTTCGCCCTCCTGCCCGGCGTCGCCGCAGTTTATCACTTCCTCGGCACCCGCCAGCAGATTTTTAATGACGTTGAACTGCCGCACCACGCCGTCGTCGCGGCGCATGAGCTTGATGCCGAACTGCTCGGGCATCATAGGCAGGTCATGGATGCTCCAGCGCTTCCACTCGGGGCGGTAGTCTTCGGGCTCGCGCAGCTGGCAGAAGTGCCCGAACGTCCAGGTGACCTGGTAGCCGTTGCCCTCGAAATAGCCGTCCATCTTGCGGCTGGCACCCAGTACATGGGCAATTTCGCGGGCTACGCTGGGCTTTTCGGCAATACAAACTTTCAAAATCGCAGATTCTCGCTGATAGAAATACCCTTGTTGCCGACCAGAACCGGCGCAGGAATCAACAAAGGTACGGCGAGAAAAGGTCGTTGTGGAGCAGCAAGGAGCGCAACAGTTTTGGAGCTGCTGCACTGCCCGACGGGTCTACCCCAAACGCATAGGAAAAATGACTGGTAAACCAAAGACAATATTTTGGCCCGGCATATCCTGGCATCAAGAGCGGGTTATCCAGAACAAGAAAATATTTGACATTCAGAATATTACAACTGAACCTAATCGCAGCATTTAAATATATATATAAAGTACCTTGCTTTGCAAAGTACCTTGTCATATAATTGCCTCATTCCAAGGAAGACGCTTCGTCCAAACCCGTTGCATTGCGGGCCGGCGGCAGCTACGGCTAGCGGCCCTGCCCACGGAGTGCACAAGTCTGGTCAGAGTCAGAGTCATAATTCCTTCAGGCTGTAGGCCCAGGCATGGAGCATGCACCCCTTGTCCACAGCAGCCAAACCCGTTGTCCCTTTTCCTTTCACCCTTCCAACTTCCTTCTTCTCATGAGAAAAATTGTCACCGCGGTAGTTTGTCTACTGAGTACAGCAGCGGTTGCCCAACAGCCCTCCCCTACTCCCACCCCCGCCGTCCCGCAACTCTATCGGGCTTCGGCCACTAAAGTCAACGCGCTGGTACACACCAAGCTGGACGTGCGCTTCGACTACGCCAAGCGCTACCTCTACGGCAAAGCCTGGCTCACGCTCAAGCCCTATGCCTACGCCACCGACTCGTTGCGCCTCGACGCCAAGGGCATGGATATTA
>NZ_SRLD01000041.1 GCF_004745955.1 Hymenobacter elongatus | reverse complement strand
ACGGTCTGAAACTCGCGGGGGAAGGTGGGCATAGCAGAACGGTGTCGTTACCCAAAGCTAAGCCTGCCCTACCCGGCGGGTTTCTTTTTTGCCTCCTTACCAACCCCCAAAAGGCTAAAGTCAAGCTTATCTATAGTGCCTGGATGGAAACCACACCATATGCCGGCAGTCTTGGCAAGCATGTGATGGGGCTTAAAGTAGTAGACCTGGACGGGGAGCCCATTTCCCGCACCCAGGCTTGGGGCCGCAATATCACCAAGCTCGTTTCCTTCATTCCCCTGTTTATCGGAGCCTTGTGGATTCTGGTTGATAAGCGCAACCAAGCCTGGCACGACAAGGCAGCCAAAACCTTGGTGGTAGCACGGTAAAAGTGGTCAACCAGTATGGGAGGAAAGGCGGCCCTCACCTTACCGATAACTAACATGACTATCGAATACATCCGCTACCGTATTGCCGCCGAGCAGCAGCCCGCTTTCGTGCAGGCCATCCACAGTGCCAACGAGCTCCTGTCCCAGGATCCCGACTGCCTCGGCTACCAGCTCAGCCACTGCCAGGAAGACCCGGAGCTCTTTATCTGGCGCATCGAGTGGACCTCGGTGGAACGCCACCTCAACGGCTTCCGCAAGAGCCCGGCGTTTGGCGCGTTCTTTCAGCTGGTGAAGCCCTTTTACCAGAGCATTCAGGAAATGAACCACTACGCGGTGGTAGGGTAGAACGTCATGTCGACCAGCGGGAGACATCTCGCGTGGCCTCGTTGAGTTACTAATCAAACATCAGCACGCGGGATGTATCCTCTCTGCTTGATGCGCAGAATGGTCGACATGACGGGCTCTTGTTTAGTGCTTATTCCGTCAACGTAACCCTCCCAATAACCCCACCCCCCGCTCCCGCGTCTAACCGGACACTACCACACCGTCTGCTAAGCCGCTTATGAGTCTCTGGGAAATCATCCGCCGCCTGTATCCCTACGTGCTGCCCTACCGCCGCATGGTTGTTAGCACGCTGCTGCTGACGCTGGTGGGCTCGTTGGCGGCCCAGGTCAACCCGTTTGTGCTGCGCTACACCGTGGATACGGTGCAAAGCCTGCTCAACCGCAACCTCGGGCTGGCGCAGGGGGCCACCATGCTCATGTGGGTGAGCGTGCTGCTGCTGGGCAAGGAAATCACTAACACCTTTATCCAGTTCGGGCAGAGGTTCTACGGCGAGAAAATCCGCATCAGCGTGGCGAGCACCCTGTCGCAGGATGCCATTCACAAGATTCTGAGCTACCAGCTCGGCTTCTATTCCGACAGCGGCAACCAGACCGGCAAGCTCCAGACCCGCGTGGACCGGGGCGTGGAGAGCCTGATGAAGCTGGTGCAGAATTTCTTTATCGACATTCTGCCGTTGTTCGCCAACGCTGCCGTGGCCCTGGTAGTCATGTTTATGGCCAACCTCTACGTGGGCTTAGTAGCCGTGGCGGTGCTGCCCGTCTACTTCTGGATCAGCTACCGGCAGGCCGATAAGCTCAATGGTACCCGCCGGGCGCTGCGCGGACTACGCGAGGCCAAAAGCCAGGGCTTGGTGAACCTGATTGACTCGGCGGTGGTCATCAAGAGCTTCGTGCGCGAAGACTACGAGGAGCAGAAGCAGGCCCAGGTGCAGCAGAACCTGCAGGAAGCCCAGTTGGCCACCCGCAAAACCAACTTCCTCTACGACGGCCTCAAAACCTTCGTCGAGCAGGTAGGCGTGGTGCTCATTATCATCCTGACCGCCTACCTCGTGCTCGACCGCCAGATCAGCATCGGGGCCATCATGTTCCACATTCTGCTCTTCAACAACGTGTCGGCCCCCATCCGGCAGCTGCACCGCATCTACGACGAGATGAACGAGGCCCTCACCTACTCCGAAGGCTTCTTCGACATCCTCGACGCCGATGACGCGGTGGAGAAAACCGGCCCCCTCCAGCCCGACCAGGTACGCGGCACCTTCGACATCTGCCACGTCGACTTCACCTACCCCAGCGGCACCCAGGCCCTGCACGATGTCTGCCTGACCATCAAGGAAGGTACCACCACCGCCCTGGTGGGCCTCAGCGGGGCCGGCAAAAGCACCATCATCCACCTGCTCTGCAAGTTCTACGAGCCCGACAGTGGCCAGATGCTGCTCGACGGCCAGCCCCTGGCCGACTACGACACCCACGCCCTGCGCCAGCGCATCGGGCTGGTGCTCCAGAAAAACCACATCTTCAAGGGCACCATCGAGGAAAACATCCGCTACGGCGTGATGGACGCCACCTTCGAGCAGATAGAAGCCGCCGCCCGCCAGGCCTACCTCCACGACCAGATTCTGGAGCTACCCAGGGGCTACCAGAGCGACGCCCAGCAGCTCTCGGGCGGGCAGCAGCAGCGCATTGCCATTGCCCGACTGTTCCTCAAAAACCCGCCTATCATCTTCCTAGACGAGCCCACCGCCAGCCTCGACGCCATTGCCACCGAGCAAATCAAGAACTCGCTCGACGCCATCAAGCAGGGCCGCACGGTGGTCATCATCTCCCACAGCCTGGCCCAAATCGTGGACTCCGACTGCATCTACGTCATGAAGCAGGGCCGCATGGTGGAAAGCGGCACCCACGAGCAGCTCTACGACCTGCGCGGCACCTACCGCGAAATCTTCGACGCGTCGGCAAGGAGCCTGAATATCGAGAAGCTGGCGCGGGTGATGGTCGATGATGAAGATGAGGTGGGGGATACGGCCGCGTAGCGGCGCGATACGTAGCTCGGCTGCACATGCAGCCAGCTATTCAGTATTCAACCATATTTACCGAAGTTCTTAATTTCAGTATCGTTTATCTCCAACCAATATGCTTCGTGCTTCACAGTATGTTTCTGTCTTGTTGTTCTTGTTCAGTGGGTTAACGGCGTGCAAAAAAGAGGCAGAGGCGCCAACTGCCCCGGTACGCTTGTTTTCCAATGGTCGCGAAATAAAAGATGAGACTGTGAAGTGGCGGTTTGCCAAACAGTCCGGCACCTTTTTCACCGACCCGCCAACATTATCTGACCCCAATTTTTATGTGCAGTATCTAAAACCCGATACCGCAGTATTTGGAAAGAGCAGCCTGACATTCATTGACCGCCATAGCGGCGAACAACACCTGTTTTATTCCCCCTATTTAGTACAGGTCAGGAACCCGGATGATCTGCTTCGGCTGTGCCTGAAGTATAAAGGTCCTCTGCTTTATACTTTGCCTACCAATGGATACGCTTATCTGACCCAGGAAGTACGGGTAGGCTACATGCCCAACGGAGCCAGCAGCATTCGACTATCGGTGTTGCGCTACCGCTGTCGGCAAACCACGTCTGGATACATAGATATAAAGGGACTTCTGTTTAATGAGTTCGACGAAACCGTCATTAGCCGGGTTCCGGCTGGTGACACGGTGGCAATACAAGAGTCGAGCGTTACGATACCCGTTCAGCGCTAAGCTCGCCGCAATAGCTCGGCTGCGCCAGTAGCCCCCAACTGGCGCGAGTTTAGCGCAGCGTAACTCGTGACTAGCCATGACGTGGAGATTGTATCTCCACTGCCGCGCCAGCGGCAAGCCGGTACCGCGTCGGTAGCTGGTCGTTCGAATGGGGGAGGCACAGCCTCCCGGCATAGGAAGGCACAAGTTATGGCTGCGCCTAAACTCGCGCCAGCGTGTGTAGCCACCAGGCACTTCTCCCCCCGTTGTGCGTATCTTCCGTAGCTAACCGCCACTATGATGCCCCAGCTCACCCTTAATATGCCCGACCACCTGGCGGCCCACCTGGCAAGCCTATGCCCAGGCCTCTGGCGGCGCTGGTAGAGATGACCTGCTAAGCCTGACCACCTCCATCTGGCGCGAGTTTAGCGCAGCGTAACTCGTGCCCAGCCACGGCAGGGGAGGCTGCACCTCCCCTGCCACACTAACGGCGAGCCGGTAGTGCACAGCGACAAAAAGACGGTTCTAACAACCGCCAGTAGGCCTATACCGCCTCGCGCCCACCAGGCACAGCTCAGAGTTACACAATCGAAAAAAAATTATTGATTGTGTAACTCTGAACTGTGCCCTTGCAGGCGCTCGGCCATGCCGAGTGACGCCTCCGCTCTGAGCAGCTCGCGTGCTGACGTATGAGTAGCAATTCAACGACAGCACGCGAGATGTCTCGCGCTGCTCGACATGACGTTCTATTTTCTTCCTGTCCACACACTCCAGGGCCCTCCGGAGGTAACGTTAGACAATCGCCAACACCTGGGATTGGTTACAAACAGCGGGCCGGCGGCAACGACTGGCGAAGCATACCTTCGCCTTACACAAGAGCCATACCCAGCTTGCAAAACTTCCTTACATACCCTCTACCGATGATGCTTGTACCTTGCGCACCTCCAGTACGTCAGCATGCGCAATGCGTCGACTGCGCGGACGTCAGGTGAGGCATGACGTGCTGTTTGCGTAGTGCGTAAAGGCTCCACATTCATCTATACCACGTAATGACCGTACCGAATTCTGCCGGGAGCGAGCAGCAGAGTGGCCGCTGCCCGTGGGCTGACAACAGCGAATTGCTCCGCGCCTTTCACGACCATGAGTGGGGCGAGCCGGTAGCCGAGGCCGGCATTTTGTTCGAGTATCTGGTGCTGCACACGTTTCAGCTCGGGTTCGACTTTCCGGTGGTGCTCAAGCGGCGCGAGGGGTTTCGGGAGCTGCTGGCTAACTTTGAGCCGGAGCGCCTGGCCCGCTTCGACGAAGACGACATAGCCGGGCTACTGCTGAATCCGCGCATTTTGCGTAACCGCCGCAAGCTGGAAGCCACCGTGCAGAATGCCCAGGCCTGGCTGCGGCTGCGCCGGGAAGTGGGCGGCGAGGCCGGAATACTGCCGTTTTTCTACCAGTACGTGGGCGGCCGCCCCCTCGATACCCGGCGCAGCGCCACCAACCCGGCTCCCCTGACGACGCCGCAGAGCGAGGCGATGAGCAAGGACCTCAAGCGGCGCGGCTTCGTAATGACCGGCCCCATGACGTGCTACAACATCCTGCAGACCGCCGGGCTGGTGAATGACCATTGGCTGAGCTGCCCCCGGCACGCCGAGTGCGCGGCCCTCACCACGCAGGCTTAGCCCCAAGACTATGTCCGGAATAGTGTGTTTGCTTGCTCTGTCGTCCGCCTGTCGGAGCATTACTACCACACAGGTAATTCTCTCCGTCCGTCTGTCATCCATCATCTGTCATCCTGAGCTTGCGAAGGACCTTCCTCACCTACCCCACAAATCCTCTTACCAATGTACCAAAGCACTTTACCGCACAGGCAGCAATAGGCTTTGGACATTGAATAGCACTTATATACTTAAGCGAGGAAGCTCCTTCGCAAGCTCAGGATGACAGACGACAAGTAAGCAGATAACAGATGGAGCGGCAGCAATACTTCGACAAGCGGACGCCAGAGCATGCAGGATGTTTTTTTTACTGATTAGCTGCTTCTGCGGCACGGCATTCTTACCAAATGAAGCTATCCAGGAAATCTTCAGCCCGTCATGCTGAGCTTGTCGAAGCATCTCTACCGCTTCGTTGAAGAGCCCTGAGCGAAGCGGCAGAGATGCTTCGGCAAGCTCAGCATGACGGGCTGAAGTCAATTTCCAGACTTCCCGAACAGCTTCAATATCAACCCCCACTCTACATTTATAATGAAGCAGGCTTTTCTGAGTATTCTGCTCTTCTTCTCACAGCTGGGCCTCGCGCAAAGCAAGCTGGAGCGCATCATGAACGATGAGTTTAGCGCCGGGTATTTCAACGGGGCGGCGCTGGTGATCCGGAGTGGGCAGGTGGTTTTGCGGGTAAACAAGGGCGAGGCCAACAAGCAGTTCGCGGTGCCTATTACCGACAAAACGCGTTTCCCTATTGCCTCCATGACCAAGACCTTCACGGCCATTCTCACCCTGCAGCTGCTCGACAAAGCAGTGCTGCGGCTCGACGACAAGGCCGCCCGCTACCTACCCGAGTTGCCCGCCGACTGCCAGAACATCACCCTGCACGACTTGCTCACCCACCGCTCGGGCCTGAAAAATGAGCCCGCCCAGGCATACGCGGCCCGCTACCCACCGGCGGAATACGTGCAGAAGTATGTGGCCAGAAACCCTGCTGCGCCGGCCGCTACCTTCAATTACAACAATATCGACTACGTCCTGCTCACGCGCGTTCTGGAAGTAGCAACCCGCAAAAGCTACCATGAGCTGCTTGCGGAAAACATTCTGCGCCCCCTGCGCATGACCGACACGGGCGTGATACACGAGGCCCGCATAACGCCCAACCTAGCGTACGGCTACCACAACTACAGCTTTGGGGCCGGCACTGCGCAGGATACGCTGACCAACGACCTGCTGCCGTACCTATCCAACTATGCCGGGGCCGGAGCGCTGTATTCGACCCCAGATGACCTATATAAGCTGGTGCAGGGGCTGAAAGACAATCGTCTGCTGTCGAAGAAAGGCATGCAGCTGCTGACCGGCCGGCCGGAAAAGGCGGCGTTTATCGGCTACGCCCGTGGCTACCCAGGCCTGGGCTTTTACTACAACGACCGGACATTTGCCCAACCCGTGCTGGAGCGCCGCGGCAGCATCAACGGCTTCAACTCCGTGCTGCTCACCGACCGCACGTTCGACCACCTAGTTATCCTGCTGACCAACACCGACACCGCCGACCTGGAGAAGCTGGCCGACCAGCTCTACACCGAAAGCAGGTAACACCTCTCCTAGAGCAGTTTCACAGTCAGTGTACGTGATAGCCAGAGTGATTAAACCAGTTTTGCGCATCCTGGGTCGTTATCCAAGCCAGCGCGGCTTGCAAGGCGGCTGTCAGGGCCTCGCGGGTGCGGGCGGCGGCGGTGCGCAGATAGGTTTTGAGCTTGCTGAAGGCCCGTTCAATGGGTGTAAAATCCGGCGAGTAGGGCGGCAGGTACAGCAGCCGGGCCCCACGTGCTTCCACCAATTCGGCCAGGCCGGCCGCCTTGTGGACCCGCAAGTTGTCCAGTACGACCACATCGCCCGGCTGCAAGCCTGGTCCGAGCACCTGCTCCAGGTACACGGCAAAACTAGCCGTGTTCACTGCCCCGTCGAGTTCCATGACCGCCTCCACGCCCTGGGCCGAGAGAGCGGCCACCACCGTCACGTTGGGCCCGTTGTGCAGCGGTACAGCCGCGTCTACTCGCCGCCCGCCCAGGGCGCGGCCGTAGCGGCGGGTGTAGGTCAGGTTCACGCTCGTCTCGTCCACGAATTTGAAGCGGGTTACATCTTGGTGCTGCAGGGCTTCGAGAAAGTCCCGGCGCAGGCCCTTTACACGCTCGGTATCGCGCTCGGCAGCGTGCAGACTCTTTTTTTGCGCCGCAAATCCAGCGCTTGCAGCGTCTGCCAGAGCACGGTTTGCCCCACGGCGGGGCTGCCGGCGGCCACTAGTTGCCGGCCCAGTTCGGCCAGCGTCGCATCGGGCTGGGCTGCCACGCAGGCCGCGAGCCGGTGGCGGTCCACCTCCTGCAGGCGGGCCGGCGGCCCCCCGCGGTGGGGCAGGGCGGCCAGCGAGCCGCTGGTGCGCTGGCGTTTGAGCAGCTTCTCCACGAACGAGGTAGAAACGGCAAAGCGACTGGCCACCTGGCCAATCGTAAACTGCCCAGTGGCGTAAGCGGCCGCTACGCGTTGGCGCAAATCATCTGAATAGGCTTGCATAACGCAAGCTACCCTAAAAAACCCGTACACTCACTCTGAAATTGCTCTAGGCAGTGTGGACAGCATGTAAAAAGAACATCATGCTGAGCGCAGCCGAAGCATCTCGCGTGCCACAGTAATCACTTACCATAGTACGCGAGATGCTTCGGCCAGCGGATGCCAGATCAAGCATGACGTGCTATACAGACCAAAACAGCTGTTTCGGCTACTGTCCACACAGCCTAGATGGTGTAGCGGGGTTGGCAGTGCAAGAGCAACTGGGCAGACAGTCGTCCAACAGGCTCGCCTGATGATTTTCAGATACTACCCAACTGCGTAACGAACCCTGCCCGTGCTGCTGCCGAAGAAGCTGCCGCTCCTCCCGTGCGCCTCAACTGACTAGCGGAATGCAAAATAGCGCCAGCGCCAAGCCTCGGCGGGCTTTATTCCGGCTATTTCATGGGTCTTTGTGCGTCCGGTCCGTAAGCAGGGGCAGCGCGGCGCGGGATTTCTGCTCCGCCCCGGCCACTCTGGCCACTATCCAGTACCACTACCCATGAAAAACTTCACTGTAGAACGCCTTTCCTTTGATGCGCTCAGCGAGCTGCCCAACTCCTGGACCAACCAGGACTACACCGCCCTGCTGCACGAAATGGCCTACGACAACCCCGATGAAATAGAACCGGCCGAGCTCAAAGCCATGTGTCTGATGTCGCTCACCGACCTGGAGCCCACTGAAGCCGCACAGCTGGTGCTGGGCTACTTATTCGGGGAGGAGCTCACGACCGGGCAGATAGAAAACCTGGCCCACCAGATGCTGACCGAAAAGCTCTGGGAGGAAAACCCCCAGCTCGGGCAGCACGAAGGCTTTTTCAAAGCCACGCAGCTGTTGTATGAAGCCTACAATGGCAAATTTCCGCGCACCGAGGCCGTTCAGTTTCAGGTGCAGCTCACGGCTGAAAATGCCGAGGACCTGGCGGTGCTGGACGCCCAGCCCGAAGCCCCGCTCCTGCGCCTGCTGGCCCAGGGTATGCCCGACAATACCCTGCTCAAGCGCCTCTTCGGCGACCAGCTGGCCGGCACCAGCTTCCCCGAGGCCCCGCATATTATCTGGCAGCTGCGCACCATCCGGCAGGAAGCCGCCAGCGTGGTTCTGGAAGTCGTCAGCTCGGCTTACTGGCTCGATGACTTTAAGTATGCCGATACGTATGCCGCCACCACCCAGGCCGATGACGTAGCGGTGGCGGAAGAAGGCTAACAGTGTACTGGCGGGGTTGACTCAGTCAAAATACCGGAACAGTCCTGTTGAGCATTCGGCGCATCAAGCACAGAACGAAGCATCTCTACCACAGGGACAGTACGCTGGCACGCGAGAGGTCTCGCGGTGCTCGACATGATCTTCTCTGTACTGGCTGTTCATACCGCCTGGCGTATTCTTTCTTCTCAGTGTGAAAGCCTGGCTGTAGCGGCTTGTCCTTACCCAAAACTCAAACGCCCTTCCAGCCATGTGGCTGGAAGGGCGTTTTTGTGCGGTTGACTATCTGGTTTACCGCTTTTCAAGCATGGTCAGCTAACAAAAAGGACCTTGGCATTACCGCCGGGAAGCCGGAAAAAGATTTGGGTAAGGACAAGCTGTAGCGGCCGGGCTTTTTTGGGCGCAAGTCGCATTGGCGGACACTTCCCGCTTCTACTTCTTATGTTTGTATTGCCAGCTCCGGGCCGGGCCATTCTATTCTTGTTACCCCTACCTTCTTACTGCCACTCTATGTCGCGCACTACGTTATCCGTTGCTTGTGTATTCTTGCTCAGTACGCTGGGAGCCTGCGAAAAAAACGAGTCCAAACCCGCCCCGGATGTGCGGCTGCGCGTCTTTACACAAGCCGGCGAAATCACCAACGAAAAAGTCAAGCAGCGATTTATTGAACAGTCGCCCTACCCGTTTACCGTATCCTCGGAAATAGGCCCGAACGACTTTCTTCGGTTTGTAGCCCCGGACTCTGTTATTTTTGGTTTAAATGGCGTTCGGCTTGCCGTGGTCCAAACCGGGACGCAGCATTTGCTGTATGGCCCCTTGGCTCCCCAAGATCCAAATTTGAGCACCGAGGTGCGGGCGCTACTCAAGTATACCTCCCCTGTGGTACCCTTACCTCCGGCGACCGGCTACGGTTTTTTAACCAAAAACGTGTGGGTGGGATACGGCGACCGAAGCACTATGCGCATGCCGCTGTTACACTACCGGATCCGGCAGAGTTTTGGTGGCGGCAGCTACAACGACCTGGCCGGCGCGACCTTCAACGAATTCAACGAAGCGGCTATCCGCACCATCCGCCCCGGCGACACGCTGGCCGTGCAGGAGTCGAGCATCACAGTGCCGGTGCGCTAGCTCGCGGCAGCCTATTGGCCTGCGCGTTGGAACAGGAATGAAACCAGGCGCGGCGTGGTACTGCGGTCGTCCTCGTCGAACCACTCCCGCAGCTGCACGCAGCTGAAGTCGTGCCGTCGGGCGCTTTCCGTGAAGTCGGATAGATGGTGAACGTAGGCCGGCACCTCGACTACCTGACCTGCGGCCGTGTCGAAGCGGGCCTTGCTGCCTTGGTACTGCTTGAACGGGTGCAGCTCGCCGATGTAGAACAAGCCTTGGGGCCGCAACGCCAGCCGGGCCTGGGCAAAGATGTGGTCGAGGTCCGGAATATGTTCCAGAATGAGGCTGCAGGTGAGCAAATCGGCCGGCTGTGGCGCAAATTCCCAGGGCTGGGTGACGTTGGCTGCCTGGAACGTGAGATGGGGCAGCGGTAGTTTCCGCTGGGCTTGCCGCAGCATCTCGGCCGAGAAATCCACGGCGGTGAGGTGCCGGGCCTGCGTGGCCAGCCACTCCGTGTTCTTACCCGTGCCGCACCCCAGCTCAATTGCCTCGGGGTAGGCCCCGGCGGGAACAACGGCCCGGATGGCGCGAGCTTCCAGGTCGCGGGTGCGGTTGCGGATGGTATCGTAGCTGCCGGCCCAGGTATCGTAGGCTTGTTGGATCGTCATAGGTGCTGTTTAGGAAGTCGGTTTCGTGTCATTCCTTATCTAACGGCCGCTTGCCGAAGCATCTCGCTCGTGTCGTTGAACGGCTCCGACGAGGCAAGCGAGATGCTTCGGCAAGCGGACGCTAGATAGAGCATGACCGCCTGGAGTGTTCCGAACGACTTCCTAAACAGCTTCATACAGTTACAAGATCGGAAAAGCGCTGCTGAGTATTTCGCACCGTTCCCTGAAGCGTCAGACAGCGGCGCGCTACAAATAAAGAGGCTTTACCCTATTAGGCTGTGTGAACAGCAAGTGAAGCTGTTTAGGAAGTCTGGGAATTGACTTTTAAGCGTCATGCTGAGCTTGCCGAAGCATCTCTCCCGCAACAGTAATCAAATTACTTTGGCAACGAGGCGGTGAGATGCTTCGGCAAGCTCAGCATGACATTCTGACGACTTTCTAAACAACTTCTTTGCTTTTCGGGTCATGCTGAGTTTGCCGGAATCGACTTTGGTGAAAATTCCTAGGGCGGTTTCGGATTCCGTGTACGGAGCAGCAGTAGCGCGAACTTTGTAGTTCGCGTCGCCGCGCCGATAGAACGACTGCGAACAGCGTGGGGACGCGAACTACACAGTTCGCGCTACTAGTCATTGACTTCGAAACCGCTCTAAGCACGCTCTTACCAACAGGAATGCCCACCGTGAAGATTTCACGGCGGGCATTCCTGTTGGTAAAAGGCTAACTATCGAAGCTGAGTGGGAAGTGGTCCAGAACACCTGCGGGCGGTTAGAGCAAGCAGGACCGCCTTTTTGCCAAAACAGAGCTTTCAGGCACGGACTACCCTTGCGAAATCAGCGCCTTACAGCTGATCCTGTAGCACGGCCACGGCTTCGCGCAGGGTCAGGTCTTTGCGCAGGGGCTGCACAAAGCGGGCCGCACGGCTGCTTTGCGTAGTGTCGGCGGGCGCGGCGGCCAGTGCCAGCGGGACTACGTCGAGGGTGGGAGCCGCCTGCTGGGTTTCCTTGAACTTATCGGTAGCAGCGCGGGCCAGCTGCTGCTCAGTGCGGTAAGCCGCCAGATTCAACGAGACGAGCGTGGTTTCGCGGCGCTTGGCCATGCCGTCTACCGCATCCGTGAGCAGGCGGAAGGCCGCGTTGGCGGCTACGCGCTGGCGGCTGGCGGCGGCCAGCTTATCCAGGGCGGGAGCAGCGGCCCAGGGCTGGTAGCGGGCAGGCGTGATTTCGTCCCAGGCCAGCGGGTAGTCAGTGTCCTGTTCGCCGTCGGCCAGCGTGCTATAGGCGTCGGGCACCATGATATCGGGCGTCACGCCTTTGAACTGCGTCGAGGAGCCCGTGACGCGGTAATACTTCTGAATGGTCATCTTCAGCGAGCCAAACGGCTTGAGGCTGGCCAGCGAGGGGTTCATGATATCATCGAGCTCAAACACGCGCTGCACGGTGCCTTTGCCATAGGTGGTGTTGCCTACAATCACGCCGCGCTTGTAGTCCTGAATGGCCCCGGCCAGAATCTCGGAGGCGGAAGCGCTGTACCGGTTCACCAGTACGGCCAGCGGACCGTCGTACTGCACCTGCGGGTCGGGGTCACTCACAACTTCAGCGGCTCCCTGCCGGCTTTTTATCTGCACCATCGGGCCATTGGCCACAAACAGGCCGGCCATTTCGGCCGCGTCCTGCAGCGAGCCGCCCCCATTGAAGCGCAAATCGAGCACAACGCCCTGCACGTTCTCGCGCTTGAGCTTTTCGAGCTCGGCTTTCACGTCGGCAGCCGAGTTACGGCCCCCGTTGTGGTTGAAGTCGGCGTAGAAGCTGGGCAGCAGGATGTAGCCGATTTTCTTGCCGCCTTCGTTGATGATGGCCGACTGAGCGTACGTTTCTTCCAGCACCACCACGTCGCGGATGATGGAAATAACCCGGGTGCTGGCGTCGGGCTTGCGCACCGTGAGGCGCACTTCCGTACCCTTTTTTCCCCGAATCAGCTGCACGGCTTTATCCAGGCGCATTCCCTCCACAGCCACGGGCTCGGCCGGACCCTGGGCCACGCGCAGCACCACGTCGCCGGCTTTCAGCTCGCCCTGACGGTAGGAGGCCGAGCCGGGCACGATGTAAGCCACCACAATATGGCCGTCTTTCTCGCTCATCTGGGCACCAGTGCCCTCCAAGCGGCCGGTCAGGGCAATATCAAAGTTGGTTTTGTCCTTGGGGGCGAAATACTCGGAGTGCGGGTCGAAGGTGTTGGCAATAGTGTTGGCAAACTCGGCCAGGCGGTCGGCGGCATCGGTCTGGCGCAGGTCGCTGAACGACTCGTCGTAGTACTTCAGCACCTGCTTGCGAGCGGCCGCTTCGAGCTGGGCGGGCGTGCGCACCGGAGCCGACAGCGTCGCATCGGAGGGCCTGGCTTTGGTGGCCGCCAGCGACTTAGTTGACTCGCGGCTCTGCGCATCCATCAGCTCCGACACGCGCACCATGGTCTGGTACTTGAGCAGGCGCCGCCACCGGTCGCGGCGGGCGGCGGCATCAGCCGGGTAGCTCAGCTTTTCCGGTTCCGTTTCCAGGGTTTCTTGGGCCGAAAACTCGAACGGCTGTTCGAGCAGCTCCCGGTACAGCACCTGCGCTTCCTGCACCCGCTGGTCGAGCAGTTGGGTACTCAGGTCCAGGAAAGCGTGCTTGCCCTGCTTCACCTCGTTGTCGATGGTCGTCTCGTGCTGTTGCAGCCGCTTGATGTCGGGCTGCAGCAAAAACCGCTTGCTGGCATCCAGACGCTTCAGGTAAAGAGCATACACGCGGCGCGAAAAAGCGTCGTCGAGCTGCTCGGGCTGCACATGGGCCACGCCCAAGCCCTGAGCAACAGTAGCCAGCAGCACGTCTTTTTTCTGGGCGGCCAGCGCGTCGGACTGTTGGGCAAAGCTACTGGTAGAAAGTAGCAGCAACAGGCCCGGCAGCAGCGCGGCGCGAAATCCGGAGAAGGTGTGAAATGAAGCCATAGGGTAAGGACAACCGAATAAAGACGAAATACTACTGGGCATTTGCCGGGCTGCTGCTCGCGCCTCGATAACGCGGCCAAGCTACGCTCCTGGCGGGCTGGGCCCAGGTGGTAGCGGAGCGGACCAGCAGTAAGACACAGGCCCGCCCGGCAAGTTGCATAACGAATAACTACCCGGCAGTAGTTCACCGGGCCGGCCCCGCAGCCCGGCCCCGGCCGTGTAGTCAAGTCCTTTCGCGTGGTGCTGGCCCTCACTACTTATGAAGCTGTTCAGGAAGTCGGTATACCTAATTCAGACCGTCATGCTGAGCGAAGTTGAAGCAGCTCTGCCGCAATGGCAACTACTACCACAACGAAGCGGGAGAGCTGCTTCGACTTCGCTCGGCATGACCGTTTGACGACTTCCTAAACAGCTTCTATGCATCTTTACGGCACTGAGCGGCCCTCATCAATCCCTTTTTGAAGCCGTCTCTTCTGCATTATGATCAACTCACTATACCGGGGCGACGGGAGCATTTATCTGACCATTGAGCGTAACGAGCAGCACAACTGGAATTATGCCTGCTGGTATGGCCGTCAAACCCTGAGCACGGTGATGGATGGCGGCCTCACCTACGTGGATATGCTCCGTGCCGCGCCCTGCCCCAAGCTGCTGAATGACCACCGGAATCTGGTGGGCACCTTCACCGATTCGAACGACTGGATCCAGCAGGTCTGGACGCCGCTCATCATGGCGGCCGGGCTGCGCTATTTTGCTCAGGTTGTGTCGACCGATATTTTCGGCCAGCTTTCCATCGAAGATTTGCAGCACCGCATCGGCGAGCAGCTGGATATGCGCCTCTTCGACAGCCTGGAACCGGCCCAGATCTGGCTGCAGAGTCAGCCGTAGCGGGGCCGGGCAGTGGCCACTTCCGTCTCCCGGCAGCGGTATTGCCGGCTGGAGTATGCTGGCACGCGGGTATTAGCCAGTATTACAGTGCTTTATTTCCTCTTATACCTCCTCTATCCAGCGCTGCTTTTATCCGGCACCACTTTCCTGGTTTACCCCTGAGTATCGGTCTTTTTTATCGTTGGCCTATTGGCATTCGGTTCGATTTGCAGGGCGAGCATTCCACTTATCTGCAGCCCAATCATCCTGAGTATTTACCAAACAAACACTACACCTATAACGAGCTGTATTTCCAGGAAGTAAGCCACCGGGCATCGACGTTATTCCACGCAGCCTTTCACCCTGATGACGAGGTTATAGTTGTTTATCAAAAGTCCAATCATAAAAGGAGCCGAATTAAAGACTCACATTTTCTCCTTCGTCAGCTGGGCATCACTAAAGCCGATGCACTGTTCAGGAAAATCGCCAATCCATATCAGCATATCTGGCGTTTTGGCAAATGGATAAGGATGTATTTCACCACCACCACCTCCACTATTCCTCTACGAAACATAGCGGCGGCAATTGCCAACCAGGATTTTGGTGGCAGAAGTCCGGTAATACGTGGTGACGTATTTTTCCTGAACGTCAGTCGGAGCCTTATTTTTCACATGTACGACGACCGGGGGCTTGACATAATAGCCGTTGATAAAGAGACTCTACAGCCTCTGTTTGCAACCTATAACAGATGGATACCGGACTACGACCGCGAAAGAATTGAAGTAACTTTCGCTTAGAGGCTGTTTAGGAAGTCGTCAAACGGTCATGCTGAGCGAAGTCGAAGCATCTCTCCCGCTTCGTTGCCAATCGTCAGGCGAAGCGGCAGAGATGCTTCGACAAACTCAGCATGACCGGTTTTAATAACTCAAACAGCTTCTTAGAGCGGATTTCATGTTGCTGTACAGTAGTGCGAACTGTGTAATTCGCGTACCAGAACGACAATCGTTGGGTCGAACCGTTCAGGCACGCGAACTACACAGTTCGCGCTACTCCCTTGGCCCATACACCAGCCTGAAATCCGCTCTAGATATCCAACAAGAAAGCCCGGCCAATTAGCCGGGCTTTCTGCATAACCGGAAACCGGAATTACGAATTCAGCTTCGTAATAGTCTCCACGATGTCTTCCGAAATACCGGTGCTGCTGAAGCCGCCGTCGTGCAGCAGGTTCTGCATCGTCACATAGCGGGTCAGGTCCGAGAACAGGCTGACCACGTAGTCGGCGCAGGCTTCGGCGGGCGCGTTGCCCAGCGGCGACATTTTATCGGCGTAGTCGTAAAACGCGTCGAACCCACCCACACCGGTGCCGGCCGTGGTTTTGGTCGGCGACTGCGAAATCGTATTTACGCGCACGTTCTTGAGCTTGCCGAGGCGGTAGCCATAGTTGCGGGCAATGCTTTCGAGCACCGCTTTGGCCTGCGACATGTCGGTGTAGTCGGGAAAGACGCGCTGGGCCGCGATGTAGGACAGGGCTACCACCGAGCCCCATTCGTTGAGGGCATCCTGCTTTTCGGCTACGGCCATCATCTTATGAAACGACAGCGCCGACACGTCCAGGGTTTTCATAAACCACTCGTAGTTCAACTCGCCATAGTTCTTGCCCTTCCGGATGTTGGTGCTCATGCCAATGCTGTGCAGCACGAAATCGAGCTTGCCCCCCAAGTGCTCCTGGGCGCCGGTAAACAGCTTCTCCAGGTCTTCCATCGACGTAGCGTCGGCCGGAATAATAGGGGCCTCGCACTGCTCCGAGAGCTTGTTGATCTCGCCCATACGCATGGCCAGCGGGGCGTTGGTGAGCACGAAGCGGGCTCCTTCGGCGTGGGCTTTCAGGGCAACTTTCCAAGCAATGGATTTTTCGTCGAGCGCGCCGGAGATGATGCCGACTTTGCCGGCGAGGATGTTGGTGGACATATTGTGGAATGGTGAGTTTTAGTGTTTGACTTGCAAAAGAGGCAAAAAAAATAGGAACGTCCTGCGGCTCGTCGCCGATGCCTCTTTTTCGCGGCAGCAACCAACGTTGCTATACCCGTGAAAAGGCCTCGACCAAGCGCCGCAGGACGTTCTGAAAACCTACTTTTTACCCTGCCACGATTTCACCCCGCATGGCCAGCAGCTCGCGGGCACTCTGGAAAGCATTTTCGCTCGGCCTGGCCCCGGCTATCATGTGGGCTATTTCGCGCACCCGCTCCTCGGCCGTAAGCTCCCGAATGCGGCTCACGGTGCGGTCGGCGCGGTCTTCTTTATACACGAAGTAGTGCGCGTCGCCGGCGGCAGCCATCTGGGGCAGGTGCGAAATGGCCACGAGCTGGTGCTTTTTGGCCATCTGCTGCATCATCCGGCCCACTTTCACCGCAATTTCCCCCGAAATACCAGTATCAATCTCATCGAACACGATGGTCGGCAGGGCCGTTTTGTCGGCCAGCATGTATTTGATGCACAGCATCAGGCGCGAGAATTCCCCACCCGAAGCCGCCTTGCTCAACGTTTGGGGCTGCGCCCCTTTGTTGGCCGTAAACAGAATGCTGACGATATCGGTGCCGCTGGCCGTGGGCAGCCCCATGCTGTGCTGTACCACGATGCGCGCGTGCGGCATGCCCAGCTCGGCCAGCAGCGCCACCAGCTCTTTCTCAAACTTGGGAAACGACTTCCGGCGGCTCTCCGACAGCTTGGCCGCCTGCCGCGTCACGGTGGCCAGCGCGCCGTCGGTGTCTTTGCGCAGCCGGGAAAGCTCCTTGTCCAGATTGAGCACCGAGCCCACTTTCTGGCGTAAGTCGTCGCGCACGCCCATCAGCTCGGCCACGTCGCGCACCTGATGTTTGCGCTGCAAATTGTAGAGCACGTTCAGCCGCCCCTGTAGCTCGTCGATGCGGGCCGGGTCGCCTTCGGTGCGGCGCTCAGCGGCTTCCACTTCATCTGCAATGTCGTGCAGCTCAATCAGACAGCTGTCGAGGCGCTCCTTCAGGACTTTGAACGTATCGGCGTAGCCCGAAATCTGGCCCAGCATGGTAGCGGCTTCCTTCATGCTGCCGGTGGCGCAATATTCGCTTTCGCTCAGGCTCTGAAAAGCCTGCGTAAGCTTGTATTTAATTTCCTCGGCGTGCTCAAGCTGCTTTATTTCCTGCTCCAGCCCTTCCTGATCCTCATTATCGAGGCGAGCTTCTTCGAGCTCCGTCAGCAGAAAGCTGTGGTAGTCCAGCTCTTTGTTGGCTTGGGCTATCTGGTCTTCCACCATTTTCAGGTCAGCCTCCAGCTTGCGGTATTGCCGGTAAGCGTTGCTATAGTGGCCCCGCGTGGGCACCAGGCCGCCATACAGGTCGAGCAGATTGAGCTGGAATACGGCATCGCCCAGCAGCAGCGTATCGTGCTGGGAATGGATATCCATCAGGTTCGCGCCGATGTTGCGCAGGGTTTCCAGCGTCACGGGCGTGTCATTCACGAAGGCCCGCGACTTACCCGACGGACTGATTTCGCGCCGCAGAATACATTGCGCGTCGTAGTCCAGATCTTCCGATTCGAAGATATCCTGGAGCTGGTAGCTGGAAATATTGAACTGGCCTTCAATCACGCACTTCCGCTGGGTGTCAAACAGCATCTTCGAGTCGGCACGGTTGCCCAGCAGCAGGCCAATGGCCCCCAGCATGATGGACTTGCCGGCCCCGGTTTCGCCCGTAATAATATTCAGCAGCGCGGACGGCCGCAGCTCCAGTTGCTCAATCAGAGCGTAGTTCTGTATGCGAAGATCAACCAGCACGGTTTTGCGATTAATTGGCAGGAATGAGCACGAACCACTACCCTATTGCATCCAGCTCCCATCCGCTGCGCCCTGTTTTCTCTGGGCAGCACAAGCGAAGAATCCGGTACAGAGTACTAAGAGCGTGTTTGGGAATTGTCATGCTGATGGGGTTTTCGCTAATTCTCAAACACGCTCTAAAAAGAGGTTGCGCCGTCGTTACAACTAATAAAATTAGTTGATTTGATTGACACAACAAGTTCGGGCCAAATAATTTAGCAACGACCACCGCTATATAGCCGCTTCCCAGCCTTATGGCTGACGCATAATGGTTTGGTACTTGGCCGAGTTCGTCGGGTCCACCTCCGTCAGCATCGTAACTACTTGCTGCTTCTGCTGCTGATCCTGCGCGGTACGGAAGATATCGGATATCTCACTGGACTTCGTGTCGAAGAAAGCCCGGGCCAGTAGCGTACCGGGCCGGCGGATAGCGGCCTGCTGCACGCCCTGCAGCGCCGCAAATACATTGGTGCGGGCCTCGTCGGGCTTCTGAACGAAAATATCGAGTCCCTGCCGGTAGTAGGCGTAAATACCCGTACGCAACGCCTCCAGCTGCGGGTCCTGCAGGTTGTTGAGCAGCCAGTAGCGGTTGCGCGACTCGGAGTCTTTCCAGGCGGGGTCTACTTCGCTGGTAAGGGTCTGGGAGGATGCGTTGGTCAGAATATTGCGGGCCCGGTCGTAGTAGGGCGAGCCCCCCAGCTTGGCAAAGCTATCCTGATCCATGCCGATAATAATGTAGGCGTAGAAGCTCAGCAGCGACGACAGATTGGAAACAAAGGTATTTTCCGAGTAGTCAATCGGGTTCTGGGGCGAGTAGTTGAACACCCAGCGCTTATCGGCGAAAGAAAGCAGACTGGTTTCGTAGCCGGTGCCATACACGGGGCGCGACGTCACGATGCGCGCCGTCGCCTCGTAGGTGCCCGACTGCGGAATAGCGGTGATACCGACGAAAATCCGGCATCGGATGCGCTCCTCCGGCCGGTAGGTCTGATTGGTCCAGGAGCGGCTGTTCAAAAACGACTGCATGTCGTTTTTCATCTGCTGAATCAGCTGCCGATCCGACACGGTGACGTTTTGAGTGCTTACCTCCACTTCGGCCAACAGCTCCTGGGCCTGCCCGGAGCGAGCCAGCACCAAGAGCAGACACAGCAGAGGAATCAGAATTTTACGCATCGCGAAGAGAAAGGCGGGCAAGAACAGTTCGGACAATATCGTGGGCCACGGCGGCTTTGGGCTTCAACTCAAAGATAGTCATTTGGCCCGCCGCATCGAGCAGCGTCACTTTGTTGGTATCATGACGAAAGCCAGCCCCGGGGTCGCGCAGAGAATTGAGCACGATTAAATCGAAATTCTTGCGCTGCAGCTTGCCCCGGGCATGGGCTTCCTCATCATTGGTCTCTAACGCAAAACCGACCGAAAATTGTTCAGGCCGCTTGGTTTGCCCCAGCGTAGCGGCAATATCCACGTTCCGGACCAGCTCCAGCGTCAGCGTGTCCCCAGCCTTCTTAATCTTATTCGGCGCTACTTCGCGCGGCCGGTAGTCGGCCACGGCGGCGGCAAACACCCAAACATCGGCTTCGGGCGCGGCGGCGGCGGCGGCGCCATACATCTGCGCGCCCGTTTCGACACGCGTTGTCCGAATTTGGCTATTCGCCGGGTCGGGCAGAGTAGTGGGGCCGCTAATCAGCGTGACCTGTGCCCCACTTTCGGCGAAGGCCTCAGCCAGCGCGTAGCCCATTTTGCCGGTGCTGTGGTTACCGATAAACCGAACCGGGTCGATGGGCTCGTAGGTAGGCCCGGCAGTTATCAGGACGCGCATTATTGGGTTTGATTTGGCAGACAAAGGAACGGGTTACGCTCAGCGGGCAGAACAGGTTTGTCTTATTCTATTCACTGAAAAAACGCTCCAACTCCTGCACGATATCCTCGGGCTCCAGCATGCGTCCGGGGCCGGAAAGGCCACTGGCTAGTTCTCCCACCGGTGATTCCAGCACGTGGTTGCCGAAGCTGCGCAGTCGCTCAAAGTTGTGGGTCACGGCCGGATGCACGTACATATCCAGGTCCATAGCCGGGGCGAAAAACACCGGACAGCGGGCCGACAGATACACGGCCGCCAGCAGATTGGGGCAATGCCCGTTGGCGAGCTGCGCCACGGTATTGGCACTGGCGGGAGCCACCACCAGAGCGTCGGCCCATAACCCTAGCTCCACATGGTTGTGCCACTGCCCGGCGGCTTCATCCCGCAAAAAGCTCGTCAGCACCGGTCTTTTGGACAGTGTACCCAACGTCAGGGGCGTGACAAAGGCCGAGGCGGAGGCCGTCAGAATGACTTGCACCTCGGCCCCGGCCTTTAGTAGTAGCCGCACCAGCATAGCAGATTTGTAGGCGGCAATACTGCCGCATACTCCCAAGATGATCTTGCGGCCTTGCAGCGACATGGCGCGAAACGGCAGCTTACTCCGCCGCCCGAACTACTGGAACTTCCTCTTCGGCGGGAGTGCGGAAGGTCACTTTACCGTCCATAAACTCTTCGATGGCCAGGATAGTAGGCTTCGGCAACCGCTCGTAATGCTTGGAAATCTCAATTTGCTCGCGGTTTTCGAATACTTCCTCCAGGTTATCGACGGTGGTAGCAAACTCGGCCAGCTTGCCGTTGAGTTCCTCTTTCAGCTTTATCGAAATCTGATTGGCGCGCTTCGAGATAATGGCAATCGAGGCGTATACGTTGCCGGTTTCGTGGGTAAACTCCGACATGTTGCGGGTCACGATAGAAGCGGAAACGGTGTTCGGATTTTTCATATGATGCAGAGTCTTTAGGTTCTGATGGAAAACAAGCGGATGCCGGAGTCTGGCGCCGCACACAACGACCTCCAAGCTACGACATCCTGCTGTTACAATTTATTTTGCCGCCGTGTCGGCGGGCTTGAGCTTATTAATCTCTTCCCGGGCAGCGGTGTACATGGTTTCGGCAGCTTTCAGGTTCCGGCTCTGCGGGTAGTTATCGATGAAGAGCTGATAGAACGACAGCACTTCCAGATACCGCTCCCGCTGCTTTTCCGTTACGCTTTCCCGGGCTAAGTCGTACTGGGCGTTGAGCTTGAGAAACGCGGCTTCCTCATTGAAAGCCGATGCCGGATACTGCTGCTGAAACGAGTTGAAGGCCGTAACGGCAGCCTGGTAGTAGCGCACGTTGTAGTACAGCTTTGCGCTCTGATAGGCTTTGTTCTCCAGCTTTTTCTGCAGCTCCTGCGACATACTCTCTGCCTCGGGCCGGAACTGGCTCGACGGATACCGGTTCAGAAAGTCCTGAATTGACTCCAGGGCCGAGTACGTGTTGGTCTGGTCCAGCTCAAACTCCGGCGAGTCACGAAACAGTGACTTGGCGTTCAGGAACGTCGCTTCCTCGGCAAAAGTCGAGTTAGGATACGTGTCGGCAAACGACTTGAAGTAGTAGGCGCTCAACACGTAGTTGCGCTGGCGGTAGTTGGTGTTGGCGAAGTAAAACTGAGCCTTTTCAGCCTCCGGGCGGCCTTTGAGCAGCGGAATCAGGTCTTCCAGCAAGGTGCCGGCCTTGAAAAAGTCGCCTTTGTCGTAGTACTGCACGGCGGCCTCGTACTTCTTATTGACGTCGCTGCTCTTGAGCAGCTTTTGATAACCGGAGCACGAGCCAAGCAGCAACGTACTCACGAACAGAACAAAAAAGGCGGGGCGAAAAGACAGCATAGGGGGCGCAAAGGTAACGGATTGCAAAGCCGAATCAAAGATAGACCGGCGGGGCCTTATTTAACCGCGCGTGGCGCGGGCACTTTGGAGAGAGGTGCAGGCTTGGCAGCGGGCTTCGTCGCTTTGGCCTTACTAGCCGGGGCTTTGGGCTTCGCCGCAGGCTTCACCCTGGGTTTACTGGTCGTTTTGGGTTTGGCTTTGCTCTTCGCCTTGGGCTTGGCTTTCACCGGCAGGGCGAAGTGCTTACCTAACACCAGGCGGCGCGTGGGGCGTTCCGCCACCCGCCAGCTAAAGCCTTTGAGCTTCTTGTCCTCCGCTTTGAGTTCATGGGGGGGAATAAAACTGGCATCGGGGTTGGTCAGAAAGGATATCGTTTGGAGTTTGCTCTCGGCGAAGCGCAAGGCCATGTTGGCACTCACGGCTTTGTTGAGGCCTGTCACAGTCGTGTCGCCTTCAAGAGCAAAGTAGAGGCTCTCGGCGTTGCCAAGCACGTCCACTTTTTTTAGCTTGCTATCAACGAAGTAGCCCACCATGTTGCGGCCCTTCACCTGGTTGAAGTTCAGAATCGTGTCCTGCCCGATAATAAACGAGTTGGCGTACAGACGGATCTGGTCAATTTTTTTGCGCCGCTGCCGTATTTCCATGCTGTCGGCCGTCAGCTGGTTGTTCTCCGACCACAGCACCGGATTCTTGTTCAGATAGATAATCGAGTCCTGCCGGTCGTAGGTCAGCGAGTCGCAGCGGCCCTGCAGGTCTTTGCGGAAGATTTTCACTTTGGGATAGGCATACAGCACACCCGCTGCATTCAGAGGCGGCCGCCCCTCCACGCTCACCAGCGTATCGGCGGCCAGATACAGCGTGTCGTTGTCGGTGATGTTGCGCATCACGGGGCTGCTACCATACACTTTGGCCTTGCCCAGCCCGCGCCAATACTTGCCCACGTCGCCGCGCAGCACCAGGTTGTCCTTCTTCGACGTCATCGAGACGTGGCCGGTGGCAATGCCATACTGCCGCGCTTCGTCGTACACCAGCTTATCGCCCCCGAGCAGGTAGTTCGGAGTCTCGATTTTGGCGTTGCGCTGGAAGTTCGAAACCTTGGTCAGGGTGTTATACGTGCCGTTTTCGGCGTACACGTTGCCCTGCTTACCCGTGATGCGCGTGGGGCCAAAGAAGTAGGCAATCTTCGACAGCGTGTTGTACTGCAGCGTGTCGGTATCGATTTTATTCTCCTTGGTCACCAGCTTCACATTGCGCTTGAAGCTGAATACCTTCGACGTGGTATTATAGTACCCAAACTGGCTGTCCAGCGTGTTTTCGGGGTCCACGAGGTGGCCGCCGGTGCTGTAGTAGGCCAGGTTTTTATCCAGGTCGTAGTCGAGTACGTTGGTCGTGAGCGTCATGCGCGGGTCGCGCATCACCACGTTGCCCGTCATGCGGGCCTTGCGGGTGTCGCCGTCGTAGGTGGCCTGGTTGCCGGTAATGGTCACGGTATCGTTTTGCACGATACGCACGTTGCTGAAGGCTTCCAGCGCGTTCTTGTCAATATACTGGTAGGCCGAGTCGCAATACAGCAGCGTGGTGCCCTGCCGGAAGCTCACGTTCCCAATCAGCTTCCGGATTTCGACGCCGTTGAAGGTGCCGCCAATCAGCTTTTCGGTGCCGGGCAGCAGCTCGATACGCTGGCCCTTGGGCGGCACGGCAGCGGCGGGCCGGGGGCGCTGCTGGGCCCGAACCAGCAAGGGCAGGGCCGCGAGAAAAAGCAGAAAAAGAATCTTTACAAAACGCATTTCGGGGGCAAAGGTACGGAAGGCAGCCCGGTAACGCCCATCTTTGCAGGCTAGTGCCCACCGTTGCCTTCCCGAATCATTTTTTGTATGCTTGACCGTGTCCGTCAGTTTGTTGCCGAAAACGAGCTTTTCTCTCCCGCTACCGATTATGTGCTGGTGGCCGTCAGTGGCGGCATGGACTCGGTGGTGCTGGCCGACGTGCTGCACCGCCTGGAAATAAAGTTCGCCATTGCCCACTGCCACTTTGGCCTGCGGGGCGAGGAAGCCGATGCCGACGAGGAATTTGTGCGCAAGCTGGCTAAAAAGTACGAAGTGCCCTACTTCGCCGAGTTCTTCCAGACCAAAGAGTTTGCTGCTCAGGAAGGTATTTCGACCCAAATGGCGGCCCGCACGCTGCGCTACACCTGGTTTGAGCGTATCCGCCAGACCCAGCAGCTCGACTGCATCGCTACGGCTCACCACCAGCGCGACGCGGCCGAAACCATGCTCCTGAACCTGACCCACGGCACCGGCCTAGCCGGGCTGCACGGCATTAAGGCCAAAAACGGCTTCATCGTGCGGCCCCTGCTGGGCGTGGGCAAGGAAGATTTGTTCGAGTATTTGGTCGAAAACCGGCTGACGTGGCGCGAGGACGCCTCCAACGACAGCACGCTCTACCAGCGCAACCGCCTGCGCCACGATGTACTGCCGGTGCTGCGCGACATCAACCCCAACCTCGACCAGACCCTGCACATCACGGCCGAGCGCGTGGGCGGAGCCGAGGAAATCGTGCGGCGCTACGTGGAAGACACCACGGCCCAGGCGCGCCGCGACGAAGCCGAAGTCACTTACCTGAACATCCCGACCTTACAGCGCACCGCCGCTACTACCCTGGTATTGCATGAGCTGCTGCGGCCTTTTGGCTTCTCCTATGTGGTGGTGAAGGATATTGTGGCGGCCTTCGGGGCCGAGTCGGGCCGGCGCTTCGAGTCGCCGACGCACCTGCTGGTGAAAGACCGGGACCAGCTGGTGATTAAGCCCAAAACGCTCACCAAGTTTGGCACCTACCAGCTACAGGCCGGCCAAACGGAGCTCAAAGCCGAAGGCCTGAATCTGCGGGCTGAGCTGAGCGAGGCGACCGGGCTGGAAATACCGCGCAGCAAATCGGTGGCAGCACTGGATGCCGACCGGCTGCAGTTTCCGCTCACGGTGCGGCGCTGGCAGGAGGGCGACTGGTTTATGCCTATCGGCATGAAAGGCAAGAAGAAAATCAGCGACTTTCTGATTGACCAGAAAGTGCCGCTCAATCTGAAAGACGACGTGCGGGTGCTGGTTACGGCCGACCAGAAAATAGCCTGGATTATCGGCTTCCGCCCCGACGACCGGTTCAAGATAACCGAGGAAACCCAGCGCGTGCTGACCGTGCGGCGTATGTAGCGTAGCGGCCTATACTGCGGCTAATTCCTAAGTTCATGAAGTACCTACACGTATTCTTCCTACTCGTTACAGCTGCCGTACCTGGCTGCGTCAGTGACAGATGCGAAGCGCCGCTCGACGCATCCGAGACGGTGGTTCCGCTACGGCTGCTCAAGGCCAGTGGCACCCAGGACGTATTCACCCCGCCCGCCCGCTACTCCCGGGATTCGGTGGTGCTGCGCGACGAGCAAGGCCAGCTGGTGCCGCTACTGGCTGGGCAGAAGGATTTGGAGCCATTGTCATTCTTTTTGCTTGACAAGGACAACGATCCGCAAATAGGCCCATTGGTGAAGAGGCAATTTATCCTCTACCTGTCAAAGGCGGATCAGGATACCATTCGAGCGGAATACGTGCTGTTTGAGAATGACTGTGACAGACCGCAATTCAGGACGCTTAAGCTGTATTACAATGCCGTACAAGTTCACGAGAACAGCACCTCTATACCCGACCTGCTCATTCGCAAACGGTAAAGAATAGCGTCCGGGCCTTACCTGCTTGGGTCAACTTTCGCAGAAAACCACCGCCTGAAACTCGTTTTCGCTTAGCTTTACAACCGCGAATAAAATTCCTAAACCCAACCCATCACCCGATGAAAGTTACCGTAGTTGGGGCTGGCAATGTGGGCGCTACTTGCGCCGACGTTTTAGCCACCCGCGAAATCGCCAACGAAGTTGTTCTGGTTGACATTAAAGAGGGCTTCGCCCAAGGCAAGGCGCTGGATATCTGGCAGAAGTCCCCCATTATTGGCTACGACTCCCGCACGGTAGGCGTCACCAACGACTACAGCCGCACGGCTGGCTCCGAAGTGGTGGTTATCACCTCGGGCCTGCCCCGCAAGCCCGGCATGAGCCGCGACGACCTGATTTCGACCAACGCCGGCATCGTGAAATCGGTGACGGAGCAAGTGGTGAAGTATTCGCCCAACGCCATCATCATCGTTGTGTCGAACCCGCTGGACGTGATGACCTACCAGGCGCACCTGTCCTCGGGCCTGCCCCGCGAGAAGGTGTTTGGCATGGCCGGCATCCTCGATACGGCCCGCTACCGCGCCTTTTTGGCCGAAGCGTTGAATGTTAGCCCGAAAGACATTCAGGCGGTGCTCATGGGTGGCCACGGCGACACCATGGTGCCCCTGCCCCGCTATACTACCGTAGGCGGTATTCCCGTAACCGAGCTGATCGGCAAGGCAGAGCTGGACGCAATCGTGCAGCGCACCGCCGTGGGTGGTGGCGAGCTGGTGAAGCTGATGGGAACCTCGGCCTGGTATGCGCCGGGTGCCGCCGCAGCCCAAATGGTGGAAGCCATTGTGCGCGACCAGCGCCGCGTGTTCCCCGTCTGCATCAAGCTGGAAGGTGAGTACGGCATGAACGGTGTGTACCTGGGTGCTCCGGTTATTCTGGGCAAGAACGGCATCGAGCGGGTTATTGAGCTGCAGCTCAACGACGACGAGAAGCAGCTGCTCGAAACCTCGCGGGGCCATGTGAAAGAAGTAATGGATGCCCTGGACAAGATGACGGCCAACGCCTAATCCTGCTAGTAGCACCAGAAAAGCGGCCGTTCTGCATCAGCAGGACGGCCGCTTTTTTTATCTTCACTTCTTCCAAATCACTCCTTCCAATGCTTGCTGCCAGCGTTGAAAAAGCCCTTCACGACCTCGCCGACCCCAAGCGGGCAGTACTTCTGGCGCGCTTTTTCAAAACCGGGCCGGGCGGCTACGGCGCAGGCGACCAGTTTTTGGGGCTTACACTGCCCCAGCAGCGGCAGGTGGCGCGGCAGTTTCGGGAATTGCCGCTGGCCGAAGTGGAAAAGCTACTGGCCAGCCCCTGGCACGAGCACCGCCAAACCGGCCTGATTATCTGGACGCTGCAATTCGCGAAAGCCGGCCCGAGCGGGCGGCAGGCAATTCACGAGGCCTACCTGCGCCACCGCCACCGCGTGAACAGCTGGAACCTGGTCGATATCACCTGTCCGCTGCTGGTGGGCACGTATCTGCTCGACAAAGACCGGGCGGTACTGCTGGAGCTGGCCGCCGAACCGCACCTGTGGAGCCAGCGCATGAGCCTAGTGTCGACGCTGGCGTTCATCCGCAAGGGGCAGTTTCAGGATACGTTTGCCGTAGCCGAGCTGCTACTCTCCCACCCCCACGACCTGATTCAGACAGCCACCGGCTGGATGCTGCGGGAAGTGGGCAACCGCAACGAAGAGGCGTTGGAAGAATTCCTGGCCGACCACCACGGCCAGCTGCCCCGCACGGCTCTGCGCTACGCCATCGAGCAGCTACCACCGGCCCGGCGGCAGTGGCATATGCGGAAATAATAAAGCCCCGCCGACTTGCATCGGCGGGGCTTTTTTCACTGCGTAACAGTCGAAACCCGGAGCTTACTTCTGGCTGGCTTTGAACAGCTTCTGCTTTTCATCCTTCGAGAGGCTTTCGTAGCCGGAGCGCGAAATCTTATCCAAAATCAGGTCGATTTCCTCCTGCTCGGGGCGGGCGAGGCCGCCTTTTTTGGCAGCCGGCGCTTCGGCCGGACGGCTGCGGTGCGTTACGCTCATGCGTGGCCGGCCTGAAACCAGATTGGCAACGAAGTCGCCGACGGCCTGCACGGGGCGGCCCAGGTCGCGGCCCGCCTGCAGCTGCCGGATAAAGACGAAGCCCAACAGCGCACCACCAATGTGCGCCAGCTCACCACCAGGGTTGCCGCCATTGATACCGGCAATGGAAACCAGCACGACTACCGCCGCAATGTATTTGATCTTGACCGGCCCGACGAAGATCAGGTTGAACGTATAGTCGGGCAAAAGCGTGGCGGCGGCTACGATAATGGCTGTCACGGCCGCCGAAGCGCCCACGATAGGAACGCCCAGCCGAGCCTGAAACACGGGGAGCAGGTTGAAGCTCAGCAGGAAAAACACGGCTCCTACCAGCGCTCCTAGTATATAGATGCTCACCAGCTTGCGGTTACCCAGATATTCCCGGATCAGCATGCCGAACCAGTACAGATTCAGCAGGTTGAAGATGATGTGCAGAAATCCTTCGTGGGTGAAAGCGTAGGTGAGAATGGTCCAGGGATGGCGCAGCAGGCTCGGCAGATCCGAAGGCATAGCGAACTGGCGCATCACGACGTTGTAGATTCCGCTGGCACCGGAGACATACAGAATGGCCCGCAGCACAATCAGGGCGGCAAAGACCAGCACGTTAATCAGCAGCAGCTGATTCAGTGCGTTGTCGCGCCGGCTGAAAGCCGTACGGATATCGTTGACAATACTCATGGCGGGCGAAGCGGCTAGTAGAATTGGGAACGGCCTCGCTCCCAGAATTTCAACACAATAAACCCAATCAACAATCCACCCAAGTGGGCAAAGTGCGCCACATTGTCGCCCGGCGTACGATGCACGCCATTGTAGAGCTCATAGAGCGCATAAAGGCCCACAAAGTACTTGGCTTTGATCGGAAAAGGAAAGAAGAGCAGCATGAGCTCGGTGTTGGGAAACAGGTAGGCGAAGGCGAACAAAATGCCAAACAGCGCACCGGAAGCGCCCAACATGGGCGAGTTGAGACTGGCCGAATACATGGCTTCCATTTGCGTCAGCGCCGATTGCACCAGGCTCTGGTCTTCGGGGTGGCGGTGCATTTCGCGGGCGTTGATTTCGTAGCCGCGTGCTTCCGGCAGGTTGCGCTCATAGAAATCGACGTAGCCCACATCCGAAGGAGCCGCCCGAAAGGCCTCCATATCCTGCTGCATCCGATTCAGCTCGTAATATCGGACGCCCGAATACAGCACGCCGGCCCCGATACCACAGATCATCCAGAAGGTCAGGAACCGGTTGCCGCCCCAGCGCTGCTCCAGCAGCGGACCGAAGGAAATCAGACCGAACATATTGGATAGAATGTGCCCGAAGCCCCCATGCATAAACATGTACGTGATGAACTGCCAGGGCTGAAAATTGGCGGAGCCCACCGGGTACAGCGCAAATGCGTTTAGTCCCAGCTGCGTCTGCAGGATAAAAACGCCAATATTGATAAAAAGCAGGATGCGAACTACCGGGGTAAGGTTGAACATGCAGGGAAGATCAGGGCAAAATCAGGGTTTACGGAAAAGGTCCTGCAGCTGGCTAAGCTCCAGCAACACCAGGGTACGGCGGCCATCGGGCGTGTAGCTGGGCACGGCGCAGGCAAAAAGCCGGTCGACGAGGGCCGTCATTTCTACGTCCGATAACCGTGCAGTGTCGCTATTGGTTGCCAGGCGGCGCGCCAAGGCCCGCACCAGCTGCTCGCGCCGGTCGAGGCGCACGGGGCCGGCGTGGGTCCGAAACTGCTCGATGAGGCCTTCCAGCAGCTCCCGCTCGTCGCGGTTGGCCACATCGGCCGGAATGCCTTCCACGGCAATTGTATTGGGGCCGAACTCATTGAATCGGAACCCAATAGCATGCAGGGCGTCGGAGACTTCGCGCAGAATGGCGAAATCCTGGGGCGAAAACGTGACGGTGCGCGGAAACAACAGCGTTTGGGAACTGCCGCTTTGCCGCTCCAGCGCCTGGGCATACTGCTCATAGAAAATTCGCTCGCGGGCAGCGGCCTGGTCGATGAGCATCATGCCCGACTTCACGGGCACCACCAGATACTGCTGGTTAATCTGCACCACCCGGTTGCCCGGCCCGCTGGCTTGCTCACGCAACGGCAGCTCGGGCGCGGCCACCGCCAGCGGCACCGGGTTGTGCACGACCAGCGGCGAGCTGACTTTTTCAAACCGCTCGATGGCCTGGGCGTCGCCTTCCGGCAGATCGGGCACCACCGTCTGCCCCAGCGATTTGTAGAATGCTTCCAGGTCGCGCTTGGCCTGCTCGGTGGGCCGGGCTGGCAGCGTCCGCTCGGTGCCGCCGCCGTCGCGGGGCGACGAGGTAGCGGCGCGGGCAGCCGCCGAAGCCAGGGCATCGGGCCGGTAGTCGTCGCCGAAGGGGTTGGCATTGGGCGAAGCGCGCAAGGGCTGAATAGGGGCAAAATTCACGTCGCCCTCAAAGTCCAGGGACGGAGCCATGTTGTGAATCCCCAAGGACTGTTTCACGGCGGCCCGCACGATGGCGTACACGGTTTTTTCGTCCTCAAACTTGATTTCCGTCTTCGTGGGGTGCACGTTGATGTCGATGGCCTTGGGGTCGAGCTCCAGAAACAGCACGTAGAACGGGTGCGTCTCTTTGGGCAGCAGGCCTTCGTAGGCGGCCAGCACCGCGTGGTTGAGGTAAGCCGAACGGATAAAGCGGTTGTTGACGAAGAAGAACTGGTCGCCCCGGCTTTTCTTCGCCGACTCGGGCTTGCCGATAAAGCCTTTCACCGCAATGAAGGGCGTAACTTCCTCGCAGGCCGCCAGCTGCTCTTTATAGCCGTTGCCGAGCAACGCCACAATGCGCTGACTCAGCTTACCGGCCGGCAGATTAAACACCTCCAGATCGTTCTGGTAGAGCGAAAACGTAATCTGCGGATTCGACAGGGCCACATGCTGAAACTCGTCCAGAATGTGCCGCATTTCTACGGCGTTGGTCTTGAGGAAATTGCGCCGGGCCGGCACGTTGTAAAACAGGTTTTTGACGGCAATGCTGGTGCCATCGGGGCAGGCCACGGGCTGCTGGCTCATCACCTGCGAGCCTTCGATGAGCAGCAGCGTACCCGTGTCCTGGTCGCGCTGCTTGGTGCGCAGCTCCACCTGGGCCACGGCGGCAATCGACGCTAGCGCTTCGCCCCGAAAACCCAGGGTGCGGATTCGGAATAAATCTTCGGTGGAGCGAATTTTGCTGGTGGCATGCCGCTCCAAACTCATGCGGGCATCGGTGGGCGTCATGCCCGAGCCATCGTCCACGACCTGCACGAGCTGCTTGCCGGCTTCTTTCACGATAAGCTGCACGTGCGTGGCCTTGGCATCCACGGCATTTTCGAGCAGCTCTTTCACCACCGAAGCCGGCCGCTGAACCACCTCCCCCGCCGCAATCTGGTTGGCGAGGTATTCGGGGAGCAACTGAATTACATCCGCCATCGACCGGGAACTGAAGGTGATACTGAACTGGTTAGCAACGCTTATTGGGGCATCGGCGAAGCCAATAACGTCCGACCTCAGGATTTTATCCGTAAGTTTGCGGCCAACTTTTGTGTGCCCCACGCCATACGGTTCTCCGACTTGGCGCGTTGAAAGAAAAGAATGCCAAGAGCCGCACGCCAACCGCAGTAGCTAAATCACTGGCACGATTTTCCTTTCGATAGTACACAAAAGTAGGGCTATTTCCGCTCAGATTCAACTTTACGACGATACCACGGGAGTCAATGCTCAAGGAATTTCGGATTAGTCTCTTACTGGTACTTCTGGCTGTTACGGGTCTGATCATCTCCTCGTCGGCCCCCAAGGACAAGGACGTGCGGCCCATTTCGGCGGCCGAGCAAACCTGGGTCGACAGCGTGTTTGCGACCCTCACGCCCGACCAGCGCCTGGGCCAGCTCTTCATGGTGGCCGCTTACTCCAACAAGGACAAGAAGCACGTTCAGCGCATCGATGAGCTTGTCAAAGTCTATGGCATTGGCGGGCTGATGTTTCTGCAGGGTGGCCCCCACCGGCAGGCTACCCTTGCCAACCGCTACCAGGCCGAAGCGAAAGTACCGCTGCTCATGGCCATGGATGCCGAGTGGGGCCTCGATATGCGCCTCGACTCCAGCATGCACTTTGCCAAGCAAATGACGCTGGGCGCCATGGATGACGACCAGTACGTGTACCAGATGGGTCGCGAAATTGCCCTCAAGCTCAAAACCCTGGGCGTACACGTCAGCTTTTCGCCCGTTATCGACGTCAACTCCAATCCCGACAACCCGGTTATCGGCAACCGCTCCTTTGGCGAAAACAAGGAGCAGGTTGCCAAGCGCGGCGTGGCCTACATCCGAGGGTTGCAGGACCATGGCATCATTGCCGTAGCCAAGCACTTCCCCGGCCACGGCGACACCGATGTAGACTCGCACGTGGCCCTGCCGGTGGTGAATACCGATATGGCGCGCCTGACCAACGTGGATCTGTACCCGTTTCAGCAGTCGTTTCAGGCGGGTGTGATGGGCGTGATGGTGGCCCATTTGTACATGCCGCTGTTCGATACCATTAAAACCCAGACAACTACGCTTTCCAAGAATTTGGTAACGGGCCTGTTGAAAGAGAAAATGGGCTATAAAGGCCTGGTTTTCACCGATGCGCTCAATATGAAGAGCGTAACGGACCTGTATAAGCCCGGCGAGCTGGATGCCCTGGCCCTGGCCGCTGGCAACGATGTGCTGCTGTTTTCGGAAGACGTGCCGATGGCGCTCCAGAAGATTCGGGAGGCCGTAGCAGCGGGCACTATCGCGCAAGACGATATTGATTACCGGGTGCGCAAAATTCTGCGGGCCAAGTATTGGGCTGGCCTCAACCGCTACCAGCCCGTGGACGTGGCCAACGTGGTCGAAAACCTGAAGCGCCCCCTGAGCCGCACGGTGCAGCAGCAGATTTACGAGCACGCGGTGACGGTGGTAAAAAACGACGACGACCTGCTCCCTTTCCACCGCCTCGATACGCTCCGCATTGCCTCCGTCACGGTGGGCACGCCGGCGGGTAGCACCTATGCTACCATCATGAACAAGTACCAGGCAGGCGCGGTGTATTCGGTGCCCAACCGCTACGCCGTCGACTCCACATTTGCTCGTATTCAGGCGCGCCTGACGCCTTATAACGTAGTGGTGGTGAGCCTGCACGGCATGAATAACACGCCAGCCCACAACTACGGTATTGGCGAAGGCACTCTGAAATTTATTAAGGAGCTGCAGGCCAATCCGAAGCTGAAAACGGTGGTAGTGGCTATGGGCAACGCCTACGCGCTGAAATATCTGGAAGATGCCCGCACGCTGGTGTGCGGCTACGAAGACAACTACCCGTCGCAGCTCGTAGTGCCGCAGGTGATGTTTGGGGCACTGCCCGCCAAAGGCCGCCTGCCCGTTACGGTTTCGCCAACGCTGAAAGCAGGTGTGGGCTTGCCGACTCCGGATTTCCGGCGGCTACGCTACGCCACGCCCGAGAGCGAAGGTCTGGATTCGAAGATTCTGAGCCAGATTGATAATATCGCGCTGGAATCGGTGGCGTACGCGGCGGCTCCCGGCTGCCAGGTGCTGGTCGCCAAAGACGGAGCCGTGGTGTTTGACAAGAGCTATGGCTACTGCACTTACGACAAAACCCACCCCGTTGAGAACAGCACGCTATATGACCTGGCTTCGGTAACCAAAGTAGCCGGTACGCTGCAAGCGGTGATGTATCTCAAAGACCAGGGCAAGATCAACCTCGATGCCAAGGTAGCCGACTACCTGCCCGAGCTGCGGACGTCGAACAAGAAGGATATGACGGTGCGCGACGTGCTGCTGCACCAGGCGGGCCTCAAGCCCGGTATTCCTACCTGGGAGCGGACGGTAAACAAGGCCGGCCTCAAGCCTACCTTCTACGCCAGCACACGTTCCGATGAGTTTCCGAACGAAGTAGCGCCCGGCACCTTCAGCACCAAAGCCGTTGATGACTCGGTCTGGACCTGGATTATGCGTAGCAGCCTGCTGCCCAAAATCAAGGGCAAGCACCCGATAGAGTACAGCGACCTGAGCTTTATGGTGCTGAAGCGCCTGAGCGAGAAAGTGCTGGCCCAGCCCATCGATAAGTTCCTGGAAAAGACCTTCTATAAGCCGCTGGGCCTGGCTTCCATGACTTATAATCCGCTGGAGCGCTTTCCCAAAGCCTGCATTGCCCCCACCGAAAACGACACCTACTACCGCAAGACCCAGCTTCAGGGCACCGTGCACGACCAGGCGGCGGCGCTGCTGGGCGGCGTGGCGGGCCACGCCGGCCTGTTTGCCAACGCCAACGACTTAGCTGTACTGATGCAGATGGACCTGCAGAACGGCCGCTACGGCGGCCAGCGCTACTTCCAGTCGCCCATCGTGACCGAGTTTTCGCGGCCCCAGGTGGCGGGCAACAAGCGCGGCCTGGGCTGGGACCACGGCAACCCTGAGAAGCCCGAGGGCCCGACTTCCAACCTGTCGCCGGCCAGCACCTTCGGCCACACCGGCTTCACGGGCACCTGCGTGTGGATGGACCCCGAAAACAAAATCCTCTACATCTTTCTTTCCAACCGGGTGTACCCCGATGGCGGCAACAACAAATTGCGCCAGTACAACATCCGCACGCGCATCCACGACGTTATTTACAAGTCTTTACAAAAGACATGATCTGTTGCCTGACATTTCTGTTTCTTTGACTCCGCAATCGGCGGTGAGGCGTTCCTAGGAGCGACTTGCCGCCGATTTCATTTGCAGCGCGAAGCTCCAGCTTCGCGTGTCGTTGCGCGGTTGCCCCCAACGATTTACTTCTCGCCGTATCGTTTACCGATGCGCGAAGCTGGAGCTTCGCGCTGCTGCTTCCCACCCCATGAATATCGGCATCGTTTGTTACCCTACGTTTGGCGGCTCCGGCGTCGTGGCTACGGAGCTGGGCAAGGCCCTGGCCCTGAAAGGCCATAAGGTGCACTTCATCACCTACAGTCAGCCCGTTCGCCTCGATTTCTTCAACGAAAACCTGTTCTACCACGAGGTCTATATTCCGCCCTATCCGTTGTTCCAGTTTCCGCCCTACGAACTGGCGCTGGCCTCGAAAATGGTGGATATCGTGCAGAATGAGAAGCTGGACGTGCTGCATGTGCACTATGCCATTCCGCACGCCTCGGCGGCTTACATGGCCAAGCAGATTCTGCGCACCAAAGGCATCACCGTGCCGGTCATCACCACGCTGCACGGCACCGACATTACGCTCGTCGGCAAGGATGCCAGCTACGAGCCGGTGGTAACCTTCAGCATCAATCAGTCGGACGGCGTAACGGCGGTTTCCGCCGATCTGCGGCGCGAAACCTACGAGTACTTTGCTATCGATAAAGACATTGAAGTTATTCCCAACTTCATCAACTTGGAGCGTTTTAAGAAGCAGAACAAAGGTCACTTTAAGGCCGCTATTGCGCCGGAAGGCGAAAAGCTGCTGGTGCATACCTCCAACTTCCGCTCGGTGAAGCGTGTCGACGACGTAGTGCACATCTTCGCCGGGGTGCGGCAGCAGATTCCGGCGAAGCTGCTGCTCGTCGGCGACGGGCCCGACCGGCCCCGCATCGAGAAGCTGTGCCGCGACATCGGCTTGTGCAATGATATCCGCTTCCTGGGCAAGCTCGAAGCCGTGGAGGAAGTGCTCAGCATTGCCGACCTGTTTTTGATGCCCTCGGAAAAGGAAAGCTTTGGCTTGGCCGCCCTAGAAGCCATGGCCTGCGAAGTACCCGTTATCAGCACCAACGCCGGCGGTATTCCCGAGCTGAACGCGCACGGCGCCACCGGCATGCTCAGCGAAATCGGCGACGTGGCCGATATGGTCAAAAATGCCCTCTACGTGCTGGCGGAAGAAAATCTGCCGCGCTTTAAAGAGGCCGCCCGCGCCCGGGCCGAGGAGTTTGCCGTGGAAAATATCGTTCCGCTCTATGAGGCCTGCTACCAGCGCGCCATCGACGCGCAGCTGGCTACTGCCTAGCGCACAGTCTGTCATTGCGAGCGAAGCGAAGCAATATCTTCTGAAATGCAGAAATCCTTTTAGAGCGTGTTTGGGATTTTGCCTTTCGTGTCATGCTGAGCGCAGTCGAAGCATCTCTACCGCAACGGTAATCAGGTTACTTTGGCGGTAGAGATGCTTCGGCTGCGCTCAGCATGACGGAATCGGCGTTTTTTTAAATTCCCAAACACGCTCTGAGAGGATTTCCGAATTTCGCAACGCACGGATTCCTTTGCTCTTCGCAATGACAGGCTAAAATAACCCGGAAGCCTCCCGCTTCACTGCCAGCAAGGCTGGGGCGGTGGGGTCCAGCTCGTCGGCAATCAGGGTTTCGAGGATGCGCTTGGCCAGCTCGGTGCCGCGGGCCTGCTGGGGCGTGGCCAGGGCGTGATAGGCCTTGTTAATCATCGTCAGGATATTCTCTTTGGCTTGCTTCACCTGCTCCCAGGTTTCGGGGCCCATATAGAGCTGCTGGCTGAGGTTATGCTCGAACTCAGCCCGGATTTCGGTTACCAATATCCGATGATATTCGGCGGCCGTCTGGCCCGAGCTGCTCAGGCGAATGAGCAGGTTGTTGGGCGTGATGCGCTCGAGCAGCAGCGTGACCCGCTCGTAGGCCTGCAAGCGTAGCGGCAGGGTGGTTTTGGAGTTTTCCAGGCGCAGCTCAATCAGGCGGCGCTGCTGGTCTTTCTCCAGGTAGCTTTGAATCAGGAAGAACAGTGAACCCGCCACGATGAGGGCGGGCAGAATACTCTTGAGCAAATCGAAGATGTACGCGGTAGTGTCCATGCGGCAGAGAAAACAGCTGTTTTGAGGGCGGCAAGGTCGGGAAATATTCGGTGAACCCGACGCTCGGCCTTGCTGTTCTATACGAGCCGAAGCTGCTGACGTATGCTGGTGGCTTCGTATCTTTGCGCCTACTCTTCTAACCCCGAACGCACTATGGCAACGGCCGTTTCAACTAAAATTGCTCCCATCACCCTCACGCCGGGGGCCTTGGTTGAGGTAAGAAATATCATTGAGGAAAAGAAAGTACCAACCGAATACGGTCTGCGTATCGGCGTGCAGGGCGGCGGCTGCTCGGGCATGAGCTACCTGCTGGGCTTCGACAAAGCCAAAGACAACGACGAAGTCTACGACCTCGACGGCCTGAAGCTCATCATGGATAAGAAGCACGCCATGTATGTGCTGGGCATGGAGGTCGACTTTCAGGATGGTCTCAACGCCCGGGGCTTCGTTTTCAACAACCCCCAGGCCAAGAGCACCTGCGGCTGCGGCTCATCGTTTTCGGCGTAAACTGCTGCCCACCACACAAAAAAGCCCCGACAAGCAGTTGTCGGGGCTTTTTGCATTTATCTGACCTTCTGATCCAGGGCATCGTACTCGTGGCGCAATAGCTCTTGTAGCGCCAGGGCGACTTGCTGAAGCGTTTGGCCGTGCACTTCCGTGGTATAGTCGGCATCGGTAGCGGAGAACAGGCCGAGCAGGTAGCGACGGCGCTTAGGGCGCTTGTAGAAGAGGTAGAACTCGTAGTGGTCCGGCATCCCGGCTATTGAAATGCTTATGCCGTGGTGAGTTAGTAAGTTTTCTACTTCCACCGAAGGGGCATAATGTACTTCATCCATCCGCCGGCCCTCTATCTACCGCAAAAAGTCAAGCCAGGGAATTTGATTGAAGAACTCGACGATTTGGGCCGGGCTGACTTCTCCCATTTCGATAACATCTGCTTGCAACGGGTGGCAGAAGCAAGCGCGAAAGGGCATATGTAAGGCAGTAGTGAAACGGCGGCACGAGCAGCTATATGGCAAACAAAAAGGGCATCAGCTTCCTTGCTTGCGCTACTTGTTGCTACTTGTAGCCGGCCAAGGCGGGATATTGCCCTAAGTTAGCGCTTCGCGATGCCGCTTGCAACGCTGCTGGCACTCCCCCGCTATTCCTTACTACTCTTTTCAATGCGTCTACTCTTTACCTTTCTGGCCCTACTCGGCGCTCTTAGCGCCCAGGCGTTTAGTCCGGCCGAAATTGCCCGCTGGCAGCAGCAGGCCAAGCAAGTCAAGATCGTGCGCGACAACTGGGGCGTGCCGCACGTGTACGGCAAGACCGACGCCGACGCGGTATTCGGCCTGCTCTACGCCCAGTGCGAGGACGACTTTGCCCGGGTCGAAGACAACTACATCGTGAACATCGGCCGGCTGGCGGAGGTGGAAGGCGAGGCCGCTCTGTACCAGGATTTGCGGGCCCGCCTGTTTCTGGACAGCACCCAGGCCATCAGCATTTATCGGAAAAGCCCGGCCTGGATGAAGCAGCTGCTCAACGCCTTTGCCGACGGCACCAACTTCTACCTCTACTCCCATCCTACCGTGCGGCCCAAGCTGCTGCGCCGCTTCCAACCCTGGATGCCCCTGATGTTTAGCGAGGGCAGCATCGGCGGCAATATCAGCGTGGTGCCGCTGGAGCGCCTCAAGAACTTTTACAGCCAGCGCAAATCCACTTCCTGGCAGCGGCCCGACTTCATGAAGCAGGATCAGGAGCCGGTGGGCTCCAATGGGTTTGCCATTGCCCCGGCCAAAAGCGCCAGTGGCCACGCCCTGCTACTGATTAACCCGCACACCTCGTTCTACTTCCGGCCCGAGGTGCAGGTCATCAGTGAGGCCGGCCTGAATGCCTACGGGGCCGTAACCTGGGGGCAGTTTTTCGTGTACCAGGGCTTCAACCAGCACTGCGGCTGGATGCACACCTCCAGCTACGCCGACTCCATGGACGAGTATCTGGAAACCATTGAGAAAAAAGACGGCAAGTATGTGTACCGCTACGGCAGCAAGCTGCGGCCGGTGCAAACCACTACCGTTTCCATTGCCTACAAGCAGGCCGACGGCAAACTCGGGCGCAAGGAATTCACCACGTTCCGCACCCATCACGGGCCGGTAGTGGGCCAGCAGGCCGATAATAAGTGGGTGACGGTGCGCATGATGGATACCCCGCTGGAGGCTCTGGAACAGTCCTACCTGCGCACCAAGGCCACGGACTACGCCAGCTTCCGGGAAGTAATGAAGCTGAACGGTAACGCCTCTAACAACACCGTGTTTGCCGACAGCAAGGGCACCATAGCCTACTGGCACGGCAACTTCATACCCCGCCGCGACCCGCAGTTCGACTGGAGCATGCCAGTGGATGGCAGCAACCCCAAAACTGAGTGGCAGGGCCTGCACAAAGTAGAAGACCTGGTGCAGGTGATGAACCCGGCCAGCGGCTGGATTCAGAACTGCAACTCCACGCCGTTTACGGTAGCGGGGCCGAGCAGTCCGGCCAAAAACAAATACCCCGCTTACATGGCTCCCGATGCGGAAAACTACCGCGGTGTGAATGCCGTGCGGGTGCTGAGCCGTAAGAATACCTTTACTCTCGACACGCTTATTGCCGCAGCTAAGGACCCGTATCTGGCGGGCTTCGAGGAGCTGATTCCGGCCCTGGCCAAGGATTTTCAGTTCGCAATGGATAGCCCCAACCCGCCGGAAGGTAACGTGGTAGAAGCCATGAAGCTGCTGCGCGGCTGGGACCGGCGCTACGGCAAAACGTCGGTAGCGCAAACGGTGGCGACCTACTGGGGCGAGAAAATTCAGCGCCTGGCCCGCACCCGCGTGGCGCCTAACCAGCCGATGGACCAGATGAAGCTGATAGCCTTTGTCATTGCCAAAACCAGCCCCCAGGAAAAGGTAGCGGCCCTGCAGGAAACCCTCGACGAACTGACCCGGGACTTCGGCACCTGGAAAATGCCCTGGGGCGAGGTGAACCGCTTCCAACGCCTGACCGGCAACATTCAGGAAACCTACGACGACCAGCAGCCCAGCCTACCGGTAGCCTTCACTTCCTCAGCCTGGGGCTCGTTGGCGGCCTTTGGCTCCAAGGCCTACCCGGGCACTAAGAAGCGCTACGGCAATATCGGTAACAGCTTTATTGCCGTGGTGGAATTTGGGCCACGCCTCAAAGCCCGCTCGGTGCTGGCCGGCGGCAATAACAGCAAGCCCAGCTCCCCGCACTTCACGGACCAGGCGGGACTGTATGTGGAGGAGAACTTCAAGGACGTACTGTTCTATCCCGAAGATGTGCAGAAGCACGCCGAGCGGACCTATTCGCCGGGGCAGTAAGAGCTCAAGTAAATGAAGAAGCCCCGGCCGTAAGGTCTTGTCCTTACCCAAAACTCAAACGCCCTTCCAGCCATGTGGCTGGAAGGGCGTTTTTGTGCGGTTGACTATCTGGTTTACCGCTTTTCAAGCGTGGTCAGCTAACAAAAAGGGCCTTGGCATTACCTCCAGGAAGCCGGAAAAAGATTTGGGTAAGGACAAGGCCGTAAGGTCGGGGCTTCTTCATTTGCTTGGCCACACGATGCGTTAATAAGGGCTCTTCGTTGTAGTAACACCTGCTGGCAAGGAAAATAATCCGTTTTCCAGCTTCACTTTCTTAACCTCAGTAGCCACGCTTTCCATAGCAAACTGCGGGGTATCAACGATAAACTTTAGTGGAATAGCGTTGGTGTTCTTAAGAACCTCATACCAATTACCAAACTTATGCTGTTCATAGAGTTTGGGGTCAACGCTAAGTTTGGAGCTGAAGTAATATTTCTGCACGCCGCTTTTGCAGGTTAGCGTAAGCTCATCGCACTTGTAGCCCAGAATGTCAGTAACTCCTCTTTTCACTTCAGCCTTGAGAACTTCATCCGCATTAACCGTGGCATCGTTCCAGAGTGCCGCTTCGGAATTCGCCATTTTGGTATACAGCTTATTCTCTTGATTACTGAACAGCTGCCACTGCATGAGCTTGCCATCGTCGATGCTTTTGTAACTCCCACCTTTTATATAGTACTCTTGCGTAGTACCCATCATGTCATTCCATTGCTGGTCAGTTACATTGGGCAGCTTGCTTTTGCAACTATTTGCGTATAAAATTCGACCTTCAAATGCTTGACCCAAAGCGCTAATAGTGGTGAGAAGCGCAATAAGTGCGGTAAACAATGCTTTCATGAGTGCAAAAATGATGGGGTAACTTATCCAAAATGTAAGGGAATCAACCGGCGCATTTGCAGGATACTAAGCGTGGTATCACAGCATAGAATTTTGTTCTACTGACGTACCGGCTTGATGCTCACGGCTGCCCCGCCGCCCGCGGCCAGCTGCAGCGGCAGCACCGAATTGCTGTTTACTTTCAGCTTGCGAATCTGATAGGCCATCGGGTTTTTATTCCAGGAAGCGTCTTTGCCGTCGGCATACACAATGGCTTCGTAGGGCTGGCCGGGGGTGAGAAAATCGAGCTTCACGGATTGTTCCCGGGCATTTTCGTCGGTGATGCTGCCCAAGTACCACTCGTCTTTCCCCTTGGCTTTGCGAGCCGTGGTGACAAAGTCGCCGGGCTCGGCCAGCAGCACGCGGGTGTCGTCCCAATCCACGGGCACATCCTTGATGAACTGGAAAGCGTCGCGGTGCTTCTCATAGTTCTCGGGCAGGTCGGCGGCCATTTGCAGGGGGCTGTACAGCGTCACGTACAGGGCCAGCTGCTTGGCCAGGGTAGTGTGCACTTGCTTGCCCTTGTTCTGGGGCGCATATTGGTCGAGCGTAATCTGGAAGATGCCGGGCGTGTAGTCCATGGGGCCGCCCATCAGGCGAGTGAACGGCAGAATGGTTTCGTGCTCGGGCGGGTTGCCGCTGCTCCAGGCATTAAACTCAGTGCCCCGGGCAGCTTCGTTGGCCAGCCAGTTGGGATAGGTGCGGTGCAGGCCGGTGGGGCGCACGGGCTCGTGCATATCCACCATAATACGGTTCTCGGCCGTTTTCTGGGCGGCCCGCACGTAGTGGTTCACCATCCATTGGCCATCGTGATGCTCGCCGCGCGGAATGATGCGGCCCACGTACCCGGTTTTGACGGCGTCGTAGTTATGGTCGCGCATGAAGCGGTAGGCCGTGTCCATGCGCCGCTCGTAGTTCGTGACCGAGCCGCTGGTTTCGTGGTGCATAATGAGCTTCACGTTTTTGCCGGTGGCGTAGCGCTGCAGCTCATTCACATCAAAATCAGGGTAGGGCGTCACAAAGTCGAACACCTCCTCTTTCCAGTTGCCAAACCAGTCTTCCCAGCCCACGTTCCAGCCCTCCACGAGCACGCTTTGCAGGCCATTCCGGGCCGCAAAGTTGATGTAGCGCTTCACGTTGACCGTGTTGGCCGAGTGCCGGCCACTAGGCTTGAGCGTGGCAAAATCCGTGTCGGCCAGCTTGATATTGCTTGCGTCAGAGTAGGCCCATTTGCCCTTGTTGATCTGCATCTCCCACCACACGCCCACGTATTTCTGGGGCTTAATCCAGCCCGTATCCTGAATCTTGCTCGGCTCATTCAGGTTCAGAATCAGCTTCGAGGTCAGGATGGCCGAGGCGTTATCGGCCACCACCACCGTGCGCCAGGGCGTTTGGGCGGGGGTTTGCAGATAGGCTTTGGCTCCGGTAGCATCGGGGCACAGCTCACTGGTCAGCGTGTGGGTGCTGCCGTTGACGAGCAGCGCCATGGCCGAATAGTTGACCAGCGCCGCCTCGTGGATATTGATGTACAGGCCATCGGCCGACTTGAGCATGAGCGGCGTTTGCACGGCATTGCCCGGAATCGGGACTTGCGTGGCAATTTCGGGCGTGGCCTGGGCAGCTGCGGGGCTCACCTCGCTCAACTTAGTGGTCGAGTAGAGGTACTCGTTGGTATCGTAGTCGCCCCGCATCCAGAAGGCTTGGTGGTCGGCGGGCAGAATAAACTCGGTTTTCTCGGCGGAAACCGTGAAATACTTCAGCCCTGGCTGCTCCGGAAACTCGTAGCGGAAGCCCAGTCCATCGTCGAACAGCCGGAAGCGCACTACCAGCTGCCGGTGTTCGGCGGCCTCCTGCTGCAAGGTCACGGCCAGCTCTTTGTATTGGTTGCGGATGCTTTTTACTTCGCCCCACACGGGTGCCCACGTGTCGTCGTGCTGGCTGGAATCAAGGCGGGCGATGGTAAATCCCTTGTCGAAACCGGGCTACCCCTGCAGCAAGAGTCCAAGCCGGCTGGGCTGCAACACGGCTTTCGCGCCGTATTGCAGCTGGTAGGTAGGCTCACCGCTGGCGCTCAGGCCAAACTTCAGCGTGAGCTTCTTGCCCGGCGAGTGAAGCGTTTGGCCCTGCAGCGGCGCTGCTGCGGTGGGCGTGGAAGCCGAGGAACACGCCGTGAGAAATGAACCCAAGCACGTGCTCAGCAGCACGCTGCTGCTCAGGGCCCGCACAACATGGGTGGTATATTTCCTCATTTGCCGCGAATTTTCAAGATTAATGCCTCCTCCGTTGTCACTGGTCTCCTGCCAGAGCCTATGCTCAAAGCTAGTGCAGATTTCTGGCTCCTGGAATCCTATTCACTTACCGGCTTCTCCCCTACTCGCTACGACGAAACGCCATAGCCAGTGCCCCGGTGATATAGCCAGAAAATCGAGTCTTTGCTTCACGATTCGGGAGCAGAGTCAAAGGGCCGAAACGGCGCCGACAAAGGCTAGGGTGGCCTAAGCCTCGAAAAATACGGTTAAGGTGACGGGCGCAGCCCTGCGCCCGAGGCCGGCGGCACTATCTATTTGCTCGCTAATTCCGTTGAGGCATTGGCCATGCCCACCGCACTCCGTAGCTTCCGCAGTGCCGCCATTGCTGCCTTATCCCCCCTGCTATGCCGATTTCCGATCCTCATGACGTATTCCGCCGCGAAAACCTGCTTCGCACCCTGACCGCCCGTCCCATTTGGGATTTGCTCGTTATCGGGGGCGGCGCAACGGGCCTGGGTGTGGCGCTGGATGGTATCAGCCGGGGCTACACTACGCTGCTGCTGGAGCAAGCCGACTACGCCAAGGGCACCAGCAGCCGCAGCACCAAGCTGGTGCATGGCGGGGTGCGCTACCTGGCGCAGGGCGACATCGGGCTGGTGCGCGAGGCCCTGTACGAGCGAGGCTTATTGCTGCAAAATGCGCCGCATCTGGTCAAAAACCAGGAGTTCATCATTCCCAATTACGACTGGTGGGGCGGCCCGTTCTACACCATTGGGCTCAAGCTCTACGATATGCTGGCGGGCCGGCTCAGCCTGGGCACCTCCCGGCATCTAAGCAAGCAGGAAACGTTGCGCCGGCTCGGCAACCTCAAAGCGGCGGGCCTTCGGGGTGGCGTACTCTACCACGACGGGCAGTTCGATGATGCGCGCCTGGCCATCAATCTGGCCCAGACGGCCATTGAACAGGGCGGCACCCTGCTCAACCATGTTGCGGTGCGGGGCTTAGTGAAGGATGCGCAAGGCCAGATTTCGGGCGTAACGGCCACCGATGCGGAAACCGGCCGCTCCTATGAGCTGCGGGCCAAGGCCGTAGTGAATGCCACCGGCGTGTTCGTCGATGCCATTCTGCGGATGGACGAGCCGGCGGCGCAAAAGCTGGTGCGGCCTAGCCAGGGCGTCCACATCGTGCTCGATAAGTCGTTTCTGCCTGGCAACGATGCCCTGATGATTCCGAAAACCGACGATGGGCGCGTACTGTTTGCCGTGCCCTGGCACGGCCGCGTGGTGCTGGGCACCACCGACACGCCGCTGGACGAAGCCCAGCTGGAGCCCCAGGCGCTGGAGGCGGAAGTCGATTTCATTCTGCGCACTGCGGCTCGCTACCTTACCCACACACCCACCCGCCACCATGCACTGAGCGTTTTTGCGGGCCTGCGCCCTCTGGCCGCGACGCCGGATGGCGCTGCCAAAACGCGGGAGATTTCGCGCAGTCACAAAATTCTGGTATCCGGAGCAGGCCTCATCACCATCACGGGCGGCAAATGGACCACCTACCGCCGCATGGGCCAGGATACCATCGACCAGGCCATTGCCTTGGGTAAGCTGCCGGCCGCCGAAAGCCGCACGGCCCACCTGCGCATTCACGGCGCCCAGCCCACCACCGACCATCGCTCCCACCTCGCCGTGTACGGCACCGACCAGCCAGCCCTCCAGCAGCTTCTCACCGAGCAGCCGGAGCTGGCGAAAAAGCTGGACGACGCGCTGGAGTTCAGGTGCGTGGAGGTGGTGTGGGCCGCCCGCCACGAAATGGCCCGCACCGTGGAAGATGTGCTGGCCCGCCGGGTGCGGGTGCTTTTCCTCGATGCCGCCGCTGCCATTCGCATGGCTCCGGTGGTAGCTGCGCTACTAGCCCGCGAGCTGGGCCACGACACCACTTGGCAGCACCAGCAAGTGACGGAATTCACCCAGATGGCACGGCAGTATGTGCTGCCGCAACAGCCGGCAACCGACGAAGCAACAAGCTAACGACCGATTTGCGCCGCGCAAAACCGCCCGGGCGCTTCAGCTGAAATCGTATGGATAGCCGATTTCCTGCACATCCGTTTCCAGCATCACCCAGTCGTCCAGCTCTTGGTTCAGAGCCTGCACGAGGGCTTTAGTCAGAGGCTCGTGGCGGTAGATGCGGGCCACATCGTTGGTATCAATCGGCTCCCGCTCGGTTTCGTCGAGGTAATACTCGTTGGCCCAGTCGGCGTAGGATTCAGGCTGGCCATCGAGGATAGAAAGTAGCTCCTCGGAGCCGTCGTCCTCATTTTCCGCCACGCCGGTCTGCCAGCCGTGGGCGGGCGTATACCAGAGGCAAAATGTGGTACCGATGGATAGTACCGGCTCACCGAGCATGAATTCGTCGAAGGCAGCAGGCAGGCCGCGTGTTAGCTGGACTTTGTCGGGCTGGTCGTATTGGGAGAGGAAACCGTTGATGCAGCAGCCTTCGGGCCGGAACAGCACCAGCATCTGGTCACCTTCGCCGTCACTCATTTCAAACAAGGCCTCCGTTTCGCTCCAGTTGGGGCTGTACGTGTAATAGCGAAACTCCAGATCGGGCGAGTTGACGGCATCGAGCACGGCCAGCGACTGGCAGAGGCGCTGCAGCGCGGCTGCGTCGGGCAGACGGGAAAGGTCAAGGGTGGAAATCATACCGCAAGATATAGCAGATCCGATGGCTTCTGCCGCCCGCCCCAGTCGCTTCGGCCGGGCAGGCGCGGACGCCGCCCGCCGAAAAACGGCCTCCGAAACCTACAGGCGGCCTTATGCCTGCTACTGCGGCTGGTCTGCTGGCGGCCCCTCCCCCTGCAGAGTGCTAAGGTAGTGCTGGCCAAAGTCGGCAGCGGCCGCCACCAGCGGCAGGGCCGCGCGGCCGGTGTCCGTCAGCTCGTACTCGACACGGGGCGGCACTTCGCCGTAGTTGTGGCGCTGCGTTAGGCCGGCATCGGTGAGCAGACGCAGCTCCTGCACCAGCATCTTTTCGCTAATCCCGGGCAGCGCCCGTCGCAGCTCGCCAAACCGCAACGGGCCGGCACCCAGTTGATGTAGCACCAGCAGGCGCCACTTGCCGCCCACCAGCTCCAGGGTGGTGCGCACCGGGCAGCGGGGCGTGACGAATACGGGCAAAGGAGCCATTTCTTACTTAAATGTTAGTACTACCAATAGCAGCAGGTACCCCAAAGCTACGGTTCTTTGCCCCAGACTTCACCGTTTTTTCTATTGTATGAAACGTATTGCCCTCTTTGGCGGCTCCGGTCTCACCGGCCAGGAATTCCTCAAACTCGCCCTGCAGCATGGCTACCCGGTGTCTGCCCTGGCCCGCACCCCTGCCAAAATCCCACAGACATCCCCGAACCTGCAGGTGGTGCCCGGCGACGTGCTCAACGCCGAGGACGTCAGCAGCATCGTGCGCGGTGCCGACATCGTGGTGAGCTTGTTTGGACAAGTGAAGAATTCGCCTAAAGACGTGCAGACGCGCGGCACCGCCCACATCGTGGCGGCCATGCAGCAGCACGGGGTTCGGCGCATCATCAGCCTGTCGGGCGGGGGGTTGCCCTACGCCGAAGACCAGCCCCAACTCGCCGACAGGCTCATTCGCGGCATCATGCGCCTGGCCGTGCCCCATGTGCTGACCGATGCGCAGAGCCACGCCGACGTGCTGCGCGCCAGTGGCCTGGACTGGGAAATCGTGCGGGGGCCGCGCCTTACCACCGAAGTGGCCCGCAAGCAGTACCGCGTAGGCTGGGTAGGCGTGAATGCCAGCACCAGCATCGGCCGTGCCGACCTCGCCGACTTTATTCTCAAGCAAGTGGAAAGCGACGAATTCGTGGGGAAAATGCCCTTCGTGAGCCGTTGAATCCGAATAATCTGTGCTGATCCGTACTTAGGACCTACCCGAACAGGCTTTTCCAGAACGTCATGCTTTATCTGGCGTCCGCAAAGTCGAAGCATGACCGCCTACTCGGATAGCCTCTTAGAGCCTATCCAAATAGGCATTATTTTCGGGTATGGCAACGACTCAAGAATTCATCATTTCCGATGCCTTGTGGGAGCGTCTGCGGCCGCTGCTGCCGGTGCATACCCCGAAGGCTCATCCCCT
>NZ_SRLD01000040.1 GCF_004745955.1 Hymenobacter elongatus | reverse complement strand
TGCTGGCCCACGTAGGCGACCAGCCAGGCCTGGGCCGCCGCATCTAGGAAACGGGCCCGGCCGCCACGCGCCGGCTTGGGGGCTAACGAACCGGTTTCGCGCTGCTGCCGCAGCAGCGATTTGATAAATGTCAGGCTCACGCTAAAACGCCGGGCCACTTCCGCTTTGCAAGCGCCGGGCTCTTGGCAAGCCGACGCCACGCGGGTGCGTAAATCGAGCGAGTAGGGAGTCATCTTTCGCTATACGAGAAGACGGCATCTTAGGACGCACTGTTCACGAAACCGCTATAGGTGCAGCTTTGCAGAAATAAAGAAGGCTATTCTTTCACAAATTTTGTGACCTTGTTGGCTGTTGATAAGTAATATAGGCCGTTTGCCAAGCTTGCTATGTTGATTTTGTTGCCACTGCCTTGTAGAAGATTTCGGCCAAGCTTATCATAGATTATGTAAGGTGCCGATGAGCTACGAGTTATAAAGTTGTTTGCCGGATTGGGGTAAATACTTTGGTCAATAGCTCGGGGCTTATTGCTAATTGCTGTGACTGTGTTGCAACGTGTGAGGACTTCCTGTTGGGAATTACAACCACTTCTATTAGAATTTATTGTGATTGTTCCTCCATTCGATGCATTAAGAAAATTGCAGATACTTGTAACATGGCAGATGGATAAATTATTCCCTTGAATTGTAATAGATTTTATTCCTTTGATATTACTGATTGGCGTTAAATTATCTATAAGGACGTTTCTAATAGATAGTTCTCCGTCTATGGTAGCTAGAGAATCTAAGCCAGAAAAGCTTCTTACCGCATCAATAAATAGTCCTCCTCCAATTGACTTAATCCTATTAAGGCCTTGCAGATTGACGAAATTTGCCCCCTGTATCGAAATGCTTCCCCCGATTTCTGTAAGAGAAGTGAGCCCATCAAGATTTGGGAGATTAACATTCGAGTTATCAGTACCCAGGTTTTCGCCAATAGATGCTAACGAGCCTAAGCCGTTTACTGATCTTAAGCCATCATTGTGTAGTAGCGTTAAGCTTTTGCCAACAGTCCCAAGATTATTTAAGCCTGATAAACTCGTTAATTGACTATTGTAGTCCAAAATCAAATTTCCGCCTACTGAGGTTATGTTGCTTAGCCCTTCAAGACTCGTTAGACCTGTGTTTTTAGCTATTATTAAATCACCGCAAACTGATCTTACAGAAGATAAGCCGTTTAGATTAGTAATATCTCCACCAAATCCGGCCTGTATTATTAACGACCCAGTAATGATAGATAGGTTGCGAGCTGCAAAGTCATCTACATTCTTTTGAGTATAAAGCCCGATGTTGTTGCCGCATTGTTGGGCTCTTGCGTTGACGAGGGAAGCAAGCAGAAAAGCGAAGGCGAGTAGTCGTTTGAGCACAGGTCGTTATGCTTATAGTAGAGTTGTCTGCATCAGATACGCCGATGGGTTAAGGAATAAAGGTACGGGTTTACAAGAGCTCAACAAGCGGTTTAACGTTCAACTCATCCCCACACGCCGCCAGCAGCTCCGCAACTGTAACTCCCACTTCCGGATGCACCACATGCGCTGCAATTTCGGCCAGTGGCACCAGTGCGAAGCGGCGCTCCGGCAGGCGCGGGTGCGGCACTTGTAGCTGCGGCGAATCCAGAATCAGGTCGTCGTAGAGTAGGATATCTACGTCCAGGGTGCGGGCATCCCAGCGAATGTGCCTCTCGCGACCGGCTTGTTGCTCTACGTGTAGGCAGGCGGCCAGCAAATCGATAGGGGGAAGGTGGGTTTCCAGCTGCACAGCCTGGTTCAGAAAGGCGGGCTGGTCGGTGAGGCCCCAGGCAGCAGTTTCGTAGCGCGCCGACACGGCCCGCACGAAGCCCGCCGTAGCGGCCAGCAACTGTAGGGCATCCTGTAAGAAGCCCACCCGGTTGCCGAGGTTAGAGCCGAGTAGCAGGTAGGCGGTGGTCATTATGGAGCGGAATGAGTATTGTAGCTTATTATTTCAAAAATCAAAAATAAGCTACAAATCTTGTAGCCCATTTTTATTGCTTTAGACAACAGGAAGCTGTTTAGAAAGTCGGTAAAAACAAGTGGCACGTCATGCTTCGACTGCGCTCAGCATGACGTTTTTTTGACTTTCTAAACAGCTGCATTCTATGTGTGGTCCTGTGAGAGTCAGCGCTCAACTTCTGGTGGTACAGGCTAAGGCTCGACATGACGTTCTCTCTGTTTTCTGTTCACACAGCCTGGTAAGCTGCGATGCAAGTTGCTCAACAACGAGACGGAGGCCTTTCTACATCGTTTTGCTAAAGCCAACGGTTGTAGCGTAGCTGTCCTCTTATTATGCAGCGCTGCGGACCGACAGAATGAGCAGGCTAACGACAGCGGTGTTTCAGGCCAACACCCGCCGCAGAAACGCTACCGTAGCCTCGGCTGCCTGTTGCGACTCGGCGGGCAAATCGGGGGCGGGCCAGGGGTGGGCTCCGCCAAAGTTATGGGTCACGGCGGGCAGCACTAGCAGCTCCGCGTCGGGCTTCCAGGTGTGCAGCTCGTGAGCACGGGCCAGGGCCACGGTTTCGTCCTGTTCGCCGTGGGCTATGAGCAGGGGCTGGCGCAGCTTGCGGCGCACGTTGTGTCGGATATCGAGCCGCAGGCGGTTCTGGTGGTAGTCCTCCACGATCTGGTAATAGAGCGGCAGCTGCTGCTTGGTGCGGCTGTTTTCGACATGAAACACGCCCTGCTGCTGCCAGTGTTGCATCAGCTCTTCGGTCCAGCCGGGGTTCACGTTGCTGATGGCGGCCCAGGTCACGACGGCGCGTACCCGCGCGTCTTCGGCCGCTTTGAGCAGCACCAGGCCGCCGCCGCGGCTGTGGCCCAGCAGGGCCAGGCGGGCAAGATCCAGCTCAGCGGCCGGCAGCTCAGGCCGGCCCCGAAACAACTCGTCGAGCAATACGCCAATATCATCCAGCTCCAGGCTGAAGTTGTTGTGGCCAAAGGCATCGAGGTCTTCCAGGTCGCCGGTGCCGCCGGGCACGAGGCCGTTGTGCGACAGGTTCAGCTTCACGAACACAAAGCCCTGCCGGGCAAAATAATCGGCTAGCACGTTGAAATGCCCCCAGTCCTTAAAGCCCTTGAACCCGTGCACGAATACCACCACCGGCTTGGGCTGGCCATCGGGCAGGTAGCGCGCATCGGCGGCGAAAGGCCGCGCATGGCGGGGCGAAGTGAGCAGAAACTCAGCGGCGGTAGGTAGGGTAGGAGCAGCCATACCAGTGGGGGTAAGTCGGGTGAAATCGTGCGTTGCGCAGAACCGGCACGGTAGTGCGGACCAGCATAGCCGGGTATTCGATCAAGTCGTTGCCCTGCCGCCGCTAAAAGTACATTCTTAAAACCGTTGGGCGTCGGTAGTGGTTAGGAAACCGCCGTGCGGCCCCGTATCATTGCAGCGCTTTGGGCCGCAGTGGCGACCCGTAGGCGCTTTTGAGTCGCGCAAGCCCCCGCATGAAAAGTACCTTGGATGTTATTCAGGCCCCGATAGCGGCCGAAATGGAGGAGTTCGAACGCAAATTTCGCGCTTCCATGCAAACCAAGGTATTATTGCTCGATAAGATCATGGGCTACATCGTGAAGCGCAAGGGCAAGCAGATCCGGCCCATGTTTGTGTTTTTCACGGCCAAAATCAGTGGTGGTGAGCCCCTGCCCGAAGCTACTTTTCGCGGGGCGGCCCTCATCGAGCTGCTGCACACGGCCACGCTCGTGCACGACGACGTGGTGGATGAGTCGAACTACCGGCGCGGTTTCTTTTCCATCAACGCCCTCTGGAAAAACAAGATTGCCGTGCTCGTGGGCGACTACCTATTGTCGCGCGGAATGGCGCTGGCCCTGGAAAACGACGATTTTGACCTGCTCAAAATCGTGAACAACGCCGTGCGGGAGCTGAGTGAAGGCGAGCTGCTCCAGATCGAGAAGGCCCGCCGCCTCGACATCACCGAGGACGTGTACTTCGACATCATCCGCCAGAAAACGGCCTCCCTCATTGCTTCCTGCTGCGCCGTGGGGGCCGCCTCCGCCGGTGCCGATAAAGAAACGGTGGAGCGCGCCCGCTTATTCGGGGAGAAAGTGGGCATGGCGTTCCAAATCAAAGACGACTTATTCGACTTCGGTACCGACGAAATCGGCAAGCCCGTGGGCATCGACATTAAGGAGAAGAAGATGACGCTGCCGCTGATTTACGCCCTGCAGCAAGCCGACTGGCTCACCAAGCGCCGCGTGATTTTCAACGTGAAGAATAACGAAGGTCGCCGCGACCGGGTGCAGGCAGTCATCGAATTTGTGAAAAAATCCGGCGGCCTGGCCTATGCCATCCAGACCATGGAGCGCTACCGCGACGAGGCCCTGACCATTCTACGCACTTTCCCCGAGTCGCCCTCGCGCACTTCTCTGGAGCAGCTGATCAACTATACCATCGAGCGGGAGAAATAAGCCGAGGCTATACACTGCCACAAAAAAGCCCCAACGGGAGCTACCGTTGGGGCTTTTTAGGCTAACGCAAAGCCGCTATTTTGCAGAAAGCGGTATGCGTCGCCTCACTCACCAAGTGGAAGAAAAATGCAGGATTGGCTATTTGGCTGCGGCGCGCAGACGGAACTTGAAGGAGCCTGATACGGGCTTGGTCGCGCCATATACGCCGTTGGTGAGCTCCTTCATCTGCATCTGGTAGCGGCCTTTAATATCGAAGAGGGCGTACGCACCTTCGTGCTTGATGTATTTCACCGACAAAATCTCATTGTAAGAGTTGTCGGCTTTGCCGGCTACGCTTAGAAGGCGGCTGGCGCTGCCTTCCGTGGTCGGTACCTTGTGCGACATCTCAAACGCGCCGGTGTTGCTCAGATAGTCTCCGATGGCGTATTTTGTCAGCTTGCCGGGCGCTACCAGCGCCGAGCTATCGGCCGGATAGGTGAAATAGAACTGCGAGCCGGTCGACTGGGAGCCCGCCGAGGCCCAGGCAATTTTGTCGTTGGTGCTGTAAATCGTTTTGAAGGACAAATTCAGCTGCTCACAGTCAATTTCACGCGCCCAGTCGGGCGTTTTGAAGGCAAAGTGCAGACTGTCGCTCACGGCCGTTTCGTCCGGCGTGGGGTCTTCGTCCTTTTCGAAGCACGAGGCAAGGCCAAACGAGCAGCTGATGCCCAGCGTGAGCAGTGCCAGCCGGTAAGAGGGAAAAAGTGCCTTCATGTTGTACTAGGTATGAGGTAGGAAAAACAGTTGCAGCTTAACATGTGTCTGTAGCGAGCCGTGGCGCTGGTCACCTGCTGCCAGCAGCAAACCAGTAAGACGACTTGTATGCAGGTCAACATGCTGACCTGCAGAAGTAAGTCGAAATAGACTCATACAAAGCTAGTGGCTGCTCCAGCCCAGGGCAATACCCACTTCTGGGTATTTTTGGTGGGCCACGCTGTTGATCTTCCCCATAAAAAAACGGTCAGCCACCCCGTTGGTGACTGACCGTTTTTTATAAAGGCTGGGTACGAAGGCAGCAAACGGTCATGCTTCGACGTTGCGCCGCATGACGTTCTGCACTGATTATACCGACTTCCTAAGCAGCTTCATGGTATCGACTCGAAAAAAACAAGGCGGTGGGCGTAGCTACACTTTTACCTGGTAGGCCACGCTTTCGGGCTTCACTTCCGACACGTCGAACATCACACCCTCAAAGGTGCTTTGCACGGTGATTTCGTGGGTCATATCGCAGCCTGGGCACTTGATTTCTTCTTTCTCATACTGGCCGTCGTCTTCCGTGGAGTTGGCCAGATGGTCGGGGGCGGGCACACCGATAAGGTCCGTAAATACTTCCGTCTGGCAGTGGCTGCACTCAAATTTGAGGCCGACGGTACGGCCCTGCAATTCATCCACGGGAGCAAGCGTGTTGGCTTTTTGCTGAATCCACATATGCGGAAGGGGTTTGGTTGGGGAAGAAGGAACGGAATAAGGTGGGGCCAGAACCCTAGAAGCTGTACGAGGCCATTCGGTAAAAAGATGAGCCCGTCAGTTGGTGGGGTGCTCCTGAGCGGGTTACTTTCGGCCGTATCGCCTGATTTCCCGCTTCCTTATGGCCGATTCCACTCCCGTCTTCCCGCCTGTCGCCGTGCCGCAGGTGCCGCGCTGGCAGTCTTTGCTTCGCTCGTTTGCCCTGGCCAAGGACCCAGTGTCGGTACTCGACGCGACGATGGCGCGCTACGGTGACACCGTGCAGCTCTACATCGGTGGGGTCCAGAAGTCCATGCTCACCCAGGACCCGGGCCTGATCCAGCACATTCTGCAAAAGAACCACCGCAACTACGCCAAATCGAAGTTTACCCAGGGCTTTGCCCGCTACGTGGGCCATGGCCTGCTCACCAACGAAGGCCCCGACTGGCTGCGGCAGCGCCGCCTGATTCAGCCCGGCTTCCATCGTCAGCGCGTAGCCGGCCTCACGGGGCTGATGCAGGAAATTGTTGCCGAAACCCTGGCCCCACTGATTGCCCAGGCGACAGAGAGTGGAGGAGAAGTTACGGTGCAAACGCACGAGCTGATGACCCAGCTCACGTTCCGCATCATTGCCCGATCGGTATTCAGCACCAATTTCGCCGCCGCCGAGCTGGACCGCGTAGCCGCGCTTATTACCGAGATTCAGGCGTTCTACGTGCGCACCATCCGTCAGCCCTACCTCACGCCGTGGTTTCGCCTGAGTGGCCGGTTCCGCTACCACGATGCGTTGACCACCGAGTTGCGGGAGCTGCTTGGCGGCTATATTCAGCAGCGCCGCCAAGCCAACGAGGCCCCTACTGCTCCCGCGCCGCCCGACGACCTGCTCCAGATGCTGCTCGACGTGCGCTACGAAGACACGGGCCTGCCCATGACCACCGCTCAGGTGCTCGACGAAGCCCTGATTCTGCTCATTGCCGGCCACGAAACCAGCGCCAACGCCCTGACCTGGCTGCTGTATCTGGTGGCTCAAAACCCATCGGAAGCCGTCGCCATCCGCACCGAAACGGCCGCTGTGCTGGCCGGCCGGCCACCCGAGCAGGCCGCAGCGCCCTTCACGTTCGAAGAGCTGCCGCGCCTGGGCCGGGCGCTGTATGCGGTTCAGGAAGCCCTGCGCCACTATCCGCCCGCCTGGATGGTAGACCGCCTGTCCCTCGCCGACGATGACTACCAAGGCCTGCATATCCCGAAAGGCACGCTATTTTCGCTCTACATCTACGGCCTGCACCACGATGCTAAACACTGGGAAAGGCCGGCTGAGTTTTGCCCCCTGCGGTTTGCGCCCGGCCAGGGGCCGCTGGTGCCGGCCGCCTATGCGCCCTTCGGCGGCGGCCCGCGCCTGTGCATTGGCATGCAGTTCGCCCTCACCGAAATGCAACTCGTGACGCTGGAGTTGTTGCGCCAATTTGAAGTGCAACTTGTGGCCGGGCAACTGCCGGTTTCTACGCAACCACTGATTACGCTACGCCCGAAAGGGGATTTTGAGCTGCGGCTGCGCCAGATCGATAAAAACGTCTGTAATCCTGAACGGCGCGCAGCAGAGTGAAGAACCTTCCTCCTTTAGCTCATCAACTCTTGTTAAAGGCAAAAAGCCCTTTACCACAGCTATGGTAAAGGGCTTTGTCCGTTGAAGTGAGTTTTCAGGTGGAAGGAGGCAGGTCCTTCGCAGGCTCAGGATGATAGATGGGAAAAAGCGTGCAGCCCGGAGCGCTACTCCTTCAGCAGCATGTCTATCGTCTGGTTGAAGTCGGCAATTTCTTCCTGGTAGTAGGTGCCGGTGCCAGGGCCCGAGAAACCCGTGTGAATTTTGCGCACCTCGCCCTTCTTGTCCAGGAAAATGGTGGTGGGGAAGGCCAGCACGCTTTGCAGCTGCGGCAACGATTTGGCGGCCGCATCCTTGTCGGCAATGCCAGCCACGGCCAGATCGTAGCCTATATTCATACGCTCCTTCATCTTGAGCAGCTTCTTGGCGGCCAGCGTCTGGTCGGGCGTGCGCTCGTAGCCCAGGCCGATGACTTCCACGCCCCGGCTCTTGTTTTTCTCGTACCAGGGAGCCAGGAAGTTGGTTTCGTCCATGCAGTTGGGGCACCACGAGCCCAGAATCTGAATCACGACGACTTTACCCTTGTACTTGGGGTCGGAGGGCGAAATAGCGCCGCCTTCGTAGATGCTCGGGAACTTGAAGTCGAGCTTTTTCTGGCCGGGCTTCATGCCGGTGAGCGTGTTGGCGTCGGGCAGCTTGGCGTTGGGGTCTTTCACGGCCGTCCAGGTTTCGTGGCCTTTTTTGCCGCTGTAAAAGTCGCCGCTGATGGCAGTGGCGTTGGTATCCGTCTCGTTGGGGTTTTTGCCCGAGAACAGAAAACCATGGCTTCCATCGAAGGTAGACAGCTTCAGTACATTGCCGTCTACTTGCCCAGCCAGGTAGCGGTAGTCGCCAGTGCTCGTCAGGAAAGTGCCGGTTATGTTCTGCTCGTTTTGCTTGAAAACACCCACTGCCGGGTAGGTTTCGCCATCCTCGCCTTTGAACGTGACTTTCCAGGTACCGTCAAACGAGAGGATTTTTCGGTCGGCCATTACCGGGAACAATGGCTCCTCGCCCTTCGTAGCCGCAAACGCCACCCGGTACGGCTCCTTGCCGTCGTACTTCACCCAAGTGCCTTTGAGCTTATCCGTGCCATCGGCCCGCACCACCAGCGCCGCATCGAACACGCCGAGCCGAATGGTGGTCGAGTCGCCGGCCGTTGTTATTTCGTCGAGCTTGATGCGTTCCTCGCCGTTGCGCAGCGTCACGGTGGGCTTGCCGCCGTCCTGGGTTATGTCAAACAGAAACGGGATTTGCTGGCCCTGGGCCGAGAGCACGCCGCGCCAGGTGCCAATCGTCAGCACTTCCGCGCCGGCCGTGGGGGCCACGGCCACCTCAGTGGCTGCCGTTTCGGGGTTCGAATTGGACTGGCAGGCCCCCAGGGCCAGCGTGAGGCCGAGGCCGGCCAGCAGCGGGCGCAGGGAAGAAGAATACGTCATGGCGGAAAGGAGAAAGGAATTCGGGGCTAAACTACCACGGCCGGCGCTTAGTTTAATAAGCGGAGCGCCCAAGATAAATTTTGGGTAGCGCAACGCCGGCCGCCTATATTTGCGTACCTGCTCCCAGGAGCATTCCTTATTTCACTTTTTCCCTTCTGACTATGGCGTTTGACTTAGAAATGATTCAGGCCGTGTATGCCGGTATGGGCCAGCGGATTGAAGCTGCTCGTACTGCCGTTGGCCGCCCGCTCACGCTGACCGAGAAAATCCTGTACGCTCACTTGTATGGCGGCACCGTAACTCAGGCCTTCGAGCGGGGCGTTTCCTACGTCGATTTTGCCCCCGACCGTGTTGCCATGCAGGATGCTACGGCCCAAATGGCGCTGTTGCAGTTTATGCAAGCCGGCAAGCCCCGGGTAGCCGTGCCCAGCACCGTGCACTGCGACCACCTCATCCAGGCCCGCGACGGTGCCACCGAGGATTTGGCCGTGGCCAACGACGAAAACCGCGAAGTATATGATTTCCTGGCTTCGGTTTCCAATAAATACGGCATCGGCTTCTGGAAGCCCGGTGCTGGTATTATTCACCAGGTGGTGCTCGAAAACTACGCCTTCCCCGGCGGCATGATGATCGGCACGGACTCCCACACGCCCAACGCCGGCGGTCTGGGCATGATTGCCATTGGCGTAGGCGGGGCCGATGCCGTGGACGTAATGGCGGGCATGGCCTGGGAGCTGAAATTTCCGAAAGTAATCGGCGTGAAGCTGACCGGTAAGATGAGCGGCTGGGCTTCGGCGAAGGACGTTATCCTGAAAGTAGCTGGTATTCTGACCGTGAAAGGCGGCACCGGCGCTATCGTGGAGTACTTCGGCGAAGGCGCTAACAGCCTCTCGGCTACCGGCAAAGGCACCATTTGCAACATGGGCGCGGAAATCGGCGCTACGACCTCCGTATTCTCTTACGACGAGAAGATGGGCGACTACCTGCGTGGTACCGAGCGGGCTGAAATCGCCGCCGCCGCCGCCGCTGTGGCGCACCACCTGCGCGCCGATGACGAGGTGTACGCTAACCCCGCCGCGTACTACGACCAGCTCATCGAAATTGACCTTTCGACGCTGGAACCCTACGTGAACGGTCCGTTCACGCCGGACGCCGCCTGGCCCATTTCGGAGTTTGCGGCTGCGGTGCGCGAGCATGGCTGGCCCGAGAAGCTGGAAGTAGGCCTGATCGGCTCGTGCACCAACTCTTCGTACGAAGACATCACCCGGGCTGCTTCCATTGCCAACCAAGCCGTAACGAAAGGCCTGACGGTGAATGCCGAGTTCACCGTGACGCCCGGCTCGGAGCTGGTGCGCTACACGGTGGAGCGCGACGGTCTGCTCGACACCTTCGCCCAGATGGGTGGCGTGGTGCTGGCCAACGCCTGCGGTCCGTGCATTGGCCAGTGGGCCCGCCACACCGACGACCCCAAGCGCCGCAACTCGATTATCACCTCGTTCAACCGCAACTTCGCCAAGCGGAACGACGGCAACCCGAACACCCACGCTTTCGTGGCCTCGCCCGAAATCGTGACGGCCTTCGCCATTGCCGGTGATTTGACCTTCAATCCGCTCACCGATACACTCACGACCAAAGACGGCCAGCAGGTGCGTTTCGACGAGCCGCAGGGCTTGGAAATGCCGCCCCAGGGCTTTGCCGTGGAAGATGCCGGCTACCAGGCTCCCGCCGCCGACGGCACGGGTGTGCAGGTGCTGGTGGATGAAACCTCCGAGCGCCTGGAGCTGCTTGACCCCTTCAAGCCGTGGGAAGGAGTGGACTTGATGGGTCTGCGTCTGCTCATCAAGGCGCAGGGCAAATGCACCACCGACCATATTTCGATGGCCGGCCCGTGGCTGAAATACCGCGGCCACCTCGATAACATCTCGAACAACATGCTCATCGGCGCCACCAATGCCTTCAATGGTGAAGCCAACAATGTTCGGGATTTCGTGGCTCAGGGTGATACCTACAACACCGTTCCGCAGGTTGCCCGCAACTACAAGTCGATGGGTATCGGCACGGTGGTAATCGGCGACGAGAACTACGGGGAAGGCTCTTCGCGCGAGCATGCCGCCATGGAGCCCCGCCACCTCGGCGTGCGGGCCGTTATCGTGAAGAGTTTCGCCCGGATTCACGAAACCAACCTCAAGAAGCAAGGGATGTTGGGGCTGACGTTCGCCAACAAGGCCGACTACGACCTGATTGAGGAAGGCGACACCATCGACATCCTCGGCCTGACGTCGTTTGCGCCCGGTCAGCCGCTGCAGGCCCGCCTGCACCACACCGACGGCGACACCGACCTGATCTACCTGAATCATACCTACAATCAGGGGCAGATCGAGTGGTTCAAGGCCGGCTCGGCCCTGAACCTGATCCGCTTGAAAGAGTCAGATTCAGCGCAGCTGTCGTAGAAGTAACTTCTGGCTTAACGTGCAGTAAAACGGCCGCCTCAGTTTCTGGGGCGGCCGTTTTGTGTGGCAATAAATACCCTTTATGAAAGCAGAAGTGCAGCAGTATGTATGGAAAACCTTTGGCCGGCAAGCGCCTCTGCGCACCAATGATAGTGAAGCTGTTTAGAAAGTCAAGAGAACGTCATGCTGAGCGAAGTCGAAGCATCTCTACCGCTTCGTAGGTGCCGTTCAAAGAAGCGGTAGAGATGCTTCGACTTCGCTCAGCATGACCGTCTTTTTTCGTTTCGCTTTATTCAGAAACAAGTCTACTGCCTGAACAGCTTCTGCATGAGTTATGGTAACATCCGAGTAGGATGACAGACTGCTTTTGAAAATATACTTTGTGTTACAAAGTTCTTTGTTATACGTTTGTGCTGATCTTATTCCCGTTGTCCCATGAGTCCTGCCAGTCGCCTGCCGCTGTACGTTGCCTTCGCGGCTGCCTTTCTGCTGCTCAAGCTCAGCTATGCCCAGGCCACCACCACCGACCTGCTATGGCTGCTGCGGCCGACTGATACGCTGGTAGGAGCAGTGCTGGGCTCCGGGTCGTCGTTTGAGCCCGTCCGGGGCTTCGTGCACTCGGGCCTGCGCATCACCATCGACAAGTCCTGCTCCGGCTTTAACTTCTGGCTTTTGTGCAGCGGGCTGCTGCTCACCGTTGGCCTGCGGTATCTGGGGCCGGGCAAGGCGCGGAGCGGCTGGTGGCTGCTAGCCCTGCCGGTGCTGGGCTACGGGCTCACGGTGCTGGTCAATGCCTCGCGTATTCTGGTGGCGGTGGGGCTGCAGCGGGCTATACCGACGCTGGCCCGACGCTACGCATGGCTCCACGAGGCGGAGGGGGTGCTGGTGTATCTGTTTTTCTTGCTTCTCATCTATGGTGGCTTCCAGCTGCTATGCCATCATGTAGCGCTGCGCTATGCGAAACCTGCTTAACCCGAAGTGGCTATTTGTCCTGAACACGCTGCCCATAGCCGTGCTGCTGCTGCTGTTAGGCGGTCAGTATGCCGTCGTGCATACGTTGCTGCCCACCCTAAGCCAGCGGGTGTGGCTCGGGTTGGGGGTGGGCCTGTTGGCGCTCGGGCTGCTGCAAGCGGCCTATGCTGGGTGGCAGCTGCGGCGCGGGCAGCCGCTGCCGCTCCTGTACGGAATCTTGGCGCTGGGTACGTACGTGGTGTTTTTATACCTGTACGGCTATTTTCTGCGGGAGCTGTTTCCGGCTGAAGTGCCGCGCTGGATGGTGCCCAACGAAATGCCGCTTTACGCCGGTACTTTTCTGATGCCCACGCTGGCCCATGCCGCTCTGGTGGTGCTCATCTGCCTCACGCCCGACGACCAGCCCCACCGGGCGCTGCCCAACTTTGGCATTGCCCTGGCCGTGCCGGTAAGCGCGTATCTGTTCATGCAGGTACTGTTACCGTTGTGGCGGGTGCCGGGCGGCGAGTTTGGGGAGCACGTGATGATTGTGCTGCTCGTGACTGGCACGCTGACGTTCCTGTTCTTCCTGGCCCGGGGCGTATACATTCTGATCAGCCGGAAAACGGGTGTCTGGGCCGAGTATCAGCTGCTCTGGAAAGCCCTGATTGCCATTGTGCTGCCGCTGCTGGGGTTGGCCACCAACAACGGACTGCTGTTCAAGGTACTAGGCTCGGAAGATGGCGGCGTTTTTGGCAACTTCACCGGTCCGTGGTTCTACGGCTTGGCCCTGCTGAATGGGGTGCTGCTGTGCTGGCCGCTCCCAGCCGGGCAATGGGCGCGGCTGGCGTTATTCGTGGGGCGGAGCGTAACCTTCTCCTACACGCTGTATTTTTTTCTGGTATTCCTGCCGTTTCTGCCGCTGTCGGTACTGGCGGTAGTGGTAGTCGGGGCTGGCTTTCTGATGCTGAGCCCGCTATTGTTACTACTAGTGCATCTGCGGGAGCTGGGCCAGGATTTAAACGCGTTGGGCTCCTATTTTCCGCGTCGCCTGCTGTTGGGCTTGCTAATTGGGAGCGGGCTGCTGTTGCCGCTGGCTATTACCGGCGAGTATCTGTACCGCCGCCACGCGCTGCACCGGGCGTTGGCCTACCTCTATACTCCCGATTATGCCGATGCAGCCCGCATCGATGCAGCGGCTTTGGAGCCTACGCTGGCGGCTGTGCGAGCCCATAAGCGCAGCAGCGGCGACTTCGTTTTTGGCACTCAGTTGCCTTATCTATCGTCTTATTTCAACTGGCTGGTACTCGATAATCTGACTTTATTGGATGCCAAGCTCGACCGGCTGGAGCAGGTGTTCTTCGGCCGCCTGCCAAATAGGCGTAACGCCCGCCCCGCAGCGGCTGCCTTCCCCACCGACGGGCCGCGCCTGACCAGGCTTAGCAGCCGCAGCCGCTACGACGCCCGCCAGGCCACCTGGACGAGCTGGGTGGATTTGGAAGTGACGAATGCCACGACAGACGCCAACACGGAGTACAGTACCGTTGTGGAATTGCCGGTGGGCTGCTGGGTTCAGGACTATTACCTACACATCAACGGCCGCCGTGAAAAAGGAATTCTGGCCGAGAAAAAAGCGGCGACCTGGGTGTTTTCCCAAATTCGCGACGAGCAGCGTGACCCCGGAATACTGTATTATCTCACCGCCAACCGAGTAGCGCTGCGGGTGTTTCCGTTTGCGGCCGGGGAAGTGCGCCGCACCGGTTTGCGGCTGATTCATAAGGAGCCCGCGACGCTGCATCTCGCCGACCGTACCCTAACGCTGGGCGACACCACCCACGGCCACCAGTCAGCCACCCCGATTACCACGGCAGGCGGGCAGGTAGTGTACCTCAGTGCGGCCGCCAAGCAGCGCTTGCCGCTGGTAGTCCGCCGCCCATATTTCCATTTTCTGCTCGATGCGTCGGCGTCGGCGGCCGGTGGCCGGACTGCTTATGCCCGACAAGTGGCCGCTTTTCTGGCCGCCCAGCCGGCTGGGGCCGCCGCTACGGCCCGCTATAGCCTGGTGAATGCCAGCCTCTCACCTGTTCGCGCCGGGCAACCCTGGGACGCGCAGCTGCTGGCGACTCCCGCTACGGGTGGCTTCTACTTGGAGGGAGCCATGCGGCGGCTGTTGCGCGATGCCCGCACGCACCCGGCCGCCACGTACCCGGTGCTGGTGGCTGTCACCGACTCGCTGGAGCGGGCCGTACTGCCGGCTAGTTTTGCCGAGCTGCAGAGCGCCACGCCCGAGCAAGCGACCTTCTATGTCCTCACGCCCAATGCTCAATCCACGGTTTATTCGCTCCGCGACAATTCGAATTACCCATTGGTAGCAGCTGCCGCCGAGGTGGTGCCGGCCGTGCGGGCGTGGCCCAGTGCTGCGCAGCCCCAGGCCTATGTGCCCGACGATGGTCAGCCTTCCATCGTGTTGGCTACTGCCGCGCTGCAATTGCCCGTGGCGGTCGGGAAAAGCTGGCAGGATGGCCTGTGGCTGCACGGCTACCAGCAATACCAGGCACTATACCCAGCGGCGGCAGAAACGATGCGCCTATCCGCTATCCGGGGCAGTTTCGCTTCCGGCATCATGACTCCGCTGACTTCTTACCTGGCCCTGGAAAACGAGGCCCAAAAAGCTGCGTTGCGCCGCAAACAGAACGAAGTACTGGCGGGCAACGGCGCCCTCGATGCCGGGGAGGAAACCCAGCCCATGTCGGAGCCCGACGTATGGATACTATTATTGGTGCTGGGCGCGTGGTACTTCGTAAAGCGCTACCGGCTTCGGATAGCATGAGCATAGCCCGTCACTGGCAAAAACCGCAGGCCAGGCTACTGCTGCCCGTAGCAGGTGAGCAGGAAAAGTGACCAGTGGCTTAGCAGCTTGCTGCAATGCGCAGTGCATTAAGCCCCAACCGCAGCCTCCGTTCTTGCCTCTCGGGGCTTCTGGACCAAGTAATAATAAGCCAGAATCAGCAGGCCGGTGAGGAAGGGCAGCAGCGCCATGTGCTTGCCGGTGAGGCTGCCCCACACACGCATTGTGTCGAAGTCGAAGAACTCGCTGATCATCCAGTAAGAGTTGGCCGAAATCCAGAAGACAATAGCCAGGTTGTGGGCCAACTCGGCTTTAATAGTGCGCGTGCGCCAAGTAATGAGCAGGGCAATGCCCAGCGTGGGCCCTATCATGAGCAGGGCCAGAGGCTTCCAGATCATACACCAGGCGAGGTCTTTGAGCAGCCAGAAGAGAATGTGCAGGTTCTCCATGCGGCGGTAGGGAGCCGGAATATTATAGGTCGGATCGGAGGGCTGGGGCATGAGAATAAAAACCGTGAAGCCTTAAAAGTACGGTGCGGAGTTGTGGAAACCCTGGCGCTATGCCCGGTTATTGCAGGAGCTGACCCCGGTCCGGCTGCGTTGCGGCGGTGAAAATGCAGCCATAAAAAAAGCCACCCAATGCTGGGTGGCTATTACCAGAGTGCTCTGGCAGGTGCTAGTTGAGCCAGAACTGCGCTACGGGCTCAAACCGGTGGTTGCCGAAAGCGCCGTAGGGCCGCTCGGCATAAAAGCCGAGCACATGCACCTGGAGCTGGCCGGTGTGGGCGTTGGCCCGATACTGAACCGGGTACACGCCACCGACTTCGGGCCAGTCGCCGATATGATTGCTGGGGCGTTGAGAAGCATCTATGCAGCGGGCATACTGCTGCATGGGAATAGGAAAAGGCAGGATGGTCTTTTTCGTTCTACGCATATCCAAAATTACGAATATTATCGGAAAACTAAAAATATTGGGTTGAAAAAAAATAAGAATAACGAGTCGTATGCTGCAAAATAGTATGATTAAAATAAGATTAAACCTGCCATACCAAAGAATTTGACCTTGTGCTTGCTGCGCCTGAAGGAGCATTTATGCCAATAGTGCTAATAAATTTAGTTTGTTTGATGGGCTAAGCCTATTGGCTGCCTGGTAGCAGTAGGATTGATTTCAGACAGGGATTAACTGATTTTGTAGCTACTGCTTTCTGCATCAGATTGTTTGCTTATATTTTGCCTAATTAAAATAGCCAATTTCTAATACTTCGTTATGCATAGCCCCGCAGCTACAAGGCGTAGGGGACTACCGATTGCATAGAAATTGGCAGCATCAGGGATTCAGAGCGTTTGCGGAAACCAGCTGATGTGAGCCGCCCAAAGCCGGCCGGATAATTTATGATCCGCTGGCGGCATCTCAAACGGCTGAAGCACGTATCGGATAGTATCCTACATCTTCCTCGAACCACTCTGTTATGGATACTGCCGCACCTTGCTTGTTCTCTGCCCTGCCTGCTGCTGTCCAACGCCGCTTTGTTCAGTTTTTGCGCCAGGAGTTAGACGGAAGCCAACATACTACCAGTGCTTCCGCCGACGAATGGCTGCAGGCCGCGCTGGTCGTCGACCCCACAGTGCAGGTACATCCGGCACGGGGCACTTTCTGGATTCGGCGTGGGCGCAGAGCGCTGGAGAACATGGCCCGCCATTTTCTGGTGGTGCCCCGGCCCGTAGCCGAACTGCTGGACCGCCATCAACTGCTACGCGCCAATCCCGCCGATTACGGCCTCACCGATGAAGAATGGCTGGCGTTGGCGCTTTAAACCCTGCTTGCTCTGCTGTCCGATTTTCTGGCAACCGGCCCCGGGACTTTCCGGAGCCGGTTTTTGTTTGCGGTAGTCTGACCGACCAAGTAGCTATTGAGGCGAAATAAGTCCCTTACTCCGCTCCAATCACAACCCGCCGCGAGAGTACCCCCCTCGGACCAGTCAGCTGCAGCAGATACATACCCGCCGGCAGGCCCCGCACATCCACTTGGCCTCGCGAACCCACGAAAGGCTGCTCCAGAACGAGCTGGCCCAGGTGGGTGAACAGGCGCAGCTGAGTGCTGCCCACCGCCGCCGGAACCTCTACCCACAGTCGGGAACGGGCCGGATTCGGGTACACCTGCCAGAGCGCTTGTTCCGTGGCTTGCCGGGTGGGGAGCACCAGGTTGTAGCGGGCCTGAGCCGCGTCGGCCGCAGCTTGCAAAGCCGCCAGGGTGGGCGCGCCCAGCACGGCAAAAGCCACTACCACAGAGTCGCCGGGGGCTAGCCGGGCCAAGGCCGCGCCTACCACCTGCGACACATCGGTGCCGATGGTAACACCCGCAGTGCTTTGGCGGGCTTTGTTGCTCAGCGTCAGGAATTTCTCGGCGTTACTGAAGCCGTCGGCCAAACGGACGGGCGTGCCCTGGCCCGCATTGTTATTGATGGAATAACAGGCAGGTGTTCCGCCTTGCAGCAGCTTTACGCCCGTGTATACCGTTGGATTTCCCCGATCATACACGTAGCCTAAGGCCCGCGCTGAGTCCCAGGCAGCAGCGTTACGGTTGGCCTCGGGCAGAATATCCCAGTCCATAAACAAGCCGGCATAGAGTGGCTTCAACGTGTCGGGCGTCAGGTTTTGAAGCTCATATTCCACGATGGCGTAGTTGCGGTCGGCGGGAGTAGACCAGGCGTAGCCGCGCTGCCGGATGCGTACGCCCACGGTGCTGGTGCGCTTGAGGCTGGGCAAGGAATCCTGCAGGAGTCCGGTAGCTTCCTGAGTTGCCCGCAGGGGCTGGCGACTGAGCGTTATCTGGCTGAGGGCGTAAAAATCCTGATTGACCTGGTTGCGCTCATTGCGTACCCGGTCGGAAACGCGGGTGGGCGAAGTGGCTACCATCAGGCCGCCTTCATAGAGGAGCGGTGCGCTGCCTTTGTAGGTCACGCTCTGGCCCAGGTCGGAGCCCAGCCCATCGTAGCCCAGGTTGCCCCGGCTGGTCAGGGTAAGGTGCAGGTCGCTGGCATCGAGCACCACGTAGTCGGGATTGAGCACGACCGTCAGAAACTGGTCGGTTTGGTAGCCATTGCTGGCAGTGAGGCGGTAGCGCAGCACCGCGCGGGTGTTGATGGGCACCACATCGGCCACTACCAGCCGGAAAGGAGTGCTCGTGTTGGTCGTGCGGGCCAGGGTAGGTAAGTCGCCCACCACGAAAGCACCCTGGCGCACGCTCAAATACGGCGACAACGAAGTGAGCGTGATGGTGAGGCCAGCCACGGGCTGAAGCAGGTTTTGAACTTCAATGCGCAGCTGAAACGTGTCGGTGGGCTGGTAGGCCTGGCGGGCGGGCAGCAGCTGGCTACTCAAAATGCGGGCCTCGCGCTGGTCGGTCAGGCTCACGGCCCGATGCACGTTCAGGCGGCCGGTGCCAAGCTTACCCCGCAAGGTTGCGTTGCCGGGCAGAGCATAGATGTCATCGGCAGTTTGGCGCAGCTGAGCCGCTACCTGCTGGGCCGTGAACTGAGGGAAGCGCGTGCGCACCAGGGCCGCCGCACCGGCTACCAGCGGCGAGGCGAAGGAGGAGCCGTTCACGGGGAAATAGTCGCTGTCGTTGTTGCCGAGAATGGTGAGTATCTGCTCGCCCGGGGCCGACAATGAAACGTGACTGCTATACGTAGCGGGTCCCGATTTCTCGTCGTTGGGAGCCAGGGCCGCCACGGAAACAACATGGTCGTAGCTGGCGGGGTAGAAGTCCAGGTCGGCGTTGGTATTGCCGGCGGCGGCTACCACCACGGCGTTACGGTTGATGGTAGCGTAGGTAATAACATCCTGCTCGAACTGCGAGGGGCTGCCGACACTGCCCCACGAAAGGTTGATAACCTGACAGCCATGGTCGGCGGCGTACACAATGGCCTCGAAGCCGGCGAAGCTGCCGGTAGCCGTATTCGGATAAATCTTGAGCGGCAGGTATTTACACTTGAACCCCACGCCCGCCAGGCCTTTGCCATTGTCGGGTTCGGCCACGGCACAGCCGGCTACCAGAATGCCGTGCACGGGTTGGAACACGGCGGGGTTGGTAGAGGCGTCGTTGTCGTTATCGGCCATGTCCCAGCCGCGAAAATTGTCGGTGTAGCCGTCGTTGTCGTTGTCGATGCCGTCGATGGGGTCGGCGTAGTTTTTCTTGAGCTGGTTGCGCAGATCCTCGTGGCTGTAGCGCGTGCCCGTGTCGGTGATGCCGATAACCATGCTCGTGTCGCCCTTGGTAATGTCCCAGGCGCGGTAAGCCCGAATATTTTTCAGGTAAAACTGGCCCGTGGCATTCGTCGAGTCGGCCAGCGGGTCGTTGGGCTGGTACAGCGGCGCGCGGTAGTTCAGCGGCTCGGCATACTCCAGCACGCCGGTTTGCAGCAGCGTGCGGCAAGCTTTGGCCACCGCCATATCTTCTTGCAGCCGAATCTGGTACACCAGCCGAAGGTCGACCGAGCCGGGTATTTCGGTGCTGCCGGGCAGGGTGCGCGGGAATTTCTGCCGGATTTCGGTCGCCCCAATTTGTTCCAGTGCTTGGGTCAGCACAAAAGGAAGCGCGTCAGTAGTAGTGAGCTGCCCCCGAAATGCTGGTTTGAGCTTGAATACCAGCGTGCCCGGCAGCTGCGGTGGCACCATCTGCCCTACGCCCACCAGCGGCACCCAGGCCAGACACACAAACAACAGGAAGCGTAAGAGTTGGGACATATGCACGGGTTTCGGCGATTCAGGAAGGAGGTACGTAAATTTACGCCCAATCAGGTCTACTTGTCGGGCTGTCGGTAGTCCTTTTCGACTAACGCTACCAAATTCCCTGTTAACGTTCGTGTAGTATGTTAGTCAGTGAGTTACATATCATCAGGAAACCCGGCAACCATACTGGAAACGCGCTACTGCGCCCAACGACAACGCCCCGCCGGAACTATTCCGATGGGGCGTCAGGCAAAGTAGCAGCGTGGAAACCCAGACTATCGGCCGGGATTTTTGTCGAATTTGTAGCCTTTGGGGGCCGCTACCGTTCCCGACTTGTAGGGGTTGCGGGCGTTCAAATCGACCCCAAAACCGGGGCTACGGCGCTTTTTGAATTGGGATTTGTCGTTGGCCCGGCGACCCGAGTTGGTCGAGACGGACTTGTACGATTTTGGGTTCCCGCCTTGCCGAACGGTATCCTGAGAGCAGGATACACCCGTAATCAGCAAGCCAAGCGCAACTATGTTTAGTAGTTTTTTCATAAGGAAACAACAGAAATACCCCAATCGGGAATGTCAGGGTTTTGTGCAATAGTATACTAATAATGCCACCGAAAAGATGCGCATTTTCCCTACAAAGCCCTGAGGAAATGAGTTAGTTCCCGCGCCGCAGACACCAGTAGTTGAAGAAGCTACCTTACAAGCTGAGCAACTCCCGGAATAGCACCGACTGCTTGCGCGATACTTCCACCTCCGGGCCTGCACGGAGCTTTATTTTGAGCGTATTGCTGAACCACGGCTCAATATTCTCAATCCATTTCAGGTTGATAATCTGCTGACGGTTAGCCCGAAAAAAAATCTTCGGGTCGAGGCGGGCTTCCAGGTGCTGGAGGGTGCGCGGAATGAGCGGACGGTGCTGCTCGAAATAAATCTGGGTGTAGCTGCCATTGATTTCGAACAGCTTGATGTCGGCCAGGCGCACGAACCAGCACCGCTCGCCGTCTTTCACGAATACCTGGTCCTGGGCGGATAAGGGCGTGGCGGCGGCTTCGTCGGGGATAATGCTGGGAGCGGGGGCGGGGGCCAGCAGCTGGGCGCGGGCTTTGTCCAGGGCCACGGTCAGGCGGGCTTCGCTGATGGGCTTTAGCAGGTAGTCGAGGGCATTCACCTCGAAAGCCCGCACCGCATATTCGTCGTAGGCAGTAGTGAAGATGACGTGCGGCGCTGCTTCCAGGGAAGCCAGCAGCTGGAAGCCGGTTTCGCCGGGCATGTGAATATCCAGAAACAGCAGCGCGGGCCGGAGCTGCTCGATTTGCTGGCGGGCTTCGGCCGCATGCCGCGCTTCCCCCACGACCACAACCTCGGGAAACGCTTGCAGCAGACGGCGCAGCTCGGTGCGGGCCAACCGCGAATCATCAACCAACAGGGCATTCATAGCACACGACGGGCAAGCGGTAGGAAAAGCGGGCAACGTAGTAAAAGTAGGGCCATTTACATAGCAATAGCCGCCTCGGCCCGGGCGGCTGGTAGCGGCCGCCCGGCGGGCAGGCGCAGCTCGGCCAGTACCGTATCGGGAACCACCGCATCGGGGCCGATGTGCAGCGTGGCCGACGGGCCGAAAAGCAGCTGCAGCCGCTCCCGGGCATTGCGCAGCCCGATGCCGTCGTGGCCCGGCTGGGGCTGGTAGTGGCCGGTGTTGCGCACGGCCACCAGCAACTGCGCGCCGGCTACGGCGGCGTGCAGCACAATCTGACCACCTTCGGGCCGGGGCGCGATGCCGTGCTTAATGGCGTTTTCGACCAGCAGCTGCAAGGTCATGGGCGGAATAAGGACCTCCAGGGCTTCGGGCGCCACGGCCAGGGTATACGTCAGGCGCTCTTCCAGCTGCATGGCTTCGAGCTGCAGGTAGTGCTCCACTATTTCCAGCTCGCGGGCCAGCGGTACTTTCTCGGTGCTGTTGAGCTGAATGGAGTAGCGCAGCAAATCGGACAGGTGGGTAATCATGTCGCGGGCCCGGCCGGGGTTTTCCGTCACCAGCGCCCGGATGTTGTTGAGCCCATTGAACATGAAGTGCGGGTTGATCTGGGTCTTCAGCGTGCGCATTTCGGCTTCGTGCACGGCCGCCGCCAGCTTCCATTTATCCACCTCGGCCTGCTTGTAGCTGTCGAGGTAATGCAGGCCAAAGTAGAGCACCGACCAGAGCCAGAACACGAAGTTGGCGTAGAAAGTATACAGCAGCAGCATCAGCCAGCTGAAGTCGGCGGGCTTAAAGACGTCGAAAACGAACATCATGATGGCCGAAATGACCAGCTGCGTCACCAGCGACAACAGGAAGTTGGCCACCAGCAGGCGCGGCACCACTGCCAATACCGGCAGCCGCAGCCACCGGCCGCGCCGAATAAGGTCGCGCAACAGGTGGGAAGTACCGATATTGAGAGCCACGATGAGCACCTGGGACAGGACATATCCCAGCGTGAGCCGGCCCATGACTTTAAAAACAGTGATGCCCAGCAGGGCATACAGCCCCCAGCAGAGAATCTGCAACAGCCAGTAAAGCCGACGGCGGGTAAAGGGCAGCATAAGCGGAAAAATGAACGGGAGTGCCGGCCGCTCGTCAGACTGCAGCAGTCATTGAGGTGTTGTAGAGCCTGCGGTTGCGTTGGTAAGAAACGTACAGGAATCCGGCCAGCGTCAGCAGGGAGCACACTATAAACCCGGGAATAAAGTACAGCTTGCCTACGGGAGCTTGGGTACCGATCAGCAGGCAGCCCACCGATATAATGCCGGCCATGACGGCAAAGGAACGGGTATTGTAAAACCAGGCGTAGGGGAAGAAGTGGGCCCCGGTAATAATGCCGTAGGTCATCACAAAATGCTGCGGGTACCTGGAGTAGATAAACAGCAGAATGGGGAAATAGAACAGCTGGGCCACGTTCAGCCACAACCCCAGGGGCTGGAGCGGGTTGCTCTTAATCGTCCAGGTAGTGCGTAGCAGCTTGGAGAAAAGCAGCGCCATCGGCAGCATGGCCCCACCCACGAAGAAGGTGAGCATACCGTTTCGCGCGGGGCTGTTGGGTAAGGTCCAGATGAAGGTGATGACGGACCAGAGCAGGCTGGCGGCAACGATAAAGTCAAGGCCGTTTTTGGCCTTTACCGATAATTCCAGCCGCAGGCCATTCAGGTCTAAGGCAGGGGACATAACGGGTTGGTTCGGCATAAAGCAGGATGGCAAGGTCAATACTTTTTTTGGCGCGGCAGGCTAGCCGACAAGTTGCCCTAAGCCCGCCGCGCCGGAAGGTATTTTATTTTTTGCTCACAGCCGTCTGCTTCAAAAACGCATCAGCCTGGCTGAAAAACCACTGCGTATCGTCATACATCAGGAAGTGCTTGCCCGCCGCCGACATTTCGATGCGGTGCTGGGGCAGCCTGGCATACTGCTGGGCAAAAATAGCGCGGGTGCTTTCCAGCGTGGAGCCATACTGCTGGTAGGCTGCCCAGGCCCCGAGCACCAGCGTAGGCTGCTGAATGCGGACCAGGTCCTGGCGCAGGTCGGTGGTCATCAGCTCATACATGGCCTGGGCCACGGTGGCGGGGTCGGAGGTCAGGCCCCAGCGCGTCACCTGCGTCAGGCGGGCCGTGTCGGTTACGAGGCTGCTCACCATTTGCCGCTGGGCGGCGGCCGGCATCTTGCCCTTGCTCATCTGCTGGCGCATGCCTTCCGCCATCGGCTTGGCTGCTTCGGCCGTCAGGCCGGGGTTTTGAATGGCCGACATAAACGGCAGCGAGTCAAGAATAACCAGCGGGCCCACGGCTTCGGGCTGGGTGGCGCTGAGCCACAGGCCCATAAAGCCGCCCAGGCTATGCCCCACCACGACGGGCTTGCTGAGCTTCTGCGCCTTGATGTACCCCAGCAGCTGGTCGCGCACGCCTTGCAGGAAGGCCGTGGTGGTAGCCGCGCTGGCCTGCCCGCCAAAGCCCGCCAGCGACACAACATGGCATTGGTACTGCTTCTGGTAGTGAGCCACGGTCTCGTCCCACACGGCTCCGGGGCAGGTCAGGCCCGGAATCAGCAGCATGGGCTGGCCCTTGCCGGTTACTTTCACCGTGAAGTTGGGGTGAGCTGCAGCGTTGTCGCCGGTGGTAGGGGCGGAAGTAATAGTAGCGGCGGAGGCAGCGGGCGCGGCCGTGGTCAGGAGCAGGGCGGCCAGCAGGGGGCGGAGGGAAGCGGCGAAGTTCATAGCAGAAGCAGGTTGGAGGTGAATGATGCCTCAAACCTAGCGTGTGCTGGCCCTGCAGGAAAGAAGTTTTGGGCGAACGGTAAATCCGGCGGCTGACCTGCCGAAAACCCGCCCGAATGGTAACGCCCCAAAAACACGCTGCCCCGATTCCAGCCGGAGTCGGGGCAGCGCGTGATACGGTGAAGGCTGGATATTAATTGCCGGTCGGGCGCTCTTTGCCCGACGCCTCGGGGGCGCAGGTGGTGGTTGCTACCAGCCCCGCTGCGTCGAACTGGATGCGGATAGGCTGGGTGTCGGTGGCGCTGCCAAACAGGTACGACCAGGTCTTGCCGTTGTTTTCGCCGGCATCTTCGCCCGTGGGTGCCCCCATGATGCCGCGCACCTGCTGCTCGCTCATGCCGACGGCGACTTTGGAGCAGTTCTCCGCATTCTGAAAACTTTCCTGTGCCGTGCAGGCCGGCAACACCAGGGTAGCCACAAGGGCCGCGAGCGGGAAAAAGATCTTCATGGTATGGACCTAAATGATGTTGCGTAAGTCTTCGCGCAGGGTGTCGATGCCCCGGCGAATCTCGTCCCAGGCGCTGGAAGGACGCTCGGTGGGTTGGGTGCCGGGCGCGGCGGCCGGCCCAATGAGGTCGGCCAGCTTGGTGCGCTTCATTTCCAGGGCGGCAATGTGCTCGTGGTAGGTATTCTGGGAGTTGGCGGCCGTGGCATGCACCCGGTTACGAAGCGTTTTAATCTTAGCATCCAGCTCATCCAGAGACTGGCGCAGGTCTGCTTCGCTCAGGTGTTGCGGCACGCGCACGTTTTCGGGGCTCGAGTGGTAGGACATGGCAGGGAAAGCTAGGCGGTGATGGTAGAAAAAATCAGAATGGCAGGTACTGATAATGTACTGCTTTTTACCAGTAAAAGATACTGCCAATGTTACCAACATAACGGCAATACAAGCATAACGGTGGCTTTACCGCCGAGCTTCGGCCAGGGCATAGCTTTGTGTGTCTGCCAGATATCCTTAACGCCATGCTTCGTCTTCTACCCGTGCTTTTGTGCTTTTTGGTATTGACAACAAGCGCAACGGCGCAAACCCAGCTAGCCGCCGCCCTCGCCGATAGTGGGACCAGCGTATCGGCCGGAGCCAGTACTGCCGCTCCGGTCGCTGCCGCCCTGGTGGTATATCACGTAGCCGAGGAAATGCCCAGCTTCCCGGGCGGCGACGCGGCCTACGCCAAATTTCTGCGGGCCAAAATCAACTACCCGGCCCAGGCGCTCAACAAAGGGGCTTCCGGCAAAGTGCACATCAGCTTCATCATCGATGAGCAGGGCCATATTCTTGACCCTAAAGTGGTGAAGGGCCTCGGCTTCGGCCTCGATGAAGAGGCGCTGCGCCTGGTGCGCATCATGCCCTGGTGGAACCCCGGCAAAATACACGGCCAGCCCGTGCGCGTGGCCTACACGCTCCCCATCGTTTTCCGGGCCCTGGAGTAGCGTCAAGTCCCAAACGACCTCGGTACTCCCAGCTCCCGGGCCAGCGGCGCCGCCCCCGACTGCCACAAGCGGCCCAGCAGCTCCTCAATGGCGCTGCTCAGCTCCAGGTGGTAGTCGGTGTGCAGCTTCTCGGTTTGGCGCAGCGCCTCGTGGGTGCGCTTGGCCAGGTGCTGCAGCAGAGGCTGCGTAGGCCCGTGCAGCCGGCTCACCACGGCCGGCTGGTGCTCAAATACGCGGTTGAGCAGGCGCAGCGTCAGCTCGACTTCACCAAAAGCATCCTCCGTGATACGGGCGTGGTAGCCGATGCGGGCCTGTAGCTGCCGCACCACCACGAGCAGGTCGTTGGGCGTTTGGTGGTAGCCGCGCACCGGGTCGTCAATCTGGGTGCGCAGCTGGGCGCGGCGGTCTTCCAGCGCGTCGGGGCCTTCCAGCAGGCGGTAGGCCAGCTGCTCGGTCAGCACGGCATCCTGGGCTACGAGGCGGGCCAGGAGCTGGTCTTTTTCCTTTTGGGGCAGGTTGCAGAGGGCTTTGCGCAGGTCGGGGGGAAGGGCGGGCATGGGGAAGCGTTGGAACTATACGCAACAGCGGAAAGAGGATTTTTGGTTTGTTGGAAGGAATATCTTACATGAAAGCTGTTTAGGAAGCCTGGAAATTGACGCTAGATAGAAGAGCTGTTCCTGAATTAGGAACCGATGCTAAAACTTGGCTGTCATGCTGAGCTTGTCGAAGCATCTCGCGTGCACTGGTAAAATAAGCACTACTGCGGTAGAGATGCTTCGACAAGCTCAGCATGACGTTCTGTTTTTTTTGGATGTTTGAGTATTTGGGAACAAGTCTAGAGCATAACCGTTCTGTGGACTTGCTAAGCAGCTCCATGGAAAAGCCCTGGGTTGAGCTTGTCCTTACCCACATCTTTTCCAGCGGCTGCAATGAAGCTTTCACGCAGTGTCCCGCCGTATTTTTGCTGAATGGCACTGCGAGACACGGCGCTCTACCCCTGCGGGACCCTGCGTGAAGCACATTCGGGCAAGCCCGCCAAAGATGTGGGTAAGGACAAGGGTTGAGCAGGGCTTTTTTGAGGTAAAGGCGAAATCAGAACGGCATTCTGCAGCCAAGGAATCTCGCGTGCTGATGTTGCAGCGCTAGTAATTACCATAGCACGCGAGATTCCTCGGCTGCGCTCGGAATGACGTTCTGGTTGAGCTACGTATTCCGAACGACGTCCGAAATAACAATCTATCCTTTCTTCGTCTTGCTCTTCTCAGCTGTTTTGCCGCCCGCATACGCCACGCGGTAAATCACGCCGTTCGAGTCGTCCGAAATCAGCAGGGAGCCGTCGGTGTGCTGGGCAATGCCGCAGACGCGGCCAAACTGCTCCTTGTTGTTGTTCACCAGCCAGCCCGTCACGAAATCCTCGATGCCGGTAGCCTTGCCCTGGTCGTCAAACTTCACCCGCACGATGCGGTAGCCCGAAGGCTGGGCGCGGTTCCAGGAGCCGTGCATGGTCACGAAGGCATCATTCCGGTACTCTTTCGGGAACTGCGGGCCATTGTTGAACACCATGCCCAGCGGGGCGGCGTGGGCGGCGTAGAGCTGCACGGGCTTCGCGGTTTTGGCCGCGTACTGCTCGGGCGTCATATCGGCGGGCTGGGGGTGGGGCGGCAGCTTGCCGTCGGCGTACACGTAGGGCCAGCCGTAGTCGGCTCCCTCTTTGATTTCATTCAGCTCCTCGCGCTGGTCTTCGTCGCCGAGCCAGTCGATGCCGTGGTCGAAGCCCCAGAGGGCTTTCGTGGCCGGGTGCCAGCCGAAGCCGATGGTGTTGCGCAGGCCTTTGGCAAACACGCGCCGGCCCGAGCCATCGGTATTCACCACCAGCATTGTGGCCTGCTCCTTGTTGCGCTCGTCGCAGGCGTTGCAGGTGCTGCCCACCGACAGGTAGAGCTTGCCATCGGGGGCAAAGTTGAGGGTGCGGTTGGGGTGCTGACCCGCATCGGGTAGGTCTTTATACAGGGTTTTTAGCTCGCCGAGCGTCCCGTCGGCTTTGACATCGGCCACAAATAGCTCCCGAATGGCACTGATGTAGAGCTTGCCGCCCTGCAGGGCCAGGCCATGCAGATCAGGCCGCTTGGCTACTTCCTGCATCATATCCGACTTACCATCCTTGTTCGTGTCGCGCAGCAGCAGCACCGTGCCCTTGGTGCGGTCCGACACGTACACGTCGCCGTTCGGGGCTACGGCCAGCATGCGCGGGTTGCCGGTTTTCTCGGCAAATTTGGTGATGGTAAATCCCGCCGGTGCTTTCAGCTGGGCCACGTAGGCATCGGAGGCCTCCACCTTACCGGGCTTGAAGACATTCACCGCAAAGCCGTCTTTCACAGTTTTCTCGTAGTCGTTCTGGGCCTGGGCCGTGAGGGTGGAAAGCAGCGCCACCGCAGTTACATAGGGCAAAAATCGGATGGTCATACAGCAAGAAGTTGAAAGAACAGAGCTGTCCGGTTTACCGGCGAAACCGCTCAAGGGTTACGGGTTTTTCGGATGCCGGCAGTAGCGCGAAGTGCAACCGAAGCAGCGATGTAGCGACGTGACCCTTCGCGTCGCGTCGCTGAACGAAATCAGCTTGTAGCGTGGACGAGGAGAGGCGAAGAGTCGCGTCGCTACATCGTGCTGCCGGCAGCTCCAGTGCTACTTCACCAGCGTGAGGTCGTAGGAGATGCCCAGCCGAAAACCGTTGTTGAACTCGAACACCGGCAGGCCGGAAACCGGGTCGGATTCGGCGTGCTGGGTAATCTGGTTGAGGTAGTACGCCTCCAGCCGGAAATTGTCGCGCACCTGGTAGCCCAGGCCGCCGGCCACGCGGTTCTGGTTGAACACCTTGCCGGCGTTGCGGCCGAAGCTCAGAAACACCTCATCGAAGGCCGTCAGGTACCATTCGCCAGCGTCGAGGCGCGGGCCTTGCAGCGGCAGCGTGGCCGCCAGCTGGTAGCGGATGCGGCTCTGGTACTGCCAGCTTTGCACGGCCCGGCCCCGGCCTTCCGCCAGCTGGCCCTGCCAGCGCTGCTCCAGCCGCACGCGCTGCTCCAGCCCGAGGTGGCCCAGGGTGTCGCTCAGCTGCACATCCTGGTAGCTGCGGTGCTCAGGAAACGGCACGCCGGTGTCGGCGGTGGGGTAGTCGCCGTAGGGCTGGGTAATGAGGTTGGTGTAGCCGGCGGCTATTGTTACTCTGGGCAACACCTGGTAAGCCCCGCCCAGGCGGGCCAGCTGCTGCTGGGGCTTCGTGAGAAACTGGGTGCGCCGCCACTGGTACTCGGTGTGAATCGTCCATTTCTTCCCGAGCTGATGGTCGCCTTCGTACACAAACCAGCCGATGCTGTTGCGGTCCTGAATGCGCTTGGCCTGCCCGAAAGCGGCAAAAGAGCCGAAGCAAAGAAGAACCGCCGCGCCGCGCCTGAGTAATGCCATACCCGCTAGACGCAGCCTGGCGGCAGGAGGTTATCCGACAAGCGCTGGCCCGGCTTCCCGCCGCCGCACACCATTGGGTGCCAGTGTAAGGCGTGTGTGTCAGCGACCAACACACACCGTACAGTCATACGCTAAACAGTGTGTGTTGGCGGCCGACACACACATTACCATTATGCATCAACATGTGTGTGTGCCGGCCGGGCCGGTTGTATCTTGCGGCCGCCCATTTCCTCTTCCCTGCATCAGGCCTCCTTCCTGCCATGAGTCACGCTACCGAGCTACGGACCGTTCGGGTCCATTTTGGGTTACGCCAACTTGATCTGGCCCTCTGGCTGGGTATCACGCGGGCGCGGCTGGCCAGCATCGAAACCGGCCGCGAGCCGCTGCCCTCCGCCGCCCAGCCCTGGCTGCGCCCCTGGGCCGCCGCCCTGGCCCTGCCCGCCGACGAGGCCACCGAGCCTGCCCCGCCGCCCGTGCCCGCCGCCCTGCTCCCGGCCCTCGGCGGCCCGGCGGCGGCAGTGGCCCGCTTGCACGAGTGCGACTACCAGGCCGGGCACCTGCACCAGCAGCACCTGGCCCTGCTTACCCGGCACCGCCTGGCGGTCCGCCACCTGGCGGCGGGCCTGCTGCTGCGGGCTACCCTGCCGCCCGAAACAGCCCCGGAGCCCCTGGCCCTGGCCCTGCGGCGGCGCTGGCTGGCCCGCCTGCTGGAAACCGCCACCGATACCCTGCGGCCCGAAGCCCCGGCCGGCCCCACGGCGGCGGTCCTGCTCGGCCTCCGGGGCGGGGCCTACCGCCACGAGGCCGCCGCGCTGCGGGCCTGGCTGGCCGGCCGCAAACCTCCCCGCCCGCTTTGCCGTTTGGATGCACACTGACCTGATCCGCGCGTATGCCTCCCCGACTTTTACTACTGTTGCCGCTTAGCCTGCTGACCATATCAGCCCTGGCCCATGCTCCTGCTACTCCCGATTCTGTCCGCGCCATCAGGCTGCCCGAAGCCACGGTAGTCGGCTACGGCACTTACTTACCGCTGCGGCGCACGGCGGCGGGCATCAGCGTGCTCGATGCCAGCGGCATTGAGCGGTTCAATCAGTCGTCACTGGCCGCCGCCGTCAATACCTTGCCCGGCGTGCGGCTGGAGGAGCGGGCCACGGCCAGCTACCGCATCAGCGTGCGGGGCAGCACGCTCCGCTCGCCGTTTGGGGTGCGCAACGTGAAGGTGTACTACAACGATATTCCCTTCACCGAGGCCAGCGGCAGCACGCCGTTCAACCTGCTCGATCCGGCCATCATCGGGCGCATTGAGGTGTTGAAAGGACCGGCTGCCAGCGTGTACGGAGCCGGCACGGGCGGCGCTATTCTGCTGCGCAACCGCCAGCCCGCCCCCGGTGAGTCGCGGGGGCAAGTCGGAGTCACGGCGGGTAGCTTTGGGCTGCGACGCTACTCCGCTCTGGTCGAAACCGCCACGGCAGCCAGCTCCCTGCGGGCCCAGTATGTGCACCAAACCGTAGACGGCTACCGCCAGAATAGCGCCGCGCTGCGCGATGTGGTGGCCCTCGACGGCGAATTCCGACCTTCGGACAAGCAGACCGTGGCGGCCCACGTGCTCTACACCGATATCAACTACCAGCTGCCGGGCGGCCTCACCCGGGCTCAGTTCGAGCAAAACCCCCGGCAGGCCCGCCCCAACGTAGTCAATAGCGCGGGCGTGATTACCAACCCGGGCTCGGTGCTGCAACAGGCTTCCTACGCGTCGCGCACGGCGCTGCTGGGCGTGTCGCACGACTACCGCTTCACGCCAGCCGTTGCCAACAAAACTACGCTCTACACCTCCGGCACCGCCATTCGCACGCCTTCTACCTTCGACTTCGAGCGCAATACGGCCGTGGGCTGGGGTGGGCGCACCGTGTTCAGCTACCAACTGCTGGTGGCCGGGCGGGTGCTGCGCCTAAGCGGGGGCGGGGAGGGGCAAAGTAGCTTCGAGAACTCGCGCAACTATGAAAACAAAGCCGGCAGCACCGGCCTGCTACGCTACGACGACGAAATCCGAACGACTACGGGCTTCGTCTTCGGCCAGGCTGAGCTGGAGCTGCCGCTGGGCCTGCTGGCCACGCTGGGGGGCAGCTACAACCGGCTGACCTACCGCGTCAACCGTGTGGCGGCGTTGCCGGCCGTATCCACTACATATGCCGTTACGCGCCGCTTCGAACCCCAGATTTCGCCCCGGGTGGCGCTGCTCAAGGAAATTACGCCCCGGATTTCGGCCTACGCCAGCGCCGGCACGGGTTTTTCGCCGCCCACCGAGGAGGAGATCCGTCCTTCCAATGGCACGCTCAACACCGGTTTGCAGGCCGAGCGCGGCACCAATTACGAGGTGGGCCTGCGGGGCTCGGTGCTCCACAACCGCCTCACGTTCGACCTGGCTGCCTTCGACTTTCGCCTGCGCCAGACCATCGTGACGCGCTCCGACGACCGGGGCACCCAGCTGTTCTACAATTCGGGCTCCACGCGCCAGCGCGGTCTGGAAGCCGCCGCCAGCGGCTGGCTCTGGCAGCCCGCCCCCGCACCCGCTGCCACGCCCTCCGCAGCAGCCGTGGCCTCGGCGGGACTGCGCCTATGGGGCAGCTACGCCTACAATCGGTTTCGTTTCCAGGAGTATCAGCAAAACGCCAATGACTTCAGCGGCAACCAGCTCACCGGCACCGTGCCCCACACGCTCAGCGCCGGCCTCGACGGCAGCATCCGGCTGGGCTTCTACCTCAACCCGGCGCTTAGCCACCAGGCCCGCCTGCCGCTCAACGACGCCAATACGGCCTACGCGCCGGGCTACTGGACGTTTGCCGTGCGCGGCGGCTGGCGGCAGGTGCTGCTCCGGCATCTGGAGCTCGATGTATTTGCCGGCCTCGAAAACGCCACGGACCGTACCTACAGCCTCGGCAATGACTTGAATGCCGGCGGCAACCGCTACTACCAGGCCGCCCCAGGCCGCAATTTCTACGGTGGCACCACCGTGGGCTGGCGCTGGTAGCTACCGCACGATGCCGAAGTAACGGTTAGTAAAAACTCCTCTACACAGCGAGGCCCGGCCATTCCGAATGGCCGGGCCTCGCTGTGGGAGCCTTACGCTACACCTTTACCGCCTTGCCTTTTTTGGCAGCTTCGTAAATCGCCATGATAGAGCGCACGTCACGCAGACCTTCCTCACCGGGTGTTTTGGGCGTTTTGTTGTCGCGCACGCACTCGGCCATGTGGTCGGGCGGGGCCGCAAACTGGTTGCCTTCCTGTATTTTGGGCTCCCGCTTGCCTTCCTTATCCCCGATTTTCATCGTGTGCTCCTTATAGTCGGAAAGGGGGGCGAGGTCGAGCCGGGCTTTGTCGCCGAACGCCCGGCCGCGCTTCACTTCCGCATAGCTGTAAGAGGTGGTGCAGGAAGCCAGCACGCCACCGGCAAAGCGTAGCGTGAAGTGAAGAGTATCCTCGGCTTCCTTAAAAGCGCGGATTCGATTTGTCGCTGTATTCCTGGGCCGTGATTTCCACCGGCTCTTCGCCCGTGAGGTAGCGCGCCGCGTTCAGGCCGTAGATTCCGATGTCCATGCGTGAGCCGCTACCGGCCAGCTTTCCCAAGGGCTATTCACCAAACAGCCTTATTACTGACAAGACGGCACTGTACTCTTTATGCTTGGTGCCATGGTAACTGGCACCGTACTGTATTTTTTCTACGACCAGGTGGAATTCAATATTATCGGGGTGGTAGTGTCAGTCTTAAGGTTTCATTTGTATCACCCAGCCTGTTTTTCTTCAGGCAAGAGTGAAAACGAAGGACTGAGCTTCTGGTAAGAATAAAATCCTCGTTCAAACTGCGCGTCAGCTAAGCTGTGCATTGGCCTTACAACCAGGGCAAAGAGAAGCCTATGATGTGTTACTTTTGTTTTGGCCTGCACAGGATGTGAACAGGGCAATTAGACACTTCCATCATTGTATGACGCAATTTTATACTCATCAGAAGCACCGTACTACTGCTTATCGGGCTTGGATAGGTTCTCTGACTGGCCTTCTGGCGTTTTGGTTACTTCCAGCATTCGGGGCAGCAACTCCCCATAATTCTGCGACTAGGGCTCTAGATGTACCCGCGCTGGCTACTGTGCTCAATCTCGATGGTACGTTACGGGCTGATGCCCACGGTTCATTCGACGCACGCGGTTACCAGTTTAGCAAAACCCCCGATGGGCTACCTCAGTTTCATTCGGCCAACACGCTTGGTGCCGGGGATGAAAAGTGGCAAGAAGGCTTTGGCATCAACGGGACTGATGATGAAGTGAAGGCCTTGGTTTATTCTCCCGCTGGAGAACTATATGCCGGTGGCAAATTCACAGCGGCTGGTACTGCGCCTGCCATCCGTATCGGTAAATGGGATGGCACCCGTTGGAATGCTTTGGGCACGGGCATTGGAGAGAATGTTCCTTACTACACAGGCACAGACGTAGTAAATGCCATAGCTGTAGATAAGGCGGGCAATGTTTACGCGGGGGGATTATTCACCCAGGCTGGGGGCATTGCCGTTAGCAACATAGCTAAGTGGGACGGCACACAGTGGAGTGCCTTGGGTACGGGCTTAAGCTATACAGTCCAGGCTCTGGCTATTGATGGGGCGGGCAATGTTTACGCGGGCGGCCAGTTCATCCAGGCTGGGGGCATTGCCGTTAGCAACATAGCTAAGTGGGATGGTACGCGGTGGAGTGCTTTGGGTGCGGGCTTGACCTATAGAGTCCAGACCCTGGCTATTGATGGGACGGGAAACGTTTACGCAGCTGGCACCCAGTCGAGTGGTGGAGCATACATTAACAAGTGGAATGGCACTACTTGGAGTCAGTTAGGGACAGGACTCGGAAGTATTTACGGTGAAGTTCGCGCGCTGGTCGTGGATGGCACAGGCAATGTATATGCTGGTGGCGCTTTCAACACGGCTGGGGGCGTTGCCGTAAATAACGTGGCTAAATGGGATGGCACGAGCTGGAGTGCGCTCGGCACAGGCATTCCTGATCGGGTCTATGCCCTGGCCCTGGACGGGGCAGGTAATTTTTATGCGGCTGGTGATGCACAGGGTAGCCGCGTGCTGAAATGGAACGGCACAAGGTGGGTAGTAGTCGCAACTGTCAACAGGATCGTTAGTACGCTCGCCGCAGATGGGGCCGGCGGTGTGGTAGCGGGCGGCACTTTTCAAAGTGCCGGTAGCTTAGAGGCCAATTTCGTGGCCAAGTGGGATGGTACCCGTTGGAGCAATCTTGCCACAGGGCTGAATCGTACCGTCTTCGCCGTGGCGGCGGACGGGAAGGGTAACATTTATGTGGGAGGTAGTTTCACGGCAGCTGGAGGACTAGCCGCTAATCTCATAGCTAAATGGGACGGTACGCGGTGGAGTACCTTGGGCACCGGTCTGGTGGGCGTTGCAGTGTTTGCGTTGGCCGTCGACGGGGCGGGCAACGTCTACGCAGGCGGAAGCTTCACCCGAGCGGGTAATAAATCTGCTATCAGTATTGCTAAGTGGGATGGCACCAACTGGAGTGCGCTGAGTGCTGGCTTAACTCAGGCATCGTATCCTGGCGAGGTCTACGCGTTAGCCGTCGACGGGGCGGGCAACGTCTACGCGGGAGGTTCATTTGGTCAGACAGGAAGCCTTGTCGTGAACGGCTTGGCCAAATGGGACGGCACGAATTGGAGCGCCTTGGGCACTGGCTTTGATTTCACGGTGCGTGCGTTAGCGCTCGATGGGATGGGCACCGTCTACGCGGGTGGCGATTTCACCCGGGCCGGGGGAGTAGCGGCCAATTACGTAGCGAAGTGGGATGGTACCCGCTGGAGTGCCTTGGGCTCCGGTGCACTGTATGCCGTCCGTGCACTCGCCTTTGCTAGGAATGGTAAGCTGTACGCCGGTGGGGACCGTATTTTCAACTTCGGCGTACCTACTTGTCTAGCTGCCTGGGACGGCACGAGTTGGAGCGCAATAACAACCCCAACGGGGGGGCAGGTTAATGCTTTGGCCCTGGATGGGAATGATAATTTGTACGTGGGCGGCTCTTTTACCGCGATAGGAACTATGGCGGCCAAGCGTGTAGCGAAATGGGACGGAACTCGTTGGACTACGTTGGGGACTGGCCTAAATCAGGAGGTACGTGCTCTGGCGGTACGTGGTGCCTCGCCGCTATGTGTCGGAGGGGAGTTTAACGCCGTTGGTGACGGAAGTAAAGTCACCGCTTATGTTGGGCTGTATGATACAGGGGCAAGCCCGCTGTCCATGCATACACCGTTACGTCAACGGAGTGCGGTCATTCAACTCTACCCAAATCCAACTCAAAGTCGGTTCATTGTCAAGTGTTCAGCCGGCCGAATAGAACAGGGCCAGTTGCTGAATAGTCAAGGACAAGTAATTCGGCACCTGTCACCATCTACCCTCCAGACGGCTGTGGATATACGGGGGCTAGCGGCAGGAGTGTACACAGTACAAGTAGTAGTGAAAGGGGAAGTGGTAAGCCAACGCTTAGTGGTGGAGTAGGGTGGAGGGTCGTTCGTATTCATCAGCATCCTGCTCACCCGTAAAATAGTGATGAACAGGTTGACGGCATATGCTTTGGCCCAGGCTGCGAAGCCATCGGAAGAAGCTGAGCGCAACGGCCATCGTGTCCGAGACGCTATAGCGTGAGCAGGAGCTCAGAGTGAGCGAGATTGCCTGGCTCCTGCGCACCCCGAAAGTCATGCTATGGAAATACCTGCGCTATTGGAACGTCGTCAAGTGTGTTCGGAATTTTCTAAATAAGCCAATTCTGTGCTCAACAGGACACGAAAATCAAAATTCTAAACACGCTCTTAGCGTGCGGTTTTTCCGTTTTCTGAGAGACCCCTTGAAAGAGACAACTGTACGCTGTTTCAGACGCGGACGCCAGACCAGGCAACCATGCACTGATTTTTAACCACAGCCTGATATCTTGGCGGCACTAGTCTGGTCTGCTTCCGCTGCTACATGGATTCCACTTTGCGTATTGAGCCTCTGACTGCCGTTCACTACCCGGAAGTGGCCGCCATTTACGCCGCTGGCATAGCTACCGGCAATGCCACTTTCGCCACCGACGTTCCCGACTGGCCTGCCTGAGACCAAAGCCACTTACCTGCTTCCCGTTTCGTAGCCACGGCTGCCGATGGCGTAGTAGCCGGCTGGGCCGCCCTAACGCCCGTTTCGGGCCGGTGCGTATATCGGGGCGTATCCGAAGTAAGCGTGTATGTGAGCCCGGCCCACCAGAGGCGCGGGGTGGGCCGGGCACTGTTGCGGCACTTGGTTCAGGCCTCAGAGGCCGAAGGTATCTGGACGCCGCAAGCCGGCATTTTGAAAGAAAATGCCGCCAGCCTGGCCCTGCACCGGCAGCCTGGCTTTCGGGAGGTAGGCATCCGGAAGCGGCTGGGCCAACTCGATGAGCAATGGCGCAATGTGTGCCTGCTGGAGCGCCGCAGCACGGTGGCCGGGGTGTAGCGTGCGTGCCTACTCGGCCGTGGGCAAGGCCAGCACGGGCAGCGTGGCATGCCGGATAACCTGCGCCGTGATACTATGGTGAAACAAGCGGCCCACCACACTGTGGTGGCGCGCCACCAGCACCAGCAAGTCGGCCTGCACGGCCTGAGCCGCCTGCGTGATGCCCTGCGCAATATCCAGGTTGCGAATTCCGCGGGAGTGCACAGGTTTTTCCAGGCCCGCCAGCAGGCCCGCCGCCCGCACGCGGCCCAGTGCCGCCGTACACGAGTCGTCGTCTTCGGGCTCGGCTACGTGGGTCACCGTGATGGTGGCTTGCAGCCCCAGCAATACCTGCTGCACGGCCAGGGCGGGCAGCGTCAGGCGAAAAGCGTCGTTGTCGGCGGCTATGACGATGCGGCGCGGCGCTTGCGCGACCGTAGTGGCCGGCACAATCAGCAGCGGGTAGTGCGTGGCCCGCAGCAACGACAGCGACGTGGTCGTGACCAGCTCGTCGGGCAGCTCTTCCATGTCGGGCTTGCCCAGCACGATGAGGGCCGGCCGGTGCTGCTCCACGACCTCCATAATAGCGTCGGGCGAGCGGCCGGCGGTTACGGCCGCTATGCCTGGGCCCGCCAGGCGCTTGATCCGCTCATCGAGGGCCACGGCTATTTCTCCCTCGCTGCGGTGCGGCACCGCGCCCGTAAAAGCTTCCGGATCGAAGATGGAGTTCCGATTGACGTGCAGCAGGATCAACGGAACCTGTAGCTGGGTGGCCAGGGCGGCCGCGTAGTCCAGGGCGGCGTCGGCGGCGGGCGTAAAATCGGTGAGTACGAGCAGGGGAGCAGACATAGCGCAGATCGTTGGCGGTTGCCTTCCTCAACGTAGCGGCCCGCGAGTCGGTTGAAATTCCGCGCTTATTCTTCCGGGCTCGCCGCCTTACCAGTGAAGTTGTTTAGAAACTAGCCTTGTTCCCAAATACTAAAAAGGAGGCGTCATGCTTCGACTTCGCGGACGCCAGATCAAGCATGATGTTCTGTTTTTTTGGATGTTTGAGTATTTGGGAATAAGGCTACCTGCCCGAAACACGCTGAGGCATCATGTCGACTATTCTGCTTGAGGCGCAGAATGGTCGACATGACGTTCTATTTCACTTTCTAAACCGCTTTAGGGCCGAAGTACCGCCGCCGGAGCCAGAAGGCTACCCGCACCAGCGCAATAAGCGCGGGCACCTCGATAAGCGGCCCTACTACGCCGGCAAACGCCTGCCCGGAGTTCAGCCCAAACACGCCGATGGCTACCGCAATAGCCAGCTCAAAGTTGTTGCCGGTGGCCGTAAATGCCAGCGCCGTCGTTTGGGCGTAGGTGGCGCCCAGCCATTTGCCCAGCAGAAAGCTCAACAAAAACATCAGCCCAAAATACAGGCACAGCGGCAGGGCCAGGCGCAACACATCCAGCGGAATCCGGACGAAGACTTCGCCCTTCAGGCTAAACATGACGACGATGGTGAACAGCAGCGCCAGCAGCGTAAGGGGGCTAATGGCGGGCAGAAATACCTGCTCGTACCACGCGCTACCCTTCCAGCGCCGCAGCCCCACCCGCGACAAAAAGCCCAGCGCAAACGGAATACCCAGATACGTAAGTACGCTCTGCGCGATGCTACCGATGCTGATGGCCACGGCGTAGCCCTGCAACCCGAAATAAGGCGGCAATACGGTGATAAACAGCCAAGCCAGCACACTGTAGAAAAGCACCTGAAAAACGGAGTTCAGCGCCACCAGCCCGGCGGCATATTCCCGGTCGCCATCCGCCAGATCATTCCAAACCAGCACCATGGCAATGCAGCGGGCAATGCCAATCAGAATCAGGCCCATCATGTAGTCGGGCCGGTCGGGGAGCAGCCAGATGGCCAGCAGAAACATCAGCAGCGGCCCCACCACCCAGTTCAGCACCAACGACAGCGCCAGAATGCGCACGTGACGAAAGATGCGCCCCAGCTGCTCGTACTTCACCTTGGCCAGCGGCGGATACATCATCAGAATGAGGCCCAGGGCAATGGGCACGTTCACGGTGCCAACGGTGAAATACTGCACGGCCCGCTCGATGCCCGGCACCGCGTAGCCCAGCAGTACGCCGGCGGCCATGGCCAGAAAAATCCAGAGGGTCAGGCCCCGGTCGAGGGCCGAGAGCTTGTTGCGGGCTACGGCACTGGCAGTAGGTGCTAGCGGCGGCTTGGGAGAAGACATAGAGCGGTTCTTGGGTTGGTGTAGGGGTGTAGTCTGCTGTTCGCGCCGTTTGGTGTTCCCGCATCGTTCAACGCCGAGACGCGAAGGGTCGCGTCTCTACATGCCGTACACCGACCTGAAATTTGCTCTAATAGGGTTAGTAGGCTCGGCGGAGCATGGCGGCGTACTCGTTGGGCAGTGGGCTGGCTTCCAGGGTCCGGGCGGCTAGCTCCACATCGTAGGTCACGCGCACCACTTCACTGCGCAGCCCGTCGGGAGTGGTCAGGGAAGTGGCATCGTCGAGGTGCAGAAGCAGGTAAGCTGCCCGTGGGTCGCCATCCTTGGGTTTGCCCACCGCGCCTACGTTCAGCGCATGGCGGTAGCGCCGCTGGCCGCTGTGCTCGTAGGCCAGCACCCGATGATAGGGTTTGTGCGTGTGCCCGAAGAGAAGTACATCGGCCTGAGCCTCGGCCAAAATGCGCAGCAGGCTCGGATCGGGCCGGTCTTCGAACAGATATTCGTTGATTTTGCGGGGCGAGCCGTGCACCATCAATAGGTTGAGGTCGCAGGGCTGCTGCTGGAAATCAAGCCGCATATGCTTGGGCAGGTAGCGCAGGTAGCGCCTTTCCGCCGCGCCCACCACGTGGTTCGTGTAGGCGATGCTCTGGGCGCCGAGGGCTTTTTCCGTCTCGGTTTTGTAGGCGCAGCCGCACTCGTCACTCTGCAGGCCGATGCCTTGGTCATAATTGCCGGCCAGCGTGGGAATTCCCCGCTTGCGAATGGCGGCAATGACCTCGTTGGGCCACGGCGCGTAGCCCACTAAGTCGCCGAGGCAGAAACTCATATCAGGCTGCCGCTTGTCCAGGTCGGCCAGCACGGCTTCCAGCGCGGGTAGGTTGCTGTGCACATCGGAGAAAAAGGCAATGGTCATAGTGGGGAAACAAGCGGCTGGCTAGCTACCACAGCAGGCGGCTGAAGGTGCATCCGGACTGGGCGCAACCGTCAGCGGCACCGCGAGTAGCAGCGGTGCGGCCGCACTGGTGTGGGCCGGGGCTATGCAGCAAGCCGTGGCTTCGGCGGCGTCCTGCTCGTAGCGCGGGTCGTTGAATTCCGCATCCTCGTGGAAATAATACACTTCCCACTCAACGCCGTCGGGGTCATTGACCCAGAACTTGTCCTGTTTGGCGTAGCAGCAGCTGGTTCCAATTTCTTCCCGCTGCACCAGACCCAGGCGCTTGGCGGCGTCCAGGCGCTGCTGTAGCTCGGCCATTGTTTCGACCTGAAAGCCCAGATGGCCAAAATCACCGCGCACCCGCGCCGGATTCTCCACGAAGGAGATAATCAGCGACGGAGTATCCAGCATGTACTTGGCGTAGCCTGGCCGAATTTTGGTGGCTGGCTGTCCAAAGAAGGCAGTGTAAAAATTGACGGTTGCCGTCAGGTCCGCGACATACAGGCTGACGTGCATGCGGGGAAAAGTTGGAGAGCTCATGGCGAAAGAAAGTAGGGGAGGAAAAGCTAAAACGGACGCACCCGACTGTGGTGCGCTTAGCAGTTGCAGTCGAAGCCGGTGGTGGCGGCCGCAAAAAAAGTGACGAACTGCTGTTGCACCTGGCGCAGCAGCTCCACGTTCAGGCAATAGCACACCGTGAGTCCGTCAATGTCTCCCCGAATCAGATTCAGCGCCTTGAGCTCCTGCAGGTGCTGCGAAACGGTGGTGCGGCTCAGCGGTAGCTCGGCCGCTATATCCCCGGAAATGCAGGTTTTTCGGGTGGCCAGCAGTTCAATAATGGCAATGCGGGCCGGATGGGCCAGCGCTTTGGCCATTCGCGCCAGATCTTGCTGGCTAGCCGTGAAGTCGGCGGTTTTGGCGTAGGTCATGCTAAGGCAATGTTGTATGACGTAAACATACGTCATTGCGATTCAAAAAGCTATACTGCCCAATCAATTGTGTACTGCCGATCAAAAAAAGGCCACTCCAGCATCTGCTGAGGTGGCCTTTTAGGGAAATCTCACCGAAGTTATGCCCTCAGTAAAAGCGTGCGAAATGTCATGCCGAAACAACTTGGCTACTGCGACAGAGATACACGCACTACGCGGAAGCTAAAGCAAGCGGGGCCATTCGGGGCTTTTCAGATCCAGCCGCCAGTCTAGCGGTTGTTGTCGTCGATGGAGTTATTCGACTCAATGATGATATCGTCGGTTGGGTCGCCGGTGGTGCTTGGATTGGCACCGCTGGAAATAGTATCGTCCGGAATGCCGGCCGTTTCCTCATCCAGCCGTGCCGAAGTATCCAGGGTGCCTTCCTCGTCGCGCTTGTAGGTATACAGCTCATCATGGTGCTGCTGCTGCTCCGGGCTCATTTTAGCGCCGTCGTTTTGGGGCTCATCGGCGGCGGCTTTCTTTTGGTTATCCATTGGGAAGGAGTAGAGTGGTGGTAAAGGCAGAAGTAGTGTGGCTTAGCTCAACGTATTATCGTCGATGTTTTCGGGGCCGGTGCTGCGGTTGGCCTCTTCCTCGCTGCTCCAGTTGCGGGTGCCGCTGCCGTAGCGCGGGTCATCGGCCTTGTAAGCCTCGCGCCGCGTCTCGGCGTCTTCTTCCTGCGTGGCTACTACCGTAGCGGTGGCGCGGTTCTGAGGCGCAGCACCGCGCTGGTCGGGCTCGGTTATGTTGGGCGCCGCCACACCCTCGGGGTTGTTGCCCGCCTGGTGCGAATACACATCCGGGCTGGCAGCAGGAGTCGCCTCTACGCCGCCAAATTCGCCGTAGGCTGGCGTGCCGGCGGGAGTAGCAGGCGTGGCCGGATTTGTGCCGTCGGCATTGGGGGCAGTGGCGCCGGCGCGGGCAGCACCTTCCCGCAGGTTTTCGGCGCGCTGGTGGTCGTCTTTGCGAAACTCGCTGAACTCGTCCGGATTATCGTTGCTGCCGTCGTTGGGGTGGGTTTGCATGGCTCGAAGAAGAGTAAAAGGAGAAGAGTGAAGGAGTAAATGGCCCGAAAGCCATAGTATGCCAACATGTACGCAGCCCACCCGGATTTGGCTACGGCCAGCAGCAAAATCAGGCTTCACAGACCGCCAGCCACCTTTTGGAGCGTTGTTAAAACGTTGCTCTGGAGCAACCTGCGGAAGTTGGAGCCCGCTTGTCGAGGCAGTGTAGATCACCTCGATCTGCGGCCGGTAGATGAAGCAGGATATAGACCGTAGACCTGTTCCTGAATTAGGAACCGATGCTAAAACTTGGCTGTCATGCTGAGCTTGTCGAAGCATCTCGCGTGCACTGGTAAAATAAGCACTACTGCGGTAGAGATGCTTCGACAAGCTCAGCATGACGTTCTGTTTTTTTTGGATGTTTGAGTATTTGGGAACAAGTCTCGTGTTTTCAACTCCCAAACCGGCTCCTGCTTTACTAGCGAACAGCCCGATGCAAGCGCATCTCTGGTTCCTGGCTGTAGATTATAGTTGCCGCACAAGTTGCCGCACATCATACCCAGCGCTCCTGCTTACGTATGCAGACCAATCCGTTTTCTCCCTTCCCGACATCTCTTTTTGCTACCCCAATGAAACCAGTCATTACCCACCATCCGGAAGAACAAGCATTCTATGCTCATCTGAACGGCTACGAGTCGGAGCTGACGTACAGCCGCCCCGAGGCAACGGTCATTGATTTCACCCACACGTTTGTCGACGAAAAGCTGCGGGGGCAGGGGGTAGGCGACGCCCTAGCTACCGCTGCCTTAGCCTACGCCCGAGCGGAGAAGCTGCGCGTCAAAGCGACCTGCACGTTTATGCGGGCCTATGTGCAGCGGCACCCGCAGTATCAGGAGTTGCTGGCCTAAGGTAGTGCTAGCTAGCGGCTGTTAGGCCGCGCAACGCAGCCAGCTGCCTTGGTCCACTAGCGCTAGGCTCACCACCCGGCGGCAACGGCTGTACGCCATACGGCTACTGTAAAATATCAGGTTGCAAAATGCTTCCGATAAGGATGCGTATCAGGTGCCATGGGTGGTGTGCAACCCTCTCCACGTTGCTTTTTCGTCTGGTGGTTTGCGTATATTTAGAGCCTCGCTTGCACCCTACGCCGGATGGAAATTCTCCACGATTCTTCTTCCCTGTCCATAGCGTACGACGGCGTTAACCGCTGGCTGTACGTCGAGTGGAAAGGACCGCACAATGAGGTATCGGCCGTAACTGGCGGCGACCTGGTGCTACGCCTGTTGCGGCAGTGGCCTTGCGAGAAGATGCTCAACGACAATAGCCAGGTAACGACGGACTGGGACAAAGGCGCGGCGTGGGTGGGCGGCCACTACTACGAGCAACTAGCCCAGCACGGGGTCCGATTCGTGGCCTGGGTATATCCACCCCACTGGCAGGCCCGCAAGTCGATGGATAAGGCCATGCTGTTCGTTACCCGCCCCATGGTTGTTACCTTCGATGACGTTGCTACTGCTTACGAATGGCTCCGCCTGAGTATATAACCGCTATTCCCGACTGCCACAAGGAGCCGGCGCTGGTGCAGGCTGGTCCTCGTGGCAGCCGGGAATAGCGGCTGAAACAAAGTTTGTTTTCGGGAATAGCGCAGAGAGACAACAGAATTCAGAAGGCTTACGCAGCTTGCTCCTGAAGGATAACAGCTACCCGGAAAAACTCCTCGTCGGTTGAAGAATACGTCCCGGCCTGGACGGCCGGGGCGGCAGCTTGCGCCATACCGCCGTGGCGAAGGAAGAAGGCGTTGACTTGGGCCAGCACCGGGGCCGGATCATCGGAATCCAATTCGGCTACGATATCTGCCATCGACGATATATTCTCCTGGGTTGTAAGCATGTAGCCCGGCTCATAGAGCCAGGAATACAGAAACAGAGTGGTGCCATCCTGGGCAGCATGTGCATGCCGATACCGTACGTCCGTAGGCGGAATGTAGGCACCTTCGCCGTAACGACTTGTGGGATACACGGAGTAGCTGGGTAGCAGTGGGACAAAGCCGAGGGTACGCAGGTAGGTATCTTTCATGGCTATTTTTTTGATGCAACACCGTCTACGGCTGGGAGCCGTTAGAGTGCATCCAAGATGGCTGACTTATAAGCGAATAGAAAGGAAGATATGCCAGCAATTGTGACATAGTGAGAAAGCTATAAAACCACTATGAGCCTGTCGCAGCACCTTCTGCTGCGGCCGCACCAATAAAATTACGCTGCTCAACCGTAGCGAATTGTGACACTGGTTGCACCCGTGACTGGCGTGGCTCAACGAAAGCTGACCGCGTAGTGCTTGTTGCTACGGGCAGCCTTGGCGGTGTGCCGCTGTATAAGCCGCATCTGCCTTGTATGGCAGCTGGTGTACTGAATACGGTGAGCGTCGGATTCCAAGCCCGACAGTAAAGGATGTATTTCCTAATCCATTGTTGGGCTTTGCGCGTATAGCAGACATCTCACTCATATCTTTCTCTCTCTCTCATGATGAAGCAATTTCTTTCCACACTTGCCTTGGCCGCTGTTTTTAGCGTTGGTACTTCTTCAGTTGCTGTGGCCCAGGAAGCCATGAAATCAAAGTCGGACTCGGACAAGATGAAGACCAAAGAAAACGGCGTGACGACCAAGTCTAAAGTGGCCGACGACGGCAAGGTCAAGATGAAGGGCAAAGCCAAGGACGGCAGCAAGATGAAAGCCAAGACCAAGCCGACCGAAGGCATGGACAAAGCAATGGCCGGCGTATTGGTAGGTGGTGCCATGATGACCCCCGACAAAGACATCGTTGATAATGCCGTGAATTCTACGGAGCACACTACGCTGGTATCGGCTGTGAAAGCAGGCGGCCTCGTCGAGACGCTGAAAGGCGCGGGTCCCTTCACCGTATTTGCTCCCACTAATGCTGCTTTCGACAAGCTCCCGGCTGGCACCGTTAACACGCTGGTGATGCCCGAGAACAAGCAGAAGCTCGGCACCATTCTAACTTATCACGTAGTATCGGGCCGCCTTATGGCCGCTGACCTCATGGACGGTCAGACACTGACTACGGTAGAAGGCGAAACGCTGACAGTCATGAAAAAAGGCAATTCCGTGATGCTGCGCGACGCGAAAGGCGGCATGGCGAACGTGACGATTCCGAACGTCGTATCGAGCAACGGTGTGACCCACGTTATCGACGCGGTGCTGATGCCCACGAAATAGTATCGGTTTACTGTAGCTCCACAGTATAGCTTTGTTGATCAGGCTGTTATTTAGAAGCTCACGACAACCAGACTATTATTTTTTTCAGAAAAAGGCCCGTAGATTCTTCTGCGGGCCTTTTTGGTGTTATCAAATCGGACAAGCCACTAGAACGGACCGGGGCTACCGAATGATTTGCGGATATTTGTCTCATCATTCCATTTTTCTTTCTGAACATGAAACACCTCTTCGCATGGGTTTTGGCCGCTGCAATGAGTATGAGTATGGCCGCTATGGCCCAGGTGATGCCGCCACCGGCACCTGCTACCCTGCAGGGGCAACCCCTGAAAGACTGGCTGCGCACCAACTGGTACGATGGCAAGCGGGTAGATTTGGGCTATAATGTGGCCCGGGGCAAGATGTATAACTACATCGACGTCTACAATGGCCAGCTTACGTGCGTCTACTCGGGCTATTCGGTGCCCAAAACCCTGGACTCGGCCGCTACCGGCACTACCAACGTAGGCCGTATCAACTGCGAGCATAGTATTCCGCAGTCGTGGTTCGACCAGGTGAGCCGGATGCGCTCCGATATTCACCACCTCTTCCCTACCTACGACACCTGGAACTCGAACCGGGGCGACGACATGCTCGGGGACGTGCCCGATACGCAAACCCAGATCTGGATGCGTGGCACCGTGTCCCAGGCCACTATTCCTACTGCTAATATTGACGAGTGGAGTGAGGATACGCCGGACGTTTTTGAGCCGCGCGAAGACCACAAGGGCAACGTGGCCCGCTGTGCGTTTTATTTCTACACCATGCACCAGGGCCAGACGTTCGACGCTGGCAAGGAGGTGATTACGGCCCTGGGCGACCTGCAGACCCTCTATAAGTGGCACCTGGCCGACCCCGTGGACGCCCGGGAGCGGGAACGGAACCGCCGTACGGCCAAGAGCCAAGGCAATTTCAACCCCTACATCGCCTATCCGGAGCTAGTGGCCCGGGCCTACGGCCTGATCGTGCAGCCGACATTTGCCTTCACGAACTCGACGGGCACTATTCTGGAGGGCAACACCGGCACTAGCATCTACACGACTACTGTCACGGTAAATCCCGCCCCAACCTCCACCATTACGGTGCAGGTAGCGGTGGATGCCGCCAACTCGACGGCCACCAACCCGGCCGACTACAGCTTTTCGACGCAGACGCTGACCTTCGCCGCTGGCGAAACCACCAAGACCATCAGCGTGACGGTGAACGGCGACACGCAGCCGGAGGCCGATGAGGTAGTACAGCTCACGCTGACTAACCCCAGCACCGGCAGCAGCACCGGCGGGGCCGCTACACAGGCTTTGGTCATTACCAACGACGACGGCGAAGCCCCCACGGTTAAGTTTGCCTCTATGAGCGGCTCACTGCCGGAAGGCAACACGGGCACGCAGACCTACACCGTCAACGTAACCTTCACCGGCACGCCCACCACGACGGCCGTTACGGTGCCCGTCACGGTAGTAGCGGCCTCCACAACGGCCGATGCCGCCGATTATACGCTCAATACGACTTCCCTGACCTTCGCGGCTGGCCAGACGAACCAGACGCGGCCGGTGACCATTACGGTAAATGGAGACTTGATACCCGAAGTCGGCGAAGTGGTCTATCTGCGCCTGGGTACGCCTACCAGTGGAGCCATCGTTGGTACTCCCGGGGGCCATGCCTTCACTATCAGCAACGACGACCAGCCGCCGACAGCCGGTAACTGTAGCCGCCTATTTTTCTCGGAGTATGTAGAAGCCAGCTCGGGTAATACCAAGGTGCTGGAAATCTTCAACCCGTCGCCCTTCGCCATCGACCTGGCTGGTAAGCGCGTCTCGCTCTACACCAACGGCAGCACGACGCCCGTAGTGCAGCAACTCACGGGTAGTATTGCCGCTGGCGACGTGTATATTATTGCCAACGCCGGCTCTGTGGCCTCCGTACTGGCCGATGCCGATCTGACTTCCAACGTCACGTTTTTCAACGGCGACGATGCCATTGCTCTGTTCGATGGCACCGATACGCTGGACGTAATCGGAGTAATCGGGCAGCAGCCCGCGGCCAGCGGCTGGGTTATTCCCGGGGGCGGCACCACGACCAACAACACGCTGGTTCGCAAGAACACGGTAGGCCAGGGCGACGCACGCTGGTCGCGCGGGGCAGCCACCTGGCAGGCCGTGGGAGCCGATGTGTACACCAATATCGGCAGCCACAGCTCATCGTGCCTGACGCTGGGCACCAAAGCCCCGGCAATAAGTACTAACAAGCTAGAGGTATACCCCACGCCTGCCACGCAGCAGCTGCATGTGCGTCTGCCCGAGCTGGCTGTTCGCACCGAGGCCACTATCAGCCTGTTCAATGCTCTGGGCCAGCAGGTTCTGACGCGGCGGCAAGTGCTGGGCGGTGCTTCAGCGGAGGCCACGCTCGATGTGCGCAGCCTGCCGGCGGGCCTCTACACGGTGCGCGTAGCTGTTGGCAACAATTTCTACACCAGCCGGGCAATAGTACAACCGTAACACCGGTTGGTATATCCGAAAAAGCCCTGGTTTCCTTGCGAAACCAGGGCTTTTTCGGATATACCCAGTTGCCGACGATACCTGGCTTCCTACCCAACGCCCGTACTTTGGAAACTACTGAACACGTAATTCATATAAGTGCCGACACTTGGGCTTCTTGTGGTTGAGGTGGTGCCGCCACCGAAGGCGGGAGCCAGGCTCCGTTGCTGGCCGAGGAGCTGGCCGGCTCCTCGGAAGCGGTCTACCTGCTGCGGCAGATGGCCGAGGGCCAGCGCCGGCAGGATGAGCGCATCGATACCTGGGCGCGTGAACTGACGGTGGTGCAGGATACCATCGGCCTGAGCAAGGACCTCGACATAGTGAAAGAGGTGCAGTAGCGCAACGGCATCACCAGGTAAGGCCTCCAAAAAAGACCTGAATATTGGAGGGTTTTCCGACTTGCCGTAACAGCCCCGAAAACACGGTTTTTCGGGGCTGTTTTTTGATTGGAAAAGGTTAATTAACTTTCAGATTCCGAATACTATTCTTCCCTGAGAACATCAATTCCTTTTACTACTATCCATGTATGGACTACCCGCCCCAGTCTTATTAGACGTCGAAGGTCATCCGCTGCTCCTTACTGAAAGCTCAAAATCCTATCAAGATCCCCATAACCAACCATCGCTAACTCAGCATGTAGAGATAGGCATTATGTTGGTCTTTCCAAAGGAGCCGTTTGATAAGGATGGTAACCCAAGGCGAATGAGCCTTGATAGCCTTACTGAACAACAGAAGATTGATTATGTGCTTTTGCAAGGGCTAATCAATAATTGCATTATTAATGCAGAAGATATTAATAGGAAGCTCAAAAGGGCGGATAGAATAATATCATTTGGACCTAAAGCGCTCGATGGTGTCGAACCAACGCTTGATTTTATGGGCTCGAAAAATAGAGTATTATGTTTTGTTAGAACAACAGAGCCCTACAAGGCATTAGCAGACAAGCCCTTGCGAAGAAGCTTTGACAGATTCGTAATCTACAGGAACATTTTTACGCATGGAAAGCTGCGAATACGGATGCCGGAAGGTCTTTTCTATATAGAACATATTGATAATCATGCTAAAAAGACAGCATATATGTCTATTGACGTCGAAGTCGTTGAGGTATTTCTTGCAACGTATTCTCAACTGTCCCAACTGCTAAAAGATATTGAAGCACTTTGGACGAAAGAGAACTCCTAAGCAAATGAGAGTAGCCATCTACGCCCGGGTGTCCACCAAAGACAAGGGCCAGAGCACCGACAACCAGCTGCCCTACCTGCGGCGCTATGCTGCGGCCCACGGCTATGAGGTGTACCAAGAGTATGTCGAGGAAGAGTCGGGTGGTACCGGCAACCGTGGCCAGTTCAAGGCAATGTTGTCTCGTCCGGCTATAGCTATACAGGTGGAGGGAGTAATCCGGCCTGCGCTTTACAGGCCGGGTTGGTAATCCGGATTGGACTTTACAGGCAGACAAGATAGGCAGCGGTTTTTCTTCCGCCGCTG
>NZ_SRLD01000003.1 GCF_004745955.1 Hymenobacter elongatus | reverse complement strand
CCAACGGCGCACAGCGGGTCTTGACCTTGCGCGTCTGCGCGATGAGTAACCGATGGCAGCTGGTACGCCAACACATTGAACCCTTCAACACGGCCAGGGCGGCGTAGCGACAATTTGGGTTGCACCCCTTTGGATTGATCTTGATACTCATGGCATACTGGTGTAGTAGATGACTCGCCTATTGGTGCGTCGGGTAGTCTGGGAGAGACAGGAATAGGTTCTTGCGCATTAGGTTTTCACTGTCCTGCCCTCGCGAGCTGCGGACAGTGTTCGTAGAGGCTACCTCAAACACATGTTCCCCGGCGTGGCGCTTAACTAGCTCAGCCTGCACGGCGGCAACCACACTGGCCTTCGATACATTCTTTCCCGGACAACCCTTGTGCGTGGTAACCGGGTCTTCCTTATGCAGCTTGATAGTGGTTGGGTCGAGGCCCAGCACGGCGGAGAGGGTGGCCAGCGCAGCAATGGTATTTTGCTGCACGCTTTTGCCGCGGCCAGTAGCAAAAGGCTCAGTGGCATACTCGCCCAGCATCTCTACGCCCAGGGTAAGCTTATTCCAGGCAGGTGAGTGCACTCCGGACACCGTCAGGGGAGTGAATACCCAAATGAGCTTGTCGTCGATAAATAGGTGCGGTCCGGCACTCCAGTTCTGGATATCCCGGTAATAGTGTTCCAGGTCAAGCATGTGCTGCCGCCGGAAGCCGTTGGGTCGTTGCGCTAGCGAGGGCACGCTGGTATTGTGAAGAACCAGGAAGCTAGGGCGCCAGCTTTGCCAGACTAATGTGTGGCAATACGTGTCAAACTCAGCCGGCATGAAGCCAGCTCCGACAATGCCTTTCCAACGAATAGCCATGCAAATAGAGTGTAACGTGAGACGAAAGGTGGGTTGGAAATCAAGAGGTCGTTAGCAGCTGATTTCCGGCAAGGAAGCATAAGCCCAGACTAGGAAAGCCTGGCCTGTCAAGGCACGGCAGAACACTCCACAAACCTCCACAGTAGGAAGCAAGAGCCCCTCCGTGCTACCACTGAATTGTAAGCCGGCGGGAATGAATAACGGACTGGCTCAGCAGTAGCTGAGTAGTGCTGTGCGGCCAGATGGAAGGATCCTCTATATCAGCTCAAGCCATTGTGGTGGCCACTTTTTGAACCCAAAAAGAACCTTTGCAGCCATTCCTGGCGCAGTAGAAACCGCTTACTGATTGCTTGCCACCGCCGGTGCAGCCGCTGGGTCTGTAGGAGTAGAAGTATTGACTGCCGGGGGTGGAGAAGGAGCGACTATCGGCAGTTTGCTGCGTTCCAGTTGATCGTAGTACTCCGTAAGATCTCTCAGCAGGGCAGGGTCGCGCAGCTTGCCAAGGCGTGGCGGCATCATGGCTAGCACACAATCAATAGTATCCTGTTCGTTCTTGATTTCTCTTCCTTTTGAAGGAATGCTGCCATTGGCAATGGCCTTGCTAATGGCAGTATTCCACTTCGCGACATCTATTTCGATGGCCACGATGCTACCGTCTTTGGTCGATACCTGGGGTTTGAAAATAGTTGGGTACGCTTTCAGAGCGCTGACAATAAAAGAAGAGGACCAGTCGGGGGCCAGCACATTGTTGATGGTACTGAAATAGACCTGCCGGGCCGGCAGCGCCGTGCGCCGGTACTGGGCAATAATCTGCGAGCTGCAGCGGTACAAGTCGGCGCAAAGTGTGTCGCGCACAGGAGAGCCGGCACGCAGCTTAAAGCCCAGGCTGCTGTGGTCGAAGGCCATCAATTCCAGATCCTCATCCTGGTTTTCTTGTCCTATTTCCAGTAATAGCCTATCCAGTCTGGAATCGTTCAAGGCTATTGCAGAGTTACTGGCTCGGTGGGCGGGGTCACTTATGCCAAACTGCTGTCGGATCTGTAGTAAGCTTATTCGTTCCCAACCGTTGGTCTTGAGCAGGTAGATCACAGAATCATGCAGGGCAGTTCGTGCCTGCTTTTTGCCACCCTGCATGATCAACCAGCTGCCAAATACCACAGCAAAGCAGGCTACGATGATGGCAATATCCACTCGTTTTCTAGCGGGTGGTTCAGTAGGAAGCAAGGTGGTCTTTCCTAATAAGGTGTAGAAAGTGCCCAGTAGCACTACTGTAACTCCCAAGCATACCAGAAACAGCTCGCCACTGGGGGCAAACCATACGTAATCGGTGAGGGCACCTGCGGTAGGCAGGTCAAAATCCAGGCCGGGAAGTACATTGATTAGTATCCCGAGTGCTGCTATTGACATGTTGTGGTAGCGTTGAGGCCAGCTAGGTGAATTCGAAGTTGTTCATAAGGCTTCAAATTGAACTCCGCGCTACCACTGAATTTTAGCCTTGCTACGGGGAGAATACTGTTCGGCGAAATTGGTCAGCATCCCGAGATGAATGACTCGGTTCATCAGGATGTGGAAAGTGAGTAACGAGACTATCAGCCTGAACTTAGCGAAGCGTGACGGTTAAAAAAGGCGAACTACTTCCCCAAGCATTATTGCTCACAGATCCTAGCTCATTGCTGAAAATGGCTACTGGTCTATAGGTAGAGAATACTTTAGGCAACGCCTGCGGCTCCTGACGCATCTCTCGGCTCTGAACCCCCAAGCCCCCAACTACCATGAAAATCTCCATTCTCACCCTGCTCCTCGGAACCGTCCTGCTGAGCGCCACAACCGCCCCGGCTCAAGTAAAGCAAACCCGCCCGGTCGAGGCCTTCCAGGCTGTGCAGACCGGGGGCGGCATTGATGTATTTCTGACCCAGGGGCCCACGGCCGCCGTGGTGGTGGATGCGGCCGGCGCGGCCCAGTCCCACATCCTGACCACCGTGAAAAATGGCACCTTGGTAATTGGCTGGGAGCCAAACTACTCCTGGAAAAAGATGCTGCCGGGCAAAAGCACGGGCAAAGTCAGCGTCTACATCACCTGCCCCAGCCTGAGGGCTCTCTCGGTGAGCGGCGGCTCCGATGCCCGGGGCGAAACGTCTTTCACCACCGATGATATGCGTCTTACGGCCAGCGGTGGCGGTGATATTCACCTCGCGCTCACGGCCAAAGCCCTGACCAGCAACGCCACCGGCGGCAGCGATATCACCGTGGCGGGCCGCGCCGAGCGCCAGAAGGTATCGGTGAGCGGCGGCAGCAACTACCACGCCTTCGGCCTGCAAAGCACCGCTGCCGAGGTGAGCGCCAGCGGTGGCAGCGACGCCGACGTTTCGGTCGATGGCGAGCTGAAGTCGACCACTTCGGGTGGCAGCGGGGTGCGCTACAAAGGCACCGCCCGCTTGGTCAGCTCCCAGGCCAGCGGTGGCAGCAGCACCCGGCCGGCGCGCTAGCGTGCCGCTGGCCCGGGCCGAGTGCTTCAGCAGCCTTTGGTTCGGAGATTATTTGAACTATGGTTGCCGCTGCAAGTAGTTGCTATGAAGCTATTCAGGAGGTCTATCGAACGTCATGCTGAGCAAAGTCGAAGCATCTCGCGTGCAATGGTAAATTGATTACTACTGCACGCGAGATGCTTCGACTTTGCTCAGCATGACGTTCGATAGACTTCCGAGACAGCTTCTATAGCATCGTGAGCCGGCTACGTGGTCCCTACCCAGCCTTCGCGCATTGCCTGCACCACCAGCCCTACCAGTGTCCGGGCTCCGGTTTTTTGCAGCAACGCCCGGCGGTGACTCTCCACGGTGCGTACGCTGAGGCTAAGCTGATCGGCTATTTGCTGGTTGCAACAATCGGCCACGACCAGGCGCAGCACCTCCAGCTCCCGCCGGCTGAAGGGCGTGGGTGGCTCGCCGCCGCGCGTGGTTCTGGCCGATGCCGTGGGTTGCAGGCCGCCACCGGAGTCAGCACTCAGCAGATGGCCAACGGCTAGCAGTACGGCCTCCGGGGCCGAGTGGCGCGAGAGCAGGGCCAGCCGGTGAGTGGCCTGCAACACTTGGCGCAATACAGGGGAGAGACGCTGGCCCGTAAGTAGCAGCAGCTGCTGATTGGAGCGGGCAATGAGCAAGAGCTCCAGCAGCTTCGGCAGGGGCGGATCGGGGAGCAGCGCATCTACCACCACGAGGCCGTAGGGCTGCCGCCGGAGCAGGCCGGGAGCCTGGCAGGCATCCGCCGTCAGCGTAAAGCTCACGGCCGGCCAGGCTTGCTGGAGTGTGAGCAGCAGCCCGTGCCGGTAGAGCGTGGGTGGGGCAATAATCAGGACGGCCCCCAAAGTCGAATGCATGGCGTAGGCGCGGGTTTATAGCATAAAAACAGCAGTGTAGGTTGACAATAGGTTGGTAGTAAAATTGGGAGCGGGGGTACTGCGCAGAAGATAGGTACCTAAGGTGACGAAATAATGGCGCATATACAATATTTTGAATTGCTATATTAATAAATAGTAAAGCAATATTTATATCGTGCCAATTCAGTAGAGGAGTCTGTCCAACTTATAGGATATATCAAGTACAAGTGGGGGAATGCGCAAAGCGTTACCCTGGCACCAGAAGCTGGAATAAAGCGCTATATTCATCTGCCTGATTTACACGCCTTGTTTCTTTGCGAATGCAGCCTGTGCCAACCGCCGATTTTTTGCAGCTTATTCACCGTCCTGAGCTGCAGATGCTGATTGCCCGTTGGATGCGGCAAACGACTGCCGAGGAAATGCGCGCCGGCTACCAGCACCTGCTGCGTACGGCCCTGGAGCACAACTGCCGGCTCTGGCTGGTAGATGCCCGCCGCCGCGACCATTCCAACAAGGAAGGCACGCCCTGGATGATTGAAACCTTCTTCCCACAAGTTGCCCAGCGCATGGGCCCATCGGTGTACATGGCCTACCTGTTTGCGCCCGCCCACCTGCGCGATATCGAAGCCGATGCGGCCGTGCCGACCCTGCATTTCTTCGACGACCGGCCCTACCATCTGCAGCGCTTCCTGGAAGAGCGTACCGCCATGGAATGGTTGGCCGCTTGCCGGCTGCAGCTGGCCCAAGTGCCGCAGCCCGGACCTGCTCAGCGGTAAACGGCCGCTTAGCCATTGCTGATTTTAGCGGGCCATTAAAACAAAAAAAACGGCCCGGCCGCACGAAGCAGCCGGGCCGAATACAGCTCGTAAGGCCGCAGGCGCTACTTTTTCATGGAGATGGTAACCACCTTGGCCGCACCGCTCACCATGAATTTGCACTCGTCGAAAGCCGGGGCCGCCAGTGTGGGCCGCACGTTATTCGAGAAGGCATACGGTTCGGTTGGGATGCCCAGAAAGTTCTTGTCCACCAGGTCGTTGTTGTTCGTGTCCTGGGTGAGGGCCACGGCCCATTCGCCGTTGGGCAAGTCGACGGGCAAGGTAATCTGCTTGCTGCCGGCGGGCTTCACGTATTTGAGCAGCGTGTAGCTGCCGCGCTTCAAAAAATTGTCTTTGATATTGTAGAAGTACAGCTTCACCGTGGCCTTGGTGGAAGGCAAATCGGTGACGATAACGCTGACCAGAGAAGTAGCAACAGGCCGGGGCGCGGCGTTAGGGGTGGTCCAGGCACTTACGACGGCACTGCCAGCGCTCAGCAGCGCTACTTGAAAAGACATCATAGAGAGCAGGATAGGTGTAGTGAAAAGAAAGATCAGGAACCAAGCGGCCCACAGAACGGCCACCCGCAAGATCAGGAAAGATACGCCTGCCAACAACCCTGGAGGGCCTTCGGGTGCCTGGGTAGACACGAGGCCGGATGAATAAGTTTCGTGCCCGGCTGTGGTGGACGCCCGTCGGAGGATAGCCAGGACCATGGAAAGCAAGTGTCTGGCCCGGGTTTCTGCCCGCGACGTTGCCGCCTGCGAAGCCAGTAGGGTGCGGCTTGGCAGCAGTGAGCAGCCTATGCTATCTGTCTTTGCGAACACCCACTCGGCGCAGGTGCAGCTGGTGTGGCCGCCCGCCCAGCTGCTACAGCAGTGGGTACCATCATCTTCCTGGCCCCGATGCCGTAGAACAGCAAGTGCTTTAACACCCTGCGCCCATGGTAGCTGCCACGTATCAGAATCCGATAGTAGACGAGGACTTTGCGGACCCAACCATTATCCGGGCCGCCGATGGCTGGTACTACGCCTACGGCACCCAAACCAAATTCCACGGTCAGATTATCAACATGCAGGTGGCCCGGTCCCGGGACTTGGTGCACTGGGAGCGGCTGGCCGATGCGTTGCCCCAGAAACCCGCCTGGGCCAGCACTACCCAAAAGCTATGGGCCCCGCACGTAAGCGAGCACGCGGGGCGCTACTATATGTACTACTCGGCTCTGCCCAACGATGCGGAGGATTATTGCCTGGCCGTAGCTACAGCCGAAAACCCCGCCGGGCCTTTCACAGATAGTGGCCGGCCGCTGCTGTGCGGCCCGGGCTTTCTGAATATCGACCCCATGGCCTTCGACGACCCGGCTACCGGGCAGCGGCTGCTGTACTGGGGCTCGGGCTTCGGGCCGCTGCTGGTGCGCGCGCTGGCCCCCGACCGGATTTCTTTTGCTCCGGGCAGCAGAGCGCAGGAGTTGGTGCAGCCAGTCATCAACGAGGACCCTGACAACTACCAGCGGCTACTCGAAGGCAGTTGGGTGGTGCTGCGCGAGGGCTGGTATTTTCTGTTTTATTCCGGCAACAACTGCTGCGGCCCCGATGCCCACTACGGCGTGATGGTAGCCCGCGCCCGCCACGCCACGGGCCCCTTCGAAACCCTGGCTCAGGCTCTGGGGCATGGCCACAGCATCATTCTGGAAACCAACCAGCACTGGCGTGCGCCCGGCCACAACTGCGTCGTGACCGATGCTGCCGGCCAGGACTGGCTGGCCTACCACGCCATCGATCCGCAGCAGCCCACTTTTGACGCCATCGACGATGCCCAGGGCTACTCGCGGCGCGTGCTGCTGCTCGACCGGCTGGAGTACCACGGCGGCTGGCCCCGGCTGGCCAGCCCAGCGGCACCGTCGCGCACGCCGCAGCCGGCCCCGGTCACCAGCTGACTCAGGCGCTGGCAAGCCCCCGGTATAGCCGGGTGCGGCTAGCATTTGTTTGGTACTTATCGAAAGCAACGTACTGGCTGCCACGCGCGACTTTGAGCAATGCCAGGCTACTGGATATTCCTTTCACCCTTTTTTACGCTCTTGATTATGAAAAACAGCCGTCCGCTTTTCACCCTGACCCTGCTAATGAGCCTGTGGGCCACTTCTCTGGGCTGGGCGCAGTCGATGCCCGCTACCAAGGCTGCCCCGGCCAGCCCACCGGCCACGGCCACGGGTAAGATTGGCGCCGCTACCGTAACCGTCAAATACAACAGCCCCAGCGTAAAGGGCCGGCCGATATATGGCAGCCTGGTGCCCTACGGCCAGGTATGGCGGGCTGGGGCCAACGAGGCTACGACCGTGGAGTTCAGCAAAGACGTGATGGTGCAGGGCAAAAAGCTGCCCGCCGGCACCTATGCTTTCTTCGCCATTCCTACGGAGAAGGAGTGGACCGTTATTTTCAACAAAACGGCCAAGCAGTGGGGCTCTTTCAAATACGATGAAAAGCAGGACGCCCTGCGCGTAATGGCTACCCCGCGCAAAGCGGCCGCCATGACCGAGCAGTTGGCCTACATAGTGACCAAGGACGGCCTGGTGCTGCGCTGGGAAAACCTGGAGCTGCCGGTGGCCATCAAATAAACGGCGTCTGAACGCTGGTGAAACGCCCCGGCCGGCCCGCCGGACGGGGCGTTTCGGTTTCAGTCCTGGCCCGGGGCGGAGGAAGCTAGCCACACTTCCGTGCCGGGCGGCAGCGGCGGTGCGTGGGGCAGCTGGAGCAGCAGCGCATATTCGGCGGGTGGAGCCGGCGCATCAGCAGGAGCGGCGCGCGTAATTTCCTCAACGCTGGCCGTCGTGGCGGCTTGCTGGCCATCGGCAAAAACCAGGCGTACTGCCAACGTCGTGTGCGGCCCAAACTGGCGAAGTGCCTGCCCTCGGTCGTCGCCCCGCACGAACACACCCAGGCCGGTGAGCACGAAGCTGGACTCGACGGTTAGCAGCTTTTCGGTTTTCATACTATAGCGGGAGGTTGAACTGGGCGACGGGTGTGGTAGCGCTACTTACCAGGAACCCGATGCGAAGGATGCAAAAAAGCCCTGGCCGTCGTGACAGGCTTGTCCTTACCCACATCTTTTCCAGCGGCTGCAATGAAGCTTTCACGCAGGGTCCCGCAGTGTTAAAGCGCAGTGTCCCGCCGTATTTTTGCTGAATGGCACTGCGAGACACGGCGCTCTACCCCTGCGGGACCCTGCGTGAAGCACATTCGGGCAAGCCCGCCAAAGATGTGGGTAAGGACAAGGCCGTCGTGACAGGCAGGGCTTTTTGCTGGGTTTGGATAACGGTGCGGGCTACAGGTTTTTCAGCCAGGCCTGCCGCAATGCCAGCTGGGCCGGTGTGGCATCGGGCAGCACGGCGAAGTCGTAGCGCTTAATTTCCTGCTGCTCCACCAGGCGGCAGCGCACTTTCTTCTCGGCTCCGTCGTGGCGTATAGTGAGCTCATATTCCTCGTTGGGCTTGCGCGCCTTTAGCTCCGTCAGGGCCTGGCGGAGGGTGGAGGGCGTAATAGCAGTAGTGCCGTACGCCAGCAGCTGGTCGCCGGAGGTAATGCCACAGTCCCGCAGATTGCTGGATACGGCATCGAAAAGGACGGCGTTTCCATTGACAGTAAACGAAACGCTGGTAGCGCCCAGAGCCGTAACCGGCCGGCCGGTATGTAGTACTGGGGTGTAGCCAATTCCCACGTTGGCGTAGTATTTCCGCAGCGGCAGCGGCTCGGCCTGCTTCACGTAGCGGGCGAAGAAGTCCCCGATTTCAGGGTAGGTAAGCTTGGTGAAGTCGTCGAAGAAGGTCTTCTCGCTGAATGGCTTGTTGGGGCCGTAGCGCTTGGTCAGCTCGTTCATTACTTCCCGCAGCCCCCGCTCGCCGCCGCTCAGCTCTAGTAGGCGCAGGTCGAGCAAGGCGGCCGTCATGGCACCGCGTTGGTAGATATTGTTGTACTGGCGCTGCCCTTCGTCGCTGAACGACAGCAGGCCCAGCTTGCTGAGCGAGTACGTCGTATCAGCCTGAGTGTGGTCGTAGGCCACTTTGCCCGACAACTCCTTCAGGTACTCTTCCAGCGGCGTCAGGCCGCCACGGAGCTTCATCATGCCCGAGGCCCATTCCGTGGTGCCCTCATACAGCCACAAATGCTCGGAGCCAGTGGGCTGCACGAAGTTGAACTGCTCAATAACCTCGGAGTGGATGTTGAGCGGCGTCACGACATGAAAAAACTCGTGGGCCGCGATGCTGGTAATCTGGCTGGCCGATTCGGGCGTCAGGGGCGTTTCGCGCAGCACGTACTCCGAGCTGTAAGAGTGCTCCCAGGCCCCGTTGCTCTGGTCGTCGAAATGGTAGAGGAAGGTGTAGCGCTTCACGGGTAGCTGCACCAGAAACGCCTGGGCGGCACTCAGCATGGTTTGCATGTAGCCCAGCAAGGGCTCGGCCTTCACCTGGTCGGTCTTGGAATAGCAGTATACGGCCACTTCCGCGTCGCCCAGCTTGGTTTTGGCCTCCGTCAGGCGGCCCAGCAGAAACGGCGAATCGACGGCGTGGTCGTAGCTTTTGGCCGCGTAGTAGCCGTGCGCATCGGCCGTCAGCGGCGTGCCTACTTTCCAGCCGGCGGGGTAGTTCAGCTTGATGCGCATGGGTTTGCCCTGCCAGCCTTGCAAGTAGCCGAAGATACCCTGGCCGTTCAGCAGCGCGTGGTCGGCCTCGAGCGACGTGCCGCACATGCGGTATACGCGGTGCTCCTGCACGGGCGTGTCCCAGGTTTCGGCAATGGTGTAGCGGATGGCGCGGGTCTTTTCGGGCTGTTGCAGTTGCCACTGGTTGGTAGAGAGCTGCTTAACTGCCAGCGGCTTATTTCCGGCATCGAAGGCCTCGAACTTGCGCACAAAGCGGCCAATGTCCATCACTTGGTAGGTGCCCGGCGCAGTGGCGGCAAACTGGTAGATGCTCTGCTCTTTGCCCAGCTTGGGCACCTCCAGCCGCACCTCAAACAAGTCCTGGGTCGTAGGGTCGATACTTACCGTGTAGGTTAGCGGCTTCTGGGCGTAGGCTACGGACGTGGCTATCAGCAGGGTGCCAATAAGGGGTACTATACGCAAGGCATTCATAACAATGGGAGAGAGATGGTTCGGCAACGGATGCGGAAAAGAGCCAAACTGTTGCCTGCAACTGCGGCGAGCATCTCCGAAATATAGGGTCGTGGTTCTGATTGCTGGCTTCCAGTGGTGAAGTAGCCAAGCGCAAGTATAGTCTTTAATAATTCAAATAATTATATATAAAAGAGCAGCCTAAGTGTTTTTCCTGCCGCCTTTAACAAGTTCTGTTATAGCTTTTTCAGTCAGTATATATTGACTGTTAAATATAAAATAATATAACTTTTCTATAAAAATAGATAATTGCATAATGTATTTATGGTTGGAATTATCTTATAGAAAGATAGGGATAGGACGAGGTGTTGCCTTTGATAAAAGCATTTTGTTGTATTGACGCTCTATTGCAACCGCCGCTCCATCTTCTTACCATTTCAACCATGGTCTATGAAACCAAAATGTACTATTTCTGTCACCAGCGCCCGCCGTTGGTGTAAAGCCAGCCTGTTCTTCCTGGTCGGCAGTCTGGTGTGGTCGTCGGCCACCGCGCAGGTCACGCCTCCCGCTTTCCCGCGCAACGAAACCTTTAAAAACAGTACTGCCTCCAATTTCACCTTTGGGGGCGTGGCCCAGCTCACCGGCAAAGGTGGCACCGGCAACGACCCGGTTGGTAACGGCTACCTGCGCCTCACGGATGCCGTCACCAACCAGGCGGGCTTCGTTATCGACAACATCGGCTTTCCCTCGTCGGCGGGTTTCACGATTTCCTTCGAGTTCTTTTCCTACGGCGGCACTACGCCCGGAGCCGATGGCTTCAGCGTCTTTCTCGTCGATGGCGACCAACCGGCCACCGGCTTCAAAATCGGGGCCACGGGTGGCTCCCTGGGCTACGCCCAGAAAACGGTGGACCCGATTTCTCCCGGCGTTACCAAGGGTTACATCGGCATTGGCATCGATGAGTTCGGCAACTACTCCAACGGCAGCGAAGGCCGGTCGGGCGGCAGCGAGGTGCTCGATGCCACGAGCAAAGTGCCCAACGGCATTGCCATTCGCGGCGCCGGCAACGGCTCGGCTGCTACCGACTATCCGTACCTGACCGGCACCGAGCCCGGCGCCCTGGGTTTTCCCCTCGACGTGCCCACCACTCGTGCCCAGGCCGGCACCGCCGACTACCGTCGCGCCTACATCGACGTGGTGCCGACTACCGTCGCTTCCGTAACAACCTACCGGATTTCGGTGCGCATTCAGCACGGCAGCTCCGTGCGCACGGCCATCGACAACTTCCTCGTGCCCACGCCGCCGCCTACGTTGCGGCTCGGATTTTCCGGCTCTACGGGCGGCAGCACGAATATTCACGAAATTCGCAACCTGAATATCGTGCAGGTGCCCTTCGCCAACACCGACGTGGTCAGCACGCTCTACAATGTCGCCGTGCCCATCACCGTACTGGCCAACGACGTGGCGCCCGGTAGCAGCATCGACAACGCCTCTGTTGACCTGGACCCCGGCACGAGCGGTATACAAACCACATTCACCGTTGCAGGCCGAGGCGTTTTTGCTGTCGATGCCAACGGCCTGGTCACCTTTACGCCTTCCGGCACGTTTGCCGGCCCGGTGGCTATTCCGTACACGATGCGCTCTATTCTGGGCGAAGACTACACCTCCAGCCCCGCCAACATCCGCGTGACGGTGCAGGGAGCCGATGTGGCGGCCACCATCAGTGGCCCCGCCGCCGTCAGCCCCGGCGACGTCATCACCTACTCCATGACCACGGCCAACCGAGGCGTTACTACCGCCCTGAACGTGTTGCCACAGCTGCGGCTACCCACCAACCTGCCGCCCGCGCAGGTAACGGCTCCCAATGGCGTTTATGATGCAACGAGTGGCTGGGTCACGTTTTCGGCTATCAATACGCTGGCCAACGGCGCGGCTCCCATCACCAATACCGCCACGTTTACGGTGCCCGCCACGGCTCCGCCCACCATGACCAGCCAAGCCACGTCTAGCTCATCGACCGTGCCCGACCCGGTGTTGGCTAACAACAGCGCTTCGCTCAACACCAGCGTAGGCGACCCCCTGCCCGTCGTCCTGACCAGCTTCGTGGTCACGGCCGACCAGGCCGACGCGGTACTGGCCTGGAGAACCGCCTCCGAGAAAAATAACGACCGTTTTGAGGTCGAACGCTCCCTGAATGCTACCGATTTCCAGCGGGTAGCCAGCGTTGCCGGCCATGGCTCCACTGCTGCCCCTTCTACCTACCAGTATCGGGACAGGCAGGCCGGGAACTTGTCGCGCCAGCCGATCTATTACCGGCTGCGGCAGGTCGATACCGATGGCACCTCGATTTACGGCCCCGTGCGGACGGTGCAGTTTGCGGGGGCCCGCAAGCTGGCTATATCCGTCTATCCGAACCCCAGCACCGGCGCGGCCACTTTGGACCTGACCGGGCTGCCCGCCGGCGAGTTTGCCGTGCAGCTCACTGACCTCACGGGGCGCGTACTACGGCGCTACACTGCCGCCGGAGCTCAGGAGCAGCCGCTGGATGTGAGCACGCTGGCTCCTGGTGCGTATCTGGTGCAGGTGCGCGGGCAGGCCGTACAGCTCGTGTTTCCGCTGGTGCGCGACTAAGTATGGATTGGGGATTGGTGAAACCCCCGTTTGTGTCATGCTTACTCTGGCGCCCGCTTGTCGAAGCATCTCTACCACTATACTAATCAGCGTTACTCTGGCGGTAGAGTTGGTTCGACAAGCGTATGCTAAGCAAGTCAAGCATGGTATAGATGAAGCTTTTGTCGATTTTTACATAGGTTCTGACAGACCGAAGTACCGTTAGATCCTCCTCACAAACACACAAGGTCGTTGGCACTCGCCAACGACCTTGTGTGTTTGTGAGGAGGTCATAGTCGTAGGGAATGGGGCGCAAAACCCCGGCCACTGCGCTAGCGTACCCTCACATGTCCTGTTTTACCGCGAAGTGGATACTTCGCCTACTTGCTCCCAGCTTGTGTGTGGCCGTTATGCCTTCACTACCCCAGTTCCTGCCATTGAGAAACGCTTCGAGGCCAGCTTCAGGGAGCCTTTGGGGCCAACTTATAACGCGGCGCCTTCCCAGCGGCTACCCGTTATTACCAACGCGGAGCCGGGACAGGTGCAGCTGTTGCAGTGGGGCTTGCTACCGGGCTGGGTGAAAGACGTGAAAATAGCACCAAAACCCATCAATGCCCGCGCCGGGACGCTGCCCGAAAAACCGTCGTTCCGCCAGTTGCTGCAGCGCCGCCGCTGCCTGGTGTTGGCCGACAGCTTCTACGAGTGGCAGCAAACGGCACCCGCGCAAAAAGGGCCGAAGACGCCCCACCGCATTCTGCTGCGCAACGAGCAGCCATTTGCTTTTGCGGGTCTCTGGGACGAGTGGCTGGACCGGACCTCGGGTGAGCTAGTGCCCACGTTTACCATCATTACCACCGATCCTAACGCCCAAATGGCCCCGTTACATAACCGCATGCCCGTGATTTTGCCCGATCGGCAAGCAGAACTGGCGTGGCTGGACGATGGCGCGTCCGTAGCCGACCACCAGCTGCTATTGCAGCCTTATGCCGCTAGCCTCATGCGGGAGTATGTAGTCAGTGCCTTGGTTGACTCGCCTGCCAACAATGACCCCTCGGTGCTGGTATCGGCAATCTAAGCCGCCGTTGGCACCACGGCCCGAGCCGCATGGCTGCCCAACCGCCGCCGGTAGGCCGGACGCTTCTTCTTGCGCTTGCGCCGTTTGCTGGCATCCGTGCCGAAAATAGGAAACGTAGAAGCCGTGAGCGTGGTACTGTCAGACAGCACGGTTGCTGCTGGCGCTGCTACTATTTCGGCGCTATCAACGCTCAGAAAGGCGGCTAATAAAAGTAGGCTTAGCGTTTTCATATCGGTAATAGAAAGTGAATGCTGAATAGAACGTAGTGACGTTTCATGACAATAGTATAGTTTTTATAATTTAAATACAAATAAAAAACGATTTACCTCAACAAAAAGCCCTGCTGACTTACGTTGGTAGGTCAGCAGGGCTTTTTGTTGGAGCCCAGGCTTAGCGGCCCCGCATGCCGTGATGCCGACGACTCTTGCTACCCATACGTCGCTTCTTGTACTTGTATTTCTTGCGCTTGAACAGGCCCCCGTCAGCGGCGTCACCTATAGCATTGGCATCGACGATAGATACGATTGAAGGTACGGTGGTGGGGGCTGTGCCGGCTTCGGCCTGGGAGGCAGCAACAACAAGAGCTAGAACGAGGGTAACAAAAGCTTTCATGATTTGGTATTTTGGTTGGATATTTTTATCTTTTGGTGATGCAATATTAGCCAATGATATCGTATTAGTGCAATAAATTATCATCACATAAACATGTGAATGCAGAAAGCCCTGCTGAGTTGGATGGCTCCAACCCAGCAGGGCTTTTCGTGTAGCGGAGAACCACTAGTGTCCCTGGTGCTCCTGGCCTTCTTTATTGGCCTGACTGCCAGCCGCTTTGGGCTTGCTGTCCTTGAGCGGTTCAGCGGAGGTTCCTGCGTCGTCGGCTTCACTGCCGGTGTGCTCTATCGAGCGGCTTACCACTACCACGGCCACGGCGGCAATAGCGGCAATGCCCAATATCATTTGGGTGGGCGTCAGGCGCTGGGCAGCTTTCTTCAGGAGCGTGCCGCCGTGCTTCAGCAAGTCATCCATATGATCGTGGTTGCCTTGGATGAGCACATGGTAAGCGCTTTCGAAGGTGCGGGCCAGATCTTCGGGCATAATTTTCTCCAACTGTTGTTCAATCTGGGATTCCATAGCGGAAGAGTAGGTAGGTGTTCGTGGAAAAGTTGATACAGTGGTAGTGGCAAGCCACTGAAAAGCCTGTACGCAAAAAGCCGTTGGCGGGCTACCCTTTTTCCGCGAATGGGTAACATTTATGCGTTGGCCCAAGGCTGAGTAGTTGTGATTGGGCACTATCAGGCGGGAATACGCGCTTCCCGCCTGTTCCTACCGCTCCACGGCTATCAGCCGGGAGCTGGCGCGGCTGCCTTCCTGCACCTGGCAATAGTAGGCCCCCGCCGCCAAGTCGCCGGCCGGGAGCGGTAGCCGCTGCACCCCGCGCGGCAGCTGCCGGTCCAGAAGTCGCCGAACCTCGCGGCCCATCATATCGAATACCAGCACTTGCACGTGTCCGCCTTCCGATTCGAACTCCACGGTGGCCTGCTCCCGCACGGGGTTAGGATACACGCTGAAGCCCTTTACGCTCATATCGGAAGCCGTAGCCACCCCCGTGACCACACCCGGACGCAGCACCGGTACGTGCGGAAACGAGGCTCCGGGATGCGGGAGCAGGGCATCTACGGTGGCCTGCGGTACTTTAAACCAGTCCATCAGCAGGCTGCCATAAATGGCCCGGAAGTCGAACTGCATCGGCACGTTGTCGTTCACGCCGGCCGTAGCAGGCAGCACCGGGTTGGTACCGTGAATAATGGGGTTAACGCTGGTGCCAAAAACGATGAGCGGAGCCGCCGCACCGTGGTCGGTACCGAAGCTGGAGTTGGCTTTGATGCGGCGGCCAAACTCCGAAAACGTCATGCCCACGACGCGGTCCTGCACCTGCAGGCGCTGCAGGTCGTCGAGGAAGGCCTCCAGCGCCTGCGAGATTTTGCCCAGCAGCGTGGCGTGGGTGCCAGTGGCGGTGCCCCCGGTGGTCGATACCTGCCCGGCGTGCGTGTCGAAGCCGCCCAGATTGCAGACGTACACGCGGGTTTGCAGGCCACCCGCTACCAGCTGGGCCACTATCTTGAGCTGGTCGGCGAGGCTGTTCTGCCCGGCCGTGGGGTAGAGTGGCGACAGGTTTTTGGCCCGCCCCGCCGCCTGCTGAATGGCCGAGTTATAGACCTGCGTTTGCTGCACCACCTGCCGGATAAACGTCAGCTCGTGGCCGGCGGGCGTGTTGGGAGCCGTATCGACGCCCCCCGAGAGCAGCTGGTAGAACGAGGCCGTGCTGGCAATGGCCATGCCCATGTTCACGGCGGGTCCCTGCACACAGTTGCTCACCACCGAGCCAATGCTGATGGCCAGCGGATCGGGGCTTTGGGTGTTGGGGTAGCCGGTGGGGAAGCCGGGGTATTCGCCGTTCAGGTAGCGCCCGGCCCAGCCGGAGGTGATGGTCACATTCGACTCGGAAGCCGAGGTCCAGATATCGGTGGCGCGGAAGTGGGAGAAATTGGGGTTAGGGTAACCCACACTCTGCACCACCCCGATTTTGCCGCTGGTATAGAGGCTCTTGATGCCCGTCATGGCCGGGTGAAGGCCGGTGGCGGCCGTCAGCCGCAGTACCTGGGCCTCGGGAATGGCGATGCTGGCGCGGGCATTCATCAGGGCCGAATACTGGTCGAGGGGAATAACCATGTTCAGGCCGTCGTTGCCGCCGTTGAGCTGAATGAGTACCAGCACCCGGTCGGTTTGGGTGGCTGCGTTGGTCAGGGCGGCCAGCTCAGGCGAGTAGCCGTAGGCCCCAATGGGAAAGCCGCCCAGCAAAGCGGGCAGCACCGACGCTGCCGCCGTAGTCTGGAGAAAGTCTCTGCGTTTCATGGGAGAAAATCTGGAATAGTTGGGGGTACAGGGGGTGGCATTGCGGGTCTGGTAGGAGTAGCGCCAGCGGCCAACCACTGGCCAGAAGCGGCACTTCCTACAGCCCGGTTTCTGATTCCCCGACTAAGACAAATGGTATTCGGCCAGGCCCATCATGGTGCGCAGCAACGACTGGAGCTTGGTGTTGACAGCAGTTTTTTTGGCCGTGTTGGTCGGGTTGGCCAGGTAGTCCGTCCACTCTTCGGTCCACTCAAAATCGGGCAGACCGGGCAGCAGCACGTCGTTTAGAAACGTGAGCTGGGTGGCCGTGAGCGAAATCGGCAGCAGCAGCCGGGCCAGCTCCGCAATGAGCAGATTCGGGTCCTGGGCCACGTCGGTGGGCAGGCTCTGCACCAGGGCAATAGCGTCGATATTAATTTTAACGCCGTTGCGGCTGTAGCCTGCCGTGCTGATCATCTGGTCCGTAAACTGGTTGCGGCGGGGCAGCGTCACGGCATTAATCCACATTTCATGGAACTGCGGCGTTTGGTAGTAGGCTTGCCAGCCGGCCACGTTTGGTGGGTCGCCCACTACTTGCTGCTGCAGGTTGGTCACCCCATTCAGATAGTCCCACATACCGTACTGCGCCACCACGGTAGAGGCTGGCGGGAAGGCAATCTGCATCTGGCGGCCCACCGTGAGCGTAAAATCGAGCGGGCTCTTGATAAGGCAGCCCATATTCACGGCATCAAAGAAATGCTCACTCGAAAGCAGCGTGCGCAGCACCGGCGCCACGTTGTAATTGTTCTGAATCAGCAGCTGGGCCAGAGGCTCAATAACGTTCTGCTCCGTGGTGGCATCGATAACATAGTATACAAACCAGCGGTAGAGCTTGCGAACCAGAAAGCGGGCCGTTTCGGCCTGGCTGAAAATCAGGTCAACCAGCGTCTTGTATTCCTGGTCGCCGCCGTTGGTGATGGTGGCACGACCAAAAGCGGCCGAAAAAACCTTAGCCGTCGTGTCGTGGCGCGACGCCGTAAAATAGCTGTTGATGGCAAGGGAGTTGTCGCGCCAGCCCGTGAGCACGCGGGCCGCCGCCTGCACGTCGGCCTCGGTGTAGGTGGTGTAGTTGCCGTTGCCAATCAGCGGCCCTTTGCCCACCGTGAACAGCTCCAGCAGCTCCCGGCCGTAGTTTTCATTGGGTGCCGAAGCTGTGCTTTGATTTCCGTTCAGGTAGCGCAGCATGGCGGCATTCACCGTTATATCCTTGGCCAACTGCCGGATATTGCCCAGAGCATACTGCCGCAGTAGCGCCGCGTACTGGTAGCCCTGCCGCGAATCGTTGATGTCGCCGAACTCGATGACGAAGTGGTTGTGCCAGAACAGCGTCATCTTCTCCGTCAACGACAGGTTCTGGGTGAGCATCTGCCCCAGCCACCACGCCCGCAGCGACGAGCGCCGCACGCCCTCCACGTTCTGGTCGAAGGCCTGCGTCACCCAGGTTTGCCCCACCGGCACGCTGGTATCGGTCGTCGACACATTCAGGGGTGGGGCCGGGGCTGCCGGGGCCGTGAGCAGGTCGTTCACCACTTGGGTCAGCGTGCGTCCGGCGGCGGCGGCTATTTCAGTGCGGGTGGGGCCAAAGAGGGCACGCCGCAGCAGGTGCCCGGCCTGCTCACGGCCCCAGGGCCCCGTGTAGGGCGCCACGCCGGCCATAGAGCGCGCTGTAGTCGGCAGGGCCTTGTTGGCGAAGCGGCTGACGGTTTCATCCTCGCTGGGCGGGTCGGTCGCCGCGGGCCTTTCCGCCAGCGCCGTAGCCGGAGCCACCAGCACGGTGGAATTCTTGCGGAGGAAAGCTCTTCTGTCCATAAGCTGTGTGGTTGGAAAAGGGTAGAGAAGGTCGAATAAGCTCTTGTAAGGTAGGAGATTAGCCCAGTGTCAGCTATTGGGTACCTAGATAGACCAGCAGACATAGCCATAGTTTAATGCCCACTTCTACCTCTTGTTTCACTCAATCTTTTTTAGATGCCAATAGCCTCAGTTTTTGCGACGGATACGGGTTGTTAAAGCCAAAATTTTGTTTCGATTTCCTGTAGCCAGGACACAAAAAAAGTCTCACCATAGCGGTGAGACTTTTTCTGAATAGAACTGAAACAACCGGCGCTATTCGTATACTTTCACGACGAACACGTAGTCCTGGAGCTTCCGAATCTGCTGACGGCGCGAAGTGCCAGTCATTTGGCTGGTGCGCGGCATGTTGTAGGGCTGGGCCGTACCGGCAGCCGACAACGAATCCACCAGTCGCATCAGGTACGACGACTTGGTGGCGAAAGCAGCGCTCTGCATATCCATCTGCCGGCCGCTGATAATGCCGATCAGGTTGCCCCGGTCGTCGAGTAGCGGGCCGCCGCTGTTGCCGGGATTCACCGGAATCGAAATCTGATAGAAGGCCGTGTCGCCCTCAAAGCCCGAGCGGGCACTCAGCGAGCCTTCCCCGAATACGACATCTTCGCGGGGGTAGCCCAGCGTGAATACTTTCTCGCCCAGGTCGGCCGTGCCACGCTTAAAAGAGTAAGGCAGGCGGCCAAAGCCGTTGAATTTCCGGTCCTTGATGCGCAGAATAGCCAGGTCGTGCGCCACGTCGGTAAACACGGGCTCGGCACGGAAGCGCTGCCGGTCGCGGCTTTCGATCAGCAGCGAATCGGCACCCTGAATGACGTGGTAGCTGGTGACCAGGTAGCCATCGGCGGTGAGGGCAAAGCCGGTGCCGCTGAATTTGCCGGGGTTCAGCTCGCCTTCAGGCTTGGCCCCATCAATTTGGTTGATGGCCCGGTTCATCGCTTTCTGGGTTTGCTTGATGCGCTCTACCTCGCGCCGCAGCACGGTGTAGCCGTAGAGCGAAGGCCGCTGGGCGGTGCGCCACCACTCGAGCCCCAGCAGCGTGGCAAACACCGCCATAACGGCCACCGAAGCCGCTACCATCGCCGTGGCGCGGTGGGCACCCCAGAACGCACGCAGCTTGCGCTCCACGGGAGAAATGTATAGCTGCGGCATGGTAGGGATGCCCGTTTCCAGCGTTTCTCCCTCCAGCCGTACGGCCTGCTCCGCATCCATATCCGCCTGAATGGCGTGCAGCTTGCGGCGCGTAGCCAGCCGGGTGCCGTAGCCGTGCAGGGTGGTGGTAAGCTCCGTGAAATCGGCGAACTGCTGCGCAAAGTCAGCGTCGGCCGCCAGGCGGCGCTCCACATCGGCGCGGGCCGGGGCCGTAAGCCCGCCCGCACGGTAGGCTTCGAATAAGGCGTAGTAGTCGGCTTCCGTTTTCATAGCGTGGGACCGAGTGGGTGCTCGGCCGGAATACGTACATCTGCTAAAATGATTCTTCTTCCTTGTAATGGGCGAAAAATAACTTTTTCAGGCGTACCAGGCACTTGTATTTTTGATTCTTGGCATTGTCGGCATTGGTGTAGCCAAACTCCGCCGTAAGCTGCTGCATAGACTTATCCAGCAGGTAAAATCCTTCCAAAAGCGAGCGGCACGGCTCTCCCACCAGCTCCAGGGCCTCGCTCATGGTCGCGAAGCGCTGGTCGCGCTCCTCGGCCAGGGCTACATCGGCCTCGGCACCAGTTTCGAGGTAGGGTTCGTGGTCTTCCAGTCGGCCGCCGAAGCGGGTCTTCTCGGTGAGACGCTTCAGCCACAGGCGGCGGCACACGGCATAGAGGTAGGTTTTGATCTGGCAGCTTAGCTCGAGCGAGCCTTCGCGCACCTTCTCGTAAAATACCATCACGCCCTCCTGGTACACATCCTTGGCTTCGTCTTCGGTTCCGCTGTTTTGCAGAACGTAGTGCGAAATCATCGGGAAGTGCAGGCGGTAGAGCTGTGCCAGCGCCCGGTCGTCGCCGTCGCGGATAGCCGCTACGAACTCTTCATCGGTGTAGGAAGGTTGACCCTTACCCATTCGCTTTGTCGATTAATACAGTGTCAGCACTTTAGTAACCCACGAAAAGTATTTTTTCCGGGGCGGGTTACCTTCTTAAGAAGCCGGTATGAAGAAAGTTTTTCAGACTAAATTTTTTCAAACGTACCACCAAAATGAACAATCTCCTGAAGGTTTCTGCCCTGGCTCTCGTATTCGCTACTACCCTTGCTTCTTGCGAGACGAAGACTGCTGAAACCACCGAGACTACGAACGTAGAAGTTCCTGCTACCGATGCTACCACGATGACGATGGACTCGACTAGCACCACCACGACTGTAATGGCTGACTCGACGATGGCTGCTCCTGCTGCTACCACCACCGAGGCTTCGACCACGACGACCACGACCGAGCAGAAGTAATTACGCGCCGGCCCTGGCCGGCGTGCACTCTGCAAGCGGCCCGATTTTCCACCCCGGAGAATTGGGCCGTTTTTCGTTGGTGTCAAGCCAAGAGAAAATAAATAACAGATAGATTAAATATTAAATATTTTAAGTGCAATATTTGTGCCCCGGTTTCTTCGAACAACTATCTAGCAGCCTTGTCCAAGTATTCTAAGCACGCTATAAACAGCTCCATCTTTTCCAACAAAGAGGAGAGTAATTCAGCCAATAGGGGCGTTTCTGAAAAACATCGGGTGCCACCCTCTGCTACCTACCCCGATTCAGAAACCACGACGGCAGGAATAGTATTCGTCGTGGGCGAGTATGTGGTGGGCGATGCGGAGGATATGCTGCTCAACGGTCATCCGGATATTCGCTACTAAGGCTGTAGTCAGAGCTTCTCTTCCAGCCACAGGCTACCCGCCGCCAGCACGAACAGAATAAAGAACCACAACAGTGAGTAGGACTGGCTCGTTAGCGTCGGCGACGTAGAGGGTGAGGTCGATGCCTGCAGCGAAGCCGCGGCTTGCTCCCTGATTGTTCTTTCGGGGCCCTGCCAGTCGGTAGTGCCAAACACATAGAAAGCCTGCGGTGCCTGATTTGCCAGGCGTACCTGGTGCCAGCCGGGGGCGGCAGGCCATAAATGCCCAGCCTTCCATTCGGGTAGTCGTGCATCCTGCCGCAACGCCAGCGTGATAGGTGCTGTCTGCCGTAAATCTGAGACGCTGGGCTGCTGGGTAGGGAACGTGCCGGAAACCAAGCGTAACGCCACCGGCTCGTGGGCGCGCGGCCAGGCGGCCAGCACTTGCCATTGAGCCGCTGGCGCGACGGGCCGGGCCACTATTCGCAGCAACGAACCCCAATAGGCCGCATACGTGCTGGCCGCATTTTGCAGCGCCCACGGATAGGTTTGGGGCAGCACCGACACCATGACCATGCCCGCACCCAGCCGCTGCGCAGCCACCACAGGCTGCTGCCGGCCATCTGCCACTACGGGCCGGGCAGTGGCCGCCAAGCGTATGGTGGCCGGAATAAGCGTGGTGGGCTGGCCTATTTGTTGGGGCCAACGCACGGGTTGTGGGCGGTCGGTGGCGGTGGCGGCGTGGGGCACCACGGTGAAGCTGGCGCGGGCGGGCGTGGCGCGGGGCAGCGGGGCCGCGTCGCCGAGCACGATGAGTCCCAGCCCGGTGGTGCGGATAGTCGTGTTCAGGGCCTGCGTTTCGGCGGGAGCCAGCGCGGCCAGGGTGCCGGCATCAGCTACTATTACATCGTAGCGGGCGAGCAAGGAGCTGGAAACCCGGGAAAGGTCGTGGGCGGGTTGGTTGAGGAATTCGGTTTGGGTCAGACCCCGGCTAACCCCCGTGCGCAGTGCCACACGGTGCTGACGCTCGCCGAGGTGATTCTTCAAAAATTTGAACTCGAAGGAAGCCGTGCTGCTCAGCAGCAAGACTCGTAGGGGCTGAGGCGCCACTACCTCGACCGGCACGGGCTCGGCAGCCACTAGCTTACCGCCCCGCCGGGCCCGGAGCTGATAGACAGCCAAGCCGGCTGATTTGGGAAGAAAGCGTAATCGGAAACTCCCCGCCCTGGCTTTCAGCTGTACTGAATCGGTATTTTGGCCCGGCCCGCGCAGGCTAATCCAGACGGGTTGCCCGGGTTTTATGGCCGAGAAAACGCCTTCCACCAGCAGCGGCTGTCCGGCCTCCAGGCGGCGGCTCCACCCGGCTTGTTGAAAGCCCTGAAAAGCTGCTGGCTGATGCGAAATTAGCTTCACGGGTCCCAGGTTGGTCAGTTCCGTAGTCGGCAACCCCTGTCCCAGAACGTGCAGGTGCCGCAGGGCGGGGTATCGTTCCCGCAGGAGCAGCACACTGCTCAAACTCGGCGTGTCGGCGCTGGCAGTGGTGGTGCCGTAGCGCCATAGCTGCGTAGCCGGTCCTAGCTGCCGCACTATTCGCCGTAGGCTGTCGGGTTGGTAGCCGGGTGTGAGAACAACCGCTTCGTTGCTGGTTCCGCGCACGGTGTAGCGCGGCGGATTTACCATCAGCCACAGCGCCAGCACTGCCAGCCAGCCAGCGGCCAGCCGTAGCACAAGCCGTTGTCGATTGGCGCGGCGCAGGGCCGCTATGGTAAGGCCAGCGGCCAGCAGCAGGCACAGTAGCAGGAAGAGATAAAAGATGGGCGGGTGCGACATGATAGGGGAAAAGCTCACCGGCCCAGCTCCTGAAAGTACCGGCGGGCCAGTCGGTCGGGTCCGGTGGGGCGGCCAGGGTCAGCGGGCGGGGGCGGGAGCAGGTCAGTAAGCGCAGATTCTACTTTGGCAATGCACGACTGGCAGGGCCGCCGGCTGGCCCGCACATCGGTGGTCAGCTGGCGTAGGTCGCGCACGGCGGTCAGGTAGCGGCCGGGGTTGCGCAGGGCCGCCTGGGCGGTAGCGGGGCGGGCCTGGTCCAGGATAGCCGCATCGGCCGGCCGCACGGTGCCCCCCTGACGCAACACGGCCAGCAGGCGCAGGGCGGCCTGAATCGTGGGTTGGGTCGGCGGGGCGGCTACCTGCTGCTGGCGGCGCGGCGCGGCGGCCCCAGCCATTTCGCCGGTAAGACGGGTGGTAGCTTCAGGAATTATCGGTGGGGCAAAGCCCGACTTGCGCACGTACGCCCGGGTTTGCTGCTGCACCTGCTTTAGCAGCCGCAGGGCCCGGTATTCGTAGGGCAGGGCTTCGGCGGGCCGGGCGGTGCGCAGGCGCAGCTCCGCCTCCCACATCTGGCTCAGCACGCCGCGCAGCTTGGCCTTGACAGCAGGCTCCAGGAAGTCGGCGGTTTCGGAGTCGTCGTGGTGGTGCACGTAGGCATCGAGCAGCTGCGCGGCTTCGGCCGTGGGGCTGGCGTCGGCAGTGGCGGCTGCGCCATGGTCGTGGCCGGCTTCCTCGCCTTCCGCATGCTCCCCGGCCTCGTGATGGTCACCGTCGGTATCGGCTGCGGGTGGGCGGGGGGCGCTTTGGCCGATGCTCTGCTCAAACTCCTCGCCCAAAAACTTGCCGTAGCGCAGCCGCAGTACTTTCTGATCGTGGCCCAGGTCGTTAGCGCGGTCGGTGAAAGCGGTAGTCTCCAGCTGCCGCCGCTCGGCCACCAGCTTTTCGGTGTCGATGATAACCTGGCGCTGGCTGCGAAAGTAAGCCGGCACCACGTTCACGCCCATGGCCATGTCAGAGCCTGAGTCATCGACTGTCGTGTCTTCCCACTGCACTAAGTAGGTATCGGAGCGGGTGCTGTGGCGGGCGTTGTCCCAGGCCTGCACATAGAAATACACTTCGTCGCCGTAGGTGAGGCCCAGGGCGGGCAGCCGGAGCAAGTGGGTGAGGGAAACCTGCGTGGGCTGGCCGCGCAGGCTACCGTTCAGGTCGGTGGCTACTTCCCGGAATTTCACGGCCTCGCCCTGGCCCTGCGCCACGGTGGCTACCAGCCGGGCCGCAGTCAACCCATACTCATCGCCCAGCGCCAGACGCACGGCTACTTCCGGACGTTGGCCAAACTCAACCAGCGTGTACGGTTTCGGGCTCCGGATTTGAATAGTCGGCGGTCGGTCGGGCTGCACTTCCACCGCGTAGTCGTCGGAAGCCTGGCCATCAAATCGGATGCGGTAGAGCGTAGAAGCAGCAAAAGTATAGGAAGCGGTGAAGTGCAGCGGCTGGCCCGCTACGGGTCGAAACCTGAGCCGTTGCCGGCCAATTTCCAGCTGGGGCCGCCCGCTCGCCCGGGATACCCGCACCGTCCAGCGCACCTGAGAGCCTTGAGGGCAGCGAAACGAAGGCTCGGCCGCCGTAAAGCTTGGACGGCGTGTGTAGGCAGGCGGCACCACTCGGATACGGGTTTCGAGAATACGGGCCGGCGCGGCAGCTTTCTGACCAGTAGTGGGAACGGCCGGAAAATGCAAGGCTGCAGTCGGCGCGGTGCCGGGAGGTTGGGCCGGAGCCGTTGGGGGCCAAAGCCACACTCCGGCCAGCGTTAGTAGCGCCGCAATAGTGAGGTAAGTAGCCAGGGCAAAGCGCACCGGTAGCACTGGCCGAGGTTGGGACGTCAGGGCTAGTAAGCGCGTCGTAATGTGCTGCTGCTGCAAGTGCTCCAGCAGATTCAGCTGTTGCGCTGGGCGCAGCAGCAGCCCGGCGCTGTCTTCCAGCTCCGGAAAGCGCCGGTCGAGGTGGCGGGAAATGGTGGCCAGCGGCTCACGCCAGATTCTCCAGAGCAGCCCGGCTACCACTACCGTCCCCAGCAAGGCCACAAGCACCGACAGCATAAGCGGTAATTGTGGAAAACGTGCCTGTAGCAGCAGTAATAGACCCGCCAACGCCAGGGTTGGCACCAGCACAGCGGCCGTGCGGTGCCACCGGTACGTCTGGCGTACTTGGCGCAAAGTAGCCAGCCCCTCGGCGGCGGCAGTATGGGGCGTCGATAAGGTGGTGCTCATAGGGCCACGGCTTTAGCGGAAGAAATGCGCCCGGCCACCAGTCGCTCAATACCCCAGAGCAAAGCGGCGGCCAGCACTACCCAGATTCGTAAATCGGTGGCAGTAGACGCGGCCGGGACCATTGGGCGTTGGGTCGTGCGGCGCTGTTGGCGCAGTACCTGCGTGGGGTCGAGCTGGCGCTGGTCCTGCGCCTCGGGTGCGACTGCGCCATCGGGTTGCAGCAGTGACAGCCACAGCTGCGGTAAATCCGGACTGTCGCCCAGGCGGCTCCAGGCCGGGTGCAGGCGACTGTGAAACGTGTAGAAAACACCCCGGCCTAGTGCCCGCTGCGAAAGCACGGCGCGGCCATTAGTCGCCTGCCATAAAACGCTGTTGGGTTCCCGAACGGAAACGGTGTCGAGGCGGCTCAGTGGATAGTTTTGGCTAAGTGGGGCGACGGCAAAGCTGGTTTGGACAGCAATGCCGGGCGTATGCCCATTCTGCCAAAGCGTGAGCCCGGCGGCTACCCGCTGTTGCCAGAGAGTCGGCACGGGTGTATTGGCCAGCCAGCACAGCCAGTCCAGCTTTTGGGCCGCTGGCGGCGGAGTAGTCGTCACGGTAAGCTCCAGCGGTGTGGCCAGGCCCAGTGCTGCCGCCCGTAGCGCTGCTCGCAGGTAACGGGCATCCAGGGTATGGTCGACATCATAATACACCCATAGCCGCACCGGCTGAGTGCGAACGGGAATCCGCAGCGAATCGGGTGCTAGAGTTTGGATAGTAGCTTTTCCGGCCACTAAAGTGTAGCGCAATGGCGGCAATCCGGCAATGCCGGGCAGCCGCGCCGGGAGCTGCCAGGGTTTTGCCAGCGTATGGATGCTGGTATAGATGCCATCCTGGTTGCCATGCTGCACGACCAGGCGCAAGCTATCCGGCGTTATAAGGCTGGCTCCGGTCAGCCACGCGGCGGTGCCGGGGGGGAGGGGCACGGTTTGCCAGCTGATGTTGGCAGGCAGCGCCGGCCGGCCACCCCGAAAATGCCGCATTGCCGCCGAAGTGAATACTCGAACTGGCTGACCGGGAAAAGAGTCGGCGGCTTGGCTTACCCGTGTCCAGAAATTCTGTTGGGGCGCTACGATGGCAGCCGCTGCGGGCTGGTCGCGAAGCTGTTGCCAGAGCGTATCTGAAATCAGCGGAAAGCCCTGGCCAAGCTGGCGCAAGCCAAAGCCCCGGCGGCGGAGCGAGTCAATCGTAGGCCGCACAGCCGTGAGCGACGCCGATGTCAGTAGGTCCGGACTTATCAGAATTTGGCCGCGGCGGGGCGGCGGGGGCTGCTGCCATACCGGCCTGGCTACCGCTACCGCCAGTGTGGCAACCAGCAGCAGGCGCAAGAGCAGGAGCAACAGCTGTTCCAGCCGCAGGTTGCGCATGCGCCGGTTGGCGGCCACGGCCAGCCACCGAATGCTGCCCACCTGCACCGTGCGGCCCGGCCGCCGGTTCCATACATGAATAGCAATGGGTACCGCTACGCCCAGCAACGCCAGCAAACCGGAAGGAGCAAGAAACGTGAGCAACGCGGAGAAGAGTTAAAACGAAAAGGAAAGATACGGGCGGCGCGGGCGGGAAGCTGCCGCAAAGACACCGGCCACTAGAAAGAGGTGGCTTGGCGGCGGCGCAAAAATTCGCGCAGCGCCCCATCCAGCGGCTCCAGGATATTCAGCTGGTGGTAGTCGAAGCCCTGACGGCGGGCTGCCTGGGCGGTGGTGCGCAGCCATTCCTGCAACTGCTGCTGGTAGCTGGCGCGCTCCTGCTCGGCATTGAGCTGCACAGTCTGGCCCGATTCCAGATCTTCGAACGTGAGAGAACCCCGGTAGCTGAAGCGCAGCTCGTTGTCGGCCATCAGATGCAATAGCAGCACTTCGCCCGCCACGGCCCGCAAGCGCGTCAGCAGAGTGCTTATCTCGCTTTCTTCCTCATATAAGTCGCTCACGCAGACTGTGAGGGCGCGTTGCCGCCGCGCCAGCAGCGGGGCTAGCTGCCCGGCTTCGGGAAAGCGCCCCGTGCCGGCCGTGTTTTGCAGCGCCTGATACAGCCGGGGCAACTGGCGCGAGTCGGCGCGGGCCGGCAGATGCACCAAGCCTTGCGGGTGCAGAATGCTCAACGACACTGCATCGCCCTGCTGCTGGGCCAGGTAGGCCAGCGCCGCCAGCAGCAGCCGACCATACTCGAGCTTGGTCAGGCCGTTGTCGTCGCGGTGGTTCATGCTGGCACTGGCATCGAGCAGTAAATGCACCGTGAGGCTGGTATCGACCTCCGACTCGCGGATGTAGTAGCGGTCGGAGCGGGCGGCCAGGCGCCAGTCGAGGCGGCGCAGGTCGTCGCCGGGCTGGTAGGGGCGGTACTGACTGAACTCCATGCCCGGGCCCCGCCGCCGGCTCAGGTGCTGCCCGGCCAGAAAGCCTTCGGCTGCCTGTTTGGCCGCCAGCGGCAGGTTGTGGAGCGCATGCAGGAGTTCGGGGGAAAGCATGTTAAAATTGAGAATTCAAAAGTGAGAACTCAGCGTGTAGTTGAAAACTGATACAACAGCATCTCCGTCCTGCTCATCTGGCGTCCGCGCAGTTGAAGCAGGACAAGCTTCAGATACCGCCTAGTCTGTAGAGAGAAGGCTGAGCGTTGACAGCTCATTTCTATACCGGCACCGCCTTCAGCAATTCTGCCACGGCATCGTCGGGAGTGATGTTTTCGGCCTCGGCGTTGAAATTCAGCAGCACGCGGTGGCGCAGCACGGGCGGAGCCAGCGTCCGGATATCGTCCAGGGTGGCGGCAAAGCGGCCTTGCAGCAGCGCCCGAGCTTTGGCACACAAAATCAGGGCTTGCCCGGCGCGCGGCCCGGCTCCCCAGCGGCCGTATTCCTGAATAAACTTCACCGGCGACGTGGCCGGCCGCGTGGCCCGCACCAGCCGGTTCACGAAATCCAGCAGCTCGGGGCTCAGGCTTACCTGGCGCACCAGTTGCTGCAGTTGGCGGATGTCTTCGCCGCCCAGCACGGGCTTCACCTCGGCCCGGGCGGTGCCAGTGGTGCCGCTCAGCACGGCCAACTCTTCCTGCTCGGTGGGGTAGCCAATGCGGATGTACAGCAGAAAACGGTCGAGCTGGGCTTCCGGCAGCGGATAAGTGCCGCTTTGCTCAATCGGGTTTTGAGTGGCCAGTAGAAAGAACGGCTTGGGCAGCGCGTGTTCCTGGCCGGCATAGGTCACGTGGCCTTCCTGCATGGCTTCGAGCAGCGCGGCCTGGGTTTTGGGCGGCGTCCGGTTGATTTCATCGGCCAGCACGAGGCTGGCAAAAATCGGCCCCTGGTTGAACTTGAACGAGCGGTGACCGGTGCCGTGGTCTTCCTCCAGCACTTCGGTGCCCAGAATATCGGTCGGCATCAGGTCGGGGGTGAACTGGATGCGGCGGAAGGGCAGGTCGGTGGCGGCGGCCAGAGTACGTACGAGCAGCGTTTTGGCCAGGCCCGGTACGCCCTCCAGCAGGGCGTGGCCGCCAGCCAGCAGCGCCACCAATACCTCGTCGAGCACCTGCTGTTGGCCCACGATAATTTTGCCAATTTCTTCGCGGAGCGGGGGCAGCTTGGCCAGCAGCGCGTGAACGGTAGATTCAGTCAAGGAGAAAAGAAATGAAGCCGGGAGAAAAATCTGGGGTAAAGTCTGATTTTTTCGGGAATAGCTGCTTCCTGCCGCCGAATAGTACCGCTTGCCGCCGGAGATTAAAAGTCTGATCGTACTGGTTTCTGGGTTGGGGCAGCGGCCGCCGGCTCCTACATTTACCCTACTACTTACCCCTTACGTGCGATGTTGTTTGTCCTGAACTATGCTTTTCAGCTGCGGGCACCGAAGGCCCACGCAGTGCCCCGGTGGCTGGTGGCAGCCCTGCTGTGTGGTACGATATCGACAAACATATACGGACAAAGCCCGGAGCCCGCTGCTCCCGGCCGCCGCTCAAGCCCCGGCAACAACATCGTGCGGCTCGACCTGCTGTCGCCTTTGGGCTACAATATGGCTTACAACTTATTTGCCGACCACGGCTTCGTTTTTCCGGTGCTCGTGTCGTACGAGCGGCACCTGCGGGGGCGCTGGAGCGTGGGCACCGAGCTGCTGGTGAACGGCGGCGACCCAACCGACCGGCGCAGCGGCGCGAGCCTGATGGCGCGCTACTACCTGCTGCCCGCCCGCAAAACCGTCGGCTCCCTGGCGGGGCTCTACGTTTCACCCGTGCTGAACTATCGGGCCATGCGTACTACCGACGGCTATTTTGGCAGCACGCCCTCCATCGTGCGGGTTCAGCGAATCGGGCTTGGGGCGCTGCTGGGGTGGCAGGTGGCGCTCAACCGGAACCAGGCCCCGCGCTTCGTGCTGGATTTTGCCGGCGGCGTGCTCTACCGGGCCCGCCTGGGCGCCGACCACGTAGATGATCCGTATGGCTATTACACCGGGAGCGGGGTGCCGCGCCATCGAATTGGTATTGGGCCCGACGCCCGCATCGGCCTCGGCTACCAGTTCTGACCGCGCTACGCCGTGAGGGCGTACAGCAGAATATTGACCCCAAACTTGGTGTTGTCTTCGGCCAGGAAGCGCTTGTTGCGAAAATCGTAGTCCCACTCGCAGCCGTAATCTTTGTTGGAATACAGCACGCCCAGCTTACCGTTCACTTCTATGCCCTTCAGGTAGTCGTGCACCAGGTCATCGCCCCAGCCATTGAGCTCGAAAGACGTGGGCGGCGGGCCTTCCGGAAACTTGAAAAACTGCGAGTAGATAGCATGGTTTTTTGGGATTTTCTTCAGCGCCCCGGCCCCGAAGCACTGGCGCATCTGCTCCTCAAAAGATCGGGCAAACAGCCCGTCGATATCGTGGTTGCAGTCGTCGACAAATACGAAGCCGCCGTTGCGCACATACTGCGTGAAATTCTTCTTTTCGGCGGCCGAAAACTGCACCAGCCGGTGGCCGGAGAGGTAGCAGAACGGGTAGTTGAAAATCTCGGGGCTGTCGAGCGCCACGGCCTTTTCTTTCTGCGAAACGGGCACCGTGGTATACTGAATCAGAGAGTGCAGCAGGTTGGCGGGCATTCTTTCGTCCACGCCGTCCCAGTCGCCGGAGCGGTATTGGAGGCGCACGAAGGTGAATGGAACGGGCATGGGAGCTAAAAAAAAGCGGAGCAAGCAGAAAAGACGAGGCAAAGACAACAACCCGGCAACAAGGTGGCTTGGCCTGCGGTAAGTACCTTTGCAAGTACGCGGAAAGCCATGCAATGTAGCAGCCCGCGCACCGTTGCTAGCGTGGCCCGTGCCCACCGGCGCGCCGCTTTCCCGAAAAAGTTTGCGTACGTGGGGGTAAGCCCGCCGTTCGGCATCTTACCGCCAGTGCTTCACCTCTTGTGTCTTCCCCGTCATGAAACGATTTGCTGCTTTCTTGTTTTTCAGCGTCTGGTTTTGGCTGCCAGTCCATGCCCAGCTGGGTGTGAAAGGCGGCCTCAACGCGGCCGTGCTGCAAGGCACCGTCGGTACCGATGCCACCTACCAGATGTCGTACCACGCCGGGCTGCTCTACGAAATCAAGCTCATTGACCCGGTATTGTCCCTGCAGCCCGAAGTCCTGTATTCCCTGCAAGGCACCGAGCGCAAGTCGGATCTGGAAAACTACCGCACCAAGCTGCACTACGTGAACGTACCGCTGCTGCTCAAGCTCACGCTCGGACCGGTGTATGTGGAAGCGGGTCCGCAGGCGGGGCTGCTGATAAAGGCCCAGGACGACGGCGTGATGGTACTCTCGCAGGACGGCAGCACCGTGGTGTACGGGCCCACCAGCCGTGACTCGGCCCCCGACTACAAGCAGCTGGACCTGGGCGCGTGCGTAGGAGCCGGCCTGAAGCTGCCGCTGGGTTTTGCCCTGGGTGCCCGGTTCAATGCCGGCCTCAACGACATCAACGACGTGAAAAGTGTAACGGGCGTTAATGACCAGAAGCTCTACAACCGTGTGTTTCAGGCCTACCTCAGCTTTCAGCTGCCCGAAACCAACTGAGCGCACTGCGCCAGTCAGCGGCCGCAGTTCCAGCCATTGGTTGCCGACAACCTACAGCGGCACTACTAAGCCTGCGGCTACCTTGCTATCAAAATCTGTCAGCGAAAACGAACATTAAGACTATAGTTTTATCTGCGTGCCAGGTAAATTATTGCCATTCAGCAAGCTAACTGGGTAAAGTGCACGGTTATGCGGTCGGGTCGGAGGTTTTTTTCTATTTGTTCAACAACACCCAACGAAGCAGTAGAGATGCTTCGACTGCGCGGACGCCAGAGCAAGCATGACCGTTTTTAACAACATAAACAGGCGCTAAGAAAAAGCCCCGTACTCCGACAGGAGTACGGGGCTTTTTCTTAGCGCCTATTAAAAAGAAGGTTTTTGGAATAGCGTGCCGCGTTTGCGGTTGTTCAGGTCGGGCGTGCCGCACCACTGTCTGACGTCCTGCAGGCAGGTAATGGTGGCGTGAGCGTCGCCTGGGCCGCCATCTTTGGTAATTGTTGCGCCTCGGATATACCCAATAGTGATTACCTGGCCCTCAAACTGCATGGGCTCATACGCCTCCCAGGTTGCACCGTTGGGGCGCAGCCGCGTGCCATCGGCCAACTCCAGCGTCGTGTGCTCGGTGAGACAAATACCGGTTTTGGCGGGGCATAGGCGCACGGTGGCAGCCGTGTCGCAGGTCTCCGCTGGTACAACAGCTTCTTTTTCGGAGCAGCCAGCCAGGCCGAGTGTGGCCAGCAAGCTCACGCTGGCCATAAGGTGACGAGCAGGAGTACGGTTCAGACGCATAATAAAGGAAGGTAAAGTGGCTTAAACAATGACTAAATGGCCGACCTGACTCCTCCGCGTTTTCGAAAAACGATGCTAGCCAACCGGGGTGTAGTAAGGAGCTTCGGCATGGCGTCAATGGTTGCAGCGCTTCCATTTTAATTTACTGCCCGCCGCCTCACCAACAGATTTCCAAACGCACATTGCCTCCGCCGGAGCAGTGAAGTCAGTAAATCGGAGGTAGACAACGCCGCGCCGGCGCGGCCGGCACGATGCTCCTGCTCCACCGTGTCTCAGGCCCGGCCGCAACACATAGCGCGCGTTATTTGGCGGTTTCGGGCTGCGCTTTGCTCGTTATAAAATTATTGTAGCGCTGCACTATACGAACCATATCACCGTATCGGTAGCCCTCGGCACCAGCCGCAATAGGGCCGCTAAGAGCGGGGCAATCGGCTGTGAAGCCGCTCATTTGGGTGCGGAAAGCCGACCGAGACACGGGCATCAATGGACCAGGAGCGCGGCGCACAAACCACAGGTTGCGCTCGATGGCAGAGCCACCCAAAACGGCCGCCCCGGCCACCAGGCTCAGCACGGGCACCATGGTCAGCAAAGGTACGTTATCGGCTGCCGTGCCGCTCATCACAAACAGCTGTACCGGACCCTCCAGGGCCCGCAACGCCAGCACATCCGCCCGCCCCGACTCGCGCATGTTTTCGTGATAATGCCCCCGAATGGTGGCGCTCCGTAGCTTATCCACTTTGATATACTGCATTTTGGGAAAGGGCCGCACTTCCGGATTGCTGCGGAAGTAGCCGATTGTTTCCTGAAAACCGATGCAGTCGACGGGGAAATAAGCGAGCACGAAGCGGCCATCGGTGGTGTATACCTCGGCAAGGCCATGCCGGGCGGTGGGGCCGGTATCGCGCCACCGCAGAGTATCGGGAGCCGGCGCGGTGCCTTGCTGGGCCCAGCATCAGATGGGCGCTAGTAGCAGACTGCTAAGGATAGTGAATCTCATTTTCTACACGGACAGCAGGATTGAACAGCTAGCAAGTTAGAGTGGTTTTGGATTCAGTGTACGAGGTAGCAGTAGCGCGAACTTTGTAGTTCGCGTCCCCGCGCCGTTCGCAGTCGTTCTATCGGCGCGGCGACGCGAACTACAAAGTTCGCGCTACTGGCCATTGACCCCGAAACCGCTTTAAAACCAGTTTGGAAGAGGGTTACAACAGCTCCATAACCAAAACACCTTGCCCGGCATGACCAGGCAAGGTGTTTGGAGGTACCGCAGCGTGTTGTTACACCGCGTCGGAGAGGCTGGTGAAGGTGAAGTCGCGAATCTTGAGTGGTGGCACCAGGTTACCGCCCAGGCGTTGCGGCTTGCCAATGGCCTCCACATTGTTGAGCATGATGATGGGCGACTCGTTGAAGCGCATGTTCTTGATGGGGTGCTTGATCTTGCCGTTCTCGATGTAGAACGTGCCGTCGCGCGTGAGGCCCGTCAGCAGTAGGCTTTGCGGGTCCACGTCGCGGATGTACCACAGGCGCGTGACCAGAATGCCTCTAGCCGTACTCTTAATCATGTCCTGCACCGATTGGGTGCCGCCCTCCATGATGAAGCCGCTGGGGAAAGCCGTAGCGGCTTTCTTGTTCTTCTCGGCCCAGAAGCGCGAGTAGTACATGTTCTTCACCACGCCCTTCTCAATCCAGGCCATGCGTTTCACCGGCAGCCCGTCGCCGTCAAACACGTCGCCGGGTGCCTGGGCGTTGAGCGGATCGGAGTAGATGGTAACGCGCTCATCGAACAGGCGTTGGCCGAGTTGGTTGCCGCCGCCTTTCTTGCTCAGGAACGAGCGGCCCTCGTCGGCTTCGCGCGCGTCGAGGGCATACATGAGCCGGTTGAACATGCCCTCGTCGGATACCAGCGCGGCTGGTTCCAGAATGACGGTGTACTTGCCCGGCTCAATGGCTTTGGCACCAATGGAGCCGGCGGCTTTGTCGGCAGCTACTTTGGTTAGGGCCTTGGCGTCGAGCTGGGCCACGTCGGTGTAGTCGGCCACGGCGTAGCCCGAGCCAGTGCCGTCGGGTGTGCGTACCGTCACCGAGAAGTCGAGCGTCGTCGATTGCTGGAAAGCTTCCAGGCCCTTGCTGTTGCGCATAGCCGTGAAGCGGGTGCCGTCTTCGAGGTAGCCGGCGGCGCTCAGCTTGCGGCCTTCGCAGTGGGCAATGCTGTCGGCGGCCACGCGGGCCCGCACATCGGGCGAAATAGCGGCCGTGGCGGGTGCAAACGTGGTCGGCGACAGATACTGCTGCGGGCCCAGCAGCGGCAGGTATTCGGGGTCTTCGGGAGCCAGGCGCGCAATTTCTTCGGCCCGCTGCACACAGCGGCGCAGCGTTTCGTCGTCGAACTGGTTGCAGGTGGCCACGCCCGAGCGTTTGCCAAAGCGTGACTGCACCACGAGGGAAATGTTGTCGGAGCCGCCGGCGGTGCTAACGGCATTGCGGGCGTAGCGGATGTTGCCGCGGGTACGGCCGTTCAGGGCCGCTTCGCATTCATCGGCCTTACTGAAGCTCAAGACCTTTGTAAGAATGGCCTGGGCTTCGTCGCGAGATAAAAGTGCCATATAAGAGAGGGAAGTCGGGAGGGAAGGATTGCGGGAAAGGCCCGGCATCCCCTCCTTCCATAAGGAGGGGCGCCTGCCGTTCTAGCCGACTTTGCGGGCGGTGTTGATGACGTTGACGCCGTTGAAGCGCGTGGTGGCTGAGCCGTGGCTCACGGCCGAGCTTTGCGAGGGTTGGCCCTTGCCGTCGTTGAAGAAGCCCGCGAAACGGTAGTCTGATTCGTCGCAGGTAGCGGCGCAGGAGTTCCAGAACTCCTGCGTGTTGGCCTGGTAGGCCACGTCTTCGAGCATACCCGTAATCTTGCCTTTCTCGATGGCGTAAAACACCTGCCCGCCAAACTGAAAGTTGTAGCGTTGCTGGTCGATGGAGAACGAGCCGTTGCCGGCAATGTAAATGCCTTTGTCCACGTCCTTGATCAGCTCATCGACCGACATCTTGGTCTTGCTCGGCTGCAAGCTCACGTTGGGCATGCGCTGAAACTGCACGTCCTGCCACGACTGGGCATAGCAGCAGCCGTCCGATTCGTTCTGGCCCACAATGTGTGCCTGGTCGCGAATCTTCTCGTAATCCACCAGAATACCGTCTTTAATCAACGCCCACTGCTTGGTTTTCACGCCCTCGTCGTCGTAGCCCACGGCACCCAGCGAACCGGGCTGCAGCTTGTCGGCCACGATGTTCACGGCCTTCGAGCCGTAGGGTTTGCCTTGCTTTTTCCACTCCAGGGTAGCGAAGGAGGTGCCGGCAAAGTTGGCTTCGTAGCCCAGCACGCGGTCCAGCTCCAGCGGATGGCCCACCGATTCGTGGATGGTGAGGCCCAAGTGGTGCGGATCGAGCACGAGGTCGTACTTGCCCGGCGTCACTGATTTCGCGGTAAGCTTTTCCTTGGCCTGCTTGGCAGCGCGGGCCGCGTCTTCCAGAATGTCGTAGCTGTTCTTGTAGCCCACCACATCGGAACCAGCGGGCCCCATTACTTTGTCGGCCGCTTTTGGCGTGAGGTACTCGTAGCCGAGGCCCATCGGCGCGCTCAGCGCCTGCCGCGTCCGGAACTTGCCCGAGGTGCGGTCGATGGCCGTGACGCCAAACGTGGGCCAGATGCGGTGAATATCCTGGTCGATGTAGGAGCCGTCGGTGGAGGCGAAGTACTTCTGCTCGTTTACCTGAAACAGGGCTGAGTTCACGAAATTAGCACCATTTTCCAAGGCCTTGGCATTGGCGGCCAACAGGACATCAACCTTTTGAGCAATGGGCACCTCAAAAGCGTTCTGCTGAATCGGGGCTTTCCACGATACCTCACCGTAGCCTTTTTGCGGGGCCAGTTTCACCGGCTCCTTCTGCACTTTTGAGTTCGCCTTGGCAATTTGCACGGCCAGCTGCGCCGCCTTGGCAATACCGGCTTCCGTCACGGTGTTGGTGGCCGCAAAACCCCAGGTGCCGTTGGCAATAACGCGCACACCAACCCCAAAACTTTCGCTGCTGACAATATTTTGCACCTGCTTTTCGCGGGTGAAAATGCTCTGGTTCAAATAGCGGCCGATGCGCACATCGGCGTAGGAGGCGCCGGCCGATTTGGCCGCGTTGAGCGCGGCGTCGGCCAGGCGTTTGTTCACGGCCGCGTCCATCACCGGCTCCAACAGGCGCGAAGGATCAACGGGCATGCCGCCGAAACTGGGAAAAGAAGGCAGAAACAGGGCACCGGCGGCGAGGCCGGTCAGCCCTACAAAGTCGCGTCGTTTCAAGAGGGTAATGGTTTTGAAATGAGGGGAGGGCTATGGCTTGGGGCAAGCGCCGCAGCGGGCGAAGTGGTCAGCCGAAACCGAGGAATCGATGAACGGCCAGAACGCAGTAAATCATGTAATAGAAAGCCCGCCCGGGTTACCGGACGGGCTGACTACAGCGGCTTATACCGCGTCGGAGAGGCTGGTGAAGGTGAAGTCGCGAATCTTGAGCGGCGGCACCAGGTTACCGCCCAGGCGCTGGGGCCGGCCAATGGCTTCGAGGTTGTTGAGCATGATGATGGGCGACTCGTTGAAACGGAAGTTCTTGATCGGGTGCTTGATCTTGCCGTTCTCGATGTAGAACGTCCCGTCGCGCGTCAGGCCGGTGTAAAGCAGCGTTTGCGGATCGACGGGGCGGATGTACCACAGGCGCGTCACCAGAATGCCTTTAGCCGTGCTCTTGATCATGTCCTGCGTCGACTGGGTGCCGCCCTCCATGATGAACGCGCCAGGGTTTGGAATGTCGGCAATGCCCGATTTCTGGGCCCAGAAGCGCGAGCTGTACATATTTTTCACCACGCCCTTCTCAATCCAGGTTACCTTCTGGCGCGGGCGGCCGTCGCCGGCAAATGCCGGCACCGGCACCTCGGCGTGCGTGGGGTCGGAGTAAATGGTTACGCGCGGGTCGAACAGCTTCTCGCCCTTGCGGTTGCCGCCGCCCTTCTTGCTCAGAAACGAGCGGCCTTCGTCGGCGTTGCGGGCGTCGAACGACTGCATGAGCGCGCCCAGCAGCGAGGCGTCGGTGTTCGATACCAGCGCGGCTGGCTCCAGAATCACGGTGTACTTGCCCGGCTCAATGGCCTTGGCCGCCACCGAACCGGCGGCTTTGTCGGCCGCAATCTGGGTGAGCTTGGCCGCGTCGAACTTGCTGATGTCGGTGAAATCGGTGGTGGCGTAGCCCGAGCCGGTGCCGTCGGGCGTGCGCACCGTTACCGAGAAGTCCATGTTGGTGGACTGCTGGTAGGCCTCGAGGCCCTTGGAGTTGCGTTTGGCCACGAAGCCCGTGGTGTCCTGCAGAAAGGCGGCCGACGATAGTTTTCTCTTGTCGCAGAGGTCGATGCTGGCCCCGGCTTGCTTGGCGCGGAAGTCGGGCGTGATGCCGGCCGTGTTCTGAGCGTAAGCGTTCGAGGTCAGGTATTGCTGCGGACCCAGGAAGGGCATGTACTCGGGGCTCTCGGGGGCGAGGCGCGCAATTTCCTCGGCCCGCTGTACGGTGCGGCGCAAGGTGGCCTCGTCGAACTCGTTGCAGGTGGCCACGCCCGAGCGTTTGCCGAAGCGCGACTCCACGGCCAAGGATACGTTGTCGGCCGCGCCGCTGGTGCTCACCATGTTGCGAGCCGTGCGGATGTTGCCGCCGTTTTGGCCGTTGAGCGTTACTTCGCACTCGTCGGCTTTGCTGAAGCTTAATACCTTTTTAAGAATGGTATTCGCGTCGTCTTTGGAAAGGATTGCCATTGGTAGGGTTGTGCGGTTAGCCGACTTTGCGGGCGGTGTTGATGACGTTGACGCCATTGAAACGAGTGTGAGCTGAGCCGTGGCTCACGGCCGAAACCTGGCTGGGCTGGCCCTTGCCGTCGAAGAAAGAGCCGAACAGGCGGTAGTCCGACTCGTCGCAGATGGCGGCGCAGGAGTTCCAGAACTCTTGCGTATTGGCCTGGTAGGCCACGTCTTCGAGCATGCCCGCAATCTTGCCTTTCTCAATGGCGTAGTACACCGTGCCGCCAAACTGGAAGTTGTAGCGCTGCTGGTCGATGGAGAACGAGCCGCGGCCGGCAATGTAAATGCCTTTGTCCACGTTCTTGATCATGTCGTCCACGCTCATCTTCTGCGTGCCGGGCTTCAGGCTGATGTTGGCCATGCGCTGAAACTGCACGTCCTGCCACGACTGCGAGTAGCTGCACCCATCCGATTCGTTCTGGCCCACGATGTGCGCCTGGTCGCGGGTTTTCTGGTAATCCACCAGCACGCCGTCTTTAATAATGTTCCACTCTTTGGTTTTTACGCCCTCGTCGTCGTAGCCCACGGCACCCAGCGAACCGGGCTGCAGCTTGTCGGCCACGATGTTCACGACCTTCGAGCCGTAGGGCTTGTTCTGCTTTTTCCAGTCGAGCGTAGCGAAGGAAGTACCGGCATAGTTGGCTTCGTAGCCCAGCACGCGGTCCAGCTCCGTGGCGTGGCCCACCGATTCGTGAATGGTGAGGCCCAGGTGGTTGGGGTCGAGCACGAGGTCGTACTTGCCCGGCGTCACTGATTTCGCGGTAAGCTTTTCCTTGGTCTGTTTGGCGGCCAGCGCGGCGTCTTCCAGAATGTCGTAGCTGTTTTTGTAGCCGATGAGACCGGTACCCGCCGGCCCGGCAATCTTATCGGCGGCTTTGGGCACCATGTACTCGTAGCCGAGGCCCATGGGGGCACTCAGGGCTTCACGCGTCCGGAACTTGCCCGAGGCGCGGTCGATGGCCGTGACGCCAAACGTGGGCCAGATGCGGTGAATATCCTGGTCGATGTAGGAGCCGTCGGTGGAGGCGAAGTACTTCTGCTCGTTGATCTGGAACAGGGCCGAGTTCACGAAGTTAGCGCCGTTGTCGAGGGCTTTGGCGTTGGCGGCCAGCAGCAACTCTACTTTCTGGGCAATGGGCACCTCGAAGGCGTTTTGCTGAATAGGCGTCTTCCAGGTCACGTCGCCGTAGCCTTTTTGCGGGGCCAGTTTCACTGGCTCCTTCTGCACTTTCGAGTTAGCCTTGGCAATCTGTACCGCCGTTTGGGCAGCTTTAACCAAGCCAGCTTCCGTTACGGTGTTGGTGGCGGCAAAACCCCAGGTGCCATTGGCCAGCACCCGTACGCCCGCGCCATAACTCTCGCCGCTGGCAATGTTCTGCACCTGCTTTTCGCGGGTGAAGATGCTCTGGTTGAGGTAGCGCCCGATGCGCACGTCGGCGTAGGAGGCGCCGGCTGATTTGGCTGCGTTCATGGCCGCATCGGCCAGGCGTTTGTTCACGGCCGCGTCCATCATCGGCTCCAACAGGCGCGCCGGGTCGACCAGCGTGCCGCCGAAGCCGGGAAAATTCGGCAGGAACAGGGCGCCAGCGGCGAGGCTGGTCAGCCCTACAAATTCACGTCGTTTCAAGAGGGTAGATCTTTTAAATAGGAGGAGTGGAGAGCAGTTTAAGCAGAAAAGCGGGAAAACCCAATCTCACAGACACAACCTTCGCTACAAGGGCTGCAAGCAGGACAAGTACACCGGAGAGAAATGGCGCGTCGGCGCGGGGATGATGCCTTGCGCGCGACCCCAGCATAGCCACCTGGCGACTTCTGCTAGTAATGAATCAGGGCCAACAAATCGGCGGCTATGCCGGGCCAGGGCTGGTTCAGATCGAGGGTGACTACGCGCACCGGGTGGCCACCCAGCGTGTAGCGCACCGCCAGCTCGTGCTGCGCCGCCGGATACAGCAGAATGCCTTCCAGCTGTTGCTGCGGCGCGCGGGGCTGGTTTTGCAGGTAGGCATACAGCTGGTAGAGGTGGGGCGAAATCAACCGCTGCTGGTCGTAGCGTGGGCGCAGGGCGGCCGTATAGTATTTGGTGTCGAGAATAATTTTGCGGTCGGGGGCTTCCAGCGTGGTGTCGGTTATCATCACGGGCAGTAGCGCTAAGTCGGCGGAGTGCTCGGCGGCGGCCTGCCAGGCAATGGTTTCGGACAGCACCCGAAACCGCCGCTGCTCGTGGCGGTAGAAGTTGCGCACGAAGGCTTCAAACAGCTGGGCCATCAGCCGCTCGTCGCGCCGAAAGTCGCGGAACCGGGCCCGGCCGGCCGCGTCGGGCGTGGGCAGGGCACTGTGCTGAATCAGGCTGCAGATATTAAGTAAAAAACCCTCCAGCCCCTGGGGGCGGAGTCGCCACAGGTGCCGAAGCGTGTGCGCGGTGCAGGCCCTGGCAACTACCTGCGCGGGGAAGCGCCGCCGCACCGCCCGCACCTGCTGCCGAAGCGGTGCCGACACCTGACGGGTGCGGCTGAGCTGCTCTAACGTGCCGAGAAGCAACCCGTTAAACGGTGTGTCAGCCACCAGCTCATCGTAGGCGCACACGGCCCGGCCGCGCCGCAGTAGGTCGCGGCTGAGGCTGGGGGCCAGCAGCAGGCGGCCCCGCAGCTCGGGCAGCTCTGCTTCCTGCTCTCTATACTGTAGGCCCAGGCCCTGCCGCAGCAGTCGGCGGGTGCCGGTGAGCAGCACCTGCGTAAGGAGCTCCAGCGGCCGGTGAAACGGCGCTGCTTCTACCGCCAACAGCTCCTCGCGCTCCGGCAGCCGGTTCCAGGCGTAGCATAGCAGGTAGTACAGGTTCTGAATCGGAATCATACCAGCGCGGGGTCAGGAACCGAGCAGCTTCCGGCGGTGGGCGGCCGCTTTGGCGGGCTGGTCGAGCCAGTACTCCTCCAGCAGCGGTACTATTTCCTGCTCCAGAATAGCCGCCAGCCAAGCCGCTGATTCCGCCGGGTTGGGTGGCGGCTGGCAGAAATAGCTGTGCCCAAGCTGGAAATCCGGCCCCAGCTCCGGGTCGTCGGCTATGGCCTGGTTGAGTTCGGTGAGGCGGCCGACAAGGCGGCTGATAACCGGTGTGGGCACCGCGTGGGCCGCTAGCAGCTGTTGCAGCGGCAGGCCAAATTCCGGTGTCATCCGGATGAAGGCAAAGCGGCGGCGCAAAGCATAGTCCAGCGGTGCCAGTGACCGGTCGGCGGTGTTCATGGTGCCGATAACGAAGAGGTTTTCGGGCACGAAGAACCGGGGCGCGTCGGCCGGGGCGTAGGGCAGGCGCACGGCGTGGCCCGGCCCGCGCTTATCGGTTTCCAGGAGCAGCAGCAATTCCCCGAAAATCCGGCTCACATTGCCCCGATTGATTTCGTCGATGAGCAGGAAATAAGGTTTATCCGGCTCGGCGGCAGCTTTCTGGCAGATGTCGAGCAGCACCCCGGCCGTGAGGCGAAATACGCCCTGGGCATCGGGCCGGAAACCCTGAATAAAGTCCTCGTAACTGTAGCTGGGGTGAAACTGCACCAGCTCAATTCGGGCTGCATCGGTGCTGCCCAGGCCCAGCCAGGCCAGCCGCCGGGCCAGAAACGTTTTGCCGGTACCCGGCGGACCCTGCACAATCAGGTTGTGCCGCCGCTGCAGAGCCGCTTCCGCCTGGGCCAAGCTTTCAGCCGATAAAAACAACTCCCGCAGCGCCGTGGCGCGGTCGTAGGGAACAGGTGGGGGAAGCGTATAGGCCAACAGAGGCTCGGCGGCGAGGGCAGTAACAGCTTCCCGCGCTTTGCCCGGCGCAGTTGCCGTAGTTGCCGATGCGGGGCCGGTGTACAGCTCCCGCATGGCATCCTGGGCGGCCACGTCGCCGTCGTGGGGCGAGTTGGCCAGCGTGGGCCGCTTGGTGGCGACGGTAAAATCGAGGCGTTCGAGCAGCGTGTTGGTGGGCGTGCCAGCCAGCAGCGGCAGTGTCGCAGCGGGCTGCCCGCTGGCCAGGCGAAAAGCCAGCTGCAACACCGGCCGGGGTGGGTAGCGCCGACCCTTGTACACCAAATCATAGACCGTGCTGGGCGGCAGCGGCTGGTCGTCCCGATCGATCTGGCGCAGGGCGCGCACTACATGGTCGCGGGTGAGCTGAGCAGGTGTAAACGGAGCAGTGGAGTCGGGCATTGGGGGAAAAGTACGGGCAAAACGCCAAAAAGCCACGCGGCGTTCGGCTGCGGCCAGCGGCACGCCGCTGGCTCGGGGCCTTGTCACTCGTAAGGGCGGGTGCGTGTGATTTTACATTCTGGTGTCCTGTCTGATCTGGCGGCTGCCCGTTGGAGCACATATACATCGCACTACGCCACAGGCTACACCTACACCGGCACTACCTGGTGCTCGCGCCGGATACCGAGCTTTTTCATGCGGGCTTCCAGCGTTTTGGCGTTAATATCCAGAATAGCGGCCGCGCCGTTGGGGCCGCTCACGCGCCCGGCCGTGTGTTTGAGCGCCGCCATAATATGGTCGCGCTCCTGGTCACGGAGCGTTTTCAGGGGCTCATCCTGCTGCTCCGAAAACGAGCGGGCGGCAACCACCTGCGCCGCCGAAAAGCCCGCGAATTCCAGAAACGGCCCTTGGCTTACGATGACGGACTGCTCCAGCACGTGCTCCAGCTGGCGCACGTTGCCGGGCCAGCCGTATTGCTGCAACGCCCGCAAGTCGCGGGCCCGCAGGCCGCGCACGGGCTTGCCCATCTGCTTGGTGAAGCGCTCCAGAAAATGCCGCATCAAGGGCTCGACGTCTTCGGGCCGCTCGCGCAGGGCGGGCAGCCGAACAGGAAACACGTTGAGGCGGTAGTACAGGTCGGCGCGGAAGCGGCCGGCGGCTACTTCCTCCTCCAGCACCCGGTTGGTGGCGGCAATAACGCGCACATCGGCCCTGATAACGCGGCGCCCGCCGATGCGCTCAAATTCTTTTTCCTGCAATACCCGCAGCAGTTTGGCCTGCAAGTCGAGCGGCAGCTCCCCGACTTCATCCAGGAAAATAGTGCCGCCGTCGGCCAGCTCAAACTTGCCCATGCGCCGGTCGTGAGCACCCGTAAACGCGCCTTTTTCGTGGCCAAACAGCTCACTTTCGATCAGCTGGGCGGGCAATGCGGCGCAGTTCAGCTTAATCAAGGCGCGTTCTTTTCGGGGCGACAGGTTGTGCAGCGCCCGCGCCACCAGCTCCTTGCCCGTGCCGGTTTCGCCGGTGATGAGCACCGTGGAATCGGTGGGAGCTACCTGCGCAATGCGGGTCTGGACCTGCTGCATACTGGTGCTCGGGCCCACGAAGTCTTCGAACTTGGCGGTGGTATTTATTTCGTCGATGAGGTAGGTTTTCTCCCGCTCCAGCTGAGCCCGGAGCGCCTCTATCTGCTCGAAAGCCGCCAGGTTCTGCATGGCCAGCGTGATTTGGGGAGCCAGGCTGGTTATCAGCGTCAGGTCGTCGGGGGTGAAGGCATCGGGGCGGCGGCTGGCCAGAATCAGGGCGGCGGCATGGTCGCCTTCGGTCCAGAGCGGCACGCCCAGCATGGCGCGGGTGCCGTTTTTTTCCATGGTGTAGCGCAGCATGCGGTAGCGGCGGGCCGCCACTTCATAGTCGGGGCCGGTGAAGAGCAGTGGCTGGGTGAAGAGCCCAAACGTTTCGGCCTGCAGCTGCTCCCGGTTGGGAATCCCGTCCCAACGGGTTTCCTCCAGCTGCAAAAAGCGGCCATCGGGCTGCCTGGAAAACTCGGCGAAGCCCTGGGTGCCCGACTCGCGCTGTCGGATGCGGACGCCGAAGTAGTCGATGGGCACGATGCGGTCAATTTCCTCGGCCACGGTCAGGAACAGGGCCGCGCGGTCTTTGCGGCTCAGTAGGGCGTTGTTGACGGCGAGCTGGAGGGATTTTTCCCGCTCGCGCCGGGCCACATCCTCAAAGGCCAGCGTGTTGCTGACGGCTACCGCAATCAGGCTCCCGATTTTTTCCAGCAGCGAAACATCGGCGGGCGTGAAGTCGGGCCGCTGCCGCGCGGCCATCGACAGCAAGCCAATGAGCTGCCCACCGGTGCGCAGCGGGACGATGGTGACGTAGTAGACGCCGCGCTGCTGGAGCAAGAGAAATGGCATGAACTCCGGGTAATCCTGCGTCAGCTCCCGGATATCGAACTGCTGTACGTGCGGCTCCCGCAGGAAAAGCTCCGCCGGCGAATCGGCTACCAGCGTCGCTACCGGTACCTGGGAAGCCGGGTAAGGAACCTCGCCCAGGTAGTCGCGCATAAACAGGCGCTTGTACTGGTGGGCGCTGTCGAGCGTGACCACGGCTATCATATCGAAGGGGAAGATGAGCCGGAGCTTTTCCGTGACGATCTGAAACAGCTTTTCCTTGCTGCGCGTGGTGGCAATGGCCTCGTTGAGATACAGCAGCAGCGAGTCGTCCTGGTTGAGCATGTGGGTATTATTCCTGATATGTGAGGAATGTATTATAGGATATCCTGATATGTAAGGAAAACCGCGAAGTGGTAAAATCGATTATTACATCTTTTTTAAAAGTTAAAAGGGGGTTTTAGTGCTGTAAAGGCTGTTTTTGCGCAACACCAACGTTGCATTACTCGCTTGGCACACGGTTGGGTAGCGGGGACGCACCAACAAGTTGTATCTCTGATGCTTTCCCGACCACTGTTCGCCGCTCCAGTCCTGGCTTTAGGGCTTCTGTTTGGAGCCGGCGCGGCCCACGCCCAAAGCCTGGTACTAGCCGATTCTCTGTCCCTGGACGGCACCATTCGCTCGGTGCTCGATGCCAATCCGGCCATTACGACGCTCGAAGAAGAAGTAAACGCTGCTACGAGTAGGGTAACGCAGAGCCGGGGCGGCTTTTTGCCCCAGATAACGGGCACGGCTACTTACACCCGCATCGACCCGGTGGTGAAGCTGCAGCTGGCCCCCGACGCACCCGAATTTCAGCTGGCGCCCAACAACAACTACGACGCCCACATTACGGTGCAGTACGGCCTGCTCGACTTCGGTAAGAAGGAGGCGACCTATAACCTGGCCGAAAGTCGCCGCCTGACGGCCCTCGACAACATCACCGTGACGCGGCGGGACCTGGCATATTCGGCCGCTCAAGTCTACTATAACATTCTGTTCGTGCGGGAAAGCATCAAGGTGCAGGACGCGCAGATTGCTTCCCTCAAGCAGCACCAGCGCGAAATGGAAAAGCGGGTAGAAGGCGGCGTAAGCACCCGCTTCGACGTGACGACTACCCTGGTGCGCATTACCCAGGCCCAGAATACGCGCATCGATCTGGAAAACCAGCTGCAAAACCAGCAGGTGCAGCTGGCCCGCCTGCTACACAAGCCCGAGTACGCGGCGGTGCCGGTGCGCGGCGCTTTCCGCTACGCGCCGCAGCCGCTCGATGTGAGTGCCGCCGTGGCGCAGGCCGTCGAAAACCGGCCCGAAGTGAAGCTGGCCCGCGACGCCGAACAAACCGCCAACCTAAGCCTGAAGCTCATTGAGCGCAGCAACATGCCGCTGTTGGGCGTAGGCGGACAAGTAGGCGCTAAAAACGGCTACCTGCCCAATCTGGGCAAGATTCGGCCAAACACGGTGGGCGTGGTGCAGCTGTCGGTGCCTATTTATGACGGCAACAAAAACAAGAACCAGCGCACCGAGGCCCTGGCCACCATTCGCGGAGCCCAGTCGCGCATTCAGGATACGCAGGAGCAAATCAGGGCCGATGTGCGGCAGGCGGCCAACAACCTGCAGTCGAGCACGGCGCGCTACGAAAACGCCCAGCTTCAGATTGCCCAGGCTACCGATGCCCTGACGCGCGCCAAAGCCCGCTACCGCTACGATGTAGGCACCAACCTCGACGTGCTGGACGCCGAAACCTCCCTGGCCCAGGCCCGCCTGGCCCGCTTGCAGGCCATTTATAACTACACCCTCGGCCAATACCAGCTCAAGCGCGCCACCGGCGAGCAAATCTGGTAGCGGAAAGGGCAGCAGCAGCCTACTGCCCGTCGCGCTACCAGTACGTCAGCATTCACCAGCTCATACCTTTTTCCGCATGACTCTCTCGCTCATTTTTTGCCCGGTTGACTTCTCGGCGGCCACGGTGGCGGTGGTGGCCTATGCCGCAGTGCTGGCGGCTGGCGCAAAGGCAGAATTGCGCCTGGTGCACGTGCTGACGCCGCAGCCGGCGCGGCGTGCCGACCACGCCGAGCTGGCCGCCACCGCGCAGCTGGCCCCGCACCGGGTAGCGGCCGAGCAAGCCGGAGCCCGCGTAACAACCAGCGTGCTGCGGGGCGACACCGCCGCCGAAATCGTGGCTGCTGCCCGCCGCCAGGCCGCCGACCTCATCGTAATAGGCGCCCACGGCCAAACGGGTCTGAGCCGCTTTCTGATGGGCGGCACCGCCGAGGCCGTAGTCCGGACCGCGCCGTGCGCCACGCTGCTCGTCACCGCCCACAGCACAGACCTGAACCAGAAGTCGGCTTAAGAAAAAAACTCCCGGCAGAGTGCTTGCCGCCCTGCCTTACGACCACAACGAACAACTACTCCCCGATACTTTCCATGGCAACTCCTGTTCAACCCGACCAAGCCAGTACGCCCTACCAGGCTTCGCCCGAAGCCGAAGTGCCGGCCGGCCGCTCAAAACGGCCCATCATTTTCATTATTCTGGCCTTGGTGCTGCTGGCCGGCAGCTACTATGGCTGGCAGCGCTATCAGTTTGGCCTGGCCCACGAAGACACCGACGACGCACAGGTAGAAGGCGACGTGTATCCGGTATTGCCGCGCGTGGGCGGCCCGGTGCTGGAGGTGAAGGTGCAGGAAAATCAGCTGGTGAAAAAAGGCGACGTGCTAGCCACCCTTGACCCAGCCGACTACCAGCAGCGCGTGAATGCGGCCGAAGCCGCCCTGGCGGCCGCGCAGGCCAATGTGGTGGCGGCCCGCGCGGGCGTGGGCACGGCCTCGGCCACCGTCAGCACCGCCCAGTCGTCGATTGGGGTGAGTGATGCCAGCCGCTCCAAGCTGGAGAAGGACCTCAAGCGCAGCGCCTTTCTGCGCAAGGAGGATATCATTCCGCAGAGCGAGTACGACGCGGTGCAGGCCAACCTCAACTCGACCAGTGCCCAGCGCGCCACGGCCCAGCAGCAGGTGCAGGTGGCGCGCCAGCAAGTAGTGGCCGCCCAGCAGCAGGTGGCAGTGGCCCAGGCCGTGGTGAAGCAGCGCCAAGCCGACCTCGACAACGCCCGGCTGCAGCTCAGCTACACCACGCTGGTAGCCCCCGGCACTGGCGTTGTGAGCCGGAAAAATGTGCAGCCCGGCCAGGTAGTGGCCCCCGGCCAGCAGCTGATGGCGCTGGTGGCCTCGGAGCAAACCTGGATTGTGGCCAACTTCAAGGAAACCCAGCTGGCGAAGATGAAAGTGGGCCAGCCCGTAACCATTGAGGTAGATGCCTATCCAAACGTGGAGTTTCAGGGCAAAATCGAGTCGATGTCGGCCGCTACCGGGGCGCGCTTCGCCCTGCTGCCGCCCGACAATGCTTCCGGCAACTTCGTGAAGGTGACGCAGCGCGTGCCCGTGAAAATCGTGCTCGACAACATGGACCCTCAGCACCCGCTGCGCGCCGGTATGAGCGTGGCGGCCACGGTGAAGGTGCAGTAATCGACTTACGGCAAGGAAGCACAACATCCTTCCCACTTCATCCTTTTACCACCTCACCGCATGGAAACCGGATTTACCAAGTGGATCATCGTTATAACGGTGGTGCTCTGCTGCTTGCTGGAGCTCATTGATACCAGCATCGTAAACGTGGCCCTGACCCAGATGATGGGCAACCTTTCGGCCACGCAGCAGGAAGTAAGCTGGGTTATTGCCTCCTATGGCATTGCCAACGTCATCGTGATTCCGATGACGGGCTTTCTGGCCGAGCAGTTTGGCCGCCGCAACTACTACTTCGTGTCAGTCATCATTTTTACGCTGGCCTCGATGGCGTGCGGCCAAAGCACCAATATCTGGGAGCTGGTGGCTTTTCGCTTCATTCAGGGCATTGGCGGCGGGGCTCTCATGGCTACCTCGCAGGCTATTCTGATTGATACTTTTCCACCCAAGCAGCTGGCATTGGGGCAGGCCTTGTTCGGCATGGGCGTCATTATCGGCCCCACCATTGGGCCTACGTTGGGCGGCTACATCGTGGATAACTACACCTGGCCCTGGATTTTCTACGTGAACGTGCCCGTGGGCATCCTGGCGGCCATCTTCACCATGCTGTTTATTCGCGACCCGGAACGCATCAAAAACGCCATTCCCCGGCCATTGCGCCAAATCGACTGGGCGGGCATCGTGCTGCTGATTGCGGGCGTGGGTGCCCTGCAGCTGGTGCTGGAGCAGGGCGAAAGCGAGGATTGGTTCGAAAGCGCCTATATCCTGAGCTTCAGCGCGCTGGCTGTGGTGGGCGTAGTGGGCTTCATCTGGCGCGAGCTGACGGCCGACCAGCCGATCGTGGATTTGCGGGTGCTCACCAAAAGCCGCAACCTGTCGATTGGGGCATTTCTGTCGTTTGTTCTGGGCTTCGGGCTGTTTGCATCGGTGTTTGTCTTCCCAATTTTCTGCCAGCGTATTCTGGGTTTCACGGCGGCCCAAACCGGCTACCTCCTGCTGCCCGGCGCCTTGCTGTCGGGCTTCATGATGCCCGTCATCGGCAAGGCCATTCAGGGCGGGGTGCCGCAGAAATATATGCTGCCCGCCGGCTTTGCCATCTTCTTTTTCTTCTCCTACTGGATGAGCACCCGCATTTCGCCGCTGGCGGGCGAGAGCGACTTCTTCTGGCCTCTCATGCTGCGCGGCCTGGGGCTGAGTTTGCTGTTTTTGCCCATCACCACCATGTCGCTCTCCGGCCTCAGCGGCAAAGACGCCGGGCAGGCGGCGGGCCTCACCGGCATGATCCGGCAGCTCGGGGGCTCGTTCGGCGTGGCGCTGGTCGGGACCTACATCGAGCGCTCGTCGTACCAGAACCGCACGGCGCTGCTGCCCAATATCTCGCTCTACGACCCCGAAACGCAACAGCGTCTGCAAGGGCTCACCAACAGTTTTCTGGCCCGGGGCGCAAGCCTGGTGCAGGCCCAGCAGCAAGCCTACGCGGCTCTGGAAGGAGCTTTGCTGCGCCAAACGGCCCTCATCACCTACTCCCAGACGTTCCTGCTGATCGGCGTGTTCTTTCTGCTCTGCCTGCCCCTGATTTTGCTGATCAAGCGGGCCCGGCCCGGGGCCAAAGTCGATTTGAACGCGGCGCACTAGCTGTTTCTTACCCACCGGTGAAGCCGGGCTCCTGCACCGGAGCCCGGCTTTTTTGTGCCGTATTAATCCCCAGCCGGACCAGGTACGTATGGTTAATTCCTGGGCTTGTGTGGTGCATGCACAAGCGCGCAATGGGGTGCTCTGGCGGGCCGGGACCCAAGGCTATTCTTAGGCTCCTGCTAGGCCCGACTTATTTGGAAAGCGCGCAAACATCTACCGGCTCAGATAGTATGTGGAAACGGGGCTCCGCTTAGTTGACTGCCATCAGGCTGATGCTTACCCCAGCCACCGATTCTGCCTATGTTGCCACTCCTACTATCGATATCTACTGCCGCGCCCGTCCTTACTCGCCCTTACTATTACGTGGCCGATAACGACCTGATTGGGGTGACGTTCTTCTTCAGCATGTTTGCCATGCTGGGCGCGTCGCTGTTCTTTCTGGTGGAGCGCGGCAACGTGCCCCGGCGCTGGCGACTCACCATGACGCTTGCCAGCCTGGTATGTCTGATTGCGGGTGGCAGCTACTATTTTATGCTCGGTATGTATCTGAACCTGGGCCTGTCGCCGACGCGGTTTCGCTACATCGACTGGGTGTTCACGGTGCCGCTGATGTGCAGCCAGTTCTACCTGCTGCTGCGGCCTTTGGGGGCACCGGTGAGCTCGTTGTGGCGGCTGTTGCTGGCGGCCATCTGGATGATTGGCTTCGGGTTCGTGGGCGAGACGTCGCCCGGCTACTGGTCTATTCTATGGGGCAGTATTGCGCTGCTGGGCTATATGGTCATTCTCCACGAAATCTGGTTTGGCCCGCTGGCCCGCCTCGTCGATGCCTGCCCCGATGAAGAAGTGGTGCAAGCCTTCAGCTACCTGAGCTATTTTATCCTCATTGGCTGGGTCATTTATCCCCTGGGCTACGTGACCATTCCCATGAATCTGTTTGAGCGCCTGCACCTGAACCATGACCTGGTTTACAACTTCGGCGATGTGCTGAACAAAGTCGGTTTCGGTCTCGTGATTTATACCATGGCCCGCAAATGGGGCCGCAAAAGAAAGCAGCGCCGCCAGCAGCAGCAGCGGCTTTTTGGGCGAAACATAGCAGGCTGACGTACGCCTGAGGCGCTGTCGGCGCGATTAAAAGGCCCAGCCCACATTCAGGCCCGACGAAACCTTAAGGGCCGTGCCCTTGGGCATGGTATCAACCAGTTTGCCCTGGGTATCAAAAATCCGGATGCTTCGGTCGCGGTAGCCCAGGCCGGTGAATACGTCGACCACGAAGTGCTTGCCCCAGATATCCTGGAAGCCGAACAGCAGGTTATAATTGCTGTTGGTCATCTTGATGGCCGCCGCTACCTCAAATGCCTTCAGCCGAATGTCGTAGTCGGCTTTGGCGTAGGAGAAGTGCGGCGACAGATACAGACCCTCCGGCGCGGCCTTCTTGCTCAGATAGTGTTTGTACTGGAACTGGTAACGGTAGCCGCTGGTGTTGATTTTGGTATCGGTGTACACGACCGTGGGGTAGCCGGCGGCCGTGAAGGCCGTGCTGATGGCCGCGCTCAACGCCACGCTCCCCACGAAATTGAACGGTTTGTTGGTGCCCAGATGCGAATAGGCCACCGCCACGCTGCTGTGCGGCCCGATTACCCGTTCGAAGCCCAGCCGCGACTCCACCGAAAACGGCAGCTGCCCATGAATAAAACCCAGTGGCGCGAGTTTGATGATATTTTTCGGTGCGCGGCCCGGGGCTACCGGGTCGGTGGCTTGGCCCAGGCCGCGCAGCGCCAGCAGAACCAGAAAAGTGAAACAGATAAATCGGGTAGTGGTAGAGGGGCGAATCATGTAGAAAACAGTAAGGGTAGCTAGCAAAGGTAAAAATTGGCCGCAAATACAATCGGGACTTCGGAAGAATATTCGGACTGGAAAAATACAGGTGGAGCTGTTTAGAAAGTCAAAAGAACGTCATGCTGAACGAAGTCGAAGCATCTCTACCGCTTCGTAGGTGCCGTTCCAAGAAGCGGTAGAGATGCTTCGACTTCGCTCAGCACGACATGCTGGTTACGGTTGGCGACTTTCTAAACAGCTTCGGTAAAAAAAAAGGCCGCTGGAGTATCCAGCGGCCTTTTTTGTATGTTGCCTCAACGGCTACTGGTACTGTATGTACAGCGGCGACGGGGTGAGAGCAATGACCTCCTGGGGCGTCATGATGTGGTGGGGCTTGGGCCGGGCATCGTACTCGTAGAAGAGCTTAAAGCCGGTGTACTGCACCGGCTCCTTCACGATGTAGTCGTGGTAGGAGTCCTTTTTGAGAGTGGGCTCGCCGTGGCCGTCCATGTGCATCACTATCTGCACCCGGGGGTCGAGCTTGATGTTTTTGTAGTTGGTAATCATCTTCCGCGTGAAGCGGTGCACCGTCAGCACCTTGGGCGGAAGGTTGTTTTCGCTCACGATACGGGCCAGAAAGCTCACGGCGAAGTTCACGTCTTTGGCATCATAGGTACCGATGCGCTGGTTGGGCCGTACACCGGGCATCGTAGCCAGCGAGAACTCGGGGTCGATGCCCAGGTGAATATCGGGCTGCTTGAGGTATTGCTCCAGTTTGGGCAGCTCGGCGGCGAGGGTACTGTGGCCCACCTGCACGTCCAGAAAAAGGATGCACTTGTGCTCCCGGGCCCAGCTGATAACTTCCTCGATGGTGGCCTTGGAGTTCATCAGGCGCCACTTGCCGTCTTTGCCGGGCGTGCCCTGGGCCGTAATCGTCACGTTGTGTAGAGCGGCCTGCACGCCCCGGCTGGGGTCGGCGGCACGCCACTCGGCCAGCACCTTCTCAAACTTGCGGAACATTTGCTCCTTGGGCTCGCGGCCCAGAATGCCCATGCCCTTCGAGCGGATATTGCCATAGAAGGCCACGATGCGCTTGCCCGGCAGAATAGCGCCCGGCAGCTGCCCGCTTTTCTTCATGATGGAATCGGCCAGCAGCGAATCGCGCAGCATCACCTGCTTTTTCAGGGTGGCGCTATCCACTACCACGGGCTGGACGGGCACTTCGGCGGTGGCTTTGGTGTCGGCAGTTTCACCGTCGGAGCGGGTGCCGCAACCGGGCAGCGTGAGGGCGAAAAACAGGCCCAAAGCTGGCAGCAGCGGGCGCGAAAAGCGGGAGAAACGGGTAAACGAAGACACTGCGGAACGTAGGTGTTAAAGGCAAGAGTGGTCAGCAAGTTACGCCTTTTTGCCACGAACCGCCGCCCCGATGGCCCGATATTGTTGGTGGCCCCGACCGGGCGGCTGGCCCGTTTTGCCTACTGTGCGGGCGTTTGCGGGGCTGGCCGGGCCGCCGCCTGGACTTTTTTAGGCCAGCCGAAGCGGTATTGCACGCCCAGGTTGGCGCTGCGGGTGAGGCCCCAGCGGTTGCCGGTGGTTTCCAGGTTGGTGTAGCGCGAGGAGGCGTGCAGGTTGCGGTTCAGGGTGATATCCCAGACCAGGTGCCAGTGCTTGCCAAACCACACCCGCGCCCCCACCCCGGCCGTGGCGTAGAGCTGCGGGGTAGCCCGGCCGCCGTAGCTGGTCGAGCTGATGATCTGACCGTCAATCCGGCTGTCGCTGTAGCCGCTGAAGCGGGCAGCAGCTAGCGTTGCCCCGCTCAACAGATCAAACTGCACCCGCGATAGGGGCCTTCTGGTGAGCGTGTACCGCGTGAGCAGCGGAACAGCCCAAGCACGTGAGGCATAACGATACACCCCGGAGGTTTGCTGGCCGGTGAGCGTAGTTCCTGTACCGGACGGGTCCTCCACAGTTTCCTCATGGCTGTAGCCGTAACCCACTTGCAGCAGAAAACGCGGCGTAAACTGCACTCCGGCTGTCACCATCCAGGGCTTGATGCTGCGCGTGCTGACGGTAGTAGGATAAAACACGACGTAGCGGTTCTGCGCCGTTTGCACGCCGATGGAAAAGCGCGGGGTGTAGCTGGGCGTACTCGGCTGGGCTTGGCATTCCGGGCCTTGGCCCGGAATGCCTGCGCAAAGCAGCAAGGTGAAAAGAGGGATTTTCATAGCTGAATACGGTTCTCGGTTTAACGGTAGCAGAAATAGATAAAGTCGCCACCTGCCCCGGCGTTTAGGTCCTGTGGATATTTCTCCCAGCCTGAAGGAGGTTGGATAGCAGAACTACTGCCTGATAATATCCCGACCTGCGAAATGTATTTGTAATTTGATACTGCCGGATTTTTCGACTGAAAAGAGTAGATGTACTCTCCACCAGCTCCTGCATTCAGGTCAACCAAGTCCCAATGGGCATACGAGTATTGATTCGGAGCCCAGATATTGTAAAAATGTGTGCTATTGCTAGGGAAGTTGGAAAAACTGCCAAACTTAGCTTCGAAGCTGGTCAGCACATCCGTGGGAGCGGTGTAGGGAAAGTTTTGGTGGTACTCCAGCCCCTTGAGGACGAAGGCAGGGTCGCGGGTGAAACACAGGTAGATGAACGCGCCGCTGGCCCCCCGATTCAGGTCGGCATTGAGCTTAACGTAACCCGTGGGCGCATTATTGGCACTGGTGGAGGAGTTGGCAATGAGCTTGAGGTCGTGTATCTGACCGCTGCCACCCGTGCCCGTGCTTTGGGTGAAGATGGAATACGCAACGGTAGGGCCGGAGCTGGGGCAGCACGGGTCATCGGGCAGCATGGTGTATACTTCGCCCCCGTCCTGGGGCAGCAGGGCCACGTGAAGGCCCCGGCTGGCTTCGCCTTTGGGCCGCCGCTGTGCCTGCTGGCCCCTGGTAACCAGGGTGCCCTTGCGTACATACCGGCCAAGTGGGTCCTGGAGTGCGCCACTTTCTACCTGTTCTATAAAGGTAAGCCAGGCAGCGCGGGCCTGGGCCGGGGTGGGGGCCAGTACGGAGTGGGCCTGCGGCCGGGCTTGTGGCCGGACCATCGGCTCCTCCTCTTCGCTGCAGTATAAAAGCTCAGACTGGCCGCCAGGGCGGCTACGGCAATGCGTAATTGCTTGCTCATACACTATTTTTTATTGGGTTAGGTGATACAACTCTTTGATTCGGCCGGAGCCGAATAAAGCACTGCCAACTGCCGTCCGGAAAGCAGGCAGCAGCAAAAACCACGAAGCGCAATAAGGTGTGTAAGCGGAGCGGAGGTGCCCGGCCAGGAAGCAGCGGGCGGCCAAATCTAGGTCAAAAAAGATTGGCTTGTAGCACAAAGCCGCCGGAAAAGGCCAGCGTATGCCATCCTCGGGAAATTTTTTCGTCGCTCCGCTGTTAGCAGGCAGCACCCCACCTTATTACGCTCCGCGTGACGCACTCGAAATCCAACTTCCGCCTGACCCGCCTCGTGTTTCTGCTGTGGGCCGGCGTCAGCACGGCCTCGGGCCTGAGCTGCACCAAAGATGCCGCCGCCCCACAGCCCGCCACCGAAACGCCGGTGGCGGCCGAAACGCACCTGGTCAGCAGCACGCTCATCGGGGAGTATTCGGCGCTGGCGCTGGCCGGGCGCGTGGCGGGCATTCCGCTGGTCGGGGCGCTGGTCAGGTACCCGATTCGGGCCTACAAGCTGACCTATACCACGCGCGACACCGATGAGCATTGTGGCCTCCGGCGCGCTGCTGGTGCCCGTCACCACGCAGGCGCTGCCGCTGCTGAGCTACCAGCACGGCACCATCCGGCCCGACGACGAGGCCCGGGCGCCTTCCTACTACAGCCAGAGCAGCGAGGTGTGGTCGGCGGTGTCGGTGCTGGCCTCCACGGGCTACCTCGTGTCGGCCCCCGACTACATTGGCTACGGCGCGTCGAAGGCCGTGCCGCATCCGTATGAGCACGCCGCATCGTTGGCTTCGGCTTCACTCGATATGCTGCGCGCCGCGCGCGAATTCGCGGCCAAAGAAAAGCTGGTGCTCAATCAGAAGAACTTCCTGCTGGGCTATTCCGAAGGTGGTTTCGCTACGCTGGCGCTGCACAAGCTACTCGAGGAAAAAGCGGCTACTGAGTTCAGCGTAACGGCTAGCGCGCCGGGTGCGGGGGCTTACCACAAGTCGGCCTTCGCCGATTATATTCTCCAGTCGGATAAGCCGCTGAGCTTTTTGAGTACCTACGTTTGGGTGCTCGACACCTACAACCGCGTGTACGGCATCAACCGGCCTTTGCCTTTCTACTACAACCAGCCCTGGGCAGCCCAGCTACAGGCCAATCCGTTCGGCGAAGTACCGGACCAAGCCAAGGAGCTCTTCACGGCTACGTTCCGCCAGGGTATCCTGAGCAAAACGGACCAGCCGATGACGGCCGCCTTCCGCGCCAACGACATCCACGACTGGCAGCCCAAAGCCCCGCTGGCCCTCTTTCACGGCACCGCCGACGATTATGTGCCCTTCTTCAACTCCGAAGACGCCTATAAGGCTATGCGGGCCCGTGGTGCCACCCAGGTGGAGCTGCGGCCGATTCAGGGCGGCAACCATTTCTCCTCGGCTACGACGTACACCTTGCAGGCCTTTGCCTTTATCTCGCAGTATTACTAGCGTAAAGTCCCGCTGGCTCACGGCAACCAGTAAACTTGCGCGGGTCGTAGGCTGGTAGCGAGTAGCTCGGCACTAGAAGCGTTTCGGCAAACTCGACCTCCCGAAATGCAACAGCGTCACTGCCTAAGTTTGGCAGTGACGCTGTTGCATTTTGTATGGAGTCAGATTTAGCGAAGAAGGACTTTTTCGGTTGTGGTGTCCGTATCGACCACAGCTTCAGCCGGTGTCACCGCCTGCCGGAGCCATGCGCCGGCCAGCGCCGCCAAGCCCCCAACTAAGCCGCCCAGCACAGCGGTGAGCACTACCAACGCCCAGCTATTGCCACCTAGCGGCAGCAGCTGCGCCACGCGGTGGGCCAGCAGGCCGTCGTTTTCCACGTTCCACCAGGCGGCCAGTATCAACCAGCCCAGGCCTACTCCGGCGAAGCCCGCCAGAAAAGCCCAGCCACCGTGCGGCCGGGCCACAAAAGCTGCCGCTAAGCAAACGGGCGTGATACTCCACCACGGGAGAAAAAACTGTGCTATAGCGCTCAGAACAAAGAGTAGCAGAAACAGACGCATCGTATGGAAGGAAATGAGAGGATAAGAACGGCTACTGCTGTTGTAGCGTCCAGGCGGCCGGTACGCGTGGGTTTTTCTCGGTCGCGCTACGCAGAAAAATCAGCTCGTTTAGCTGCCCCTGGCTCCAGGTATCTACCAGGTTTTCGTAGTACGCCGAGCCGGGGTTGCCCGACTGCCCGCCGGGGTACACGCCGTAGGCCTTCACCTGCGGGCCCAGCGCCACCACCATGCGCCACGAGGGTCCGTTGCGCTCCGAAGTAGCATTGACGATGCCCGCGCCGCCGCCCACGTTCAGATCCAGGCGGCCGAAGCCGGGTAGCTGGGCCAGGTGCAAAATGTCGGTGCTTTTCTGGTTGGCCCAGCGCCAGTCGGTGCCCAGCGGGCCAAATTTGCGCGTGAGCGAGTCGGTGGCGAACTGCAACGACTGCCGGGCCAGGGTTTCCAGGGTTTCTTTGGCGGGCGTGCGCCGGTCGTCGATCCAGCGGGAAGTGGGCTCGCGTAAAATCAGGGTGTTGGTTCGGTCCCGGGCGGGGCTGCGCATTTCCAGGCCCGTGGCTTTCTGACCAAAATCATCCTCCCAGAGCCGCTTTACCAGGTCGCCGTACCAGAGCTCAAACAGGCTGGGCCCAATGGCGTCGGCGGTATAGAAGTAGTCCCAGCGGCTGAGCTCGTCGTAGGCACGGCGCGGCGCGGCGGCCAGCTGCTGCGGCTGCACCAGCGCCAGCAGGCGCGGCAGCATCAGCTGGGCGTTCAGGTTCAGGTTGTCGTTTTGCAGCACCCGCAGGCTGTCGGGGGTGGCCTTGGTCATGCGGGCCAGGCGCTCATTGATGCGGTGGCCCCGCTCATAGCTGGCGTAGTTCCAGTTGAGGTAGTAGGGGTAGTCGGGGCCGGTGGAGAACTGGTTGGCCGAGCTAACGAAGCCCCGCGCCGGGTTCTTCACATGCGGGTTCTGGGCCTGCGGAATCCAGCCCTGCCAATCGTAGGCCGGGTCGGTGCCATCGAGAATGAACTTGCCCTGGTTGCGCCATTTCAGCGGAAAGCGGCCATTGGGCCAGATGGCAATATCGTTCTGCTGGCTCGCGAAAATGAAGTTCTGGGCCGGTGAGCCGTACGACGCCAGTGCCGTAGTGTAGTCCTGGTAAGTGTGGGCGCGGTTCAGGTTATAAAACGCCAGCACCTCGTTGGCCGCGTCGTGGGCCGTCCAGCGCATGGCGTGCCGAATGGGCGTCTGGGCTGTGAAAGGCTTTTCGTCCTGGTCGTACACGATGGGGCCGTGGTGGGTGTAGAGCACCGTGTCATAGCGGTCGGGCTGGCCGCGCACCACGAGGCGCTCCACCACGCGGCGCACGGGCTTCCAGCGGCCGTCGTGCCAGTATTCGCGCTGCGTGGCGTCCCTGAATTTGAGCTGATACCAGTCCATCACGTCGGCCGCCACGTTGGTCACGCCCCAGGCCACTTGCTCGTTGAAGCCGATAATAACCAGCGGGGAGCCCGGAATCGTGACGCCGTACACGTTTACGCCGGGCGCCGAAAGCTGCACCTGATACCAGATGCTGGGCAGGTTGAGCTGCAAATGCGGGTCGTTGGCCAGAATGGGGAAGCCCGAAGCCGATTTCCGGCCGTCCACGGCAAAATTGTTGGAGCCCAGCTCCGGGTCAGGCTCCCGCGCGGGTACTTTGTCCGACATGGCGGCCTCAAACGAAGCCGGCGTGGGCGGGGCCGGTAAGGGCCGGAAGTCCAGCGGCGTGCCGATCGGCACAATGGGGTCTTCGCGCTGCGGATAATCCGGAAACAGGTCTTTCACTACCGCCGCGCCGTACTTGCCCAGGGCGTTAGACAGGCGCAGGTCGTCGGAGCGGCCACTGAGGTCGAAAGCCATGTACTTGAGCAGCAGCGAGCATTTCAGCGGCTCCCAGGGCTCGGGGGCGTAGTCGAGCAGCTTGTATTCGAACGGGTAGTCTTTGGGGGCGAGCGACTGAATATAGGCATTGACCCCGGCGGAGTAGGAGGTGAGCACCGTGCGGGTAGTAGGGTTGGCCAGCATGGCCGCCAACGACTTTTCGGCCCCGAACTTCAGGCCCATGCGCCGAAAAAACCGGTCGGTTTCCAGCCGCGCCGGCCCTACTATCTCCGACAGCCGCCCCGCCGCTACGTGGGTCACGAAGTCCATTTGCCAGAGCCGGTCCTGGGCCGTGAGGTAGCCTTGGGCAAAGTACAGGTCGTGGTCGTTCTGGGCGAAGATGTGGGGCACGTGCTTGTCGTCGAAGCGTACCTGCACCGGCTGTTGTAGGCCCGCAATAGTCAGCGTGCGACTGGTCGGGAAAGCGCCCGTAGGCTCGGCATTGCGCCAAAAACCGCGGAAAGGCGTCAGAAACTTGCCAAACGGCGGAATGTCGCCTTGCTTGGTATTCAGCACCCACGTCAGGGTTAGGGTGAGGGCAGTAGCCAGAATGGCCTTGATCCACTTCATGAATGGGGTTGTAGTGGCTGGAGGAAACGAAAATGGCCGTCCGCACTCCCGGATGGCCGGTATAAGTACTAGATTAAAACTGATTATTGAGAGGTAAAAGCGGTTTTCGGAAAGAAAATCTGCAAGCCTGCTCTCTGATAGCAGTGAATCTGTTTAGGAAGTCTGCCGAACGTCATGTCGACCAACGGGAGACATCTCGCGTGCACTGGTAAGTTGAGTACTACTGCACGCGAGATGCTTCGACAAGCTCAGCATGACGTTCTGACGACTTTCTACACAACTTCATGGGGCATAGAAGTGCGCTTCGAGACGGAAACGGCCCAGCCTACACTTGAGCTTAAACACTTTGGGGCCGGTGTAGACCAGCATGGCGGCCAGGGAGTGTTTGGCTTGGGTGGAAAAGGTATTCGCAGATGATTTCTCATCGATGCGTTTTGCTGGAGTGACTTGCGGTAATCCTCCACTTTCCGACGCGTCTGGTCAGTCGTCGTCAGTCGGGGCTGGTCCAGGTCGCGCCGCCATCGGCTCTAGGTAGCCAGTCTCATGTGCGTTCCGCGTCAGACAACTGCGTAACTCCTGGGAGCATGTAGCTGGCGTGGAGCATAGTACGGGCAGACTTGGCGCAACGCTGGGTCGAATCGGTAAAAGCGCTGGCTATTTAGAACACGTCCAAGTAAAAAACATCTCTGTTATTTGTAATCTTTACAAATAAGGAAATATCTTTGTGTCATCATCACCCTAATGACAGGTTTTATGTTTTCTAAATACGCTCCGCTCGCGCTGCTTGCCCTCGCTTTTAGCTTCACTTCCTGCGATAAGAACGACAACGAGCCCGCGCCTGCCCTGCGCACCAAAATAGATGCCAGCACGCTGACAGCCACCTCGCGCTACACCGAGGCTTTTAAAGATGCCAGTGGCCAGACCACCGTGGACCTGGGCACCTCGACGCAGCGTCTGGACATGTTCACGGAGTTTAATTCTTACATGGCGCTGGTGGCCGTGGCCTCGCCCGCAACGCCCTCCACGCTGGATGTAGCCAAGCTGCGCGGCCTCTACGCCAACACCGGCAACTATTTTACGGGCACGGGCCTGAATGCTTCCGGCCTCTCGCTGCGCAGCACCACGGCGGCTTCTTTCGCCGGCACGCAGGCCGAGTCCGTTCGGGGCTATATTGATAACAACATCACCAAACTGGCCACCGCCAGTCAGTCGGTGAACCAAGTCGCCACGCCGGGCTCGGCTGGTCGCTTGGGCCGCTACCTGGTCGATGGCAATGGCATTGAAGTCAACCAGGTGATTCAGAAAGCGCTGATTGGTGCCCTGCTGCTGGATCAGATGAACAACGTGCTGCTCACCGACAACGCGCTGAAAGCCAACAACAGCCAGGTTGTAAACGGCAAAGCCTACTCCGAGCTGGAGCACAACTGGGATTTGGCCTACGGCTACTTGACCAGCAACGCCATTATGACCACTGACATTGCCCTCACGCCCCGCGAGCGGTTCCTGGCCGGCTACCTGAACGAAAAGAACGGCCCGGCCTCGCCCGGCGTGTATATGGCTTTCCTGAAGGGCCGCGCGGCTATTGTGAACAACGACGCGGCGGGCGTGAAAGCGCAGGCTGATATTATCCGCACGGAACTCGAAAAGACCATTGCGCTGTCGGCCGTGTCGTACCTGAGCAACTGGAAAGCGGCGGCAGACCCGGCCGTGAAGGCCCACGCGCTGGGCGAAGGCCTCGGCTTCATCTACTCGCTGCGTTTCTGCAGCAAGTACAGCGCCGATGCTGCTTTCTCCGACAACCTGCTTACCGGCCTGACTTCGGGGACCAACGGGGCCTGGAGTTTGACTAACACCCAGGCTGATGTAGCCATCAACGCCATCAAGACCAAGTTCAGCATCCAGTAACCTCCGGATTGCCTTTTTAGTGACCCGAAGGTCAACCAATCGGGTAGTACGGCTGTTTGGTTGGCTGACCTTCGTCGCGAAATCTGTTTTTTATGAAAAAGTCCGTTCTGTTTGCCCTGACGCTGCTGTTGTTAGCCGTGGGCATTATCAGCTGCCAGAAAGACCCCGGTGCCACGCCTGAGCCCAGCACCGGGCCCGACCGCAAGGCGCTGCTGACTTACTGGGCCGACAGCCTGGTGAAGCCGGGATACCAGCGCTTCAACGAGAAGTTGGTGGCTCTTAAATCCAGGACGACGGCCTTTACCGCAGCACCGACTCCCGCGACCCTGCAGGAAGCGCGGGCCGCCTGGCAGGCAGCTTACGTGGAGTGGCAGCGGGTGGAGCTCTACGAGTTCGGCCCGGCCGAAGAGGTGAGCCTGCGCAACCACTTCAACATTTACCCCACCGACGCGGCCGGCATCAACCGCAACATCAGCTCGGGTACCTACGACTTTGAGCTGTCCGCGGCCATTCCCCAGCAGGGCTTTCCGGCTCTGGACTACCTGCTCAACGGCGTGGCCACCGGCGACGCGGCTATTGCCCAGCAGTATGCCTCGTCGGCCCAGCACCGCCGCTACCTTACCGATGTGGTGGCCAAGATGGAGCAGACCTTCGGCACGGTGTACAAGCAGTGGAACGGGTCCTACCGCGACACGTTTATCAACCGCACCGGCACCGACGCCAGCTCCTCGCTCTCGCGCGTGGTCAACGCTTACTCGCAGTATTACGAGCGGTACCTGCGGGCCGGCAAAATCGGCATTCCGTCCGGCACCATGACCGGCACGCCGCTGCCGAGCAAAATCGAAGCCTATTACCTGCGCGGGGCCTTGCCTCTGCAGCTGGCCACCACGGCCCACGCCGCGGTGCAGCAGTTCTTCAACAGTCGCGCCGGGCAGCCCTCGCTCAAAAACTACCTCGATGCCGTGGGCGCCAAGGACAGCCGCACGGGCCAGGGCCTGACCAGCATCATCAACACCCAGTTCGGGGTATCGGCGCAGCAGCTCGCCTCCCTGGGCCCCGACCTGCACGCGACCCTCACGGCCCGCAATGCCGACGCGGTGGCTTCGTACAACGAGATGCAAAAGGCCGTGCGCCTGCTTAAGGTGGACATGACCTCGGCCCTGAGCGTCACGGTGACCTACGTGGACAACGACGGCGACTAATGGGCGACGGGCTTCGGCGCTACCTCCACAGCTACACTCCGGCGGCACCGCTGGCTACGTTCCGGATGGCCTTTAGCCTGCTGGTGCTGGCCAGCGTTGTCCGTTTCTGGGCCAAGGGCTGGATTGTGGAGCTGTACCTGCGGCCCAGGTTCTTTTTCCCCTACTACGGCTTTGAGTGGGTGCGTCCCTGGGGGGCTTACACCTACGGGCTGTTTGCCCTGTGCGGGCTGTGCGCCCTGCTCGTAGCCCTGGGCTACTGGTACCGCACGGCCGCCGCGGGCCTGTTTTTGAGCTTCACCTACATTGAGCTCCTGGACAAAAGCACCTACCTCAACCACTACTACTTCGTGAGCCTGGTGGCGCTGCTGCTGCTGGTGCTGCCCGCCGGGCGCTACTTTGCCCTCGATACCCGCCGCAACCCGGCGCGCTGGCGCAACGAGGTGCCCCGCTGGACGGTGGACGCGCTGCGCCTGCTCATGGGCATCGTGTACGTGTACGCGGGCCTGGCCAAGCTCAACTCCGACTGGCTGCTGCACGCCCTGCCCCTGCGCATCTGGCTGCCGGCCAAAAACGATTTGCCGCTGATTGGCCCGCTGCTGGGGCAGGTGTGGGTGGCGTACGCCTTTAGCTGGTTTGGGGCGTTGTACGACCTGACGGTGCCCTTCTTTCTGCTGAACCGGCGCACCCGGCCCTGGGCCTACGCCACGGTGGTGGTGTTTCACGTGCTGACGGCCGTGCTCTTTCCCATCGGCATGTTTCCCTACGTGATGATGGTGGCAGCCCTGATTTTCTTTCCGGCCGCCGGGCACGAGCGGGTGCTGGAGCGCCTGCGGCGTCTGCGGCACTTCTCCCCCGCCAGCCCGCTGCCGGCGGCTCCGCTGCACTATGGACCGGCCCGCCGCCAGCTGCTGCTCATGGGATTGAGCGTGTTTTTCCTGGTGCAGCTGCTGCTGCCGTTCCGCTATCTGCTCTACCCGCGGGAGCTGTTCTGGACCGAGGAAGGCTACCGGTTTTCCTGGCGGGTGATGCTGATGGAGAAAATGGGCAACGTGCAGTTCAAGGTAGTGGACGGTGCCACGGGCCGGATCCGGCAGGTCGACAACCGCGAGCATTTGAGCGTGCTGCAGGAAAAGATGATGAGCACGCAGCCCGACATGCTCGTACAGTTTGCCCACTACCTGCGCGACTACTACGCGCGGCAGGGCGTGCAGAACCCGAAAGTGTACGCCGATGCCTACGTGAGCCTGAACGGGCGCCTGGGCAAAAGCTTTATTGACCCCACCGTGGATTTGGCCCGCGTTTCCGACGACCTGCGCCCCAAGCCCTGGATTTTACCCTTCGACGATGAGATTTCCGGTTTATAGTGCCGTGCTGGCGGTTGGTATGCTCTCCGGCTTTACGGCCACCGCCCAGCAGGTGAGCCTGCAGGGCCGGGTGCGCGAAGCCGGCACCAACCGGCCCGTGGTGGGCTGCGAGGTGTACGTGCGCGGCTCCCGCCAGATTGCCCGCACCGACACGGCCGGCCTGTTTATGCTCCCCCGCCTGGCAACGGGCCGCCAGCAGCTGCAGCTCTCCTCCATTGGCCACGAGCCCTTCAAGACGCAGATAGAGGTCACGGCTGACGGTGGAGTGCGCGAGTTCACGCTGACCCGCCGGGAGCAGCAGCTCCGGGAAGTGGTGGTGGCAGCCCCGCAGGCCCGCTTTGGGCAGCAGCGCCTGCGCGAAGTGGAAGGCACGGCTATTTTCGCGGCCAAGAAGTCCGAGGTCATCGTGCCCGACAACCTGGTGGCCAACCTGGCCACCAACAACGCCCGCCAGGTGTACGCCCGCGTGGCCGGGCTCAACATCTGGGAAAGCGACCAGGGCGGCCTGCAGCTGAGCGTGGGCGGACGGGGCCTGGACCCCAACCGCACCAGCAACTTCAACGTGCGCCAGAACAACTACGACATCTCGGCCGACGCGCTGGGCTATCCCGAGAGCTACTACACGCCGCCCATCGAGGCCATCAAGCGCATCCAGCTCGTGCGCGGGGCCGCCTCGCTGCAGTACGGCACGCAGTTCGGCGGGCTGCTCAACTTTGAGCTGCGCACGCCCGAGCCCGACAAGACCGTGGCGGTGGTGTCGCGGCAGACGGCGGGCTCCTTTGGGTTTTTCAACTCCTTCAACAGCGTCAGCGGCACGGTCAGGAAGCTGAGCTACTACACGTTTGCGCAGTATAAGCGCGGCGACGGCTGGCGGCCCAACTCGAACTTTGAAAGCAAAACGGCCTATGCCGACCTGCGCTACCAGTTCACCGAGAACTTCCGGGTGGGCGCCCAGGTCACGCACATGGACTACCTGGCCCGGCAGCCGGGCGGGCTGAGCGACTATCAGTTTGCCCAAAACCCGCGGCAGAGCAACCGGCCGCGCAACTGGTTTGCCGTGGACTGGAACCTGTTCAACCTCTCGGCCGACTGGAAGCTCAACCCACGCTCCAACCTCAACCTGACCACCTTTGGGCTGCTGGCCTCGCGCGACGCCTTGGGAATCCGCACCAGCTTCGTCGAGCGGCCCGATGCCGATACGCAGCAGCGCGAGCTCATCACCGGCGACTTCCGCAACGTGGGCGCCGAAGCGCGCTACCTGACCCGTTACGGGCTGGGCGAAACCACCAGCGGCGTGCTGCTGGTGGGCACGCGCCTGTACCGGGGCTATAATCACAGCATTCAGGGGGCCGGACCGGCTGGCCGCGCCGCCGACTTTCGGTTTGAGGAGGCCGCCCCCGGCCTGAATGCCCCGGCTGCGTCGTCGGATTACCGCTTCCCTAACTACAACGCCGCAGTCTTCGCCGAGAACATCTTTTATTTCGGGGAATCCTTCTCCCTCACGCCGGGCGTGCGGGTGGAGTATATCCGGACCCAGGCCGATGGCGACTACCAAACCGTGTCGCGGGATTTGGCCGGCAACATCACGGGCATCGAAACCACCCACGAAGCGCGCACCAGTCCGCGCAGCTTCGTTATCGGCGGCCTCGGGGCCTCCTACAAGCCGGTGGAAACGCGGGAGCTGTACGCCAATGTGTCGCAGAACTACCGCTCCATCACCTTCACCGACATGCAGATTTTTAACAACTCGCTGATCATCAATGCGAATCTGCAGGATGAGCGCGGCTACTCCGCCGACCTGGGCCTGCGCGGCGAGCAGGGCCAGTGGCTGACCTACGACGTGAGCTTGTTTGCCCTGGCCTATAACAACCGCATCGGCGAGGTCGGTACCTACGACGCCGGCAACCGCCCGTTTCGCTACCGCGACAACATCGGCCGGGCCCTGATTCTGGGCCTCGAATCATACGCTGAACTCGATGTGCTGCGAGTACTGCGGCCCACCGTCGAGCCGGGCCGCTGGCGTTTCTCCGCCTTTGGCAATCTGTCCCTTATCCGCAGCCGCTACACGGCCAGCCCAAGCCCGGAAATCGTCGGGAATCAGGTCGAGTTTGTGCCGGCCGTCAACCTGAAAACGGGCGTGCAGGGCGGGTATGGTCCCTTCAAGGCCTCGGTGCAGTATACTTACCTCTCCGACCAGTTCTCGGAGGCTACCAACGCCTTTAATAGCCCTACCGACGCGGATCCGCGCCGCACCGATGCCGTGATCGGGCTGATTCCGGCCTACCAGGTGCTGGATGCATCGGTATCCTGGGAGCGGCGCTGGCTCAAGCTGGAGGGGAACATCAACAACCTGGGCAACGCTCTATATTTTACCCGCCGCGCCACCGGCTACCCCGGCCCCGGTATTTTGCCCTCCGACGGCCGCAGTTTCTACCTGACGGTGGCGGTCAAGTGGTAATGCTCATTTTATCCTCCTGCTTATGCCAGTGAAACAACCCCTGCTCCAGTACGACCAGGTGCTCCGGGCGTGGCCGCAGCTGCGGGGCCACTTCCGGGGCCGCACGCAGGTGGCGGAAGCGGAGCTGCAAGCCTTCTTCGACCACGCGCTGCCTGCCGTCACGGCCGCCGTGTGGCCCGCGGTTCGGCAAGGTCTGGTGCGCAGCCAGCTGCTGCATCAGGTGGCACCCGGTCTCGTAACGTTTAGTGGGACCCCGGCCCAGGCGATGTTCAAGCCGGAGCTAGCCTCGGCACACGTAGCCTTGTGGCAGCAGCTACAGGCCCAGCTGGCCTTGCCGCTGGGCAGCCTGTGGTCCACGCGCTGGCTGCGGCCCGTGCTGCCCGAGATTCCGGCGCGGCTGGTGGTAGAAGTCAACTGGGCCGAGCTGCAATGGGCCACGCGGCTTATTGGCTCCTCCGCGCAGTTCCGGTTGGCTGACAGCAGTAGCGTAGTAGATACCGATAGCCGGGAGGCCGTCCTGCTACGGCCCGTTCAGCGGGCATCGCCGGTGCGGCGGGTGCAGGGCGTGCCCACAGCCCGCCTGGAAAAGATGCTCGTAGATGCCGGCGAGCTGCCTGACCTAATCACCTCGGACGAGGCGCTGGCTGGAGCGGTGGCCACTCTGGCGACACGCTACCGCCTGCAGCCAGACCACCTGCTGCAGTACGCCGCCCGCCACAACGCCGGTGCCCGGTGGGAAGCCCTGCTGGGTTCTTTGGCGGCCTAAGTGGCTGTATATAGCTTATAGGAGGGTTGGCACACGCTCGAAATGCTCAACGAGTTCAAACCGCGTACCTATCGGCACCGCCGAGCAAGCTGCCGCGCTTCATGCATATCAGAGCCCCCAGAAAGCGCCCAGAAATAAGAAGCCAGCAAGAAAGGCGTTGTGCATAGAGCAAGGAGTAAGAAGCCCGACTACTAGGCAAGACACAAAAAAGGACCATGTATTGTGGTCCTTTTTTGTGTTCGATAAGAGCATTTGCTGCCTACACAGCTGGTAAAAGTACTTTTATAAGTTCTCAGCCTGCCGCACCATTCCAACTACGCCCAGCTGCTTAAGACGCTGCTGCACGGCTTCGGCCTCGGCTTTATCCGGAAACTGACCGATAATAACCCGCTTCAACGGCTTGCCATCCTGGCTGCTTTCGGCAATGGTCACATTCAGGCTCTTGTCCATCTCCTGAATCTTGGTTTGCAGGCTCTGCGCGTTGCGCGGGTCGCCGAAGGTACCAGCCTGCACTACGAAGCTCGGGGCCGGTGCGGGTACTACCACCACGTCGGCGGCTTCGGTGCTGCCGGCTGCCACGTCAGTCAGCGTGGTGATGGCCATAACGGTGGTAGCGGAGTCGCTGGCCAGAGCGGCCAGGTTTTGTGGGGCATTGGTTGGGCCCAGGGGAGTGGTGCTGGGCACTATTTCGGCCACTACCGAAACCGCGCCGCGCCGTACGATGTCCAGCGGGCGGGCCGCTACTTCCGACAAATCCAGAATCCGCTGGTGGCGGAAGGGGCCCCGGTCGCTGACGCGCACTACTACCGAGTGGCCATTCTGGGGGTTGGTAACGCGCAGCCGGGTGCCAAACGGCAGGGTTTTGTGGGCACACGTGTATTTGAAGCGGTCGAACCGTTCACCATTGCTGGTCCGGTGCCCTTGGTGTTCACGTCCGTACCAGGAAGCGCGGCCCCGTAGCACTACGGTGCGGGAAGCAGCGGTGCCAGCTGGTTTTTCGTCTTCGAAACGTGTAGCCTGAGCTACTTGAGGAAAGGCCGTGGACAATGCGAAAAGCAAAGCCATCATCAAGCCGGAGACATGCAGTCGTGTAAGTATCAACGTCATCTGTTCGCTGGGTTGGTGAGCAGGACAAATCTATACGGGCTTTCTTAACCAGTCCCCCGATTCCAATCATATTAGTAAGCTCTATAGGTGGTGAATTGATCTTTTCGAAGAAAACTTGCATTTAAGTAATTAAGCCTGAATGTGCCAAATAGTTGATTGTGTTTCGCTAAGCCACGTTTTGTATTATCTACAGACAGTATGCGAATGCCGTTAGAAATAAGACTATGCACCGGTAAGAAAATTTTGGCATTGGTCTGCCATCTATCGTCTGCACCAGGTTGCAAAAGTCCCGGTATTTTACTAAGACGCGCCCCGACCGGCTGACCGGTTTTCCCGTACTTTGCCCTATGGATTTTGGCCGCCTTTCTGACCTGCGCTACGTTGACTTTTGCCTGCCCGCCGACCACCCCGATACGGCAGCCGTGCTGCGCCGGGCGCAGGCCGCGCCGCCGGCCATGCCGGCCATCTATGTCGGCTGCCCCATCTGGACCAACAAGGCCTGGCTGGGCTCATACTTTCCGGCTGGTATTAAGGATGCCGACTACCTTCACCACTACGCTCGGCAGTTCAACAGCATCGAGCTGAATACGACCCATTACCGCATTCCGGATGCTCCCATGGTGCGCAAGTGGCGCGAGGCCGTCCCCGAAGAGTTCCGGTTTTGTCCCAAGCTGCCCCAGAGTATCAGTCATACCAAGGAGCTGTATAATGCCGACGAGCTAACCACGACCTTCTGCCGGGCAATCAGTGGGCTGGAGCAGCGGCTGGGCGTGGCTTTTCTGCAGCTGCCACCCACCTTCGGCCCCGAGCACCTGCCGCGCCTGGAGCGCTACCTGCTCGACTTCCCCGACTACGTGCCCCTGGCGGTAGAGCTGCGCCACCCGGCCTGGTTTGCCGATGCGGGCCTGCGCGACTCCGTATTTGCGATGCTCGAAGCCTTGGGCAAAACCCTGGTGCTAACCGACGTAGCCGGCCGCCGCGACGTGCTGCACCAGCGCCTGACCACGCCAGTAGCCTTTATCCGCTTCAATGGCCACGGCCTGAATAGCAGCGACTACACCCGCGCCACGGCCTGGGCCGAACGCCTGGCCGCGTGGCTCCAGGCCGGGTTGCACACGGTCTACTTCTTCGTTCACCAAAAAGATATCCTGCACTCCCCGCTCTGGGCGCGGTTTTTCCTGGAAAAACTCCAGGAGCTGACTGGACTGCCGGTAAGTTTGCCGCGTATTATTCCGCAGCCGGTACAGGGAAGCTTGTTTTAGCGGCGCTAAAGTTCGGCTGCAGCCGCCTAGGTGCTCCCGGGTGGCTTACCGGACTTCTCGAATTAACGTACCTTGGGCTACCGCCTGTTTTTACCGCCTTTTTGCTGCATTATGAAGTCTTTGCGTACTCTCAATCGGTTAGTAGCAGGTAGCGTTCTGCTGGCGGCTTTGTGTGCCACGCCCGGCGCAGCCCAGAATACAGAAGCTGATGGTCACTGCCTGTTAGTGCCTTTGTCGGCTGCCGAGCGGGCCAGCCGCTCGGGGCTGGTAGTGGAGGGTGAGGTGCTGGACGCCCGCAGTTTCTGGGACGCGGCCCACCGCCGGATCTATACCGCCCACCAGATTCGGGTGTATAGCGTGCTCAAAGGCCAGCTGCCGGGCCAGCTGCTCACGGTGCTCACGGAAGGGGGCCGGGTGGGCTTCGACGAGCATATCCTTACGAACACACTACGCCTGTACCCCGGCGAACAGGGCATATTATTCCTGAGTCCCGCCGCTTTTTCTGGGGCTACGGCTCCCCCAAGCTGGACGCCCTACGCCAGTGAGCAGGGCTTTATTCGCTACAACCTGACCGATGCCTCCGCCGCCGAGCCGTTCCGCGTGTATCCGCGCATTGGGCCGGATCTTTACGCTGAGCTGCAAGCCAGCCTGGGCCAGCCCCGCCGAATCGTGCAGCCCAACCCTACGCTGCGGCAGGCTCAGCTGCGCGTGGGTCAGCCGGTGGTAGCGGCCCGAGGCCAAGCCCCCGTTATTACTGACCTGAGCCCAACCGTGGTGCCGGCCGGAGTAGAAGAGATTCTCACCCTCAACGGCTCCGGCTTCGGCAACGATCGGGGCACGGGACGGGTGGAGTTTCGCAATGCCGATGATGGGGGCGCAACCTTTGTGCTGCCCCAGGTCGCAGACTACATAAGCTGGACGGATACCCAGATTCGGGTGCGGGTTCCTTCCTACAGCATTACGGGCAGTCCGGCCGGCACCGGCACGGTGCGCGTAACGACCACCGCTGGCCTGCAGGCCAACAGTGCCACGGTGCTGACTGTGCCGTACGCGGCCTCCAATGTGCAGGCCCAGGAACGCAAAACCGTTGTGCGGCCAAACCATATCAATCAGAATGGCGAAGGCGGCTACACGTTCCGCTTCGAGTCGGGCTTTGCCAGCAACGTGGCGGCGGTGCAGGCTTTCCAACGGGCTTTGTTTTCGGGGTGGCGCTGCCAGACGGGCGTCAACTGGACCATTGGCCCCGTGCGGACGGCAACGGGCATTGGGTCGGATGGTGAAAACTCGGTGGGCTTCGACAAAGGCGCGGAGCTGCCACAGAACGTGCTGGGCCGCACGACCAGCTACTACCTGGGCTGCACCAACACGGATGGCAGCATCGGATTTCACGTCAGTGAAATCGACATGCAGCTCGATGATGCCGTCAATTGGCAGTACGGACCGGGGTTGCCCAGTGCCGTGCAGTTCGATTTTGAGTCGGTGGTATTGCATGAGTTGGGGCACGCCCAGCAGCTAGGCCACGTGAATACCCTCACGGCCGTAATGTACTTTGGGGTAGGGCGGGGCCGCTCCAATCGGGCCCTGAGCGTGAACGACCGCACGGGTGGCCGCGCGGTGCTGCGTACGCGCAGTTTCGTGCCGGCCGGCTGTGGGCCCGCGCCCATGCTGCCCGCACCTCTCACCAGGGTAGCGGCCAGTTTCGTGAGTGGCACCGGCGTTGAAATCACCTGGGCTACGCGGGACGAATGCCTGCTGCGCGACTTTTTGGTGGAGCGGGCCGTCGATACGACCTCGTGGCAGACAGTGGCAACCGTAGCGGCCGGAGCCGCCGGCAGCACCTACCGGGTGGCCGATCCGCAGCCGCTGGCCGGCGTGAGCTACTACCGTTTGCGCCTGCGCCGCCCCGATGGAACGCTGGATAATACAGCGCCGCTGCTGGTGCAGGATGCCGCCGCCAGTGCCGATGTGCTGCAGGTCTACCCAAACCCCGTGCAAGACAGCCAGCTCCGCTTTCTGTATTCGGGCACCCTAGACGGCACGCTTTCGGTCTACCTGTACGATGCCGTTGGGCGGGCCTGTCAGGTGCAGGGCGTTGACACCCGAATCGGCCCTAACGTGCGTAGTGTGAACGTGAGTGCGCTGCGGCCCGGATGGTACGTACTCCGCTGGCGCGACCAGGCCGGCAGAACGGGGGCTACGCCATTCGTGAAAGTGAACTAACGCTACGGCCTAGCGCTCCAGCAGCATGGCTCCGTAGGAGTAGCCGCCGCCAAACACAGTGACTGCCACCCGTTCGCCCGGCTGAATCTGGTCGAGCTTCTCGGCTAAGGCAATAGCTGCCCCGGCGCAGCCGGTGTTGCCGAGCCGGTCGATGTTGGAAACGGCCCGCTCCTCGGGCAGCCCCAGGGCCTGCAGCACGTTGCGGGTGATGCGCAGGTTCGCTTGGTGCGGAATCAGCCAGTTCAGGTCCGCAACAGTCAGGTTGTTGCGCTCCAGAATCTGCTGGGTGACGCGCGCCATATACTGGCAGGCATGGATAAAGACATCTTTGCCGTGCGGCATCACAATGCCTTTGGCTACCGGCGTGAGCGTAACGGCCGTATCGGCCTTGCCAATGCCCCCGGCCCCGGCCGTAATCAAATCCAGTACGCGCAGGTCGGTAGGAGCCAGGCGCTCCTTGCTAAGTATCAGGCCCGCCGAGCCGTCGCCCCACAGGTGGCCGGCCACGGTGTCCTGCTCGTTGTTATAGGCCGTGTTGTGTTCCGATACGATGACCAACGCCCGGCTGGCTTTGCCCATAGCGAAGTAGCCTTCCACGATTTCAATAGCATTCAGCAGCGACGAGCAGGCCGAGGAAATGCTGACTACCGGAATGTCGGCTACGCCGATGGCGCGCTGCACGGCGTGGGCCAGGGTATAAATCGTGTCGTGAGGCGTGTAGGTGGCCCCCACGATCAGGTCGATGGTGTCGGTGGGGCAGAGCGGCGCGGCAGCCAGCACCCGCTGGGCCGCCTCAATGGCCATGGTATTGGTGTTCTCGCCAGTGGCCGCCTTGCGCCGTTCCCGGATACCAGTCCGCTCAATAATCCACTCGTGCGACAGACCATTCAGACGGGTGAAGTGCTCGTTGGTAATAACATGGGCGGGCAGGTAAGCCGCCACCTGATGAATATACACGGGTGGAACAGTAAGCGGGAGAGAACAGGTGAACAGGGTAGCAAGGTACGGCAACGTCGGGCAAAGATGGGCTATTCCCTCGGGCGGCCCGTACTTTGCGAGGCCTCTGCGCGTTCAAACGCTTCAGCCCCGGCTAAGTTTGTGGTACCTCTCATAAAGATTATGATTTTTTCAACTGCTTTTTCCCGTCTACTGTTTTTTACCGCGTTGCTGACCACCGCGTTGGCGCTGCTGGCCCCGGCGGCCCAGGCGCAGAAATACCGGACGGCCGCCGGCTTCCGCCTGGGTCAGGGCAATTACGGTCTCACGATTCAGCAGAAGATTCTGGATAAGGTAACGCTCGAAGGCATAGGGGTGGTGGGCACTCGGGAGGTGAGCGGCACCGTGCTGGCCGAGCGGCACTTCGGCATTCTGGGCCCCAGCCTGAACTACTACCTGGGGGCGGGCGGCCATGTCGGCAACCACAAAGACGACGGCGTGTTTGGCGGCTTCGACGGCATCGTGGGGGCCGAGTACAAAGTTGCCTTTTTTCCGCTCGTGCTGTCCGTCGATTTCAAGCCCAGCGTGGAGTTTAACTCCGCCGATTGGGCCCGGTTTCCGACGGCCTTTTCGGTGCGCTACGTGTTGGTGAAGGAGAAAAAAACCGGCCTGCTCGACGGCCTTTTTGGGGGCGGCAAAGACAAGGCCGACCGAAAAGACCGGCCGAAGAAAAAGGAGAAGCCCGCCGAGCGCCGCGGCCTCTTCGACTTCTAACGGCCCTACAGCGTCAGGACGCCGATGCGCAGCGGCAGTACAAAAAGACGAAGCTGGTAAGCACATATGGCCCGATGGGCGGCACATACAGCAGGCGGTGGCCCAGCCGTCTCGTCAGCTCGCCTGGGCGCAGTAGCAGCTTGGCCGTGCGAAATACTTTGCTGTCGAAGTGAAAGATGCCTTCAAGCAGACTCCTCCAGTACGTGCCCGAAAGACAGGCTCACCACCTTTTGGTCCTGTTGCTCGCAGCGCGGGCAACATTCATCCGGCCCCTCCGCAGGAAAGGAGTAGCTACAGTTGGCGCAAGCCGGAAGCTTGCTGTGAGGGTGCGCCATAGGGAGAGAGCAGCAGTGGGAAGGAGCCGGGGTGGGGGCGCAAGTAAATAGTTCGTTTCTGGAATATCCCAACGCCGGGCTGGAGGGGCACGGCGTAGCTGCCGTAAATTTTCCACCTTTGGGCTCACTCCTGAGAACCCCGGCATGCACCCGCACGAAGAGTTATTGCACCGCTTTTACCAAAGCTTTCAGCGCCGCGACCACGCCGCTATGGCCGCTTGCTACCACCCCGAAGCCACCTTCGACGATGCCGCTTTTGCGCTGCGCGGCCCGGAAATAGGGGCCATGTGGCGCATGCTCTGCGAGCGGGGCAAAGACCTCTCACTCACCTACAACCACATCCGGGCCGATGCCACGCACGGGCAGGCCGTGTGGGATGCGCGCTATACTTTTTCGCAAACCAAGCGGCGGGTCCACAACCATATTACTGCCAGCTTCACCTTTAAAGACGGTAAAATCCTGACTCACCACGACCAGTTCGATTTCTGGCGCTGGTCGCGGCAGGCGCTGGGGCCGGTGGGCTGGCTGCTGGGCTGGTCGCCGTTTTTGCGGAAGAAAGTGCGGGCCTCGGCGCAGCAGAGCCTACAGCAGTTTCAGGCGTTCCGGGGCGTGTAGCTCGGGCTATATTGACCTGAAAAGAGCCTTTCCACAGCGTGAAAAGGCTCTTTTCTTTGCGGGTAAGCATGCAAAAGCGCGCCTACCAAATCTTTACGCGGGCCGTGTCGGCGCGCCACAGCGCCTGGCTGGGCTGCACGCTGAAGGCCTCGTAAAACGCGGGCACGTCGGCGAAGGGGCCATTGACGCGCAACTTGGCCGGCGAGTGCACGTCGGTGAGAATTCGCTGGGCCAGCACTTCGTCGCGCTGGTGGTTTTGCCAGCCCAGCGCATAGCCCAAAAAGTAGCGCTGCGTCGGGCTAAGGCCCCCGATTTTCTCGCCCTTCTTGTACTGCTCGGTCTGCTTGAAGGCGTCGAAGGCAATGACGATGCCGCCGAGGTCGGCAATGTTCTCGCCGGCCGTGGCCTTGCCGTTCACATGCAGCGAGTCGAGCACGGTGTAGCCGTTGAACTGCCGCACGATGCCATTGACGCGCTGCTGGAAAGCGGCCCGGTCTTTCGGCGTCCACCAGTTGCGCAAGTTGCCTTTTTCGTCAAACTGGCTGCCTTCGTCATCGAAGCCGTGGGTGAGCTCGTGGCCGATGGTAGAGGCGCCGGCGTAGCCGTAGATGATGGCATCGTCGGCGTTTTTATCTGCCAGGCCCGGAATGGCGAAAATGGCCGCCGGCAACACGATTTCGTTGTTGCTGGGGTTGTAATAGGCATTATACGTTTGGGGCGTCATCTCCCACTCGGTGCGGTCTACGGGCTGGCCGAGCTTGCGCAGGTTGTAGCGGTAGGTCCACTCGTTGGTGCGCATCACGTTGCCCAGGTAGGAGTCGGGGCTGATGGTGAGGGCCGAATAGTCGCGCCACTTGTCGGGGTAGCCCACTTTCGGGGTGATTTTGGTGAGCTTCACCAGGGCTTTTTGCTTGGTCGCGTCGCTCATCCAGTCCAGGGCCTGAATGTGGGTGCGGAAGGCGGCCACCACGTTTTCGGTCAGCTTGGCGTAGCGGGCTTTAGTTTCGGGCGTGAAGTACTCCTTCACGAAAAGCTGGCCCAGAATTTCTCCCATTCCGGCTTCTTCCTCATCCAGCACGCGTTTCCAACGGGCCCGCTGTACTTTCTGGCCCTGCAACACGGTGCCGTAGAAGCGGAAATGCTCGTTGTCGAGGGGCGCGCTGAGCTGGCTGGCGAAGGTGTTGACGAGGTGCCACCGCAGATACGCCTGCCACTGGTCGAGCGGCGTGGTGAGCAGCAGCTGGCCGGCGCGCTGGTAAAATTCCGGCTGGCCCACGATTACGGTATCGGTCGGGGGCATCTCCATCTGGCCGAGCCAGCGCGGCCAGTCCAGGCCGGGCGTGAGCTTGCCCAGGTCGGCCACGGCGCGCTTGTTGTAGTTGGCGTAGGGGTCGCGCAGAGCTTCGAGCTTGCGCGAGGCTCCCGCCAGTGTCGTTTCCAGCTGCACAATCTGGGCGCTTTGCTGCCGGGCCGCTACTGAGTCCTGGCCGAGCAGCCCGAGCATGCGGGCCACATGCCGCCCATATTCTCGCCGGATTCTGACCGTGCGGGCATCTTTGTTGAAGTAATAGTCGCGGTTGGGCAGACCCAGCCCGGCCTGGTAGAGGTGGAGGGCCATTTTGTCGCTGTTCTTGGCGTCCTGCGCCACATACAGCCCCACGAGCGAATTCACGCCCAGCACCTTGTGGCGGGCCACCACCGCCTGCACGTCGGCCACCGACCGGATGGCGGCAATCCGGTCCAGCTCGGCTTTGAGGGGCGCGAGGCCCTGCCGGTCGATGGCCACCGAGTCGAGGCCGGAAGCCCAGAAGTCACCGATCTTCTGCTGGCTGCTGCCCGCCGGGGCGTTGGCTTTTGCCGCTTCCTCGTTCAGAATTCGCAGGCGGTCATACACCTCGTTCTGGACCTCTTTGCCGATGCCCCACGAGCTTTCGGAGGCCGGAATGGGGTGCCGCTTGAGCCAGCCGCCGTTGGCGTACTGGAAAAAATCGTCGCCGGGACTCACGGTCGTGTCGAGGTTGGCCCGGAGTAGGTCGGGCTGGGCGCCGCCGGAGCTGGCTCCGGAGTTGCAGCCGGCCAGCGCCAGCAGCGCCGCCGCCGACAGCGGCCGGCAGTGCGTCAGAAAAGAGAAGAGGGACATCGGGTAAAGCAGAAAAAATGGGCGAACAGCCGCCGGGAGAAGTGGCGCGAATGTAGGAGGAAGCCGCGAATGTGGCTTGCCCGCCGGTGATGGGGCGGCGGGCACCGCCGCCTGGGTGGCCGTAGTGCTGCCCGCTGCCCCGGCCAACGGCGGGGCAGCGGGCAGGGCAGCGGTATGCGCACGGGTGCCTTTATTTTCGCGAAAAGCGAGCAACTGCCAGCCCCGGAAAACCGCGCCGGCCGAAGCGCCGGGCGGCGGGCAGAACATTCGGACTCGATTGAGTATTTGCAAAGGACAATATCCCCTTTGTTCTTATGAATCTCCTTCTGGTCGTTGGGCAGGTTTACCAGCCTTTGCAGCACTTCTGGGAAAGCCGGCGCACTGCCCATTTTCTGAGCGTGGCACTGGTGTGGGTGTTTGTGGCGAGCATGGTGCTGGCCGGCGTCAACTACCTGGGCGTGTTCCGACTGCGGGGCTTGTGGGGGCAGGTACATTTTCTGCAGGCCGTGGAAATATCCTTCACGCTGCTGCTGCTGTTTGAGATGATCAGTCTGGTGTTTGTCATCCCGCAGTCGATAGCCAACTCCATCGGCAAGCAGATCGAAATCCTGAGTCTGATTCTGCTCCGCTCGTCGTTCAAGGAGTTTTCGCACTACAACTTCGCCGTGCCGCTGCAAAGCCAGCTGGAATCGGTGTATAAGATGATTGCCGACGGGGTGGGGGCGCTGTTCGTGTTCCTGCTGCTCTCCGTGTACTACGGCTTGCAGCGGCACCGCTCCATTACGCAGGAAGGAGCCGACAAGCAGCAGTTTGTGGCCCTCAAGCAGTTCATCTCGCTGCTGGTGCTCCTGACGCTGCTGGCGATGTCGGGGTACGACCTCTACCATATGTTCCGGCTGGGGGTGTGGGTACAGTCGGCCGACCGGTTCTACCTGATTCTGATTTTTGCCGACCTGCTGTTTATGCTGGTGGCCTTTCGCTACACGCTGCACTATCCGGACATCTTCCGCTACTCGGCCTTTGTGCTCGTGACGGTGTTTATTCGGTTTTCGCTGCTGGCGCCGGCCTATTATAATGCGTTGCTGGGGTTGTTTTCGGTGGTTTTTGCCATTGCGGTGGTGTACTTTCACAGCCTCTTCACCGACGGCCGGCTCCGGTATCTGCGCAACCCCGCCCCGCCGGAATAGCTGTACGGCTCACTGCCTGGGCGCTCCTCCTGTATATGTCTCTCAAACTGCTGCTGTTACTCAACTTTGGCCTTGCCGCCTACCTCACCGGCCTCATCTGGACGGTGCAGCTGGTGCATTATCCCGGCTTCGCCTACGTGGCCCCCGAGAAGTTTGCCGCGTTCCATCAGCACCATACCCGCACCATGAGCTGGGTAGTGCTGGCGCCCATGGTGCTGGAGCTGGGCTTGGCCGGCTGGCTGACCTGGCAGGGCTGGGGCACGCTGGGCGCGGTGGTGTGGTGGAGCCTGGCGCTGGTCGTGGGCATCTGGCTGGTAACGTTTCTTATATCCGTGCCTTTCCACAACCGCCTGGCCCAGATGGGGTACAATTACATTACCATCGACGGACTGGTGCGCACCAACTGGCTCCGAACCGTGGCCTGGACGCTGCGGACTCTGGTGCTGGGCGCGCTGCTCTGGCAGAAGCTGTAGTACCGATGCCCCGGTGCGGGCCTACCTTTGCCGTCTCACTTCCCGCTGTTCTTCATGCTTCCGCCCGCCTCCGCCTTCTTGCCCGAACTCCAGTTTCAGACGGCCCGTAGCAGCGGCCCCGGCGGCCAGAACGTCAATAAAGTCGAATCCAAAGTGGAGCTGCGCTTTCATCCGGCGTCGTCGGGGGTGCTCAGCGAGGCCCAGAAGCTGACTATTCTGGAGAAGCTCGCCAACCAGCTCACCACCGAGGGCTACCTGATTCTGACGGCTCAGGAAGACCGCAGCCAGCTGCGCAACAAGGAAATCGTGGTCCAGAAGTTCCATGATATGCTGCGCAAAGCCTTGCACAAGCCCAAAGCCCGCAAGGCCACCAAGCCCAGCAAAGGGGCCGTGCGCAAACGGCTCGAATCGAAGAAAAAGCACGGCGAGAAAAAAGCCGGCCGCGGCAAGCAGGATTTTTAGAGCGCTAATTCAAGTCGAGGCCGAAGAGCACGCCAAACCAGGGCTTGCGCTGATATAGCCAGTGGCGGCCGTCGGGGCCCAGCAGCTGGTCGAAGCCCACGGCCAGGCCCAGGTTGAAGATGCGGGCATCGTAGATGGCGGCGGCCCCGGCATGCACCACAAAGCCTTCGTACTCGGCCACGCGGCTTTGCTGCCCGGTCACGTCGGGGTTCACGATAGTGGAGCCCAGGCCGGTGAATACGCCGTAGCCCAGGCCCACGGTTCTAATCTGCGGGACCTGGTGCCCATCCAGCAGTTTGTGGCCATTTATATGGTAGAAATCGAGGCGGCGGCCGAAGTACAGAGCCGCGTTGAAGTTGGTATTGAGCTGTACCGGCACTGGCCCGCGGGGCGGGCGGGCCTTGAAGGGAATAGTGAATACGTCAAGGTCAAACTGGCGGTCCAGCAGCACGACGTGCTTGCCCGGGTGCACGGCATAGCTGAAGCGGCGGAGTGGCCCGGCCTGGGTGGGCGGGGAAAGAAAGGTGAGCGAATCCCGCGCCTGCTCCACGTAAAAGGTGCTTTTCTGGCCCGCCATCGTAGCCAGGGCGGGGTCATTGGTAGTGAAAAGCTGGTATTCGCCGGGTTCCAGCGTGGGCAGGCGGCCCACGGCGGCACAGCCAGCCAGCAGCCCGTGCAGGCCCAGCAGACCAATAAAAAGGAAGAAGCGTAACGTGTGCATCGCAACAGTGGGGCATTAGACTCGTTCCTGAATAAAGCGACACGAAAAAGAACGTCATGCTGAGCAAAGTCGAAGCATCTCTACCGCAGTGGTAAGTAGCATTGCGGTAGAGATGCTTCGACAAGCGGACGCCAGATGAGCATGACAGCCGAATTTTAGCATCGGTTCCTAATTCAGGAACAAGTCTATTACATAAAACCGAGACGAGCCCTGGCCGGCTTGCCAGGCTTTGGGCGGCAGCAGGCTATATCCAGCCCTTGCGCCGGAACCACGTGAAAATGCCCACCGATATAAGCAGCATGGCCACCATAGCACCGGGGTAGCCCAGCTTCCAGGTCAGCTCGGGCATGAATTCGAAGTTCATGCCGTAGATACCGGCAATGAAGGTGAGGGGCAGGAAAAAGGCCGAAAACACGGTCAGTACGCGCATGGCCTCGTTGGTGCGCTGCGACGACAACGACAAATACAGGTTCATCAGGTTGGTGGCCGCGCCGTCGAGCTGCTGGTAGAGGGTTTCCACTTTCACCTGCAAGTCCTGGGTGTCCTGCAGCAAGGTCGAGTCGGTGGTGGTGGAGGTGAGCGTCTGGCGGCGCAGCATGGTCATGATGTCGCGGGTGAGCAGCAGCAGCTGCTTGGCGGCCGAGGCTTTGCGCTTCAGAAAGTACAGGCCCTGCAAGGCGTTGGGCACTTCGCGCTTCAGAAATATCTCGGCCTCGTAGTCGTCCAGCTCCTTGGTAAGCACCAGGGCGGGCTGCACGAAGCTGTTCAGGGCGTAGCGCACCAGGTGCACGGCCACCTCGGCGGGCGAAATACACTCCTGCCCCGGCGACTGCGCCACTTTCTTCAGCTGACTCAGCACGGGGTGGGCGCGGCGGTGCACCGTAATGAGGTAGTCGGCGGCGTAGAACACGGCAATCTTGGTGCTCAGCTCCTGAATGGTATCGGCCTCGTTGTTTTCCGGCGTTACGAACACGCGCAGAATCACGAAGTTCAGCCCGTTGGTGGTTTCAAACTTGGGTAGGTGGGTGGGCTCCAAACAGTCGCGCACCAGCGAGTCGGGCAGGTCGTACTGCTCGGCTACGGCCTGCAGCTCGGCGGCGGAGGGATTGGTAATGTCGAGCCAGGCAAAATGGCACTCCTGCCTGGTGAGAAGGTCTTCGGTCATAACAAGAAAAAAGCAACTGTCCGGCACTGGCCGCCCATCGGACGCTACAGGGCATACGCAGGAAAGCGCACTGCTTTGCACCTTTCACGAAGAAAGTATTGACGCTGTTTGATGGCTCTTATGCTAAGCGGTCGTGCAGAAGTAATCGTATTGAATGTAGAACGTCATGCTGAGCTTGCCGAAGCATCTCTACCGCAGTGGTAATTAGCATTGCAGTAGAGATGCTTCGGCAAGCTCAGCATGACGACCTTTTTTGCTGCAATTACTTTTGCGCGACTGCTTAACAGCTTTATTGCCACCACTATGCCGCCCTACAGCAGCGTGCCTTTCAGAAACAGCAGCGCAAACGAGAAGTAAATCACCAGCCCCGTTACGTCGACCAGCGTGGCCACGAAAGGGGCCGAGGAGGTAGCCGGGTCGGCGCCGAGGCGCTTGAGCAGCAGCGGCAGCATGGAGCCGCACAACGACCCCCACAGCACGATGCCGACCAACGAGAAACCGACCGTGAAGCCAATCAGCCAGTAATGCTCGCCGTACTCGCCCGGGTACAGGCGCGACCACAGCAGAATACGTACGAGCCCCACCACCCCCAGAATAGCGCCCAGCATCAGGCCCGTAGCCAGCTCCCGCCGCATCACGCGCCACCACTCGTCTATGGTCAGCTCGCCCAACGACATGGCCCGGATAATGAGGGAGGTAGCCTGGGAGCCCGCATTGCCGCCGGCGCTGATGATGAGCGGAATAAACAGGGCCAGCACGATGGCTTTGGAGATTTCCTCCTCAAAAAAGCCCATGGCCGTGGCCGTAAACATCTCCCCGATGAGCAGAATCACCAGCCAGCCGGCCCGCTTCCGGATCATGCCCAGCAGCGGAATGCTCAGGTAAGGCTCGTCGAGGGCCTGCGAGCCGCCCAGCTTCTGAATGTCCTCCGTGTCTTCTTCTTCCCGAATGTCGAGGATGTCGTCGATGGTCACGATGCCGAACAGCACGCCCTCGTCGTTGACGACGGGCAGGGCCACCCGGTCATTTTTGCGGAACACGTCGATGGCCGTTTCCTGGTCCTGCATGGCCCGCAGGCTCACGTAGCGGCGGTCCATAATGTCGCTGACGCGCTTGGTCGGGTCGGCCAGCAGAAACTCCCGGATGCGGATGTCGTCGATGAGTACGCCCCGCTCGTTGGTCACGTAGAGCACGCTCAGCGTTTCCGACTGCCCGCCGTGGCGGCGAATGTAGTCGAGCACCTGCTGCACGGTCCAGCTTTCCCGAATGGCAATGTAGTCGGGCGTCATCAGGCGGCCCACCGAGTACTCGGGGTAGCCCAGCAGCTCCAGCGTCACCTTGCGCTCGGGCTCCGACAGGGTCTGAATCAGCTCTTTTACGAAGTCGTCGGGCAGAAACTCCAGCAGGGCCGTCCGGTCGTCGGGCGACATCTCGTTGAGGATGTCCGAAATCTTCTCCTGCGAGAGGTTGGCCAGAAAGTGGCGCTGAATATCGAGGTCGAGGTACTCGAATACCTCGGTGGCCAGGCGCAGGGGCAGCAGCCGGAAAATAATGAGCTGCTCGCGCTCCTCCTCGTTGTCGATCAGCTCGACCAGCTCGGAGGGCTCAAACTCTTTGAGGACTTCCTTTAATTTAAAAAACTCGCCCTCCTGAATCAGGGACGTAATCTGGTCAGTAGTAGGATGCTGATTCATGGAGAATGTCAGGAGGGAGGTGCTTCGCTAGGCAGCAGGTTGAGTGAGGTATTCGGCGCGCAAAAGTAGGCCAAAAAAACCGGCTGCCCCTGTAGTCTGCCGTCATTTGTCGCAACGTGAAACCCGCCCCGGCAATTCCCGCCGCCGCCGCCGGCTCTTGTACTTATCCGGGGGTGGGTGCGGCCGGAAGCCGCGTGGCCCGCAGCCATAGGCCAAAAAGCCACCCCGGCTGGAAGGTGGCGTTGCGGGAAGCAGGAGCGGGTGTTCTACTCTCCGGGTCTTTGAGAGCGGGCAGAGAATTTTGCTTTTCGGGTCACGCCTGATCGGGCGTGCGCGCCGCCGAAGCAGAATCCGGGAATGGTGCTCTGCCAATAGGGAATAGACCTGTTCCTGAATTAGGAACCGATGCTAAAACTTGGCTGTCATGCTGAGCTTGTCGAAGCATCTCGCGTGCACTGGTAAAATAAGTACTACTGCGGTAGAGATGCTTCGACAAGCTCAGCATGACGTTCATTTGACTTTCTAAACAGCTTCATAGGAAGTCTGCCGAACGTCATGTCGACCATTCTGCGCATCAAGCAGAGAGGAGACATGACGTTCTATTGGATTTTGGCGACTTCCTAAACAGCTTCTTGGCCTGTTTGGATAAGCTTTAAGTGAAGAGAAGGGCTAAAAAGCACACATAGCGCTAACCAGCTGCACGGGCTGCCACCGCAGAGTAAAAGCGTGGCTTTTATCGTAGCTATAGGCCCGGCCATAGGGCGGGGTGCCGGAGGTATCCCGCTCATCTTTGCGGCTGTGATAGGTGACGAGCACGGCGCTTTCGGCGAACAGCCCTATCCGGGTGGATACTTGGTACTGCAGCGCCACAAACGGCCGGACCTGTCCTTGCCAAGTGGTGGCCGTTCGAATGAAGGTGGTTCTAACAAGCAAACCTGAATAAGTATCAAAAATCAACTTGTTCAATTGTCGATTCAACCCCAAGCCAACCTCGGCCCCGTATGCCCAGCGCAATCGTCGGGTGATGGGCTGTTGCCATTCGTAGCCGGCGTAGAGGTTTACTTGAATAAGTTGGGTATAAGAGCCCTCCCGCAGGCCAGGAAAAAAGCCGTCGAAGTTGCCGGGGTAGTTGGCGGTATCACGGTGGCTGTACTGGCCTACCAGGCGCAGGCGCAGGGCCTTGGTAGGAGTGAGTTGGCGTTGGTAGAAGAGCCCCAGCGGCAGGCTGCGGTTGTTCTTAAAAAGGCCGTCGAGTTGGGGGCTGGCCGTCAGGCCGATCTGGTGGCGGGTGGTGGCCGAGTCCGGGGCTTGGGCCAGGGCCAGCGAAGCCGAGGCGCACAGGGCGAGCTTGAGCGAAACGAGGGTACGCATGGAAAAGCGAAAGGGAAAAGAAGCACGGAGGGCGAAGCGAGCCGCTGGCCGCTGCTGGGCCAGCGGCGGCTGGAACGCCGGCGCACTAGTAGTGTGTGGACAGTGACCGAAAGAGCTGGTTTGTTCCGTATACGACCCTCTTTCTGTTTACTGTCCACACTGCCTAGTCGTGTGGCGTCCGCCAAAGGACACAGCTTCTTAGCGGTGCGTAATCCGGATTTGCTGCCGCCGGATTTCCTTTTTGTGTTGGGTGTGCAGATAGTACAGGCCCTCGGGCCAGCGGCGCGTGTCGATGCGCACGGCCGCCGGGCCGCCGGGGCCGCTGTGCACCACGCGCCCGTGGCTGTTATAGATGGTTAGCTCCGTGCCGGGGGCCTGCTCCACCACCAGCTCCCGGTCGGCCGGGTTAGGATACGCCATAACGGGCCCGCCCGGCACGGCCCGTGCCAGCTGGCACGCGTAGCCGTCTATTTCGGTGGCTCCGTAAATTATCTGGCCAAACTCCTGCTGACCCCCGCAGGAGTTAGTAAGCACCAGCCGCACGTAGGCCGACTGCCCGGGCGCGGGGCCGGCGAGCTGAAACTGGTCGATGTTGCCCGACTGATACACCTCGTTGACGAGCCAGGCATACGTGTCCTGGCCCCGGGCATTGGCGCGTGCCACCGAAAATACCACCGGCGCATCGGGGCACACCGCGCCGTAGTAGGAGGCGGAGCTGCGAAACTCCACCGTGCCGGACCCAATCTGAAACCGGACGACGGCCGGGGCCGACGTGGCGCAGCCGGCGGAGGACGCCGTCACCTGCACCTCCCCGTTGGGCAGCGAGTTGTCGCCCGGGGCGGTGATGTCCAGATACGGTACGCTGGTGCTGATGCTGCCGCTGGGCGTCAGGTTGGCGGGCGACACCATCCACTGGTAGCTGGCGGCTCCCGGTACCGGATTCACCGCCAAGCGCTTGGTCTGATACAAGCATAAGTCGTGGTCGGTAGTCGCAAAAACGGGGGTGGCCGCTTCCGGTCGAACGGTAACGACCACAACAGCGGCTGTGACTGTGGTACTGGCCCCGTTGCGGGTATATAAGGCGCTCAGGGCCACGGTGCCCGTGCCGATACCGGTCAGCAAGAGGCCCGGCGTAGCGGTATTCTGGCAGCAAGTGATGCTGACGACGCCACCGGCGGTGAAAATGTAGCTGCCAAAGCTGCCCCCACTGGGCAGAGTTCCGGTGCCGGCGCGCACCTGCTGGGCTTCCAGCCGCTCGCCACAAGACAAGCTCAGCGGGCCGCCCTGTGGGGTGCGGCTGCTGATGATGGTAAGCGGTGGCGTAATGCAATTGATGGCGAGTACTCTTTCCGCGCTTTTGGTGGGCACATAGCCCGGCTGCGCACCGATGGCGCATTCCGTATCGACGGCCCGCACCCGTACCACGGGCGCGGTGCTGCCGCCACAGGCGTTGACGGACGGCACGACCAGCAGCCGGTTGGGGCTGGCCATGGTGCGGGTCGTGAACAAGCGCGGGGCCCCGTTGGAGATGCTGCCGTCGGGCCAGCGCCAGCCCGAGGGGATGGTCCACTCGTAGCCTTCGGCGACGAGCGGGGTTGGATTGGGCTCATTGCTGTTGCGCGGGATGGTCAGCAAGGGCACTTCCAGCGTGACCTGATCGGTAGTGCCAAACTCGATGTTGCCGCTGGGGCTGCCGTTGAGCGTCAGCGTGCCCAGCGGCCGGTTAGTCACCGAACGGATGTAGACGGTGAGGAGCGGCGACTGGCCATTAGCGGTGGTATTGTTACAGCCAGTGTATGTGGTTTGAACCGTAGCCGAGCCGCCCGGCACATCGTTGAACGACACCCGCATGAGGCCGGCCGTAGTCGGGTTAGTCAGTAAGGTGGAGCCACCATTTACGACCCAGTTCACCGCGCAGTCAGTGGTGCTCGGGGAGCTGGTGGTAGAAAAGCTATAGGTTTTGCCTGGGCATAGCAGTATACCGTTGGTGTTGCTAAGACCACTTGGTTGAGCGTTGGCCAGGTGAGGCACTAGCGGCGACAGTCCCAGCAGCAGTGCGGCGCAGCAGCAGGTGAATAATTTTTTCATACAGTTTGGTAAAGGATTAAAGAAAAAAGGGGTTAAAAAGCGTAAGTGGCACCAACCAATTGCACGGGCCGCCACGTCAGGGCCACGCGGTTGGCGCGGGCCCGCTGATCGAGAAAGCGGTCCATCTCGTCGGACTTCGTGAATTCTTCGCGCACTTGGTATTTCATGCGCTGATGAGTGTAGGTCAGGGGCAGGGCGGTTTCGGCAAACAGGCGCAGGCGGGGGGTGGGACGGTAGCTGAACCCGGCAAAGGGCCGCGCCTGCACCTGCAAGTCCTGGGTCGTGCGCTCGAAGTAGTCCACGACAAAGCCACCGGGGGAATAGGATTGGCGGCGGGCGGCGGAAAAGCCCTGGCGCTGGTAGCCCAGGCCCGCTTCGAGGCCGTAGTCCAGGGTGAATCGCCGGCCCAGCGGGCGCTGCCAGGCATAGCCCGCAAACACCTGTACTTGCCAGCGGCGGTAGCTGGGGCCTGTCACGTAGCCATCAGTCACACCGAATGGCCCTTCGGTAGAATTGGTGGAGTCGGCATAGCTTACCAACCCCACCAAGCGCAGGCGCAGGGCCTTGGTAGGAGTGAGTTGGCGTTGGTAAAAGAGGCCCAGCGGCAGGCTGCGGTTATTTTTGAAGAAGCCGTCGAGCTGGGGGCTGGCCGTCAGGCCGATCTGGTGGCGGGCGGTGGCGGAATCCGGGGCTTGGGCCAGGGCCAGCGAAGCCGAGGCGCACAAGGGGAGCATGAGGGTGAGCGAAACGAGGGTACGCATGGAAAAGAGAAAGGGAAAGAAGGAACGTGAATCGTGAGCGAAGCGGCTGCTGGAACGCGGCTGCAATAGTAGCAGTGCGGTGGCGTGCGGCCAAGGACAGAAGGGCTGGGGTTGTGACGGGCATCTGCCGCCCGCTGGCGTGGCCAGCGGCGCCAGGCCGGGCGGCTAGCGGGCTGACCGGCAAAAGCACCACCGGCGGGCGGCGCGGCCCGCCGGTGGTGCTTTTGCCGCCCTATTGTGACATCGAAGCCGCGCCGCCGCTCTGCCTCAGCGGCGCTGCGGGCGCGCAAGCGGCCATGCTCAGGCCCGGCGGGGGCGGCTGTGCGGCTCGCCGCAGGCATATTCCACGGCCCGCACCCGTACCGTGGGCGCGGTGCTGCCACCACAGGCGTTGACGGACGGCACGACCAGCAGCCGGTTGGGGCTGGCCATGGTGCTGGTCGTGAACAAGCGCGGGGCCCCGTTGGAGATGCTGCCATCGGGCCAGCGCCAGCCCGAGGGAATGGTCCACTCGTAGCCTTCGGCGACGAGCGGAATGGGATTGGGCTCATTGCTGTTGCGCGGGATGGTCAGCAAGGGCACTTCCAGCGTGACCTGATCGGTAGTGCCAAACTCGATGTTGCCGCTGGGGCTGCCGTTGAGCGTCAGCGTGCCCAGCGGCCGGTTAGTCACCGAACGGATGTAGACGGTGAGGAGCGGCGACTGGCCATTAGCGGTGGTATTGTTACAGCCAGTGTATGTGGTTTGAACCGTAGCCGAGCCGCCCGGCACATCGTTGAACGACACCCGCATGAGGCCGGCCGTAGTCGGGTTAGTCAGTAAGGTGGAGCCACCATTTACGACCCAGTTCACCGCGCAGTCAGTGGTGCTCGGGGAGCTGGTGGTAGAAAAGCTATAGGTTTTGCCTGGGCATAGCAGTATACCGTTGGTGTTGCTAAGACCACTTGGTTGAGCGTTGGCCAGGTGAGGCACTAGCGGCGACAGTCCCAGCAGCAGTGCGGCGCAGCAGCAGGTGAATAATTTTTTCATACAGTTTGGTAAAGGATTAAAGAAAAAAGGGGTTAAAAAGCGTAAGTGGCACCAACCAATTGCACGGGCCGCCACGTCAGGGCCACGCGGTTGGCGCGGGCCCGCTGATCGAGAAAGCGGTCCATCTCGTCGGACTTCGTGAATTCTTCGCGCACTTGGTATTTCATGCGCTGATGAGTGTAGGTCAGGGGCAGGGCGGTTTCGGCAAACAGGCGCAGGCGGGGGGTGGGACGGTAGCTGAACCCGGCAAAGGGCCGCGCCTGCACCTGCAAGTCCTGGGTCGTGCGCTCGAAGTAGTCCACGACAAAGCCACCGGGGGAATAGGATTGGCGGCGGGCGGCGGAAAAGCCCTGGCGCTGGTAGCCCAGGCCCGCTTCGAGGCCGTAGTCCAGGGTGAATCGCCGGCCCAGCGGGCGCTGCCAGGCATAGCCCGCAAACACCTGTACTTGCCAGCGGCGGTAGCTGGGGCCTGTCACGTAGCCATCAGTCACACCGAATGGCCCTTCGGTAGAATTGGTGGAGTCGGCATAGCTTACCAACCCCACCAAGCGCAGGCGCAGGGCCTTGGTAGGAGTGAGTTGGCGTTGGTAAAAGAGGCCCAGCGGCAGGCTGCGGTTATTTTTGAAGAAGCCGTCGAGCTGGGGGCTGGCCGTCAGGCCGATCTGGTGGCGGGCGGTGGCGGAATCCGGGGCTTGGGCCAGGGCCAGCGAAGCCGAGGCGCACAAGGGGAGCATGAGGGTGAGCGAAACGAGGGTACGCATGGAAAAGAGAAAGGGAAAGAAGGAACGTGAATCGTGAGCGAAGCGGCTGCTGGAACGCGGCTGCAATAGTAGTGCGGCAGAGGCGTGCGGTCCAGGACAGAAGCGCTGGGGTTGTGACGGGCATTTGCCGCCGGCTGGCGTGGCCAGCGGCGCCAGGCCGGGCGGCTACCCGGCTGACCGGCAACCGGGTACCGGCGGGCGGCGCGGCCCGCCGGTGGTGCTTTTGCCGCCCTATTGTGACATAGGGGTTGTTTGCGTTGGTTTTTTGTGCATCAGAAAGGTGTAGAGACCCATAGCCGCGCTGAACAACCAGAACCCAGCACGGCCCAACAACGCCAGCTCTGGCAAGGGGCAAGCAGGGGTTTCCACAAAGCGCACGCTACAGACCGCTGCCCCTACACTGACGTGAGTACCGCTTTGGGCGCTGCGCCCGCCGCTCTGGCTGGCGGGGCTAGGTCGCCAACGCCTTGGCCAGTCACCACCGAGGCCCGAACCGAAGGGCAGCGGAGCTAACGAGTCGCGGCTCTACCCGCGTGCAACGAGGGCTCCGCAACCGCCGGAGTGGGCAAAACGCCTGGCTCAACCGTAGCAACTCCGCACCCCCGGGGGCGTTGGGGTTTCAATATCCCGTGTACATTTGGCCTTCGCTCACCACTGTATCCTATGTCCCAGTCGTCCGCGTTACCGCTCGGAACGCTCGTTGCCCTCGGCGGCGGCGACGATGATGCCCTGCTGGCCCTGCTCAGCGACCTGCTGCCCGGCCCCGAGTCGCTCGTCGTGATTCTGGCCCTGGCCGCCAGCGACGCCACCGTGACGGCCACCAACTACACCAAGGCTCTGCACGAGCTGGGCTGCACCAATGTCCACCACATCAAAATCGACGAGCGCCACTCCGCCGATAAGCTCGCCTCACTGCGGCGGCTCAAGGAAGCCAGCCTCGTGTTCTTCACCGGCGGCGACCAGGAGCTGATAACCGAGTTTCTGCGCGGCACCGAGTTTTTGCGCGTCCTGACCGAGCGCTACCACACCGATGCGGAGTTCGTCATTGCCGGCACCAGCGCCGGCGCCTCGGTGCTGCCCGAGTATATGCTGGTGGCCGGCTACGGCTGGCGCTCCTTGCGCAAAGGCGGCATCCAGACCGGCGACGGGCTGGGCCTGGTGCCGAATCTGCTCATCGATCAGCACTTTGTGGAGCGCGGGCGCTTCGGGCGGCTGGCCCATGCCCTGCTCACGCACTCGATGTGCCTGGGCCTGGGCCTGGCCGAAGAAACCGGCATTATCATCCGCCGGGGCCAGGAAGCCGAGGTCTTCGGCGACGGCGTGGTGATGGTCGTCGACGGCTATCATCTGCACGGCAACAACCTGGGCCGCATCGGGCGGGGCGAGCCCGTGGCCGGCCAGGATTTTCGGGTGCACCTGCTCGTGAGCGGCCAGCGGCTGAATCTGCACACGCGGCAGGTAGTAAATAACGAATAATAGCTGCATTTTTGGCCGACCAAAACGCTGGTTATCGAGTGGGCTAAATAGTCGGCACGCCTACTACTTAATTCTTTTTTCTCCCTACATTTAGTCCCAACAACCCCTACTTCTCACCCTTTCCTCTCTTACATATGAATTTAAAAACTCTACTCTTCGCGGGAGGTGCGCTGCTCTCGGGCACGGCAGCTTCGGCGGGCGGCTACCAAGTGACGCTGGCCGGCCAGAAGAACAACGGCATGGGCGGCGTGGGTGTGGGCCTCTCGCTCGATCAGGCCGCTATGTTCTACAACCCTGGCGCCCTGGCGATGGTGAAGGAGCGCGGGGTGCAGCTCGGTGTGAATGCCACGCTGGCCCGCCAGGCGTTCCGGGCCGAAAACGGCGGTACGCAGCGGGAGCTACAAAATACGACCACCACGCCGCTGAACTTCTACGCGGGCTTCGGCCCGGCGGAAGGCAAATTCCGGGCGGGCATTGCCGTGTACACGCCCTTCGGCAGCAAGTTGCAGTACGCCGACGCCTGGGAAGGCCGCTTTGCGCTGACTCAGATTGACCTGAAATCCATCTATGTACAGCCTACGTTCAGCTACGCCATCACCGAGCAGCTGAGTGTCGGCGCGGGCCTGATGATCCTGGCCCTGGGCTCCGTAAATCTGCAGCGTGATATCCCGGCCCAGAACGCCGAGGGTAAGTTTGCCAGCATTGAGCTGGATGGCAAAGCGGAGCGCAAGCTAGGCTTCAACGCCGGTGTTTTCTTCAAGCCCTCCAGCATGCTGAGCGTAGGCATCAGCTACCGCTCCAAGATCGACGCGGTGGTGAACGATGGCGATGTAACGTTCACCAACCTGTCGAACACGGCTACGCCGGCTTTCCAGGCCACCAAGTTCAAGGCTACGCTGCCGCTGCCGGCTACCACCAGCATCGGGCTGGGCATCATGCCAACGGAGAAGCTCACCTTTGGCTTCGACGTGAACTACGTGCAGTGGAGCGCCTACCGCAACCTGGAGTTCCAGTTCAACGCCCCCGTAAACGGAGCTACTTCCAGCACCTCGAAGCGCTACTATCAGGATGCCGTTACCCTGCGTTTGGGTGGGCAGTATCAGGTTACCGACGGGCTGACCGTACGGGCCGGCGGTGCCTACGACAACTCGCCCGTGAAAGACGGCTACGTGACGCCCGAAACGCCCGACGCGGACCGTATCACCGGCACCATTGGCGCTTCCTACAAGTTCGGAGAGAACTTCAGCCTGGATTTCAGCACGCAGTTTGTGAGCCTGAAGAAGCGGACCGTTACGCAGCAGGAGCTGCTGGATAACAACACGACGGATCGGGTGGCGGGTACCTACAAAACGCAGGTCATCGTACCCGGCGTGGGCCTGAACTACACTTTCTAACCCTCGATTTTCTTCTCCGACATGAATAAGTCCCTACTTAAGAACACCCTGCCCGCGCTGGCACTGTTGGGCCTGGCTTCGTGCCAACCCGATCTGGATGCGCCGGCCATCGAAAAAGGCTCGGCTGACTTCTCCAGCTACGTGGCCGTGGGCAACTCCCTGACTGCCGGCTTCCAGAGTGGCGGTTTGGCTAACAGCGGCATCAACAACTCGTATCCGGCCATTCTGTCGCGGCAGTTTGCCCTGGCTGGGGGCGGTGGTTTTGTGCTGCCCTTGTTCCCCGATGACCGCAAGGATGGCTCCGGCTACCTGAAGTTCTTCGGCCTGACCAGCACCGGCAGCCCCATTCTCCTCTCGCCCGGCCAGAGCACCACGGTGATTCCGGCCGGCGAAACCGCGCCGCGTACCATCACCAACAACCCGGCTACTTACCAGCTGGCCTACACCGGCAATCGTCTGCCGGCTCCGCCGTTTGGCTCAGGTGCCTTGGAGCTGGCCCCGTCTTTCAACCCCCAGCCCGATAACCTGGGCGTACCGGGTATATCGGTGCTGAGCGCCGATGCCACCGCCGCCATTGCCGTGAATCCGGCCTTCCCGGTGCCGGTAGCAACCCTCAACGGTGCCGCTCGTGGCTATGGCAACCTCAACAACTACTACCAGCGCATTCTGCCCGCCGCCGACCGTGGCACGAAGGATTATGTGACGTTCATCGGGCAGAAGACCCCTACGTTCTTTACCTGCTGGATGGGGAATAACGACGTGCTGACCTACGCCACCAACGGCGCGGTGCTCGACCTAGCCAACCCTTTCAGCGGCATGACGGACACGACCAGCTTCGGACGAGGCTACCGCAACATCATGCGTACCATCAGCAAAAATGGTACGGTAGCTGGCGCAGCGGCCAACATTCCGAACGTAGTGAACGTGCCGTTCTTTACGTCGGTGCGCCTGGCAGATGTGATAGCTAACTTTCAGCGCGTCAACCCGGCCATTACTACGATCTTTATCCGGGAGGGAAGCTCCACTACTGCCCGGGCCGCCACGGCCAACGACTTGTTCCTGCTAACGGCGCAGGCCCAGTTTGCTACCGGTGCCGGCACGTCGCCTACCAACCCGCTGCCCAGCCAGTTTGTGCTCGACCCAGCCGAAGCCACGGCCATTCAGACGCGCACGAACCAGCTGAACACGATTATTGCCCGCACGGCCCGCCAGAATAAAGTGCCGCTGGTCGACATGAACGGCTTCTTCAACTCCATTGCGCTGCGGGGCCTGACCATTAACGCGGCAACCAACAACGCCACCTTGATTCGGGGCAATTTGTTCTCGCTCGATGGCGTGCATCCTACCTCGCGGGGCTACGCTGTAATTGCCAATGAGTTCATCCGGGTTATCAACAGCAACTATAGCGCTTCGATACCGCAGGTGAACCCCAACGACTACGACGCGGTCCTGTTCCCTTAAGCGGGACTGAAATAGCGTAGTAACGTTACCGTATACCAAAAACGCCGCCTTCAAGCTGAAGGCGGCGTTTTTGGTATACGGTAGGGCGATGGTAGTTCGGTGGTGAGCCGGTCCGTCGACGGTGATTTTCGGGCCTCAGCAGTTGCTTGCTGCCCACGACTTTATCAGCTGCAAAAAAGAGGATGAGGTAAAGCCCAAGCCCAAAACAAAAGCGAAGTTGCTGACTGCCAAAAGCTGGCGCATCTCCGGGGCGTCGTTCTCTGATAGCCAGGGCAGCCAGGAGGTATTCAGCCTGTTTGACGCCTGTTCGAAAGATGATATCCTCAGATTCAGCGCCGATAAAACGGTTGTGTTTGACGAAGGGCCGGCTCGCTGCGACCCGTCTGCTCCGCAAACCACGAAGGGAGCCTGGGATCTGACCTCCAATGAAAGCAAGCTGATAGTGCAGGAAACAGCCAACAGCAGCCAAGGCAGCTTGTATGATGTGACTGAGCTGACGGAGAACAAGCTTAGCCTCAGGCAATCCGATGTTGACCAGTCAACAAACACTACCTACACAATTACACTCACCTACTCGGCCTTTTAGAGGGTGATATGTTGTCAAAACGCCCTGCTTCCCCTGAAAAGAGGCGGGGCTTTTGTGTAGTGCGTCAGGCTGCCGTCACGGCTGTTAGCTGGGCGGCTATCACGGCGGCGTGGTGCCGGCCGTTCTCGATAAACCAGCGGCTGGTGTTGAGCCCGCCGCACACGGTGCCGGCTACATACACCCCGGCGCGGTTCGTTTCGAAGGTTTCGGGGTTGTGGGAGGGCGTGCGGGCCACGTCCTGCTGAAACGTGATGCCCAAGGCGGCCAGCAGGCTGTAGTCGGGGCGGTAGCCGGTGAGGGCGTACACGAAATCGGCCGGTAGGGTTTGGGGGCCTTCGGGTGTCAGCACCTGCACGCTTTCGGCGCTGATGGCCACGACGGTGGTAGTGAACAGTGCCCTGATGCGGCCTTCGGCAATGCGGTTGATAAGGTCGGGCCGAATCCAGTACTTCACTGATTCCGAAATAGCTGCGCCCCGCACCACCAGTGTAACCTGCGCCCCTGCGCGCACCAGCTGCAGCGCCGCTTTGGCCGCCGAGTTCTTGGCCCCGATAACCACCACCGACCGCCCGACGTGGGCGTAGGGCTCCTTGTAGTAATAGCTCACATGCGGCAGGTCGGCGCCGGGTACTTCCAGCCGGTTGGGCACGTCGAAAAAGCCCGTGGCCACGATGACGTAGCGCGCGGTCAGCCGGCCTTTTTCCGTCACTACTGCATAAGCGCCCGGCGTGCCTTCGAGGGCCAGCACCCGCTCGTAGAGGCGCAGCGTGAGATTTTCGCTCGTGGCCACGCGGCGGTAGTAGTCCAGCGCGTCTTCGCGCAGGGGTTTGTAGTGGTTGGTAGGAAACGGGTAACCGCCGATTTCGAGCAGCTCGGGGGTGGAGAAGAACTCCATATTGGTCGGGTAGCCCACCAGGGAGTTGACGAGCGCGCCTTTGTCGATAACGCAGACGCGGAGGCCCCGGCGGCGGGCTTCGAGCGCACAGGCCAGCCCCACCGGCCCGGCCCCGATGACGACGGCATCGAAGGCAGCAGCAGGCGCAGTGAAAATCGTAGATTCAGTCATATCGGGTACTATACCAGTGGGAGCAGCCTAGTGTTTGGAATGAACTCCGCGCCGGGGCAGCATCAGGGTTGGGTAGTGGCCAGAAAACCCCTTATCTTGCTCCATCCTTTTTTTTAACCCAATTTCATTCATGCAACGCTCTTCTCTTATTGCTTTATCCCTACTGTTGGTAGGCTCGCTCGGGGCCTGCAAAAAAGACAAAACCGAAACCAAGGCTGATCTGCTGACCGGTAAAAACTGGCAGGTATCGGCTGCCACCATTACCTACACCGGCTCCCAAACGGGTACCGAGGATATCTACAAAGAGTTGGTAGATTGCGAGAAGGATAACTTCCTGCGGTTCAACTCCAACAAAAGCCTGGAAGCAAACGAAGGCAAAAATGTGTGCCCCGACAGTGAGCAGGTGGCGATGGGAAGCTGGGACATCAACTCCGACCAAACCAAGCTGTACCTGAACTCGCCGGAGCTGGGCGGCGGCGCTGCTGTGCAGGTAGACATAGTGGAGCTGTCGTCGTCGAAGATGGTGCTGAAAAGCACGATCGTGCAGCCCGATGTAACCACCGTTACGAACACTACCTTCTCGGCCAAGTAGCGGATAGCTCGTTAGCCCAAGCCAAAAAAAGGCCGGTACCCCGTGTGGGTGCCGGCCTTTTTCGGGTTAGTGCGCCTGTAGCCAGTTCTGGCCGGTGCCTACTTCCACTTCCATTGGCACGCTCAGGGGCAAGGCGTTTATCATCAGCTCCTTGATGTGGGGAATAATGTAGTCGACTTCCTCCTTGGGCGCGTCAAACACCAGTTCGTCGTGCACCTGCAGAATCATGCGGGTGCCGAGCTTCTCCCGTTGCAGCCAGTCGTGGATGCGGATCATGGCAATCTTGATGATGTCGGCGGCCGTGCCCTGGATGGGGGCGTTGATGGCGTTGCGCTCGGTGAAGCCGCGCAGCGTGGCGTTGCGCGAGTTGATGTCGCGCAGGTAGCGGCGGCGGCCCAGCAGGGTTTCGGCATACTCCAGCTCCCGGGCCTTGTTGATGCTGGCATCCATGAACTGCTTCACGGCCGAAAACTCCTCGAAATACGCATCAATGATTTCGACGGCTTCCTTGCGCCCCACGCCCAGCCGCTGGGCCAGGCCGAAGGCCGAAATGCCGTAGATGATGCCGAAGTTGACCATTTTGGCCTTGCGACGCATTTCGCCGTCCACGGTTTCGAGCGGCACATGAAACACCTTGCTGGCGGTGCTGCTGTGAATGTCGATGCCCTGGCGGAAGGCTTCAATCATGGTGGCGTCCTTCGAAAAATCGGCCATGATGCGCAGCTCAATCTGGGAGTAGTCGGCCGCTACCAGCACGTGGTTAGCGTCGCGGGGCACGAAGGCTTTGCGAATCTCGCGGCCCTTCTCCGTCCTGATCGGAATGTTCTGCAGGTTGGGGTTGGTGCTGCTCAGGCGGCCGGTGGCCGTCACGGCCTGGTTGAAGCTGGTATGCACGCGGCCATCCATTTCGCACACCAGCTGGGGCAGGGCCTCCACGTAGGTGCTGCGCAGCTTGGTGAGCTGGCGATGCTCCAGAATGAGGGCTGCCACGGGGTTTTCGGGGGCCAGCAGGCTCAGCACTTCTTCGCCGGTGGCGTACTGGCCGGTTTTGGTCTTCTTGATTTTGCCCCCCCCCAGCTGGAGCTTATCGAACAGGATTTCGCCCAGCTGCTTCGGGGAGCCGATGTTGAACTCCTGGCCGGCGGCGGCGAAAATCTGCTTCTCAATATCGACGATGTAGCCCTGCAGCTCGGCCGAGTAGTCGCCCATGGCGCCGGAGTCGATCCGGACGCCTTCGTACTCCACGTCGGCCAGCACCGGCACCAAGGGATTCTCTACCTCATTGAGCAGCTTGAGCAGCCCCAACGCGGCAAGCTTGGGCTCGAACACGTGCTTGAGCTGCAAGGTCACGTCGGCGTCTTCGCAGGCGTAGTCCGATACCTCGGCGGGTGGAATATCGGCCATCGTTTTCTGCTTTTTGCCTTTGGGACCAATCAGCTCCGTGATGGAAACCGGCGTGTAGTGCAGGTAGGTTTCGGCCAGCACGTCCATGTTATGGCGCATGTCGGGCTCCAGCAGGTAGTGGGCCAGCATGGTGTCGAATAGCGGCCCGCCGATGCGGATGCCGTAGTGCTTGAGAATGGTGAGGTCGTACTTGATGTTCTGCCCGATTTTCAGGATGCCCTCGTGCTCCAGAAACGGTCGGAACTCATCGACCAGCGCCTGGGCGGCGGCGGGGTTGTTTTGCGGCACGGGCACGTAGTAGGCCTCGCCGGGCAGCCAGCAGAAACTCAGGCCCACCAGCCGGGCCGTCATGGTGTCGAGGCCGGTGGTTTCGGTGTCGAAGCTGACTTCCTGTTGCAGCAGCAGGAACCTGAGCAGCTCCCGGCGCAGCGCGGGCGAGTCGATAAGGTGGTACTGGTGCGGCACTTCGGCCAGCGTGCGGCGCGTGGTGGGCAGCACATCGGCTTCTTCTTCCCCCATTTCGGTGATGCCCACCGGCGCGGCAAACAGCGAGGCCTGGTGGCCGGCCCCGGTCGGCACGCTGCTTTTCTTGCCTTTGGCCGGGCTGATAGCCGTGGCCGAAGTGCGGGCGGGAGCTGTTTTGAGCACCCGCGCGGCCAGCTGCCGAAACTCCAGCTCGTCGAACAGGGCCGTGAGCTTGGCCTCGTCGGGAGCAGAGCAGCAGAGCGCCTCCGGCTCGAAGGGAATGGGCACGTTGATGTGAATGGTAGCCAGTTCCTTGCTCAAAAGACCCTGCTCAGCGAAGTTGCGCACGTTTTCCTGCTGCTTGCCCTTCAGCTCGTGGGAGTTGGCAATCAGGTTTTCGACCGACCCGTACTTCTGAATCAGCGCTTTGGCCGTTTTCTCACCGATGCCGGGAATACCGGGAATGTTGTCGGAAGCGTCGCCCTGCAGGCCCAGGATGTCGGTGACCTGCGCCACCCGCTCAATTTCGAAGCGCTGGAGTACATGGGCTAAATCCAGGATTTCGGCCGAGTTGCCCATGAAGGCCGGCCGGTAGATTTTCACCTTCTCGGTCACGAGCTGGCAGTAGTCTTTGTCGGGCGTCATCATGTACACTTCCTCGAAGCCGTGCTCCTCGGCGTGGCGGGCCAGAGTGCCAATCACGTCGTCGGCCTCGAAGCCCTCCATAATCAGAATCGGGATGTGGAAGGCCTCGATGATCTTTTTGATGTAGGGAATGGCTGTGCCGATGTCCTCGGGCATAGCCTGGCGCTGGGCCTTGTACTCGGGAAACTGCTCGTGGCGGAATGTCTTTTTCGGGCCGTCGAAGCACACGCCGATGTGGGTGGGCTTCTCCTTTTGCAGCACTTCCACCAGCGTATTGGTAAAGCCCAGCACGGCCCCGGTATTCATGCCCTTGGAGTTGATGCGCGGATTCTTGCTGAAGGCAAAGTGGGCGCGGTAAATCAGGGCGAAGGCGTCGAGCAGGAAAAGCTTGCGGGGAGCTTGGGCGGTGGTGTCGGTCATAGCAGGGGCGAAGGTACGGAGGGCAGCCGGAGAACTGCGGATAGGATACTGGTCTCAGCCCGCGTAGTTTTGTCTTCTCTTATTCAGTAATAACCAACAATTCATGAGTTGGCCATCCTAATTGCCAAGGTATGTATTGAATTCGGCCATATCGTTCAGTCCGCTATCCGCCGTTTAGCTCCTCCATTGTGCGGCTATAGCCCGATGGGTAGCCTGATACCAGGTTTTGCCTGTAGGCTACTTATAAACCGGTGTGCAGCCCTTGGTGGCCTATCTGAGTCCGGTATCGTGGTCATCATTGTCTCTTGATTTACCCATTTCCATCATGTTGCCTCGGTTACCTTATTTCCTGCTGATTACAGTCTTTTGTCTGGGTTTTGCCAGCGTAGCGGAGCGCAGACGGTAGATGCATCCTTCCCGGCGACGGATACCTACCAGCCGGCTACAATCCAGACTATGCTCCGGCAGCCCGATGGCAAGTATGTCATCAGCGGAAACTTTACCCGCGTAAACGGCACGGCCCGGCCCCAGCTAGCCCGAATAAATGCTGATGGTACCCTCGATCCGACCTTCGTTGCGGTGCCCGTTCAGCCGTCTCCTGAACTCGTGCGCCTGCTGCCTTCAGGGCGCACCCTACTGTTTGGGCCGGGTACGCTCACTGTGGGCGGTCAGTCATTCCGCAACCTGGTGCAGCTCAACTCCGATGGCACACTGGGCCCTGCCCTGGCCACGGGCACGGGCAGCACCGGCCCGCCGAAAGTGGTGGCCGTGCAGGCCGATGGTAAAATCCTGCTGGGCGGCACTTTCACGGCCTTCAATGGCGTTGCCAGCTCCTATTTTGTCCGGCTGAACGCCGACGGCAGCGTGGATACCCAGTTTACGGCCAATATGGGTGCCGGATTTGCGGGCGAAGTGAAGACGATGGTCGTGCAGCCCGATGGCAAAATCGTAGTCGGTGGTCGTTTTCAGGACTTCAATGGAACAGGCCGCCAGCGGCTGGTGCGCCTGAATGCCAACGGCAGCTACGACAACAGCTTTGTGCCGGCCATTAACCTGACCGCCGCTGGAGCGAATGTGTGGGTAGCGCACTTAGCCTTGGACCCACGTAACAACGACGTGCTGGTAGAAGGTCCCCAGATGATACCGCTGTCGGGCGGCTTCTTTCAGCCTTTGTTCCGGCTTACCTCCACCGGGGCTCAGGTTACGCAGTTTGCGCCAGGAACCGGGCAGAGTAGCTGTTACCTTAATGAATACAGCGGCAACGACCAGATGATCGTCGATAGTAAGGGACGCGTCCTATTGGGAAGCTGCTTTGAAAAGTATATGGGAAGCACGGCAGCAGTGGCCAACACCAGCTTGATTCGGTTGCTGACCGATGGTACAATTGACCCACAGTCTCCTACCGGGGCCACGCTGCTGGGAGCCATCAATACGGTAGTAGTGGAGCCCGATGATCGTATTGTAGTAGCTGGCAACCTGAAAAATGCCTTTACTCAGGTGGGAGGAGCCAGTCTGGTGCGTCTGACTTCCAATGCGCAGCCCGATCCAACATTCCAGCCGGCCTTGATAACGCCCGGGTATGTGGCCAGAATCCTACGCCAGTCCGATGGGAAGCTGCTCGTGGCCGGCCGCTTTACTAGCATTGGGGGCCAAGCCGCCAGTAATCTGGTCCGTCTTCAGGCCGATGGCTCCCGGGATGCCTCGTTTGCGGCCGACCCCAACTACACAGTAGAATCACTGGAGCAGCAACCCGATGGTCGCCTGCTGATTGGCGGCCGATTTACAGCCATTGGCAGCAACAAGGCCGTGGGCGTGGCGCGCCTGCAGAGTAGCGGCATCTTTGATCCGTCATTCAATGCTGACCTTGCCAACAACACGGCCATCAGTGTGCATAATGTGCGGGCTATAGCTGTGCAAGCCGATGGCAAGGTGCTGATCGGAGGCATCTCGGTGGTGGCACCGGCCATTGGGGTCAGTAACTTACACCGACTTCTGCCCAATGGCCGAGTGGACGAGGCTTACGGAAATAACCTGAATAGTAATGCAAAGCAGGCGCAGATACTCTGTTTGAAGCTGCTGCCCGACGGCCGCGCCTACGTCGGCGGTGTCTATTCGGCCAGCAATGGGAGCCGCTATACCGCGCCCGCTCTGGTGCGCTTGACTACCGATGGCCGGCCCGACCCAACCTTTGTGCTACCTACTTCGCTCACCGAATCGTCCGTGCTGGACGTGTTGCCGCTGGCGAATGGGCAGGTAGTGGCCGCTGGGCGCTTCAGTACCTATAACGGGGCAGACCGCGCAAACATGGTGCGCCTGAATGCTGATGGGACTGTCGATACCGGCTTTGATGCTCATCTGGCCGGTGACGAACTCAGTTTCGTGGTACAGCAGCCCAATATCCGCTTGCTGATTGGCTCCAGTAGTAATATTCAGGCAAACGGTGTGGCACAGGGTATGCTCGCCCGACTGTTGCCCAATGGTGCCCTGGACGCTTCTTTTGCCGCTAGCGCTACCCTGGTAGATGGCCCCGTATATAGCGCGGTGCTGCAGCCCACCGGAGAAATAGTCGTTGGCGGCCAGTTCAGTAGGATTGCCGGCCAAGCCCGCTGGTCGCTGGCACGCTTGAATGCTCCGCAGGTGCTGATGGCAAAGCAGTCGGTGACGGCCGCCGCTACTAAGGCATGGCCCATTCCCGCCCACGACCAGTTGTACTTGAGCCTGGATGCCGCTTCCACACCCAGCCACGTGCAGCTGCTCGACGCAATGGGCCGGGTGGTGCTAACACAGAGAGTCACCAAAATAGAGCTGGCGCTGCCCGTGCAGCACTTGCGGCCGGGCATGTACCTGCTGCGCGTCAATTATGTCAATGGCCCCGTGACGCGCCGGATTATAGTGGAATAAGTGCGCCGAAAGCCGAATAGGTTTCCCGCCGCGCTGTATTGGTGCGGCGGTCTTTTTAACACCACATATATGCAGCGCATATATCCTGTTCTTGGTATTTTCCTGCTGCTACCTATGCTAGCCGCCCACAGCTACGGCCAAACCGACAGTCGGCTGCCACCTGCGGCGCACGCCCAGACCGTAGGGGCCTTGCAGCAGGAGCTGAACACCGAATACCGTGACCCGACCAAAACACCGCTGCCCGTTGAGGCTCGTGCGGCTTTCCAGGGCTTGCCCTTCTTTCCCGCCGACTACCGCTGCTACGTGGAAGCCACCTTCGTGCGCGACTCCACCTCGGCCCCGTTCCGGATGAAAACCACCGGCCTGCGGGAGCCCGAGTACCGCAAGTATGGCGAGCTGCACTGCGTAATGAATGGCCAGAAGCTGAAGCTGAGTGCGTATCAGGGCCTGGACCTGATGCGCCAGCCCGGCTACGAGGACTACCTGTTCGTGCCCTTCACTGACCCCACCAACGGCCACGAAACCTACGGTGGCGGCCGCTACCTCGACTTCCGGATTCCCAAAACCAGCGTCGTGCCGCTCGACTTCAACCGCGCCTACAATCCGTATTGCGCCTACAACACCAGTGGCCAGTAGTCGTGCCCGGTGCCGCCCGCTGAAAACCGCCTGGCAGTTCCCATCCGCGCCGGCGTGCGCAGCGACCATTAGCCGGCCGCGCCAGTATAGCCGGGGCATACAAAAAGTGCCTCATCGAGTGTGCGGTGCGGCCCTGGCCTAGCGCTTGAGCAGGGGCCGGGGGGGCTGCTGGTCTAGTTGCAGCCAGTAGCCGCCCGGGGCCAGGGCGGGCAGGTTCAGCGGCTGGCCGTCGCGGTAGGTGCCGGTGAGCACCGTGCGGCCCAGGCCGTCGAAGAGGCGCAGCGTGCCGGCGCTGGCCCCGCCGGTGACGGTGAGCTGCCCGGCCACGGGGTTGGGAAAGAAGTCGGCGCTGGCGCGCGGCGCGGCCACGTTGCGCAGGGCCAGCGGGCTGCTGGCCGCCGAAAATACCCACGTGGCCCCGTTACTGCCATTGTCATGGGGGCCGCCCACGGCCAGGACGGTGCCATCGGCCGATAAGGCCACGGAAACGCCTTGGTTTACATTACTAGCGGCGGCCCCTGTTCCGACGAGCTTGTTGCCCTGCTGGCTCCAGGCGGTGCCGTTGCGGGTGAACACCCACGTGGCCCCGCTAAAGTTGGTGTTATCCTCAGGCCCGCCCGTGGCCAGGGTGGTGCCGTCGGCCGACAAGGCGACGGAAGCGCCCTGGCGTACACCAAAACTAGGGCTTGCAATGGCTCCGGTTCCGACGAGCTTGTTGCCCTGCTGGCTCCAGGCGGTGCCGCTGCGGGTGAACACCCACGTGGCCCCTCTAAAGTTGGTGTCATAGTACCCGCCCGCGGCTAGGGTGGTTCCATTGGCCGATAAAGCGACGGAATAGCCTTGGCTTACACCGTAACTAGGGGTTGCAACCGCGCCGGTTCCGACGAGCTTGTTGCCCTGCTGGCTCCAAGCGGTGCCGCTGCGGGTGAACACCCACGTGGCCCCGACATCGTTATTATCGTATTGCCCGCCCATGGCTAGGGTGGTACCGTCGGCGGATAAGGCGACGGAACGGCCTTGCCATGGGCGGGCAATGCCTCCGGTTCCGACGAGCTTGTTGCCCTGCTGGCTCCAGCTCGTGCCGCTGCGGGTGAACACCCACGTGGCTCCCATACCGTTGCTGTCACCGTATCCGCCCACGGCCAAGGTAGTGGCGTCGGCCGATAAGGCGATGGAATAGCCTTGAAACAAAGAAGGTCCAATGCCTCCGGTTCCGACGAGCTTGTTGCCCTGCTGGCTCCAGGCGGTGCCGCTGCGGGTGAACACCCACGTGGCCCCGCTAGAGTAGTTGTCAAACGCCCCACCCACGGCTAGGGTGTTGCCGTCGGCGGATAAGGCGACGGAACGGCCTTGGTATACAGTAGGCCCAACGGCGCCGGTTCCGACGAGTTTGGGGCCCTGTTGGCTCCAGCTCGTGCCGCTGCGGGTGAACACCCACGTGGCCCCGATACTGTTGTTGTCAAGGTGCCCGCCCACGGCCAGGGTGGTGCCGTCGGCGGATAAGGCGACGGAACTGCCCTGCCAAGAAGAGCCAACGGCGCCGGTTCCGACAAGCTTGGGGCCCTGCTGGGCGGTGCCCAGGGTCGTGCGGGTGAGAGTGAAGGCAGTGGCCGACGTGGCCGGGGTCCCGCCCGTGGTGGTGAGGGGCCCGCTGGTGGCGCTAGGCATGACCAGCAGGCGCAGGGCGGTGGGGGTCTTGTCCAGAATCACGCCGGCCGTGCCGCCCACGGCCACGGCCGTGACCAGGTTCAGGTTGGTGCCGCGGAGCGTGAGCAGCGTGCCAACGTTGCCCGAGGCAGGGGCGAAGGAACTGATGGTTTGGGCCGCAGCGGGCAGCCAGGCCAGCAGCAGGCACAGCACAGCGTAGAAACGGGTCATGGCGAAGTAGGGGTTAGGGGGTGACAAAAGGAGTAAGCAGGGCCGGCGCGCGGCGCAGCCGCGGTTTAGCGCTTGAGCAGGGGCCGGGGGGCCTGCTGGTCTAGTTGCAGCCAGTAGAGGCCCGCCGGCAGAGCGGGGAGGTCCAGCGGCTGGCCGTCGCGGTACGCGCTGGTGAGCACCGTGCGGCCCAGGCCGTCGAGCAGGCGCAGCGAGCCGGTGCTGGGCCCGCCGGCGACGGTGAGCTGCCCGGCCACGGGGTTGGGAAAAAAGCGGGCGCGGGCCTGCGGCCCGGCCCCGGCGCGCGCGGCCAGCGGGCTGCTGGCCGCCGAAAATACCCACGTGGCCCCAATACCGCTGATGTTGTCACCTGGTCCGCCCACGGCCAGGGTGGTGCCGTCCGCCGACAAGGCCACGGAAACGTTCTTGCTTGCAGAGACTGGTAACGAAATCGGCACGGCGCCGAAAAGCTTGGGCCCCTGCTGGCTCCAGGCCGCGCCGCTGCGGGCGAACACCCACGTATTTGCGTAAAAGGTGTTGCTATCGTTCCCGCCCGAGGCCAGGGTGCTGCCGTCCGCGGATAAGGCCACGGATTCGCCTTGCCTTGCACTGGATCCCACGGCGCCGGTGCCGACGAGCTTGGGCCCCTGCTGGCTCCAGGCCGCGGCGCTGCGGGCGAACACCCACATGGCCCCGCCAAAGCTGTTGTCATTGGGCCCGCCCACGGCCAGGGTAGTGCCGTCGGCCGACAAGGCGACGGAACGGCCTTGGTTTACATTGCCTCCCACGGCGCCGGTGCCGACGAGCTTGGGCCCCTGCTGGCTCCAGGCCGCGCCGCTGCGGGCGAACACCCACACGGCCCCGCCACGGTTGTTGTCGCCTGGTCCGCCCACGGCCAAAGTAGTGCCGTCGGCCGACAAGGACACGGATTCGCCTTGCCTTGTACCTCCCACGGCGCCGGTTCCGACGAGCTTGTTGCCCTGCTGGCTCCAGGTTGTGCCGCTGCGGGCGAACACCCACGTGGCCCCCGGAACGGCGTTAGGGAGGGTAGAGATATTGTCGCTGTACCCGCCCACGGCCAAGGTGGTGCCGTCGGCGGACAAGACGACGGACCAGCCTTGGCTAGCATTGCCCACGGCGCCGGTGCCGACGAGCTTGGGGCCCTGCTGGCTCCAGGCCGCGCCGCTGCGGGCGAACACCCACACGGCCCCGGTAGGGCTGTCCCCGTACCCCCCCACGGCCAGGGTGTTGCCGTCCGCGGATAAGGCCACGGAATGGCCTTGGCTAGCATTGCCCACGGCGCCGGTGCCGACGAGCTTGGGCCCCTGCTGGCTCCAGCCCGTGCCGCTGCGGACAAACACCCACACGGCTCCGCTAAAGGTGTTGTCTTCGTACCCCCCCACGGCCAGGGTGTTGCCGTCCGCGGACAAGGCCACGGAATGGCCTTGCTTTGCACCTCCCACGGCGCCGGTTCCGACGAGCTTGGGCCCCTGCTGGGCGGTGCCCAGGGGCGTGCGGGTGACGGTGAAGGCCGTGGCCGAGGCGGCCGGGGCGCCGCCGGTGGTGGTCAGGGGCCCGCTGGTGGCGCCGGGCATGACCAGCAGGCGCAAGGCGGTGGGGGTCTTGTCCAGAATCACGCCGGCCGTGCCGCCCACGGCCACGGCCGTGACCCGGTCTAGGCCGGTGCCGCGGAGCGTGAGCAACGTGCCCACGTTGCCCGAGGCGGGGGCGAAGGAACTGATGGTTTGGGCCCACACGGCAGCGGGCAGCCAGGCCAGCAGCAGGCACAGGAAGGCGTAAAGTCGGGTCATGGCCAAGGGGGTTAGGAAGGAAGGCGGGAAGGAAAGTGCTGGTCGGTTGCATCACGGGCAATGCCCATGGCCAAGCGGCTAATTAGTATAATTAAATATACAAAAAATGTCACGAAACAAGGTCGTGGCGCTATAGGCCGGTTCCCCGACGAAGCGTGCCCAAACCAACCGCACAGAACTAGGCAAGCGGCACCAGCGTAATCGGCAAGGAACGCCCCGGGCGACGTAGCACGTCCGGGTATTTGTTGCTCGGCCCGATGCCCGCAGCTTAATAATTGGGCAGGTAGCGCGGAACATCGGGGCTCACGCTAAGCCCTATCGGTCAAAGCCCCCGAACCGGTTTTGGTAGGCACCGCCACACCGAACATTGCCCGTTTGCCCACGACAGGCGGAACCGCTCCCAGGCAGGGCCGCTTTGGTTTCGCGAACCTTGCCAGCGTCGATGGGGGGCGATGGCTGGGCGTGGTTTTGGTCTCCGCTGCGCGCCACCAACGGCCGAAATACGCGGGAGCTGGAGGTTTAAGAAAGTCATTGCCGTCTTCTCACGCCCCTGACCGCGTGAGCCAGTCATGAGGTGTTAACCAGCAGCGCTGCCAGGTGCCCAGAGACGCTTCTGTTTTGCGTAGCTTGTATTTCAGCGGCGCACGCTTTGCTGCGTGCCTGCCAATCCCTCCTTCCCCGACAACGAGCTGGGCCCTAGGGGGGGGCTCAGTTAAGGTATAGCGTGGCGCTGCGTGCGCAGAGGAAGGCGTCAAAGGAGGCGTCGAGTTTGTGGTAGCGGGTGGCGAGGCGTCGGTGCTGTTTTAATTTATTCACTGTCTGCTCGATGTGATGCCGGGTGGCATAGGCGTAGGGGTCGAAATGGGATGCGTTTCGCCGGCGCGCTGGCCCTGAATGCCCGCCTGCTGGAAGAGTTGGCCCGCAAAGACGCTAACCCCGAACTGTGCATACCGGCTGAGCTGGTGCCGCAGCTACGCGAGTTTCTGCTGCTGCACGGCTTCAAAGCAGACAAGCACGACTGCGTAGCGGTGACGCTGGCCGGCAAAAACATTGGGTCGTTCGACGTGCCGTTTCTGCGGCAGCTGCCCGGCTGGGGCACGCTGGTGCGCCACGAGCCGGCCCTACTCGACCCGGCGGCGTTTCACCTGAACTGGCGCAAAGACACCCGTCTGCCCACCATGAGCATCTGCAAGGCCCGCGCCCACTTCGCCGACGCCACCGTGGCCCACCAGGCCCTGGCCGATGCCTTGGATGTGGTGGCGCTGCTGCGGGTAGTTGACACGAATTTTGTGGATGAAGATTTCGATTTACGACCTAAAACCTCCTCGGCAGTGGCGCTTAGCGGTGGGGTGTGATGCCCATCAATTTGAGCAATTACTAAGCGTATTTACGCAGGCTTACGAAACTTTTTATGGTATGCAGCTACCTGATAAAATGATTATTAATCCGGTAGGAACGAGTGTAAAAAGCGAAGCCGACTTGCTCTTCTTTACCCTTTTCAGCTGTCAATCGGGCTTGACCTACGACGTATTGGGGCTGGTCTGCGGCATGGCGGCGTTATTTTTCCAAACGTCGGGCCGTTTTACTCGACGCTACCGAATTTGCCACGCAACGGCCGCAAGAGAAGCAAGCACAAAAAGCGCGGTACAGCGGTAAAAAAACGGCACACCCTGAAAGCACTCGTGGCCGCCAATGCCCAGCGAAAGTTGGTGTATGTGAGCCGGGTAGTTCCCGGTAGTATGCATGACTTTACCTTACTAAAAAAGCTGTTATCATCTGATAAAGCGTGGTTTGAGGGGTTAAAAATGCGGGTTGATTCAGGTTTTCAGGGGTGCGGCAAAACGTATCGGTGCGGCAAATTATTTCTGCCCACTAAAAAATCAAAGAACAGACCGTTGACGAAAAACTATAAATTCCGCAATACGCAACAAGCGCGTAAGCGGGTCATGGTCGAGCATAGCTTGGGCGGCTTGAAACGGTACCATATTTTGGCTGACCGCCTGCGAATGCGCAATCTCGACCAATTCGATGTGGCTTTAGAAGTGTGCGCCGGGCTATGGAATTTTTGCTTAACTCATTGATGAATCGTCGCAACAAGTCTATTCAGTGGTGCCAGACCCAGTGCTGGAGCCACTGACAACAAGAAGATCGTTCGTTGGCTGACCGGTGGCGCTGTTGATAATTCATTTCAGTGGTCTCCGCTCTTAAACAACGTTTATTCGTCACGTTTTGTAGTGCATCCAGATGGGCGTATTGTGATCAGTACAGGCTATGAGGTCACACGGCTTATGGCAAACGGTCAGTTGGATAATTCATTTGCCGCCAGTTCCGTGTATGGGACAATCTCGGCTTTACAACTACTAGCCACTGGTAAAATCTTGGTGGGCGGCTGTTGGGACTATTTTAATACGACAACTCTGCATGCGTTGGTACGCCTACAGCCAGATGGCCAGCTTGATCCAAGCTTTTCTTCACCTATCCAAAGTGCCCAAGATTCCAGGGCGGATCAGATTTTAGTACAGCCCGACGGGAAAATAGTGACCGGTGGCTATCTGGGTTACAATGTGCCGGAAAATGAAGCGCTTGGTCTCATTAGAGTATTGCCGGATGGAGCACTCGATAAAACCTTCACTGCTGTTTTGCGCGCATTGTCAGTATTTGGCTCGCCTCTAATTAATAGCATTGTATTACAGCCCGACACTCAAATACTACCCGCAATTTTTACTAAGGGTATAATTCGCAAGCAGACTAATGGACAATCAGATGCTTCTTTTAACGCTACATTCGGGAATAACTTTTTTAATGCCAGTGTCCAAAATATAAAACTGCAGTCCGATGGTAAAATTCTGGTGGCAGGCTATTTCAGCAGCGTAAATGGCCAGCCCGTCACCGGCTTGGCGCGGCTGCTGGCTCCCAACGTGCTGCACGTAGTCCAATGCCCAGCTGGCCGCCCGCACCCAAGCCTGGCCCGTGCCCGCCCACTCCGAGCTACACCTCTCACTCGACGCCGCTGCCCGGCCGCAGTCGGTGCAACTGCTCGATAACCTGGGCCGCACGGTGCTGACCCAGCCCGTAACCACAGCTGATCTGACGCTGCCCATACAGCAGCTGAAGGCCGGGATATTATCTGCTGCGCGTTGTCTACAGCGAAGGCCCGGTGACGCGCCGTGTGGTGATAGAGTAGCTTTAAGCCGGTTGAAATAATGAAGCTGTTTAGAAAGTCAAAAGAACATCATGCTTTATCTGGCGGCCGCGAAGTCGAAGCATAACGTGCTGGTTATGGTTGGCGACTTTCTAAACAGTAAAATAAAAGGCCTGAACCACATCGGTTCAGGCCTTTTATTTTACTGTCGGTACAAAGCTGCTTTACCACTCGCCACTAGCGCCGCCGCCGCCGGAGCTGCCGCCGCCGAAGCCGCCGAAACCACCCCCGCCGCCGCCGCCGCCAAAGCCGCCACCGCCACCAAATACGCCGCGGCCGCCGCTGAAGTCACCGAAAATGAGCGGGGGAATCATGGCGCCGCGGAACCCGCCGCCCCGGCCACCGCCGCCACCGCGGCTGCGTAGCAGGATGAAGAGCACAATGGCCCCGATGACGAGCCAGAACGTCCAGCCCGAGCCGCTGGAGTCGTTGCGCCGCCGGGAGGCCGGCTCCTGGTCGGCTTGATACTCGCCTTTGGCCAACGCAATAAGTTGACTGGTAGCCCGGTCGAGGCCTTCATAGTAGCGCTGCTCCCGGAAAGCCGGCACGATGGTATTGGAAATAATGCGCTTGGCCAGCGCGTCGGGAATAGCTCCTTCGAGGCCGTAGCCGGTCTGGATGCGGGCCAGATGTTCCTTTTCGGCCACCAGCACCAGCACGCCATTATTTTTGCCTTTCTGGCCAATGCCCCAGGCTTCGTAGAGCTTTTGGGCATAGTCAGCTATTTCATCGTCGCCTAGTGTGGCCACGGTTACCACCGAAATCTGGGACGACGTGGAATCGTTGTAGGCCACCAGCTTCTGCTCCAGCGCCTGCACTTCCTCCGGGCGCAGCATGCCCGCCAGGTCGTTTACGAGCCGGGCCGGGCTGGGCCGGGGCGGAATCTGTTGGGCTAGGCTGAAGGCCCGAAGGCCGAAGAACAAGCCAACGGTCAGCAGGAAAAAGCGGAGCCAGTGCCGCAGCGCCAGCAGGGGTAAGGCGTGCCTCATAGGCGGGGCGGCGCGGGGTCGCCAAATGAAATAGAGTCGTCGAGCTCGTTTTTGTCGGTAGCGGCGTTGTAGGGGAAGTAGCGCTTGAGCTGCTCGCCTACCATGCGCACGCCCCGCTCCAGGCCAACCACGTATTTGCCGGCCCGAAACTGGTCGAGCACGGTTTCCTTCGTAATTTCCCAGAAGTCGTCGGAAACGGCGGCGTTGATGCCCGCGTCGCCAATGACGGCGAACTGCCGGGTTTTCCAGGCCAGGTAAAACAGCACGCCGTTGCGCTGGGCCGTGTTGTGCATGCCTAGCTCGGCAAATACCTGGGCCGCGCGGTCCAGTGGCTCGGGAGTAGGACAGCTGTCTTCCAAATGAACCCGAATTTCACCGGAAGTAGTGATTTCGGCTTGCCGGATAGCGGCCACCAAGGCGGCCTCCTGCTCCGGGGTAATAGGATTGGTCATGGGTGGTGGGTCTTGGAAACAAGGGCGCTTGGGGGCAGGGCCAGGATGTTGCTGTTTGGTGTAGTGACCACAACGACAACCAACACCCGACTATCCTACTCCCAAGTCCCTAACAAGCCAGATTAGAACTGAACCGTGGGAGCCTTCTGCGAGGCGGCGTCAGCTTCGAAATACGGCTTCTCCTTGAAGCCGAACATACCGGCAAACAGGTTATTGGGAAACGACTTGATGTAGCCGTTGTAGTCGTTGGTCGTCGTGTTGAACTTGTTGCGCTCCACATTGATGCGGTTTTCGGTGCCCTCGATCTGCGCTTGCAGCTCCTGGAAGTTGGCATTGGCTTTCAGCTCCGGATAGTTTTCCGAAACGGCTAGCAGGCGGCCCAGTCCGGAGCTTACCTGGCTTTGGGCTTCCTGAAACTTCTTGATGTTTTCGGGCGTCAGGTTGTCGGCCGAAATCTGGACGCTGGTGGCCTTCGCCCGGGCATTGATAACATCGGTGAGGGTGCTTTTCTCGAAGTTGGCGGCTCCTTTTACCGTGTTTACCAGGTTCGGAATCAGGTCGGCGCGGCGCTGGTAGGCACTTTGCACGTTGGCCCACTGAGCCTTAACGGTCTGGTCTTTGGTCACCATGCTATTGTAGCCGCACGACGATTGGGTGAGCAGCACTACCAGTCCGAGCAGATACAGGAAAAGACGTTTCATGTGAAAAAGAATAGGGGGATGAAAAAGGAAAAGTGGAAAGAAGCGGGTTAAGGTAGTGGTTCGGGAGCGGAACCGGAAGCTGCGGTAGCCACTACGGGTGGGTTCCCAGTACGAATTCAGCGCCTCGCGGTTGTTGCTATGGTCCGCTCCCGCAATGATTCACTATTTTGCGGACTTACGCCTGTTTCACTACGCATGAAAGCTGTTATTCCTGTCGCCGGTATCGGGTCGCGCCTGCGCCCGCACACCCACACCCAGCCCAAGTCGCTGGTTCCGGTGGCCGGCAACACCATCCTGGGCCATATCATCGACCGCCTGCGGGGAGCCGGCATCGAAGAGTTTGTCTTCATCATCGGCTACCTGGGCGAAAAGGTGGAAAGCTACGTGCGCCGCCAGTACCCCAACGTGAAGTCCAGCTTCGTGGTGCAGGAGCCCCGCGAAGGCATCGGCCACGCGCTGTGGCTGGCCCGCGAGCAGTTCCGCCACGACCAGGACGGCGTGCTCATCATGCTCGGCGACACCATCGTGGACGTGGACCTGGACGAGCTGCTCCGCACGCCGGGCAACGTGCTGGCCGTGAAGGAGGTGAAAACGCCGTCGATATTTGGCGTGGTCGAAACCAACAACAGCGGCCGTGTGACGAAGGTGATTGAGAAGCCGCGCATTCCCAAATCGAACTACGCGCTGGTAGGCCTCTATAAAATAGCCGACCCAGCCTGGCTGGCCTCGGCCCTGGAGCGCATCGTGGAGCAAGACCAGCGCACGCACAACGAGTTTCAGCTTACCGATGCCCTGATGGTGATGATTCAGGACGGGGCCCAGATGACCACCGCGCCCGTGGACAACTGGTTTGACTGCGGCCGCAAAGACACGCTGCTCGAGGCCAATGCCAAGCTGCTCAACCGCCCCGAGTTTCTGGGCCGGCGCGAGTACCCCGAATTCCCCGACACCATCATTATTCCACCCGTCAGCATTGGCAAGGACTGCCAGATTTCGCACTCCATCATCGGCCCCAACGTGGCCATCGGCGACCGAACCATTGTGAAAAACACGATTCTGAGCGACTCCATCATCGGCTCCTACAGCGAACTGCGCCAGGCCGTGATGCACGACTGTATCGTGGGCTCCGACGCGTCGTTCCGGGGCCTGAACCACAGCCTGAACATCGGCGACAACACCGAAATCGACTACAGCTAAGGAAACATAACCGGTCATGCGCTGCTACGCTCAGTCGGAGGTCCAGGTCTGATGTGAAAAGCCCCGCCGTTTTGCCAAAGTGGTAAGACGGCGGGGCTTTTCACGTTGTAGCATCGTTTTAACGGGTTAGTCGACACCGGTTTATTCATCCGGGCAGGCATATATGCGGTTTTTGCCATAAAATTTTATAGCCTTACATACGTTCCGCCCACAACCAACCGGCCCGGCTGGCAGTACGCAGAGGGCGACATTCATCGGTGGCTCTTACTTTGTTCGAATGCATTTGACCAGCTCTTTCCGTTTGCTTCCTGCCCTGGCCCTCGGGCTGCTGCTCTGCGGCTGCTACTCCCGCTCCGATATGAAGGGCGAAACCAGCGCAGCTAGCTCGCCCGCCGAAACCCCTGCTGCTACGGAAGCCACCACCGAAACCGGGCCGCCGCTGGAGCCCGCTGCTGCCAGTTCCAGCCCCACCACCGCCGGCGTGCTGGCCCAAGTGAACGTATTTCTGGAAGTATCGGGCTCGATGGAAGGCTTTATGCCCAAGACTGCTGCCAATGGTTCCAATACCCGCTTCCAGCAGCACGTGGCGCAGTTTCTGTCGGCAGTAAACCGCAGCTCGGCGGCTCGCAAAAACTACTTCCGCATCAAGGAGAAGCCCTACCGCGACTCTTATCAGCAACTGTCCCAGACCGTGCGCGCTGGCATTCAGCAGCCGGCCAGCAGCACCAATATTCCGACGGTACTCGACACGCTGGTGGGCGGCTACTATGCGCCCAACACGGTGAACGTGCTGATTTCGGACTTTATCTACTCCCCGAAAAACGCCGGGGCCATTCCCTACATCAGCACCGACGTCACCGATGCGCTGAATCGCACCCGGCGCGCCGACCTGGCCGTATCGGTCTACGGTTACACCTCCGATTTTCGCGGCACGTTTTATCCGGCTCTGACCACTTCTGTGAAGAAAATTAATGGTTGCTGCGACACCGATATTCCCTACTACTTCTGGGTAATTGGCCCGGCCGACGCTGTGCGGCGCTTCGATGCGGCTTTGCTAGAGAAGCAGCCCGCCCAGCAGGCCCACTTTGGGGTGAAATATCCTACGCCGGCTTCCTCATTGCTGAACCGCTTTCAGAATGTGGGCTCCTGGTACTACGGCGAGAAAGATGCCAGCAAGCGTACGGCCGGCGCTTCCTACCACACCGTGGCCGTGAGCAGCGTGTCGGCCAGGGAGCCGGTAGAGTTCGTAGTGGGCCTGAACCTGAAAACCCTGCCGGGCCTGTACCGCGACCTGAACTACCTGAAAACCAACCTGAAGCTCCAGGCTCAGGATACCGACGCGAAGATCAGCAGCGTGTTTGCCGCCACTGACCAGACGAAAAATAGCAGCGGCGCCGAAAACCAGTACACGCATTTCGTGAAAGTGCGCGTTACGAAGCTCGGCAAGGCCGCCCGCCCCCTCCAGCTTATGCTCAATGACCAACAACCGGCCTGGATCAGCCAGTGGACCACCAAAAACGACAGCAACATCAACCAGGCCGGGGCCAAAACCTTCGCCCTCAGTAGCCTCGTCGATGGGGTGGCGGCCGTCACCAGCAATGAGCAGGATAAAGCCCCGGTTTTTGCCATTCCGCTCACCTTGCAACCCGCCGATTAGATAACGCGAACTGCTGGTTACCGTATCAACCGCACTGCCGGGCTTTCCTTTCCCGAACCCCTTACACCACTCGCAAACCTGATTTGCGCCATATTCTGCCCCATGAAGAGCTTCTTCCGCTTTCTGTACGAACTCATCGGCACTCCGCAGCCGCCTTCCGAAACACCCGTGTACCGGGAAGTGATTTTCCCCAACGTGGGCTTACTCACCATTGGCCTTTCCCTGGCTATGGTGCTGATTTTCTACTATATCATCAACCGCGCCATGGGCGTGGCCACCTTCAATAAGCTGCGCCACTGGGTGATTTTTCTGGTCCTCAACGCCGTGCTGGCCTTTATCATCGGCATCTGGCAGGCTAACTCCCAGGCCGTGGCCTCGCACTCCTACGTCTACTGGATGTCGACCTGGAATGCCATTCTCGGCCTGTTCTGGTTTTTCCTGTTCTCCGTCCTGCTCAAGCGCGGCTCCACTAACGCCAGCACGACACCTTTTTAGGGCTGAGGATAGAGCCTAGTTTTCCGTTGATATCCTTCCAGCAGAATTCTAAAGGCGCCTTCTGCTATATTGTTGAGCAGCCGCAAGACTTCGCAACGTCTTGCACGCTGTCGGGCTACTATCGTTTGCAGCAACACGCAGAGTTGTTTTTCGACGCTCATGGTGCCAAATATCAAAAGGAGCTACTGCTGAAACGACGCTTCGGGAAGTGGCAAAAGTTACTTTCCTACGTTTATTGGGGTAAAGTCCCGTTTGAAAGTATATGGCATCAGCTTGGCAGTTACAGTCTGCCTGAGCTGAAGAGCCAGATCGACGTCTGTATCCAAGCAGACGATGATGTTCTCACTCAATTTATTGAGGCTGACCACCTGCAAAAGCTAGTAAGCCAAGCACGCCATTTCGAAGACGTTTATATGGTTCTGTGTGGAGCCATATACAATTTTGAAGATGATGACTCACTTGAAGAGTGAGATTCAAGCAAATAAACTAAGCGCGTAACATGGCTAAACTGTTCATTTTCGGCATTGGCGGCACCGGCTCCCGCGTCATCCGCTCGTTGACCATGCTGCTGGCCTCGGGCGTGAAGCTCGCCAACTGCGACCGGGTGGTGCCCATCATCATCGACCCCGACGCCCACAACGGCGACATGAACCGCACGGTGGATATGCTCAAGAGCTACCAGCAGATCTACCAGCACCTGGGCCCCCGCGACGACGGCTTCTTCCAGACCGACATCAGCACCCTGAGCAGCATCTCGGCCGATACCAACGGCGGGGTGAAGGATACGTTCGTGTTCGACTTCGGCGGCATCAACCAGAGCTTCCGCCAGTACCTGAGCTACGACCAGCTGTCCGTCGATTCCAAGGGGCTCGTGGAGCTGCTCTTCACCCAGGACAACCTGGAAAGCCCGCTCACCATCGGCTTCCGCGGCTCGCCCAACGTGGGCAGCATCGTGCTGAACAAGGTGGTGGAGTCGCCGGAAATCCGGTTTTTCGCCGACAACTTCCAGGCCGGGGACCGGGTGTTCTTCATCTCCAGCATCTTCGGAGGGACGGGTGCCGCGGGCTTCCCGCTGCTGCTCAAAAACCTGAAGGACCCCAACACCCGCCTCAGCAACTCGGGCTACCTGCGCTCGGCCCTCACCGGCGCCGTGACGGTGATGCCCTACTTCGCGCTCCAGAGTGAGGATAACTCGGTTATCGACTCCAACTCTTTCCTGACCAAGACCAAGGCCGCGCTCAGCTACTACGAGCACAACCTGCCGGGCCTGGACGCCCTATACTACCTGGCCGACACGCCCGACACGCCCTACGAAAACCAGCCCGGCGGCACGGCCCAGCGCAACAAGGCCCACCTCATCGAGCTGCTGGCCGCCCTGAGCGTGGTCGACTTCATGCAGTACTCCGACGCCGAGCTGCGCAACGGTGCCCCGCACTTCCACGAGTACGGCCTCGGCACCGACACTCAGGATCTGAACTTCAGCCACCTGCCCGACGAGAGCCGGGAGCTGATTGCCAAGCACCTGACCCAGCTGCTCTACTTCTCGCGCTACCACAAGCAGCACCTGCCCACCGACAAGGCGCCCTACCACGACAACCTGAACCTGACGCACGCCCTGCGCAACGAGCCCATCTTCAAGGAGCTCAACAACTTCCTCCACAGCCCCGAGTACGGCGTGGACGAGTGGCTGAAGGAGCTCAGCCAGAACCGCCGCGCCTTCCGCCCCTTCGACCTGACCACCGACGACTTCAACGCCATGATTGCGGGCAAGCCGGTGGAAAAGAAGTGGAACGACTTCTTCAACAAGGGCCTCAGCCAGAACTACTTCCTCAATCAGCTCAACGACGCCGCCAAGTCCATCCAGGAGCCCGACAGCTTCCGCAAGCTCGTGGCTTTGTTCGACCAGGTGACCGACAAGGCGTTTGAGGAAAAGGTGAAAGTGGTGTAGCCCCACCCCAACCCCTCCCCTGTGGGGAGGGACTCTAGTTGTAGTTTCCTAGTTCAAAACCTAAACACCCCGAATACCTCCGTCAGGCTCCCCCTCTCCCAAAGGGGAGGGGGCCGGGGGGTGGGGCTGATATATGCCCAAAGTCCTTCGTCTTCACAACAACGGTTCCCAGCAGGTGCAGGGCTGGCAGAAAACTGCGCCCATTACCAGCACCGAAATCAACACCGTAACCGACCCCACGGGCGGGCGGGCCAGGAACGTGGCGGTGAGCATTCCGACGCCGTTTGCGCGGATGCACCTCTTTGAGACGGCTTTCGACTTCCTGGCCCGGGAAGGGCAGCGCAACCCCGGCTCGGTGTACCACGAGCTGGTGTCGCACTTCTGGGACCTGTTTGAAATCCTCTACAACTACAACCTCTACACCCAGGCCGGCCGCAAAATCACGCTGCGCCGCTGGAACGTGGAGGCCGAGCTGAAGCGGATGCAGCAGGACGAAGGCACCCGCCTGCTGGGCGAAACCCTGCGCCTGTTCCTGCAGGACGACCGGTTCCGCGACTTCTCCGATATGTACCTCGTGTTCTACGAGTCGCCGAATATGCCCGGCGGGCCCCAGCTGCTGGGCGGAACCTCGCCGCTGACGCTGCTCTTTACCGCGCCGGCCGTGCGCCAGCTGGATCTGGAGCGCGCGCAGGCCAAGGGACATTACTTCGATAATCAGGTGGTGTTGCTCGAAGACCGTTCGCCGGCCTTCCGGGAGTTTATCTACGAGCTGTTTCTGGCCTATCCGCAGCTGCAGCGCCGGGAGTTTGCCGGCAGCGTGTTTGCCGGGTTGGACCGCAACCTCATCAACCAGATGCAGATGCAGGGCGACCACACGGCCCAGCAGTTTGCCACCAAGTACCCCGCCATTGCCGACTTCCAGGGCAACCTGGCCAGCGTGAAGTACGTGCCGCTGCCGAGCCGCGCCGACCAGTCGGCCGTGACCAGCTCCGACCTGTTCATCGCGCCCACGCGGCACACCAACCAGAGCCGGCCCACGCCGCTGGTGCTGCGCCCCAACCTGACCATGCAGGGCGCCAACTACCTCAACGGCCAGCCCTGGGACGACCGCACGCCGGTGCCTTACGCCGACGAGCTGACCCTGGAGAACCGCGTGCTGCCCGGCAAAGGCTTTAAGTATCCGTACCTGACCGTCGGCGACTTCCTGGAAGACGCCCTGGTAGAGCTGCCCTACGAGCTGAACGCCCAGCGCTTCCACACCGGCAAGGTCACGTTCCAGTACGGGGCCGATACCCAGGGCCGGGCGCGGTTTCCGTACCTGCTGCCCCTGCGCCAGACGTTCTTCGAGTACTTCACCGACCACGACCTGGCCGAGCTGCTCACCTTCACCATCGACCTGAACCACGTGCGCATCGCGCTGCGGATTCCGGTGCAGGGCGGCCGCTTCATCACCTTCGAGCGCAGCTACTACCAGAACCCCCAGAACCCCAAGGATGCCCAGGGCCGGGAGATTCCCGAGAAGGGCCGCATCGTGAAGGCCAACATCGGCCTGGGCGTGTTCCCGTTCTACAAGATGCGCGCCCAGCCCGAGTACAACGACTTCTACAAGGTGATGCTCGTGGACGCCGACAACTCGCCCACCATGCTGCAGCGTCGCTACGACCTCACGTTCTTCGTGGGCGGCGAGCGGCTCACCGACCAGGGCGCGGCCCGGAAAGCCACCAAGTTTGAGCGCACCCAGAAGAGCGTTTCCACGGCCGGCAGCACCTACTACGAAATCACCGGCACCCACTTCGACCTCGCCGAGCTGACCTGCCCGCCGGCCTTCCACGGGGCGCCGCCGGCCCGGGGCCTCATCGTGCCGCGCTGGCGGGAGCTGGACCGCGGCACCCGCCGCTTCACCTTCGCCGTCGACTTCGGTACCAGCAACACCCACGTGGCCTACGCCGACGGCCCTTCGGCGCACCCGCGCCCGTTCACCATCGGCGAGGCTGATTTGCAGATGGAGCTGCTCAACGCCCCGCTGCCCGACACGGGCTACTCGGCCTTCCAGCGCTACATGCGCGGCCCCGGCCAGCTGTTCGATATTCCGCTGATTCAGAACCGCGAGTTCGTGCCCAGCATCATCGGCGAGGCCGGGTCGGTGTATGAATTCCCGATTCGGACCGCCGTGTGCGAGACGAACTCCTATGCCAATGAGCCGAGCAAGGTGCTCAGCAACATCAACATCGGCTTCAGCATCAACACCGAAACCGGCCAGCCGCCCCAGAACCGCTTCGTGACCAACCTGAAGTGGAGCGCTGAGCTGGACCCCCAGGGCGTGAACCGCATTGCGGCCTTCTTCAAGGAGATTCTGCTGCTGATGAAGCACAAGGCAGCCATGCAGGGCGGCATCCTGGAAGACACCCGCGTGGTGTGGTTTGCCCCGCTGAGCTTTGATATGTTCTTGCGCAACCAGTTCCAGCAGGTCTGGGACGAGGCCTTCCAGCAGATTTTCCGCGCCCGCCGCCCCACCCAGTGCATTTCGGAGTCGGTGGCGCCGTACTACTACCTCACGGCCACCAACCAGGTGGTACCCAACCGCGACGAAAACGTCATCAACATCGACATCGGCGGCGGCACCACCGACCTGCTGATCTTCGCCGACCAGAAGCCCGCCTTCAGCTCCTCGTTCCGCTTCGCCGGCGACGACCTCTGGGGCGACGGCTACGCCCGGGTGCAGGGCGCGCCCAAGCAGAACGGCCTGCTCCGCCTCGGCGTGCAGTACGTGGAAAGCCTGCCCGACTCGGAAGAAAACCAGGAGTACAAGGGCTACCTGCGCGCGGCCCTGCAAAACCCCGACTTCGGCTCGGCCGACGTGACCAGCCTGCTCTTCACCTACAACGACGCGCTGCGCTTCACCCAGAGCCTCGGCCTGGGCAAGGGGCGGCAGCTGCGGGTGCTGTTTTACCTGCACTACACGGCTATCGTCTACCACGTGGCGCAGCTGGTGCAGCACCTGGGCCTCAAGCCGCCGCGCTACCTGTGCTTCTCGGGCAAGGGCAGTCTGTACCTGCGCATCCTCAGTGGCGGAGCCAGCATGGCCGCCATCGAGAAGATCAGCAAAGCCGTGTTCAAGGCTGCCACGGGCCAGGAAGCGCCCCAGAACTTCCGCGTCATTCTCGCCGACAACCCCAAGGAGGCGACCACCAACGGCGGGGTGCTGTTCGAGGAAAGCGCCACCAGCGCCGCCGACTTCGACCAGATCCGGACCGTGAAGCTCAACGGTGCTCTGGAAGGTCAGGACATTGACACGGCCCGCCTGAAAATGCCTCAGGTGGATGCCGACCTCAAGCAGAGCATCATCGACAACACCAAGCGCTTCCTAGACATCGTGCTCGACGACGACGACGTGGCCCCGCTCATGCGCGAAGTCGGCGTGGACGTGGACCGGCAGCGCATCAAGGAGCTGCTGTTGCGCGAAATCGAGGACAGCCTCAACCTGGGCCTGCACCAGATTGGCCGCAACCTCGGCCAGGGCGAAACCCTGCCCGAAACGCTGTTCTTCTACCCGATGAAGCAGGCCTTGTACAACCTAAGCCGGGAGCTGATTTCGAACGGGTAAAGCAAGACTGCTAGAACAAAATCGTCTGTCATGCTGAGCGAAGTCGAAGCATCTCGCGTGCAATGGCATTGTCATGCTGAGCGAAGCCGAAGCATCTCGCGTGCTGACGTCTGATTAGCAATCCAACGACACCACGCGAGATGCTTCGGCTTCGCTCAGCATGACGGTCGAAACAAACAACAAAAACCAGCGTCCCTATTCCTTTCCCGCTGCTATGACTCTTCCCCACCGCGTCCTTGCCCTGCTCACCGGCCTGCTGCTCACCACGGCCAGCTACGCCCAAACGCCCCTGGGCCAGCCCACGCTCGACGAGCAGAAAACCCAGATCTGGTGCGCCACGATGAAGTTCGTGTACGGCGACACCGGCCGGCCCAACCTGCAAAGCGCCCTGCGCTGCGGCGGCACGCTGAAGGAGCTGGCCAACAGTATCAAGGCCGACAGCCAGAAGGTATACAGCATGCTCTACCAGCCGCTCGAAGGCCGGGGTACCATGTATAATGGTCTGGGCTCGGATAAGGCGCGGCTGCAGAAGCTGGCCACCGAAATCATCACCAAGCTGAAAGCCTCCCCGGCCCGCCGCAAGGATAACGCCCGCATGCAGGGCGTGCAGAATCTGGAAGCCCAGCTGAAAGGCTACGTCGAAAACGGCACCCCGCCCACCGACGTGGCCTCCAGCCTGACCGACGACCAGACTGACGTCGTCGATACTGCCGCCACTGACGAAACCCTGGTGGCAGATGCGGGCGCTGGCCTAGGCAGTGAGCAGGCTCAGGCCAACAGTGCTGCATCACGTCCAGCTTCCGGCGAGAGCCTGATGAGCAAGTTCTTCGCCCCGCTGGCGTTGATTTTGTCGCTGCTGAGCTTGTTTCTCTACGTGATGCTGCGCCGCAGCATCAGCGACCTGGGTAGCCGCGCCGACCGCCACCGCAGCGAGCTGGAATCGGTGAAGGCTTCCGCAGGCGGCGCTATGCCGGCTCGTCCGGTATCAGCCGCTAAGGGGATGACGCCGGAGCTGCAGCGCGAGATTGAGAAGCTAGTGCAGCAGCGCGTGGCCGAAGAGCTGGGCAAGCGGCCGGCCGGCAATCAGCCACAGAATCAGAACCAGGGCAGGCAGCAGAACCAGCCGCGCAACCAAGGAAATCAAGCGCAGGGTAACCCGCCGCGGCAAGTCCCGTCGGTAGCGGCTCTCTCGCCCCAGCAGCAGCCGGTAGCCAAACCCGCGCCGCCAGCACCACCCGCCGCTACGCCGGTAGCAGCGCCTGAGTCATTTCAGGAAGCAGCCGTTACGCCGCCGGTACTGCCCGTTGGCTCCCCCGCCAGCGCCCCGCGCGACGAGTTCGACAGCCTGATTCCTCCGGTACAGCTGCCGGCTACGAACTGGGCCGAAGCTACCGCACCGGTGCCTGTTGCCCAGCCGGCCGCGCCCATGCCGACGCGCTACTACGTGAAGGTGCCCGTCAACGGCGGCTTCAGCGACTACGACCTGCAGGACCAGCCCCAGCACGACAGCATCTACGAAATTACGCCGGACCCGAAAGTGCCCGAGCGCGCCACGTTCCGCGTCACGTCCAACTCCGCCGTGCACGCCTACGCCATCCAGAGCGCCCAGTATTCCCTGCGGGAAGCTTGCGCCTATCAGCAGCCCAACGGCCCCGTGTCGCGCATCGTGACTGATAAGGAAGGGACGTTGACGAAGAGCAACGGCGCCTGGCAGATTGAGCAGAAGGCAGCTATCCGGTTTGAGTAGGGTAGGAAAAACTATAGGACGGTCATGCTGAGCGAAGCCGAAGCATCTCGCGTGGCGTCGTTGGATTACTATTCATACGTCAGCACGCGAGATGCTTCGGCTTCGCTCAGCATGCCGTTCTTTTTTGCAGATTGATTCGTAGGTCAGCGTATTTGCGCTGACCTTTGTGCTTCGTTTTCGTTCTAGATTTCATGCTCGAAATAATCCTCGAAGTCATTGTTGTTGCCATTGTCGTGGGCCTGCAGATTCGCGCGTTTCTGCAAACCCGCGCCCAGGCGCAGCGGCTAAGTCAGCTGTACCCGGCCAAGGACGCCCTGCGGGTGGAGCGGCGGCTGGTGACGCCGACCGGCGAAGACCTGCCCGAATACGCCGCCAACGCCCCGGAAGGCTCCTTTCCGGTCGAAATCATCAAAGCCGAGGCCGTGTCGGAAGGCTTCCGCGAAATCATGGCCGATACCAACGGCTACCTGCGCTACAACAAGGGCGCGGCCGACTTCAGCATCCTGAAGGACATTTCGGAGCGCCAGAGTCAGGTGATGGAAAACGCGGTGCAGGCCAACGTGGCCACTCCCCTCTACCTGGGTTTGCTGGGCACGTTCCTGGGCGTGATTCTGGGCCTCGTGGGCATTGCCCGCAACGGCGTATCCGACGACGAGGCACTGACGCCCTTCCTGACCGGCGTACTCATTGCCATGGCCGGCTCCTTCGTCGGGCTGCTGCTCACGCTGCTCGGCAACGGCCTCGTGCGCAACGCCCACCAGCGCCTCGACCAGGCCCAGAACAACTACTACACCTTTTTGCAGGCCCGCCTGCTGCCCATCCTGCACTCCGACATGGCCGGCAGCCTGTCGAATTTGAAAGGCGTGCTCGACGCGTTCAACCAGGATTTCGTGAGCAAAGTCGTCCTCTTCGAGCCCGTGATTGGCACGCTGACGGAGAACGTAAAAGTGCAGCGCGACTTCCTGCTGCGGCTCAACGAAATCGGCTTCGACAAGATGGCCAACGCCAACGTGGCCGTGTTTGAGAAAGTGAGCCAGTCGGCCGAGCTGTTCGGGCAATTCGTGGGCTACCAGCAGCGGCTGAATGAGATGCTGGAAGACGGCACTGCTACCGCCCAGGCCGTGAGCAGCATCCTCGACCGACTCGTGGGCTTCGAGCGGGGCATCAACAACGTGGGCCAGTACATCGGCCAGCACGACAACCTGGTGCAGGCCCAGCTCGACTTCTTCCAGCGCCACCAGAAGGAAATGACCAACGTGGCCGCCCGCACCGAGCAGTACTTCGACGAAGCTACCGGCCGCCTCACCGACCTGATGCAGCAGCGCCTGAGCTTCCACGAGCGCGACGCCCAGCAGGCCTACGAAAAGTGGAGCCAGCATTTCCAGGAGCTCAACAAGGACAACGTCTTCGACCGGATTCGGCAGTACCTGGAGCCTTTCAAGAACCTCAACGCCCAGCAGGACGTGCTCGGTCGCGAAGTATCGGCCACCCAGCGGGAGCTGCTGCGCAAAATCGAGCTGGACTCCCAGATTCAGGCCAAGCTGCTGCTCGAATTGTCAAACCTGAATACGGTGCTGGTAAAGGCGACTTCTAAGAACCGTTTCCAGCGGTTTATGGACAGTTTGTTTGGAGGGGTGAAGCCGGTGTAATGATCTAAAAAACCCTCTGAAACGTCATGCTGAGCTTGCCGAAGCATCTCGCGTGCTGACGTTGGATTACTACTCAGACGTCAGCACGCGAGATGCTTCGGCAAGCTCAGCATGACAATACCGTTACAACGACGCTGTGCGAGATGCCTCGGTCTCTGCTTGATGCGCAGAATGCTCAGAATGACGTTCAGCTAGAACACCAATAAAAACCATGAACGACCCGCAAAACCGCTCTTCCAACGACTTCTTCTGGCCCAGCTACGTGGATCTGATGACGTCGCTCTTCGTGGTGATGCTGGTACTGTTCGTGTATAGCTTCAAACTGTTCAAGGAGCGCGAAAACGACCTGAAAAAAGCCAACGGGGAGCTGAAAGCCAAGGCCGAGGAGCTGGAGCAGATAACCAAGATTCGCCGCTCGTTGCAGCGCCTGGAAGGCACGTACTTTAAGTACGACCCCACGCTGGAGCGCCACGAGCTGCTGGTGCCGGTGCAGTTCAAGGCCGGGCGCGACGAGATTCAGGATGCCTATAAGCCTGCCTTGCTCCAGGCTGGCCGCACGCTGCGCTCGGTGCTCAAAACCATCAAAACCGAGCAGCCCGTGCGCTACCTCGTGATTGTGGAGGGCATGGCCGCGCGCTACGCCGGCAACAATGCCCGCAACCGGGCTGAGGAGCAGCTCACCTATCAGCTCAGCTACCGCCGGGCCCTAAACCTGCTCAACTTCTGGAAGCAGAACGGCCTCGACTTCAGCCAGGACCGCGGCGTGGAGCTCATCATCGGCGGCAGCGGCTTCTTCGGCACCGGCCGCTACGCCGGGGCCCGCGAAGGGCAGAACAAGCGCTTCCTGATTCAGGTCATTCCCAAGATTGGGCGCATGACGCAGCTGTAAGTAGTGGTTGAGGAGTAGTGGTGCTCGAGCAACAAGGCGTCCTGCCGAGCAACACGAGACACCTCGCGTGCAAATGTTGCCACAGTACCCGTCAGGCTTGACTCCCTATTTGTGCAATCCGGACTAGCAGTTTCGAAGTAATGGCCGCTGCTTACCGCAGTACGCGAGACGTCTCGTGTTGCTCGACAGGGCTGCTTTTTTAACCTCAATACAAGCTCCCGTCAGCATCGGTAAAGAGAGGGAGCAGAAACAAAAAGCTCAAGCTGTGCTTTTGCTGGGTTATGGGTTTATATTCGGGCCATTCTTTTTCCCGCCCTTCCTATCGTATGCGCAAACTATCCTACCCGCTGCTGGCCCTGACGACCCTGGCGGCTTGCCGCTCCACCCAACCGGCCAACGACGTTGCTGGTCGTCGGCCCGTTACGGAAATGCCTACCGCTGAAACCAATGGCCCCAGCCGCCGCACGGCGGCGGCGGCCGAGCTGCCCCGACTCACCGTGGAATACCCCAAAACCCGCAAAACCGACCATACCGACGACTACCACGGCACGCCCGTCACGGACCCGTACCGCTGGCTCGAAGACCTCGACTCGCCCGAAACCAAAGCCTGGGTAACGGAGCAAAACAAAGTGGCATTCGGCTACTTGGAGAAAATTCCGTTCCGCGACCAGATGAAGGCGCGGCTCACCAAGCTCTGGAACTACGAGCGGTTCGGCGTGCCGCAGGTGGAAGGCGAAAATCTATACTTCTCTAAAAACGACGGCCTGCAAAACCAGGCAGTGCTCTACACCCAGCAGAATGGGCAGGAAGGTCAGCCGGATGTGCTGCTCGACCCCAACAAGTTTTCGGCCGATGGCACTACCGCGTTGGCTGGCACCTATTTCTCCAACGACCACCGCTACATGGCCTACGCCACCTCCGGCGGCGGCTCCGACTGGCAGAAGCTGAAAGTGGTGGACCTCAAAACCCGGCAGCCGCTCAAAGACGAGCTGCAGTGGGTGAAAGTATCGGGCGCGGCCTGGGCCAAAGACGGCTTTTACTACAGCCGCTACGACGCGCCCAAGGCCGGGCAAAACCAGCTGTCGGGTAAAAATGAGTTCCACAAAGTCTATTTCCACAAGCTAGGCACGGCCCAAAGTGCCGACAAGCTGGTGTATGAGGATAAAACGATGCCCCTGGGGTTCCGCACCGTGGGCACTACCGAGGATGAGCGGTTTCTGGTGCTCTACCTCACCGATGGCAAAGCCGATGGCAACCGCCTGCTGGTGCGCGACCTCACGGACCCGAAGCAGGCCACTAAGTTCACCACGCTCATGTCGAGCTACGAGTATAACACCTCGGTTGTCGGCAACGTGGGCGGGCAGCTGCTGGTGCTGACCAACTACAAGGCTCCGCGCTACCGCATTGTGCTCGTCGACCCCAAAAAGCCGCAGGAAGCTAACTGGAAAGAAGTGGTGAAGCAGGGCGAAAACAAGCTGGAAAACGTGGAGCACGTCGGCGGCCGCTTGTTCGTGACCTACCTGAAGGATGCCAGCAGCCAGGTGAAAGTGTACAGTGAGCAGGGCGAATTCCAGAACGATGTGGTGCTGCCGGCCATCGGCACGGCCTCGGGCTTCGGGGGCCGGCGCGATGCCAAGAGCGTGTACTATGCCTTCACTTCTTTTGCCTACCCCACCACCATCTACCGCTACGACCTCGAATCGAAGCAAAGTACCGTGTTCCGGGCGCCGAAAGTAGACGTGAACCCGCAGGACTACGTGACTACGCAGGTATTCTACGCCAGCAAGGACGGCACGAAGATTCCGATGTTTATCGTGCACAAGAAGGGCGTGAGGCTGAACGGCCAGAACCCGACGTATCTGTATGCTTACGGGGGCTTCAATATTTCCCTGACGCCCGGCTTCAGCGTGGCCCGTATGCTGTGGCTCGAAAACGGCGGTATCCTGGCTATTCCCAACCTGCGCGGGGGAGGCGAGTACGGCGAAGCCTGGCACCAGGCCGGCATGACGCCCAACAAGCAGAACGTGTTCGACGACTTTATTGCCGCCGCCGAATACCTCACGGTGCAGAGCTACACCGATGCCCAACACCTGGCCATTGCCGGCGGCTCCAACGGCGGCCTGCTCGTGGGCGCTATTATGACGCAGCGGCCCGAGCTGGCGCACGTGGCCTTTCCGGCGGTGGGCGTAATGGACATGCTGCGCTACCAGAAGTTCACCATCGGCTGGAACTGGGCACCCGAATACGGCACTTCCGACAACTTTGAGCAGTTCAAAAACCTCTACAAATTCTCGCCTCTGCACAACCTGCGGGCCGGCACTACCTACCCGGCTACCATGATTACCACCGCCGACCACGACGACCGGGTAGTGCCCGCGCACTCGTTCAAATTCGCGGCTACGCTCCAGGAAAAAAATGCCGGCCCGAACCCCCAGCTGATTCGGGTGGACGTGAATGCGGGCCACGGCGCGGGGAAGAGTACGGCCCTGCAGATTCAGGAGTGGGCCGACGTGTGGTCGTTTGCCTTCCACAATATGGGCGTCAATCCGTATCCGATGGGGCGCTAAGTCCGTAGGAGGGTTTCGCGACCCGCTTCGTATCTTGCGGCCCCAAAGTCCCAAACGCCTGTCTTATTTCGGCTTACATATGAACAAAAAGTTCCTGCTCGGTCTGCTGACCGGCGCTTCGCTGCTCACGCTGTCTGTTACCTCCTGCAAAAACCCCGATTACGAAACCAGTGATGACGTAGCCACCGAGGCGTTGCCCCCCATTCCGGCGGCTCCCGACACTACCGGCGGCAAAACCGCCACCCAAACCCCGGCCACCCGCGAAATTAACGCCGTGAATGCCACCGAGGACATCAAGAAAATGCAGCCTCAGATGTAATTTCCGCCTTCGGGCTTTCTTGCCAACGCCCATCTGCCCACGTCTGAGCAGGTGGGCGTTGGTGTGTAAGGCGATGGTGTGTTGCAGTTGACGGTCATTCCGAGCTTGCCGAGGAATCTCGCCTGGTGTCATTGAGTTGGTAATCAGACGTCAGCACGCGAGATTCCTCGATAAGCTCGGAATGACGTTCTTTTATAGTTCCCCACCCCATAAAAAAACTCTTATGTCAACCATCACCATCCGGCGCGGCAAGGCCGACGATTTGGCCCGCGTCCACGAGCTTATCGTAGAGCTGGCTATTTATGAGCGGGCTCCCGACGAAGTCACCAACACGCTGGTCGATATGCACCGCGACGGGTTTGGTCCGGACCCGATTTTTGGCTTTTTCGTGGCCGAAACTGCGGAGCAGGGTATTCTGGGTATTGCCCTGTTTTATACGGCTTACTCCACCTGGAAGGGGCGCATGCTCTACCTCGAAGACTTAGTGGTGACGGAAGCCGCACGCGGCACGGGTTTGGGCAAAAAGCTCTTCGATGCTGTGGTGGCCGAAGCCCGGCGCACGGGCGCTTACCGCCTCAAATGGCAGGTGCTGGAGTGGAATGAGCCTGCTATTGGCTTCTACAAAAAAATCGGGGCCAACCTCGATCCGGAGTGGTTCAACGGCAATATGACGGCCGAGCAGCTTCAGGCATACGCGTGCGAAGCGGCGGTGGTAGCAGCAGTGGAGGCAAACACTTTTCGGAACGAGTAGACCCACACGAGCGACCCCGCCAGCCACGCGGTGCCAGCCGCTGCGGCCGGCAGAAACAAGGCCGACTCGCGCAGGGCAAACAGCAGCAGCGCCAGCGAAGCGGCCATCCGCACGGGTTCGAGCAGGTAGCCCAGGCGCTTGGCTTCAAACAGGGCTCCGCAGGCTACGGCCGCCCACATGCACCAGCCTGCCACGAGGTAGCGCGTGGCGGGCTCCATGTTTTTCTGGGTGAACATGAACACGGCCGCCACGCCCATGAGCACCACGTAGTGCATCAGCACGTAGAAATTGACGGTGCGTGGGGCGCTGGTGGTGTATTTCTGCGCGGTGGCCCGGTCTACTTCGGGTATCTGGTGGGGGCCGCCCAATTCGGCGGGACGCCAGCCGGGCTTGCCAAACGTCACCCGGAGCTTGTTCCAGGTGCCGGGCGTTTCGCGCAGCTGGTCGCGTAGCTGGAAGTAGTGCCCAAAGTTGACCCACAGCGGATTCCAGGAGCGCACGGGCGTGGTGATACCGTATACCGGCGTCTCTTCCTCGACCTGAAAGGTGCCGAACAGCCGGTCCCAGATAATGAAGGTGCCCGCGTAGTTTTTGTCGATATACTTGGGGTTGCGGCCGTGGTGCACGCGGTGGTGCGAAGGCGTATTGAGCACCCATTCCAGCGGACCCAGCTTACCAATGAACTCAGTATGAATCCAGAACTGGTAGAGCGTAACCAGGGCCGAAACGTAGACGAAAAACTCGGTTTCGAAGCCCAGAATGGCCAGCGGCAGATAAAACAGAAAAGTGAAAAATCCTTGCAGCGAGCTTTGCCGCAACGCCACCGATAGGTTATAGTCCTCGCTTTGGTGGTGCACCACGTGGCCGCCCCAGAAAAAGTTGATTTCGTGGGAGTAGCGGTGGGCAAAGTAATAGCACAAATCGGCCAGCACAAACAGCACGATACCCCAGGCCCAGGTGCGCGGAATCTGGAACAGGGCCGCATGCGTGTAGAGCAGCTCATACATTCCGATAACGCCCACCTTGAGCAGCACGCCTGAAATCTGGGACGTCATGCCGCAGCTGATGTTGGTAATGGCATCGTGGAAACGGTAGCGCTCCGTGTGCTGCATCCGCTCGACGAGCAGCTCCACTCCGATGAGGGTGAAGTAAATCGGAATCGATAAGACTATCGGGTTGAGGCTCATAACGGGTAGCAGTGAAGGCGAGTAGTTCAGGCTTGGGAAGAGAAATATACTAAAAAGGGGACGTTCCGGCCGGAACGTCCCCTACTACAGCACCCGACGCGCGCCGGGCGTTCGGCTTAGCTAATTACTTCCAGCATTGTTCGGAACGAGACGTAGCGCCCCGCGAAATGCTTTTCCATTTCGGCCCGCAGAGCAGGTGCGGCTAGGCGCTGGTACTCTTCCAATTGCTCCATGCTCACGCAGTAGTATTGCGTGGCGTAGGTAATGCCGTCGTCTTCTTCGTTGAGCAGGCGGCACAGCTGGCTTTTGAGGAAGAAGCCGGTGGCCAATACTTCCGGAATATGCGTCTCGCGCATGTAGGCAAGCCATTCTTCCGCAATTTCCGGTTCGAGGCTTGTCGTGACGTTGTACAGAATCATAAAAAGAAGGAAACTAAGGGACTGAAGGTCTTGAATTGCGAAGGTGCCAAGTGTAGCGGCTAGGTTGTCGGTTGCAGCCTGGCACCAGCCTACGCAAACACAAAAGTCGGCGGAAAAATCCAAGCTCCTGCGTTTTCCGGCCCACGGAGGCCGTACATCAGACGCGCATCGAATCGAATTGGAAATCCTGAATCCGGGCCTGAATGTCTTTCGGGCTAAGGTTTTCCTTGGCGGCAGCTTCTACCAACGCCGGTAGCTCCGCGTCGCCGGCAAAACGCAGGGACAGAATCTGCCGGAGCTGCAGCTGGGCTTCCCAGGCGCGCAGGCTCTTGCCGGTCAGCTCGAAGTAGCGCTGGCGCACCTCCAGCCGAATCAAACGGTCTTGCAGCGTGAGGGCATAGTGCTGCCGCAGCATAATCAGCGTGCCCAGCCCCACCACGGCCAGCAGCATGACGGTAAACCACAGCCGTGAGATTTCAGAGTCGTCGCCGGCCACGGCTAGATAGCGCCGGATGCCGTAGCCGGCCAGCAGCAGTGCTGCCGGTAGCAGCACGAAATGGTGCCACGCATACAGCATGGGCGTGTTTTTGGTTGGTTTTGGGGCCATACAGTGGTGTTAAAAGAAAGAGTAAAGGACACAAAAAACTCCGACCCGTGGGCCGGAGTTTCCAAAAATGCTACAACGGGGGCTTGGTGACGGCCGCCGGAATGCTTAGCCCATTTTAGAAGCCTTCTTGGCTTCGCGGGCACGACGCTTTTCGTCGCGGGCTATTTTCTGGGCTTCTTTTTCTTTGCGCCGCGACGCTTTGGCTACTGCCTGCTGCTCTTTCAGCTGTAGCTTCTGCTGCTTGAGCTGCTGCTGCTGATCCTTTATCTGGGCCTTAGAGTCGGTGACGGCCCCACGGCTGGCGCTGGACTCCTGCTTCTGCGTGTTCAGGGCGGCTTTGGCGTCGATGGCGCGCTGCTGCTGCATTTGCAGGCGCGCCTGCGCCGTGTCGATAGGAGTGGTTTGGGCTTGCGTTTGGCTAATGGACAGAGCGGCAAAGGCAAGTATGGCGACGATCTTTTTCATGGCTATGTGTGGTTACAGGTTTGGCCTATAACGGCGCGCAAGGGGCATAGTTGGTGATTTTGCCGCTTATTCTTCCAGATAGTCCAGGTCTTTGCCGTAGCTCTCGGGCAGGGTGCTCACGGCCCAGAAGGCTATCAGCAGCGACACAACCCCGATAATGGCCGCGCTGCCTACGATGCCCAGCGGCTGTCCACCCACCTTCAGCCCCGAAAGCCCTTTGAACAAAGGCACCAGCATCACCACCGAGCCGCGGGCAAAGTTGGGCGCTGTGGTAGCCACCGTCGCCCGCAGGTTGGTGCCAAACTGCTCGGCGGCCACCGTCACAAACAGCGCCCAGAAGCCCACCGTGAAACCCAGCACGAAGCATACCGTGTAGAAAGCCGTGGGCGACGCGCCGCGAATGGCAAACAGATACACGCCGCACAGTACCCCGCACAGCACCAGAAACAGCTGCAGCGCCCGGTTGCGGCTGCGCAATAATTGGCTGAGCGTGCCGCTGGCAAAGTCGCCGAAGACGAGGCCGAAGTAGCACCAGAACACGCCCAGGCCCGCCGTAACCGGCCCGGTGATGCCCAGCTCCCGGCCAAATTCCGGTGCCAGCGTAATCAGAATGCCGACCACGAACCACAGCGGCACGCCGATGAGCAGGCACTTCACATAGCGCGCCAGGCGGGGGCCGTTCGTGAACAAGCTCAGGAAATTGCCCCGCACCACTGCTGACTGCTTCACTTGCTCAAACATGCCGGACTCGTAAACGCCCACCCGCAAGGCCAGCAGTGCCAACCCCAGGCCACCGCCCACGAAGTACGCGTTGCGCCAGCCCAGGGCCTCACCCACCCAGTAGGCCAGCATCGCGCCCGATACGCCGACCGTGGCCACAATCATGGTGCCGTAGCCGCGCTTTTCCTTGGGCAGCGTTTCCGACACCAGCGTGATGCCCGCCCCCAATTCGCCGGCCAGCCCGATGCCCGCAATCAGCCGTAGCCAGGCATATTGGTCGATGGTTTGTACGAAGCCGTTGGCCAGGTTCGCCAGAGAATACAGCAGAATAGAGCCGAACAGCACCGACAGCCGCCCGCGCTTGTCGCCCAGGATGCCCCACAGCACGCCGCCCAGCAGCATGCCGCCCATCTGCATATTGATCAGAAACAGACCTTGGTTGGTGACCTGCGTCGCATCCGTAATGCCCAGGTCGTTGAGGCTTTTGACCCGCACGATGCTGAACAGAATCAAATCGTAGATGTCGACGAAATACCCCAGGGAGGCGACGATAACGATGGCGCTGAACAAGGAAGCGGTTTTGGGTGGAGTGGTAGGAAGAGTGGGAAGGGCCATGGAGGAAGAAAGCGCGGAAAGGAACTTAGGCCCGCATATTACTGAGATTTCCCTGATGTTGGGGCCACCACAGCTGTTTCCAGGTCGCAGCAGCCGTGGTGGCCCGCCACGGCGGTATCGTGCTCAATCTGTACGGTGCAGTGGCCGATCTGGAACTCGTGTACCAGGTCGTGCTGAAGCTTTTGGAGGAAGTTGTTAGAATTGGCGCTACCGCTGGGGCGCACGAGGTGGGCCGTGAGGGCCGTTTCCTGGGTGCTGAGGGGCCACACGTGCAGGTCGTGGACATCCGTGACGCCGGGCTGGGCCAGCAGGAAAGCCCGCACTTTGTCCAGGTCAATGCCCGCCGGCACGGCTTGCAGGCTGAGCTGCACCGTTTCGCGCAGCAGGCCCCACGAGCTGTACCCAATCAGGGTCAGAATGGCGAAGCCGATGGCCGGATCGAGCCAGCGCCAGCCCGTCCAGAGCACCAGGCCGCCGCCCACCACCACGCCGGCTGATACCAGCGCGTCGGTGAGCATGTGCAGGTAGGCTCCGCGCACATTCACGTCGCCCTTCTGCCCGCTGCTGAACAGCCAGGCCGTGAAGCCATTTACCACGATGCCCAGGCCCGCCAGCAGCATCACCATCGTGCCGTTTACCGGCTCGGGGTGGCGTAGGTGGTCGATGGTTTCCCACAGAATAGCGCCTAGCGCCCCATACAGCAGCGCCGCATTTACCAGTGCGGCCTGAATAGTAATGCTCTTATAGCCATACGTATAGCGGGCCGACGACTGGCGACTGGCCAGTAGCGTAGCGCCCCAGGCCAGGGCCAGACTCAGCACGTCGCTCAGGTTGTGGCCCGCATCGGAGAGCAGCGCCGAGGAGTTGGCCCACAGCCCGCCAATTACTTCCGCTATTACAAAGGCAATGTTGAGCACGATGCCCACCGCAAAGGCCCGCCCAAACTCGGCGGGCGCGTGCGTGTGGTGGTGGCCGGAATGGTCGTGCGCGTGCGAGGAAGCCATAGAATGCAACGGGTAAAAAAGCGGTTGGCAGTAAGCTACGTACCTGCTGCCAACTGCGGTTTAGTCGCAAAGGTGCCCGCTAAAGGTACCTGACTATCGTCCGAACCTACCTGGCCCCCGTCCAGAGTCACTACTGTCGCTTCGGAAGGCAAGCAGGTAGGTTCGGTAACGCGTGAGCAACTAGTAGCATGACGTTCTTATCAGGGCTGGCCCGGCTTAGTGCCTGTTGGGCAACAGGTTGACTGGCTGCTTCTCACCAACCAGCAAGTGCTTTGCGCAAGCGTCGGTGAAACACGGCTAGCTCCACCGGGTAACGAGCCAGCAATGTTTCCAAAGGCTCTGCACTACTGGCGTCAGACACTATTTCTGCCTCTTCAAACCCCGAGAGGCAGCAGGCTAGCCCAACGGGGGTAGGAGTTAGCTGAACCGTGTATCCAAGCCGCCAAATAACTCTGTCATGCACCGAGTCTACTGCGTTTGAGTGCCCCGGCGAGAAAAAAACAGAATCCAGATAAGCCCAGTTGGGCAGCCCTGCAAAGTCGGTGTTCCCGGCAAAATGCGCGGGCTTTGCTGTGGTTAGCTTGGCCAGATACCACCGCCGAACAAGGGCTTGCTGCTGCTGCTGCTGCTGGCTTGGTGTCGGCATCGGCCAAGGTATCATCCCGGCAAACACTATTCGGCCGGTCGTTGCGTCACGTGGCCAGGGTAGCCCCTGCTGCGGCAAGCCTCTGCTGGGTACTACAACCAACAGGAAACACAGGAAATAAAGTAGGGGCCAGCGGAAGCTCATATAGGGAGAGGATCATCGAATACCTGAAGCTATTGGGAATCCTCTCAGAAAACGGGAAATATAGCACGCTAAGGTTTAGAAAGCAGCCATTGAGACTGCAGTTTTACGTGTTGCAGACGAACGCTTGTAAAAGGTAACAAGCAAGAAAAAGACGTTTCTTAGTGCCTCGGTTAAGAAATAACCCAGGGCCCGATAAGGACCGATAACGGGCCCTTATCGGACTCCATCTGGTGGCTGTTTAAATCACCGTTTCGCTGAACTTAAGCCGGTAGGGTCCTACCATGTACCTTGGCCACCGTGAACGCGCCATCCCCAGCTCCCCTTTTCAACACCCCCGTCCCGAGTTTATGAAGCAGGTGTTGCTAGTTTTGGTGGTCTTGTTTCTCTTGGGAATAGGCTTTCTGTTCCTGGTCTTCCACGAGGGCGAGCGCGTGGTCGGCGAATTCCCTGTGCCCCACCACCCAGGGTTGACCTTCACGGTGTATCAGGACCAAGAGTTTGACAGCTCGACCGGGGTGTACTACGACCTGCGGCAAGGCAACCGGGTGCTCTCCGAAAAACACATTTTAACCGGCACACTGGATTATGAGGACGCGCAAGACTACACCGCGCACGCGGCGGATAGTCTCGTGTACCTTAGCTACGTGAAGCCCCACCAGGTCGTCGCCATCTACGACCTACACACCAAGTACGGGTTTCCCCGCTCGTCGCCCAGCGACACGATGGACCTGTTTAGGCGCGGAGCCGCGTTGTTGAACCGCTTAAAACGACACAACCCGCGAATCATCGGGGCACGCAGGCTTAGCGACTAATCACGACAGGCACGAAAGCCGTCTACCCACCCAAAACGCTCCTTTCCCTGAACTCCTGGCAGCTGGCCAGCACCAGGTGCCAACGGGCCGCTGCAGCGCGGGGCGAGTTTACGGAACCCGTCTACGATTCAAAGTTTACGAAACGCCTTGGAGGGATGAGTTTCGTAGACTCGGAACCAAGTGCTTTTGCGGGCCTATGAAAACAGGGTTTTGGGGGCAGTGGGGAAGTGCCAAAAGCCCAGCCGCTTTCTGGGTTTTGTTCCTTAACATAAAATTGGTTATAAGCGGGGTCTGGAAATAAGTAGTAGTTAGGGGAGTAGTCACCCATAATTAAAACTAGGATTTTTTCACGTTTCGTATATTATTATTTATCCCTTCCACCAAAATATCTAGCTTTGCTCCTGCTCTGCCCTTCGTAGCAAAGCACTGCCCTTCCCTACCCCTATTGCAACGTTGTGAACTCCCTACCAAGGCCATTCGGGCTTTGGCCAGCTTACCAGTTTCTTCCACACACAACGTTTGCTTTATGAAAAACCTTACCCCTTTTGCCCTCGCTATCAGCGCAGCAGGCTTCTTCACCGCATGTCAGAAAGACAATAGCATTGAACCCAGCCACACCGCAACAGTGCAACAAGCTGACGCTCGCCAAGCCAGTGGCGGATACAGCGTGCGAAACGGTCGGCTAGTCTTCGCCAATCAAGCAGCATTCCAAAAGGTTGTCGAGCACCTGAATGCCAATAAAACAAGTTTGGCAGCGTGGGACAATGGCAATGGCGTAACGTCCCTGAAAGAAAAGTATGCAGCCATCGATAAGCGCCTTGCAGCCTTGGACGCTAAGTTTGAGCAGCTTTCCGCCGCCGAGCAAGCGTTAGCACAGCAGGAAATGACGGTGTCGGAACGCGTGGAAAAAGGTGCCATTCTGTGGGTGCCTGACCCTGTGTTTGCTAGCATCTTGAACGCCGAAGGCGAGTTTCAAATTGGCGACGAAGTACACCACCTCACGCAAAGAGATGAGTACATCGTAAATGCTAGTGAGCAAGCTGTACTGAAAAGACAAGATTGGAAAAACCCCGCTGTGCGCACGTTTTCAATACAGTATGGAACTAACAAAAAGACGGAAGGGACAGCGCAACGCTCCGGTCAATTTACAATGTGGTATACAGATTATACTGAAAGGGATATTAATGGCAACACCTTGCCTAAAACATATAATGGACGGCCGACACGGCTATGGGCATCTCAATGGAATGTAGTATGGGCTGCATATGCCTCGCACGGCGTGAGAAGTCAATATGAATACAAATCAAGATTTGCTGGCTGGCTAGACAATGACTGTTCAGAAATTTATGTCAAAGGAGAATCTGTCATCATTCGGCCGAACGACGATTCAAGAACCGAACAGTACGTAACTAACGAAGATATTAAGTATAATGACGACGTAGTGGAGGCTACTCTACAATCGCATGCTAGTGTAGAATTTATGGAAATTGTATGGAGCAATTCCACTCATAGAGCGGTATACAAAGGTGCAACTGCACAGCTTTCTTTGTAAAAATTCCCAGTAAAGTCTCTTCATATGATAGGCTCGTTCGATACCTTTAATCAGATGGTATTGACGGGCCTATCTTTTTTGCCTATTGGGACTTACGCTTCTGAACATGCGAAGGAGCAGTCCTTATTTCTGTATTCACTGACATCTTCATGTGTATGAAAACGGGTTTAATAAGACTGAGTATAATCGTTTCTATAATCACGCTGAAAAGTGGTTCATGCGTAGCTCAGTCTATTGGCGTCCTGCCTTCCACTCGTGGCTTACCGCTCAGAGGCATGGCTTTTGGCGTATCATTAGTGGGCAACATCAATTTTTCTGCGCAAGCCTATCCAGCGAAAGGTGCCCGTTTTCAAAAAAACAGTTATCCCTTTCCTACAGGTGAATTATTAGCTTCCTATACTTGGCCGCACGGATGGCGCCTAGAAAGCGGACTTGGTTTCGGAAGTGTAGCGGCGGTCACAATTGATGCCCGCGAACAATTTGGTCGGGCAGCCACGGTTTCCTTCGGCACGGTTCAAGTACCTCTTCGCTTATATCATTATTTGTCGCTTGGCTCCAAAAGTCGTTATAGTGTTAGCCCACACATAGGAGTCCAAGTAGTTAGCCTCTCAACGGGCCAGAAGACATCGGCCCGATACCCTATATACCCTGGCAAACCAGATTATGGGTCTCAGAGCAAGTGGTTCCGTTCAGTGCAAAACCATACTCTTACATATCAAACGGGATTGAGTATCAACTATATATCTCCTAAGTTAGAACTGAACGCCTTCGTACGCTATACCAATTCCTTTGGCAATCCGGTTGCAGCCGAAGGAAAGTGGGAATATGACTTGCAGGGCGTGGAACAACCCCCTCTATATTCCACCAGTAGATTAGAGAATGTAGCAGTAGGTGTAGTTGTACGCCGAACCTTTTTTGCCCGCTAAGATTCCCTGACGAGGTAGCACAAGAGTTAACTTAGTAAGACAAACCTGCTCGTTTTTCGGGTTCAAAAAGGCTTGGCGTTGTTTTTCGTTCCTACTCTTGTGCTACCCCTATCGGGCGGATTCACACGGTAGGAGGCTATGCTCGCTTAGTTTGGAGCATCCGGGCGAACTGCTGAAGCGATATATTTCGGGAAATAGGGCGCACTCTTGGGGAATTTCTTCCGGTAGGCTTGCACCTGGTCGTAGTAGAAAGTCCCCTCTTTCCGCAGCCGCTCATTGCGTTGCTGATACTGCGCGGTTTCGGCCTGGGCTTGCGCCAAATCGGCCTTGGGCACCCGCGAGAAATGCCCGGTGATAAGCATCGTGAGCAGCACCAGCACGACGGGGCCGAACGTAAAGCCCACCGTCGAACGCCAGTTTTCAAACACGTTCAAGGGCACCTGCCGGGGGATGCGTTGCGCCGTGGCCTCCAAGCTGGCTTCGGCCGCTTTCAGGGCCGCTAGCCGCTCGTCCAGCGCACTCGTCAGGGCCTTTTGCCGGTCGTCCAGGTAGTTAATCAGCTTATAGCCCGTGTCCTGAAATACCTTCGTCTGCTGCTCCACCTTCCCCACGAGCTGCTTCGCCACGGCCTCGCTGTTCACGTTCAGCGTCAGGGGTCGGTCCCGTTCGGCCAGTTTCACCAGGGCCTGCACCTGGTCGTCGGTGGCCGGCAAAGGGCGTTTGTTGTAGGCGCGTAACTCTTGGGCAATGCGCCCAATCTCGGCCATCAGCGTAGCGACGCCGTTGCCGGGGGTGGTGGGGGGAGTAGGATTCATGAGATAAGGGGGTTAATCGCCCATTTCAGGGTGCTGTTAAACAAATAGGGAAAAACCTCCGAGTCAGTAGCCAAATAGTGCGGGCGCTCGTGATTATAGTGTCAAAACGCTATAACAGCATCGAAAAACCGATAGTCTTACATGTCCCGTAAAGCACTCGAAGGAGGGGAGCGAAAAAGAACGTTAAGCCGATAGATTTTCTTTTCGTCTGAGTAATATATTGTAAGTCAGGGTAATAGTTCCAATATCCTGACATCTGTACGGCCGAGTCGGAGGTTTTCCCCTGTTTGTTTAACAACACCCAACTCACCCCTTTGGGCTATTTCGTAAACTTTGAATCATAGACGGGTTTCGTAAACTCACCCTGCGCCACAGTGGCCAGTTGGCCACCAGGTATGGGCTGATTCCTACCGTTCACCGAAAGGAGCCTTTTCTCAGTCGAGATAGGTTAGCCCGCTTGTCAGGCTCAGGAAATGGTCAAAATTCTCCTGTCTGACATTAGACTTGTTCCTAAATTAGGAACCGATGCTAAAATTTGGCTGTCATGCTGAGCGCAGTCGAAGCATCTCTACCGCTTCGTCCAAGTCGTGCAACGAAGCGGTGGAGATGCTTCGACTGCGCTTAGCATGACGTTCTTTTTTCGTTTCGCTTTATTCAGGAACAAGTCTATTGTATAATAATAACACCACCCTTCCATCGGAGTACACCTTGGAAACCCTGCCAGCTTGGCCACCCTTCAACGTGTTTTCGTGGTACTTCCTCTCGTCCCAGTACGGGCTCAGCCGTTCATCAATCTCTTTGTTGTCAACCTCTCGTATCGTGGGTTTCCGGAGCTGGCTCTTGTTTTTATAGGCTGCTTGGATATAGATTATTTGTTTCTTATCGTACTCAAAGACAAACACATTGCCGGAGCTTTGCCAATTTTTTAAGTTTTTAGGCAGGTCCACCCTGAACCGGGTAGTTAGGAAAACTTCGGTATGGGCGACTGCATTGACGCGGGATTTATACACAAATTGATTGTGGTCTTCGAGATAGACGAAGTCCATAAAATCGGCATGAATGTTTTGCCCCCTATCTAACCTGGCACAGGAGGCAGTCAAAAGAATGGCCGGCATGAGCAGGAAGAAGACTTTTTTCATTTACTGTTAACCCTTGTCCTGACGGCGCCCAAGGAGGACGCCATGCCCAAAGGGGGATATGGCAAAGATGCCCGCTGGTGCCTAATTCCATAACGCTACGCGTTCAGCGAAACGGTGGTTTAAATAGGCCGCTAGGCCCTTTTACATGTTGTAAACGGTCGTCTGCAACACGTAAAACCACGGGTTCAAAGGTCGTTTCCTGAGCCTTAACGTGCTGTGTTTTCCGTTTTCTGAGAGGACCCCTATTGGCGCCGATCTGAATTCCAAATAGGCTCTTAGTTAAACGCCAAAGGCACTACCAGCTTCACGCTCACATTACGGCCCATATTGAATACGCCCGTGCGGCCGTTGCTCACATTGTAGGCCGCGTATTTCAGGCGGCTCAGGTGGCTCTGGTAGCCCACGTCGAACAGGTTATTGGCCGTCAGATACAGCGAGAACAGGGTTTTGGTATCGGCATTCACCACATCGGAGCCCAGGCCCACGTTTACGAGGGTGTAGCCAGGCGTGCCGGTTTCGGTTTCAAAGGCTGAGAAGAATCGGTCTTGCCGGAAGGTATGCTCCAGGCCGGCGCGGGCGTAGAGGTTGCCGAGGCGCGAGCCGCCCAATTTGCGGAAGTTCACGCGCACCGTCGACTGGAGCCGGTCGGCGGGAATGAAGGGCAGGTACTTTTGGCCCGCCGGCTGGTTGAACTGCAGGGCGCGCACCATCGAAAACGAGTTTTCGAAATGCAGCCAGTCGAGCGGGTGGGGGTGAATATCGAGCGTCACTTCGCCGCCGGCCAGCCGGGCATTGCCTTGGGTGTACCGGAAGATCGGGTCGCCGTCTTCACTCACCGCATCGGCCACGCGCTCCGGGAAAATGTAGTTCTGAATCTGGTTGCGGAAGCCGTCCACGCTCAGGCTGAGGTGGTCGGTGGTGTAGCTCACGCCGCCATCGAGCTGCAGGCTGGTTTCGGCCTTCAGCTTAGCATCGCCCAGCTCGTAGCGAATGGTGCCTTCGTGAATGCCGTTGGAACCCAGCTCGGCAATATTGGGTGCCCGGAAGCCCCGCGACACGTTGGCCTTGAGCAGCAGCTTCTCCGTGACGCTGTACGCGCCCCCAATGCTGCCCGACACATTGCGGAAGTTGCTGGTGAAGCCCCCGAATTTCTCCTCGCCTTCGCCCGCCGGAACCGGCTGCTCCGTACCGGCATCCAGATACAGCGCATCGGCCGTGATGCGGCGCATATCGTAGCGCAGGCCGCCGCTGAGGTCGAGGTTGCCGAAGGTTTTCTTGGTCACGGCAAACACGCCGCCATCGAGCAGGCGGTAGGCCGGAATCAGGAATTCGACGCCCTTGTTCATATTTTCCTGGCGCATTCCACTCAGGCCCAGCGTGGTACTCCAGCCGTTCATTTCGGGCAGAAAGTAGCGGGCGGCATAGTCGAGGGTGCGCAGCTGGAAGTAGAGCGACGGTTCTTCGGGGGCCAGCACGTCGCCCAGCTCGCGGCGCAGGTTCTGCTGCCAGCCCACGTTCAAGGTCACGCGGCTTTGGCCTAGTATAAAGCTGTTGTCGGTGCCGATGCGCAGGTGGTTGATCTGCTGCTGGGGCACCTCCAGGCGGTAGCCGCGCAGGTCGGCGTCGGTTACGGGCGTTTCGGCCACGGCGTCGCCGCCCACGTTTACCAGGCGCAGAAAGCGGCCGGTTGCCTCATCCCGCTCGCCTTCCACCAGTCCCAGCTTTTGGTTGAACGAGTTGAACGTCAGGTGCGAATAGCCCCAGCTTTTGTTCAGGCCCACGTAGCCGTTGCCATCCAGCTCCCGAAAGCCGGAGTTGTACACGCGTCCGTCGTAGCGGTTCTGGTAGTTGCCGGCCACTTTGCCACTGCCGCGCACCAGCCAGTTGAAGCCGTTCAGGTTGCCGGCATTCATTAAAGAGTAGCCCTGTAAATTATTGTTGGTCTGGTGATTGGCTGCTAATGTGCCCAGTATTTTGCCTTCCTCCACCGGGTCGGGGGCCAGGAAGTTGACCACGCCCGCCATACCGTCGGAGCCATACAGCAGGCTGCCGGGGCCTTTGATAATCTCGGCCCGATCAATGGCGTACTCGTCGATTTCGATGCCGTGCTCGTCGCCCCACTGCTGGCCTTCCTGCCGGGCTCCGTTGTTCAGGGTAATCACCCGGTTGGAGCCCAAACCCCGGATAACGGGCTTGCTGATGGCCGCGCCCGTCGTGATTTGCGCAATGCCGGGCGTGTGCGCAATGGCGTCTACGGCATTCGAGGCGGCAGCCTGGTTGAGCTGGGTGCGGTCTACCACCGTGGTTGGTACCGGCGAGCGGCGCATTTCCGTGGAGGCCGACACGCCCGTGACAATCACTTGGCCGATTTCGGTGGCGGCCGTGGTCAGGGCAATATCCAGCGGCTGGCCCGCGCCGGTATCCACGGTTTTCACCACCGTGTTGTAGCCCACAAAGCGCACCTGCATCAGGAAGCGGCCCCTGGGTAGATTGGTAAACCGGAACGAGCCGTCGGGGCCGCTGCTGGTGGCTTGCTTCAAATCCGGAAACACCACCGTAGCACCGGGCAGCGGCTCTTTGGTGGCTTCATCGACTACGCGGCCTATCACCGGCTGGGTGGCCGGGGCTATGCGGCCGGGGCGGCCGGGTGGCAGCGGCGCGGGCACGGGCGTTTGGGCCAGCAGGGGGCCAGGGCAGGTAAGAAGGAGCAGGAGGGAAGCCCAGGAAGAAGGAGACATAATGACTACAAAAACGCCGTAGCGCATGAACGGAAAAGCAGGGGAGAAGATGCAGCCCGGAAACAAGAAAACACCGGCCAGCAGCCGATGTCTTCGTTTAACTCTCCAAAACCAAACCAATTGGAGACGTCAGGCCCGGTCGAAACCAGGCCTTCCTACCGGGTTTTGCCTTAGCGCACGGCCGTCGGGAAGGTCACTTCCACGTCGGTGTCGCCGGGGGCAAACGTGCCATTTTTTGTGCCGGGCTGGTGGCGCAGCGTAATTTTGAGGGTGCCCGTGGTCGTGGCGGCGTTGGCTGCGCCCGCTACCACGCGGGTTTCCAGGCCCAGCTCCAGGCCTTTGGCGTCCTTGTCGGTGCGGCTGATGGTCAGGTTCACGTTGCTGGGCTCGAAGAAGAAGATGTGCTCGTCGGCCTCCGCTTTGATTTCATCGGCCGTGTTAACCACCGGGTTTTTCGTCTCGTCGAGTACCACCAGCTTGCCGGTGTACGTCTTGCCCGCAGCCAGCGTGAGGGTCCCGATAACTGGGGCCACGCCCCCGTCGCCGTCCGGGTCGCGGTACTGCACCGTCACGGGCGTGCCGCCGCCCACCGGCGTCAGCTCGTAGCGCACCGTCGTGATTTGCTCGTTGTCGTCGTCAGGCTGCGGGTCGTCGTTGTCTTTGCTGCAGGCCCCGAGTAAAGGCGCAACCAGCAACAGGGCCAACCAGGATTTCTTGATCAAAGGATGTGTCATGGGTGAAAAGGGAAAAAAGGAAAAGAAGAATTACTTGCGTTTGTGGGGCAGCTCCAGCGGGATATGCACCCGCAGGCTCAGGTTGCGGCCCATTTCGTCGGAGAAGTAGCGGTAGCGGTTCAGGTAGTCGCGGTAACGCTGGTTGAGTAGGTTGGAGCCCGCCAGGCTCACGGCCAGCGGCAGGCGGCCCCAGCGCACCGTCGTCCCGACTTCCGCATTGAGCAAAGCGTAGCCGGCCGGTGGGGCCAGCAGGTCGCGGGCTTCGTAGTTGGCGGGCACCCGGGTCTGCCGCGCCACGGCATACACGCCGGCCTGGGCGTAGCGCCCCGTCAGCCGGCCCCGGTCGTGGCTCCAGGTGTAGCGCAGGGTGGTTTCGAGCCGGTCGGCGGGCATCAGAATCTGCCATTCGTCGGCGCGGGTGTCGCGGGTGCGCACCACCGAGCCCTTGGCCGACACAAGCCAGTCGGCCGCCAGCTGGTAGCTGCTGCTCACATCGAGGCCGCGAAAAGTGGCGTCGGTCTGCACATACTGCCAGCTGATGTGGCTGCCGCGCACGGTTTGCACCGGCTCGGTCAGCGGCACCTGGTAGATGAAGCCCAGAATCCGGTTCTGATACACCGTTACCTCACCGTTGAAGCGTGGATTGGCGTGCCAGTTTACGGTCAGGCCGGTATTCAGCGCGGTTTCGGGTGCCAGGGGCGTGGCTCCTGGTACCAGGTCGTTGCCCAGCTCAAACATACCGTTATGCACCCCTTCACTGAACCGCTCGTTGGCCGCCGGGGCCCGCCGGGTCAGACCCGTATTCAGGCTAAAGGTGAAGTGGGCCGAAGGATCGTAGGTAGCCCCCACCGAGGCGGCTGGCGTGGTGTACCGAAAGCGGGACCGGTCTACGAAAAAGGCACCGCTGGCGTCCCGGTCGCCGCGCTTCACGGCCAGGTCACGCTGGTCGAGGCGCAGGCCACCTTCCAGCAGCCAGGCACCCTGCTGCCATTTTTCAATCCAGAAAGCACCGCCCACTATATTGGTGTAGTAAGGAATAAACTGCCGGCTGCCGTCGGCGTAGCGGTTGTGCTGGTAGGTGCCCGCCAGGCCCACGCTGCCCCGAAAGTGGTGCCAGGGCTTGTGCTCCCACAGCAGCTCGGCGGTGCTGGTGCGGTTGGTGTAGCTCAGCTCGGGCTTGTCGAGGCTGGCCAGGTTGTCGTTGCGGGGCCGGAACTTGTCGTACTCGTCCCGAAAGTCCGTTTGCTGGGCCAGCGTGAGTTGCAGCTGGCCCACCGCGCCGGTCTGCACGAAGCCGGTGAGCTTGGCTACGTCGTGGCGCACCTGCTGGTAGGCCCGGTCAATGTCGTAGGTGAAGTCGGTGGTTTCCAGGGGCTCCGGTCGGGCAATTGCCAGCAGCAGATCGGTCTTGCTTTCCGCGTGCGAGGCCGGCAAAATGCCGATGCGGGTGTTGAACTGGCTGTAGAAAACATCGAGTCCATACGTTGGCTTGCGCCAGCCCACGGCCCCGGAGAAATTCCGCTCGGCAAAGCCCGAGTTTTTCAAATAGTAGTCGGGCGTGCGCATGGTGCCGGCCCGCCGTAGGGTGGCCTGGGCGCGCCAGCTAAGGGCCGGCAGCCGGCGTACGTTGCCATCTAAGGTGCCCGAGGCCGCCCCCAAGCCGTTGTTGCTCATGCCCACCAGGGTAAGCTCGGCACCCGTTCCGGCCGAGTCCCGCAGCGGTTTGGGCTCCACTAGCACCACCCCGCCAATAGCGTCGGAGCCGTACCGTACGCTGGCCGCACCCTTCACCACGGTCAGGCGCGAGGCAATGAAGGGGTCAATTTCCGGCCCGTGCTCCACGCCCCACTGCTGGCCTTCCTGGCGCACGCCGTTGTTCAGAATCGTGACGCGGTTGGAATGCAGGCCATGTATCATGGGCTTGAAAATGCCCGGCCCGGTCTGAATGGCCGTTACGCCCGCCAACTTTTGCAGCGCCTCGCCCAGGGCCTGACCCCGGGTCTGCTGCAGGGCCTGCCCGGCCAGCACCGCCGTGGGCTGCGTGGTGGGCGCGGCCGTGCGCTGACCCTGTACCACGGCGCTGTTTAGCAGAATGGCATCGGGGTGCAGCCGAAAGTCGCGGATAACGGCTTCGGCCACGCGCACTTCGGCCACCTCGCCGCTGTAGCCGAGGTAAGAAACCTGCAGGTGATACAGGCCTGCGCACAGGTGAAAGTGGTAGTTGCCAGCCACATCCGTCGGGGTAGCCTGCTGGGTTTCCAGCACCACCACCGTAGCGCCCGGCAGCCCCTGTCGCGACTCATGGTCGATGACGCGGCCGCTTGCGGAGAGCGTGCATTCAGACGGCTGCTGGCTAGCCTGCGCCACTGCGGTGGCTGCCATCAGCCACAGCCATAGTGCGCACGCTGCCCTAACAGCTGCCAGGAAGCGAAAATCCATAAAAAAGGGGAAAGCTAGTGGGTAAAACCACTGCTGGGTATCGGCTGGCTCAATGGCCTGCGGCTACCTATAGCCTAAACCCCAACCCCGTGTGAAAACATGGATTGCGGGCCAGCAGCAGCTCATTACACGAAAAGTTGTCCCAGGGCTGGCGGGCCGCGCAGGTTGGCGGTAGTCGGGGCCGTAGCCAGCCATACCGAAGCGCCCGATGCGGCAACCGGGGCCGCATAGCTTATAGATAGCGCAAATTCCAGCGGCAAAGAAGCCTGGAAGGGCACGTCGTAGAAATGGTCGACGGCGCAGTGCTGGTGCTTAGCCGACACCACGGCTTTGGTTTTGCCAGGAACCGACGACTCTGTTACTTCTTCCGCCGTATGCTGGTGCGCGTGCAACGCCAAGATCCATGCATCTGGTACCAGCACCCGCGTGAAGCAGAGCAGCAACAGAATAGCGACCTGGGAGCGTAATGCTTGCATTTGCAACAATGTGTCAGAAGCCTGGCTTCAAAGATAAAATAAATTTTCAATCACCAGAGCAGTGGGCGCAACATCGATAGACTGACCTACGCAGGACTTGGTGTAAACGTAACTCTCCGGTAATACACTGGAAACAACCCGAACTGATCTTTGCCCTGCTTTAGCGCATCCCTCTACCAAGTTGTAGGAATGTTAGCCAACTGATTTGAGATACGCCCCATCTCTTTGCTACTACCTGTTGTTCAGCATCGACTAACATGATTTAGACGCTAAGGGTGATGTGTCAGAAGTTAGATGGTCCATTATTGTTTTAGTACACTAAACGGAGAGGAAAAATCAATAATTTGAGCACCTAATATTGTTAAAAAAATATAAATTTTGTACAATGTTATTTCTGGCCCGTGAGTTTCGTTTCTTCAGGCAATAGTTGAGCAATGGTATAAATATATTTTTGAATAGGGGGAAGGAAAGGTTAAACTAGTAGTAGCTATCAATAACCGAAAAGTTATAGAAGTATCGTGTTAAAAAAGCTATATTTGCTCTTCTGACAACCCGAAGTACTTGTTGTCAAGGGTAGTATGAACAAGCCTGATTCTCTTTTTCTTCATTATGACAAGGGGTTGCGTCTGCTGCGCTGGCAGTGGCACGGGGCCATGAATGCCGCGCAGTTCCAGCAGGCGTTGTATTATTTGATAAAACTATCAGATAGTCAGAAGATTAGGCGTTGGTTGGTGGATACTACTGGTATGCCTATCGTGGGCACTGATGAGCAGGCATGGCTGAGTGAAACCTGGCTTCCGTTGTTTGCTAAATTACCCGTGAAAGATATAGCCATCATTCTGCCGGCCAGCCTGCACAATCAGTTGGTTGTGGAAACAGTCCTGTCTGATGGGCAGCGCTATGAGTGTGGAGAAATTCAATTTTTCTCCGATGTTACTGCTGCCCTCGACTGGCTGACAAATTCTTCGGGCAGAGGCGCTGAGCTGGAGCAAGAATGGGAATCTTATCAGGTTAGCGAAGTGGAAAAGTATAATAAAGGGCTGCCGCACGGCCTGCGAATAGCCAACTTAGATTTCCCCTATACGTTCTAAATCCAGCCTACCTGGCACCACGTAGATTGTCTCGCGCGGAGCGAGGGTCCATTTTGTGCCGCTTATCATTCATGATTCTAACAGACTTCACTTGCCTACGCATTCAGCACGCTCCTGAACTGCAACTACTACGGTATCAATGGCAGCAAACGGGTAACATGACCTGCTTTCGTCCAGCCCTGAAGCACATCGTGGACTTAGTGCAGGATTGCCAAGTGCATCACTGCTTGCTTGATTTGCATGGCTTGCCTGATATCAGCATTGAGGACCAAGTGTGGCTGACAATCAATTGGTTGCCGCGCATCCTGCGCCAGTATGCCCGGCAGGTGGCATTGGTGCTGCCTGCTGCTCATCATTACAATCAGATGGTGGTGGAAGGGCTGCTGAAGATCGGCCGCCCGTTTATTACGTTCGAAGTACAGTTCTTTTCGGATACCCATGCCGCCCTCGACTGGCTCACCAACTCTACCGAACAAGTAGACAAGCTGGAGCAGGAGTGGAGTGCCACCCAACTGCACCACTCGGAGCTGGGAATAGGTGAGCGAAGCACCGTGTGAGAATGAGCAACTTGCTAGAATAGCGGTAAGCGCTGCCAAAATGGCGGTAAAGTAGTCGTGGAACAGGTTTTGAAACGGGCAGCAAGTAGAAGTGCCGCAGCTGAAAGCTGGCGTTTCGTCCGAATTCTTATTTCAAACCCTTTGCCCAACGTGCTATGCAAGAGAAAGGTAACATCTCGATTCATACCGAGAATATCTTCCCCATCATCAAGAAATTCCTGTATTCCGACCACGAAATCTTCCTTCGGGAGCTGGTTTCTAACGCGGTAGATGCCACCCAAAAGCTGAAAAGCTTAGGGCAGCTAGGAGAATTCAAGGGAGAGCTCGGCGAGCTGAAAGTGAAGGTGAGCGTGGACAAAGAAGCTCGTACCATCACCATTTCGGACCGGGGCCTGGGCATGACGGCCGAGGAAATCAAGAAGTACATCAACCAGATTGCCTTCTCCGGGGCCACCGAGTTTGTGGAGAAGTACAAGGAGAAGGATGCGGCGGCCAAAGACCAGATTATCGGGCAGTTCGGCCTGGGCTTCTACTCGGCCTTCATGGTCGCCGATAATGTGGAGATCTTCTCCAAGAGCTACAAGGAAGAGACTGAAGGGGCCCACTGGATTTGTGATGGCAGCACGGAATTCACCCTCGAAACTACTGACAAAACGGACCGGGGCACCGATGTAGTGCTACACGTAGCGGCCGACTCGGATGAGTTTCTGGAGCCGGCTCGGTTGCGCACCATCCTGACCAAGTACTGCAAGTTTCTGCCCATCGAAATCGAGTTTGAGGACGCGGTTATCAACCAGACGCAACCCATCTGGGTGAAGCAGCCCTCCGAATTGACGGATGAGGACTACACCACGTTCTACCAGGAGTTGTATCCTTTTTCGGAGCCGCCCCTGTTCTGGATCCACCTCAATGTGGACTATCCGTTCAATCTGACCGGTATTCTTTACTTCCCCAAGGTGAAGGACGAGCTGCAATTCCAGCGCAACAAAATTCAGCTGTATTCGCGGCAGGTATTCATCACCGATGAGGTGAAGGATGTGGTGCCGGAGTTCCTGATGTTGCTGCACGGCGTCATCGACTCGCCTGATATTCCGCTGAACGTGTCGCGCAGCTTCCTGCAGGCCGATGCGGCGGTGAAGAAAATTAACACCTACATCACCAAAAAGGTGGCTGACAAGCTGGCCGAGCTGTTCCGCAAAGACCGTTCGGGCTTCGAGGAAAAGTGGTCCGACATCGGCATGTTCGTGAAGTACGGCATGCTCTCCGCCGACGACAAGTTTTACGACAAAGCCAAGGATTTCGTGCTGGTGCAGAACACCGCCGGCAAGTACTTTACCTTGAGCGAGTATCAGGAATTCGTACAGGCTAATCAGAAGGACAAGGCCGAGCAAACCGTAGTGCTCTACACCACCGACGCTGAAGCTCAGCACAGCTTCGTGCAGGCTGCCCTCGACCGGGGCTACGATGTGCTGAAGCTCGACACCGTACTCGACTCGCATTTCATTGGGCAACTAGAGCAAAAGCTCGAAAAAGTGACCTTTAAGCGCGTAGATGCCGATACGATTGGGAAGCTCATCGAAAAGGATGAAACCATCGAAAGCGTACTGAGCGACGACGACAAGACGAAGCTCCAGGAGCTATTTGCCAAGGCTATCGGCAACGAGCATATGCATGTGCAGGTAGAGGCCTTGTCGCCCCAGGATGCGCCGGTTATCATCACGGTGCCCGAGTTCATGCGCCGCATGAAGGATATGCAGCGTGCCGGCGGCGGCGGCGGCATGCAGATGTTCGGCTCGTTGCCCGACAGCTACACCGTGAGCGTAAATGCCAACCACCCCGTAGCCCAGCGCGTGCTCAGCGCCACCGACGAGGCCAGCCACCAGTTGGCCCGCCAGGCCTTCGATCTGGCCTTGCTGGCCCAGGGCATGCTGAAAGGCGAAGCCCTGACGGCCTTCGTGAAGCGTAGCGCCGACTTGCTGACGGCATAACAGGAGTCCGGTATTCCACCGGGTAGCTTACAGCGCCTGCATTCGCCGAAACCACCGTTCATCTAACGGCTTTCGGCAAATGCAGGCGTTTGCTTTGCTGCTGTAGTAGTAGTGGAGCGTGGCGCGCTGCCCCGCTTGCCGGTTTCGAAGCGCTTTGCCAGCGTGCGGCACTAAATCCCTATATCTTTACGTTCGACCCTACGAATTCTGTCTGCTTCGTTGATGCGCCCACTCCGGTTCTCTTTTCTCCCTGCCTTGCTCGTGCTGCTGCTGGCCGGCGCGTGCAGCAAAAAAACGGTTTCCTTCAACAGCAAGCCCGAGCAGCTGGGTGGGAGCACGCTAGCTACCGACTCGCTCACCACCGCCCGCGACACGACCAGCGCTCCTTCGCTGGATACCAAGCGCCTGGCCATGACCAAGGAGCAGGAGCGGGCCGCGAAAGAAAAGGAGAAGTCTGGTCAGCGCAAACCCAAAAAGAAGAAGAATGTCTTTCTGGGAGAAAGGATAAAAAAGAGCTTCACGAAGTCGGGTCCCAAAGGCCGCAACCAGGTTATTGAGCAATTTTATTACCTCAAGACCTTCCAGCAGCCCAATGAGTACGCGCCGGCGCTGTACTACTTCAATCCCAAAAAGCGTAAGATTTTCAAGTCGACGGCAGAGCTGAACCCGGCCACGGATAAAATTCTGCACGGTCCCTACAAGAAGCTGCAGGGCGGGAAGGTGGTCGAAACCGGCTACTTCGCGCTAGGAACCCGGCACCTGCGCTGGGAGCGGGTCAACAAAGACAACGTGCTGCTCAGCAAGACTCACTACGAAATGGGTTTCCCACGCGACGCGGCCGTTACGTACTATGATGCGGAGCGCAAAAAGATCAAAGAGGTGATTCCGTACGTGGCCGGCAAAGTGGAAGGCGACTACGTGAGCTACCTCGAAAACGGCCAGCGCAACTGGGACGGCCAGTTCGAAAACGGCAAGAAAATCGGCATCTGGACCAAGTACTGGGGCTTTCGCAACCGCCGGCACTACGAATACCAGTATGGCGAGTCGGGCTACGATCCGGAAATAGCGGAGCCGGAAATGGTGAAAGAGTATAACCGTAACGCGGTGCTGGTATATGATAAGGAGAAGGGCCTCGACAAGCGTGATGCCGTCACGGACCGTCCGGGAGCCAAAAAGTAGCAGACTAAGTTAGGTGAAAAGCCTGCCCTGCCCTGGGTAGGCTTTTTTATGGCCATCAGCCAAGTGTTTTGGCTATGTTCAGCTATAACGTTCGAAGAAGGCAGACTCTAGTAAAAAGCATCCTCAAAATGCTCGATATGAAAGCCTGTGCTCGTCAGGCGCAAGGCCAGGATATCGAAGCGGATGTCACCCTGCCAGTCGACGTCCAGTTGGTACTGCTCAGCCGCCAGCCGAAACAGCTGCCGCTTACGCTCGGTCACGAACTCCTCCGGAAACCCGTACTGCGCCGAGGAGCGGGTCTTCACTTCCACGAACACCAGCAGCTCCTGCCCACGCCGCACAATGAGGTCTACCTCGGCCCGTCGGTGGCGGTAGCCTTGTGTCACGATCGTGTAGCCTTGCTCAGCCAGAAAGGTAGCAGCGGCCTTTTCGCCTGCTTGGCCGAGCTCGTGCGCCGCGTGAGTCATATAACCAGCAGAAGAGGAGGTTGGGTGGAGGTTGGGGCTAAATCTAGTACCTTTGCGCGCTTTCTGTGTTATTCTTAAGCCTTTTCAGAGCCCGTTGGTTGAATAAGAGGACGCCGGTTGCCAAGTTGCTTACTTCCCTCCAGCAGATCCACTTGGCCACGAGCGGTGCCACGCCTCGTGTGCTGATAACGGTTCTGCGGTTTGGCTTTTTAACAAGTTTGCTATGTCTGTGTCCAGCCCTACGCCTTCCCACCAAGCTCCCGGCAGCCGCGCAGCTACCGTTGCCGAATCAGGTAGCAACCCACGGGTTATCGTTGAACAGCTAGGTTTAGCCGACTACGAAGCCACCTGGGCCTATCAGGAAGAGTTGCTGGCTGCTACGCTAGCCATCAAAACGCGTAACCGGCAGGCGGTTGATGAAGGGCGCACGGTAGAGCTTACCCCGAATTATCTGCTGTTGTGTCAGCATCCCCACGTCTACACGCTGGGCAAAAGTGGTAAGCCGGAGCACCTGCTGCTCGATGCAGAAGGCTTGGCGCGCCACGGCGCTACCTTTCACCGCATCAACCGCGGCGGCGACATCACCTACCACGGCCCCGGCCAGCTGGTCGGCTACCCGATTCTGGACTTAGATAACTTCTTCACCGATATTCACCGCTACCTCCGCCTGTTGGAGGAAGCCGTAATTCGTACCCTGGCCGACTATGGGTTAGCAGCCGGACGCATTGTGGGGCTTACCGGCGTGTGGCTCGATTTTGAAGCGGGTGCTCCTAATCCACGTAAAATTTGTGCGTTGGGTGTAAAGTGCAGCCGCTGGGTAACTATGCACGGGTTTGCCTTCAACGTTAATTCCGACCTGTCGTATTTCGGACACATCGTGCCCTGTGGCATCGTCGACAAAGCCGTGACCTCGCTACAGCAGGAGTTAGGCCATGCCGTGCCGATGACAGAAGTCGAGCAGCGTTTAGTACCACATCTGGCGGCCTTGTTTGAAGCCGATTTTATAGTTGAGCAATCATGAAAGAGCATATCACTTTCGACCCGGTAGAAGGCGTATCTATTGCCGTAGTTCCCGATGAAGCCGCTGCTACCGAAGAGGGCAAGGCCGGTTGGCAGGTGTACCTGCTCAATCACAACCCATATCCGCTCAGCAACGTCATCATTAGCTCCAACGGCTACGGAATCCAGAGCAATGGGGAAAGCGTACGAACCTCTACTTTGCGCCATGTCTTGTTGGAAGTGGCTCCGCAGGTGGCCATTCCCATCGAGCCCATCGACCCCGACCTTTTCCACCTCAACAACCAGTACTGGGTGAGTTATTACCGGGGTCCGCAGATTTTCGATAAGAAGTTCATCTTCGTCCCCGACTCAATCGTGCCCGCCAACCTGATTCAAATTGCCTTGCTCGGCCGTGAAGGCGTGCTGCATAGCTAATCATCTAGTCGCAAAGAGTTCCGAAATAATAGTTCGGGGCTATTTGCTTAATTTTGAGCCGATACGTAATGAATGCACTCGGAATTCAATTGGGCCTGTCCTTTCTCTGGGCATTTTTGGTAGCACTCTTTGCGGTGCCTTCCATTATTTATATTGCTCACTTAAAGAACATGCTGGATACGCCCAACGTGCGTACCGTTCACGAGTCGCTCACGCCGCGCCTCGGAGGCGTTGCCGTTTTTGCGGGTTTCATGTCGGCCCTCACCATCTTTGCCGACCTCGGCAATGGTATTCAGCAGCTCCTGGCGGGCTGTATCGTACTGTTCTTTGTAGGTCTGAAAGATGATCTGGTCAGTATTTCCGTTTCTAAAAAATTCGTGGGGCAGCTGTTGGCCACCGGCGTCGTCATGATTATGGCCGACATTCGCGTGACCAGCTTTCAGGGTATCCTGGGCATCCACGAGCTGCCGATTGGGGTGAGCTACGCCTTCACTTTTCTGGCTATTGTAGGCATCACCAATGCTATTAACCTCATCGACGGCTTGGATGGCTTGGCTGGTACTATCGTCCTGATCATCACTAGTACGTACGGCTACTATTTCGCCCGCTACGGCGGGGCCAGCTATGGCAACTACGTCTTCGTTTCCATCTGCTTGATTGGCGGTATGCTGGGCTTCCTACGCTACAACTTTCATCGGGCCAGTATATTTATGGGTGATACCGGCTCCTTGGTATGCGGCTTCATTGTCTCCATTCTCACCATCCAGTTTATCGAGATGGGCCTGAAAGTAGGCGGGCCTTTTGCTACTTCTTCTCCCGCTGTGGCTATCGGCATCCTGTTTGTCCCCCTCTTCGATACGCTACGGGTTTTCATCGTTCGAATGATGGCAGGCCGCTCCCCCTTCTCGCCTGATAAGAATCATGTGCATCACCGTATTCTGGCCATGGGTTTCCAGCAGATCAGCACCGTCATGCTGCTGGGGTTACTGAATCTTGTTGTAATTCTTTTCGTTATCAATTTTGCTGCTCTAGGCAATACTCTGATAATAAGTGCGTTGGTTGTGTTTTCTGTCCTGATAAGTGTCTTTTTAGGTGTCTATCAAAGCCGTAGTGCGCAGCAGCGTGTGGCTTCCTAGGCCACACGGTAGCTCATGAGCAGCACGCAAAGTCCCAAGCATCACCTGTGTTGGTTGCTGACTATACTGTGGCTGCTTTCTTCACCGGCGGCTTCAGCAGCAGAGTACCGACCCCTGCCTCCCACTGCCAAAGGTGGCTTGTCAAGTGATTGGCTGATTCATGACGCGGCCCGCAATCGGCTGATCCTTTATTTGCCTAACTACCATACCCCAGCGCAGGCCTACTATCAATGGGTCAGTATCCGTCCTGGTCGATCGTTTTCCATCACCTTCGCCGCTCCGCAAGACCTAAGTATTTTTATCGACAACAGACTGGTTTTTAGGGCTAAGTCTTCGAATTCGTACGTGCTTGATTTGGCGAAGCTACTGCCAACAGGCACATCTACAGGACCACACTTACTATGCGTGTGGCAACCAGAAACTCCCCCTAGCCTCGCCACGTTTGCCAATGCCTTGGCCCCCGTCCGGGCAGCTAAGAATCCGGCCGCGTCCTTAGCTGTGCAGCCTGTGCCACGCGGGCATCAGGGGCAAAATGTTTTCTTATGTTTTCTCCTTCTCATTGGGCTCCTATACGGGAGCATCCGGGCTGCTTACCAACCTGGTTTTGCCCGCATCTATCATTTCGAAGGCTTATGGGGAAAACAGGCAAACGACCAGGATTTTCTGACCAAACCCACTGTTACCTGGCTCAATCTGCTGCTGGTGATGGTATTTTCCTTGTCCTTTGCTCTCCTTTTAGTTGCGATTCATACCAATATTCAAAGCATCATTATTCTGCGACGGCTCTTCGATGTGCCCGAATCCGCCATTATCGTGCGCGTGCTGTTCTATGCCGCGCTGATAGCAGCTTTTGTGCTAGGCAAATACCTCTTTCTGGAAGTGATGGGCTATATCTTTGATATGACCCAACTCGTGATGGTACAGTACCGTGAGTTCATGCGCACCATTCTATTTATGGGGCTTTTTCTCCCCGGCGTGATGCTGCTGTACCTAGGCCTGAACCAGACTTTACCCGAAACTGTGCTGTGGGTGTCCAATGGGGTGGTTTCCTTGATGTTGATCGGTACTGTGGTCCGAATTGGTCGTACGCTCCACCGACGGTCGTCTCTCTTCAATCTGCATTTGTTTTCGTACCTTTGCGCCACAGAAGTGATTCCCTTGATCATTCTGCTCAAACTGATTGTGTTTACGTACTAACCAGGCTGTGGCAGAGGCTCTTCCATCACCCCAACGACATCTTATTGCCCTAGATTTACCCTTTTTTCCACTTTATGGCCGAGAGCACAGACAAACCGGGGACGGGCCGTCATGCCAAGCGTATCTCCAGCATTCTGGTCACCCAGCCTAAACCCGCCAGCGACGTCTCTCCATACTTTGCTATTGCTGAAAAGTATGGCATCAAAGTCGACTTTCGCGAGTTTATTCAGGTTGATCCGGTTGCATACAAAGACTTTCGTAAAGAAAAAGTCAACATAGCGGAGCATACTGCCGTCATCTTCACCAGCCGCAATGCGGTAGATCATTTCTTTCGCATCTGCCAAGAGGCGAAACTGGAGATGCCGGCTGAAATGAAGTACTTCTGCATCTCTGAGCAAACCGCTAACTACTTACAGAAGTATATTGTGCTTCGCAAGCGTAAGTTGTTTGTCGGGCAGCGCACTGCGGCCGATCTATTCGACGTTATCAAAAAGCATAAAGGCGAAAAGTTCTTGTACCCATGCTCGGACATCCGAAAGGACGATATCCCCGAGTTTATGCGGGCCAATAATTTTAAGTTCACAGAAGCAGTCATTTACCACACCGTGGCTAGTGACCTTTCCGACTTGTCGGATGTGAAATACGACTGCATTGCTTTCTTCAGCCCTTCCGGCATCAGCTCTTTATTCATCAACTTCCCTGGCTTTGAGCAGAACGGTACGCGTATTGCAGCATTTGGCCCTACCACCGCCAAAGCTGTTCTCGATGCCGGTCTCGAATTAGATATTGAAGCTCCCCAGCCCAACGCCCCTTCCATGACGGGAGCCATTGAGGCATATATTCGCTTGCATCATGGGCCGGATGTGGGAAAAGAAAAAAGTAAAAGCGGTAAGCAGAGCGCCTAATACGTACGACAAGCGGAAGAACTCTTTCAGAGCTTTTCCGCTTGTTCTTTTCAGGTTTGTTGCAGAGGGTTTTTTGCATACATTTGGAAATGCCTACTGTGGCTTCTTTGGGCCTTAACAGACGAAAAGTCAATCAGTTATATGAAAAGAGCTATACTTTCTATATTGCTGACCGTAGGGCTATTCGCTCCTGTTCTGGCCCAGCAGCAACCTCAGTTTAGCCATTATGGCTTCAACGGGATGTATTTGAATCCCGCCTATGCTGGCATCAAAGCCCAGGGCGAGATTACTTCACTAGGCCGCTATCAATATCTTGGCTACAGTGGCACGTTCGACGCTGGCGGTTCCCCCCAAACGTACGCTCTTAGTGCATCTATTCCAGTAGCCGCTATTGGCGGAGGCGTTGGGCTGAGCGTTTTCCGGGATAAAATAGCCGAGTCCAGCATTACCAACGTTCAGATTTCCTATTCTAAGCACATAAAAGTGGGAGATGGCAAGCTGGGTATCGGCGTTCAGGGAATTCTGAACCACCTCGGCAAAGGAGAATACCGTCCCGCTGATGAGCGGCCCGATAACAGCGTGCCTCGCAATGGTACCGACCAAAAGTTAGACGCTGGAGTTGGTGTGTGGTACGAATCCGATAAGCTGTATGCCGGTCTGAGCGCGAATAATTTGCTACGTTCCGAATACCGTTTCAAGAGTGTAGGAGGAGAAAACAGCGCCAAAGTAATCGGGGAAAACCACGCGTACTTCACGGCTGGCTACAATGTTGATGCTACTTCGTCCGTTGTCGTGACTCCTACTGTGTTGGTAAAGATGGTGTTGCCTGGCAAGTTCGGCGACAATGATAAATTCAGCTTCAAGAACAACTCTTACGAGGGTGGTGTTCGGGCCACTATCAACGATAAATTCTGGGGTGGAGTAGCTTATCGGTACGATGAGTCTATAACAGGCTTGTTGGGCATGAGCTTTGCTAAGGACAACGCTTTACGCTTTGGTTATGCCTTCGATCTTATTGCATTTAACCAAGACGCCCGTGCATTCAGCTCCCACGAAATCATGCTCTCCTACCGCTTGCCCAAGCCGGGCATGGCCACCCGTCCAGCTGTCCGTACGCCTCGGTATAGCTTCTGAATTTAGGGTATTACGAACGTTTTCAGGGTAGTTGATTATGTGGCTGGTGAATTTTGCAGGGTTTTACACTAACTGACTGCCTTACATCGTTTAACCGGCATCTACGTTTGTTCGTAGACAAAAGTAAACCATTGGGCGACAGTCTTGCGAACGAATGTAATATTCACTAGATTTGCCGGCTCGTTAAATTGTAATCTTTAAGGGTATCGCTGCTTGAACAGTCTTTTTTTTCTTAACATGAACAAGTCTCTCGTATTGCCTCTCGTAGCCCTCTCGGCTCTGTTTTTGGGAGGCTGTGGTTTCGGCAAAGGACCGCAAGGCGATTTGGTCGGAGCGGAGGACCGCCCCGAGTTCAATCCGCAGGAAGTGCCCTTTGGTATGGTGCCTTGCCCCGGTGGAACGTTCCACATGGGTCAGACCGACCAAGATATATCGGCCTCAATGGTCAACATGAACAAGCAGGTAACTATTGCCGGCTTCTACATGGACGAGACGGAAATCACCAATAACGAGTATCGCCAGTTCATGAATGCCATCCGGCAGGATTCGATTGACGTGCTAGGGGAGGAATATGTAATGACCGAGCTCTACCCGGATACAACCGTTTGGGTTCGCGACTTTACATATCACATGGGTGATCCGCTGATGGAGTATTATTATACACACCCAGCATTCGATGACTATCCGGTGGTAGGTGTCGATTGGTTTGCTGCTAAGTATTTCTGCAACTGGCGCACAAAGAACAAGAACGCGGCTAATGCCGAAGCCGGCCTGGCGCCGACTCCAAACTTTCGCTTGCCTTCCGAGGCCGAGTGGGAATATGCTGCTCGCGGTGGCCGCGACTTGGCTACGTATCCCTGGGGTGGTCCTTACCTACGGAACTCGAAGGGCTGCATGCTAGCTAACTTCAAGCCCGGTCGTGGTGACTATGCCAGTGATGGATATGCTTACACGGCTCCGGTTGGTGCTTTCTTCCCGAATGACTTCGGTCTGTATGATATGTCGGGTAACGTTGCCGAATGGTGCGATGATGCCTACATGGAAGCTTCCGTACCAGTAGTATGGGATATGAACCCTACCAACCCCGACGATAATGAGCCGCGCAAAGTGGTACGCGGAGGTTCTTGGAAAGACATTTCCTACTTCTTGGAAACGGGTACTCGTAACTTCGAATACCAGGACTCGGCGCGCTCGTACATCGGCTTCCGGACTGCCATGATTCAGATTGGTTCAGCTCTCTAAAAGAACCTTCTCGTAGGTATTCTCTCGTTTCACATCGTCACTCAACAAATTCTTTCAATTTCAAATTAAAATGGCAGCAAAAGGCGGTAGTTTCTTGTATGATGTGGTTATGCCCAAGGTGTATGGCATCGGGGCCGCAGTTGTAATCGTTGGGGCTTTATTTAAAATTCAGCACTGGGACTACGCTAGCGAAATGCTCATCATTGGTCTTGGCACTGAGGCACTCATTTTCTTTCTAAGCGCATTCCAGCCTGCGGCACACGAGCCAGATTGGTCTTTAGTGTACCCAGAGCTTAACGACGGCTACGATCCTTCCACTAATAGTCTTGCTGCTGATAACAACAGTAAAGGCTTAACCAAGAAATTGGATGATATGCTGAAGGATGCAAACGTAACGCCGGAGGCCATTTCTTCCTTAGGTGCCGGGTTGAACCGTCTTTCCACGACCACGCAGCAACTCTCTTCGCTGGGCGACGCAACTAATGCTACTGACGAGTACACGACGAAAGTTCGTACTGCTGCTCAGTCGCTGGAGCGAATCAATGACGCTTACTCGAACACGGTAGAAGCACTGACGGCAATGTCTAGCGCTACGGCTGATGCTCGTGAGTATCACTTGCAGGTTCAGAACGTAACCAAAAACCTCGGTGCGCTGAACGCAGTGTATGAAATGGAGTTGCAGGATGCCAACACGCACCTCAAGTCTATGAACAAGTTCTACGGAACCTTGAGCCAGGCTATGGAGAACCTAACCGAAGCCGGCAAGGAGACCGACCAGTTCAAACAAGAGGTAACGCAGTTGACCAGCAACCTGGGTTCTTTGAACCGGGTGTATGGCAACATGCTGAATGCCATGCGTGCTACCAGCTAGTTCTGGCAGCGACAACGATAATTTCCGTCCAATACATTTAGATTAGGCACGACACAATGGCGGGAGGAAAAGAAACTCCAAGGCAGAAGATGATTGGCATGATGTACCTGGTACTGACTGCGCTTCTGGCCCTTCAAGTAAACTCAGCAATACTGCTCAAGTTCAAGTTCCTCGACGATAGCCTTTCAGCTATCAACAACAAGGTGTCGAAGTCGAACGATGGCACGGTAAAGGGTATTCAGGCCCAGGTGGAGAAAAACCGCAACCAAGCGTCTGACCTAGCTGTGCTGAAGCAAAGCGAAGATATTCGCAAGACCACGCAGGACGTAATTGCCTATTTGGGCACGGTACGTGAAAAACTCTTGACTGCCACTGAAAACAAGGGCAAGAATGAGTTCAAAAACATGAGTGCTGAAGACAAGGTCGCCAGCACCATGCTGGGTGGCAAGCGTGATGGAGTAGCTTATGAAATGAAGACCAAGCTGAACGCTTATTCTTCCTACATCCAAAAGTTTGTGCCTGGTGCAGCTCCTCTGGCACTCGATGCCAAGGAAGATCCTATGGTAACCGACAAAGAGCAGCGCAACAAGAATTTTGCTGAGCTAAACTTCGAAAATACTCCGGTGGTAGCTGCATTGGCTACTTTGTCTCAGAAAGAGGCCGAAGTGCTGAAGTACGAGTCGGACGCTCTGGCGGCTCAGTCAGCTAAGGTTGGTGGCAACATTATCGTGTTTGACAAAGTAGGTGCTTTTGCCAGCGCGGAGTCGAATACGGTAGCTGCCGGCACCAAGTACAAGGCCGAGCTTTTCCTAACAGCCTCGGCTACAGGTTTGAAGCCTTCCATGACCTTGAATGGTAGCCCGCTGTCAGTTGGTCCGGATGGTAAAGGCAAAGTTGAGTTCACGGCTCGCCCGGGTTCATTCGATGCTGCCGGAAATGCGAAAGCACAATGGACGGGTACTATCCGCTTCAAGCAGAACGGTCGTGATACCACCTTCAAAGTGACCGTGCCTTATACGGTAAGCAAGCCCGTAATGCAGATTCAGTCGGCTTCGGTGCAAGCCTTGTACTTCAAATGCGGTAACAAGCTTAGCGTGCAGGTGCCTGCTTTGGGTGCTCAATACAAGCCAGGCTTTTCAGCTTCGGGTGCTTCTGTAATCACAGGTGCCAAAACGGGCGACGTTACGCTGATACCTAACTCGCGTGAGGTAACGCTGAATGTAAGCAGTGGTGGCAACGCTATTGGTTCGCAGGTTTTTCAGGTGCGCCCAATTCCGAAGCCAGAAATTAAGTGCATCGTCGGCGGCCGTGAGGCCAATGAAAAGCAGGGCACACCGATTACAGCTGTTCGTAACATGAGCCTGAAGGCAGTGCCGGATGCTGGTTTTGCCACCTTCCTACCCGAAGATGCCCGGTATCGGGTTACTCGCTACGAAATAACGCTTGTTCGTGGTAAGCGTCCGGCGTTGCCGACTCGCACCATCAACGGCCCGGAAGCAAACCTGTCGGACGTAGTGAACTCGGCCCGTGAAGGCGACCGTCTTTACATTGAGGTGAAAGAAGTTCGCCGCTTAAACTTCCAAGATCAGCAGGAAGAGGTTAACGTGTCGAAGCAGTTCAATATTCCGTTGCTGTAAACGTTACTCTTCTGAACCAACTGCAGCGCTTTTTTGATTACCACGGTATGAACAAATTTCTTTCCTTCGCCGCTTTGGCGGCCAGCCTAACGCTGTCGGTGTCCGCATCGGCCCAGGAGCAAGCTACGACTGCCAGCAGCAATGGCTCGTATCGTCCAATCCCTAACTCGGACATCATGTTCCGGAAGACGATTTGGCGTGCGGTTGATCTGCGTGAGAAGCAGAACAAGCCTATGTTCTCAGAAGGCAAGGAGATTAGCCGAGTCATCATGGAAGCGGTAAAGCGCGGTGAGCTGCAAGCGTACCGCAACGACTCGCTGACTACCACTTACACTCCCGCCGAAATATCGAGCCGCATGTCTTATGTTGAGGCAAGCGCTGGTCTGAGCGAAGAGGAAAAGGCGGCTGGTTTCAGCGAGCAAAGCTCTGATGATGACTGGGGCGGAGGCTCAGGCAAGAAGAAGGGAAAAACTGCCGCTAAGCCTAAAGCTCCCACTGCACCGCCGAGCTACGAGTACCGTTACAAGGACTTGTTCCAAATGGAATTGAAGGAGGATATGATCTTTGACAAGAAACGGTCACGGATGTATCACGATATCAAAACCGTAACGCTGCTGGTTCCTTCGACGCTAAGCACTAACGTATCGGGTATTGAATCGCCTATCGGCACATTCAAGTACAGCGATTTGGTACGTGTATTCCGCGCCAATCCTGACAAGGCCATCTGGTTCAACTCGCAAAACGATGCCCAGCATAAGAACTTGGCTGATGCTTTCGAGCTGTGGTTGTTCAACTCGTATATCGTCAAGGTTTCGAACCCGAACGATTCACGTCTGGATGAAGTGTATGGTGGCCAGCAGCAAGGAATTCTGGCTGCTCAGCAGGCCGCTTCCGACCTGATTGAGTATGAGTATAACCTCTGGAGTTTCTAATCTTCACGAGTACTTTTAGGACTACTTAGGTTCTGTAGTTCGATGACAAACAGAAAGCCCCAACCAGTAATATGGTTGGGGCTTTCTGTTTGCCAATTGTCGATGGCTACGAAGCAGCTTCTTGCTGGGCAAAATGGGCCAGTAGAATGCGGGTTTTGGCTTTGCCGACTTCGGCTACCAACTCGGCTTCCGTCAACTCTCTTATCTTTTTTACGGACTTGAACTTTGTCAGGAGCTTCTCGGCGGTGGCGGGCCCGAGTCCTTTCACATCAGTCAGCTCTGTTTTGAGGGTTGCGGCGTCGCGGCGGCTGCGGTGGAAGGTGATGCCAAAACGGTGTACTTCATCGCGCATGCGTTGAAACAAGCGCAGGGATTCGCTTCTCTTATCGATGTAGAGCGGCAGCGGGTCGTTGGGAACGTAGATTTCCTCCAGGCGCTTGGCAATGCCGATAACTGGAATCTGACCCCAGAGGTTAAGATCTTTTAGTGCTTTGACGGCCATACTGAGTTGGCCTTTGCCGCCATCCACGATAACGAGTTGCGGCAATGACGCTCCTTCGTCTACCAAGCGGCGGTAGCGGCGGGTAACGACTTCGTACATAGAGTCGAAATCGTTGGGGCCAATAACGGTTTTGATGTGATAGTGCCGGTAGTCTTTCTTGCTAGGCTTTGCGTTGCGGAAGCAGACCATGGCAGCCACCGGATTATCGCCCTGGAAGTTCGAGTTATCGAAGCACTCGATGTGTTTGGGTAATTCGGTGAGGCGCAAATCCTTCTTGATCGTTTCCATTATCCGGACCTCGTTGAGGTCTTTGGAACGGTCGTTCATGCTTTCTTTCTCCTTGCGCAGGTACAGCACATTTTTGATAGACAGCTCCAGCAGCTTGCGCTTATCGCCAATCTGAGGCACCGTGACTACTGAATTAGCAATAGGCAGCTCCGGTATAGCGATGTTGACCAGAATTTCCTTGGACTGGCTTTCAAATTCCTCCCGCATCTGCATGATCAGCGGGGCCAGAATCTCGGCGTCGGTTTCGTCCAGCTTTTTCTGCACTTCCACCGATTGGGTCAGGATAATGGAGCCGTTCATCACCTTCAGATAGTTGATGAAGGCGCTTTTCTCGTTGGCTGCGATGCTGAAAACATCAATGTTGGACAACGAGGCATTAACTATCGTCGATTTGGCTTGGAAGTCGTCGAGGCGGTCGAGCTTTTGCTTGAAAGAGTGTGCCAGCTCGAACTGCTGATCTTGGGCGGCAGCCATCATCTTCTCCCGAAAATAAGCCTTCGGTACACTCAAATTGCCGCTCAGAATGTTGCGGATTTGTTGAATGTGCTGGTTGTAGGCTTCCTCATCGGTGAAGCCTTCACAAGGGCCTTTGCAGTTACCCAAATGATACTCCAGACACACTTTAAACTTCCCAGCCGCCACGTTTTCGGGTGAGAGGTTGTAGGTGCAGGTGCGCAACGGATATAGCGCCCGAATCAGCTCCAACAGGATATTCATGGCCGTCAGATTGGCGTAGGGGCCGTAGTAGCGGGAGCCGTCGTTGATTTTATTGCGCGTGGGCAGCAGCCGCGGAAAACGCTCGTTGGTCAGGCACAGGTACGGGTAGGTTTTGCCATCCTTCAGCAGGATGTTGTATTTGGGCTGGTTCTGCTTGATGAGGTTGTTCTCCAGCAAGAAGGCATCGGACTCACTGTCGACGATGGTGAACTCAATCCGCTTGATGTTGCGGACCAGCTGCTGTGTCTTTTTGTTGTGGTCTTGTTTGGTGAAGTAGCTGCTCACCCGCTTGCGGATGTCTATGGCTTTGCCGACATAGATAATTCCTTCGTCATCGAAGAATTTGTAGATGCCCGGACGGTGGGGTAGGTGCCGTATTTGTTCTTGCAGATGGTCTGTAGCAGCCATAAAGTAGAGAGGCGAGAGCGAGGATGTATGTAACTTACAAAACAGGCCGGAGGTTGAGATAATTCGCCCTCACACCCCTGTCGTATGCCGGGCAAGCAAATAAAAAGTGGCAGGTGATTATCACCTGCCACTTTTTATTTGCTTGGACACACTGCTGGCCGGCTTAAATATCCTCGTCGTCGAGATCTTCCAGATCGGTTTGGTTGAGCTTCTGGTCGTAGGGAATGGTGTCGCGCTGGCCGCCGTAGTAGCGGCTGCAGTCGATTTCGATAGATAAGGGCTGCGCCGGCTTGGGGAAGGGGCCAGTACTGACACCGATGCTTTTATCGGCGTACACCTTACGCATAAACAGACCGTAGATGGGTAACGCCATACGAGCCCCCTGCCCGTAGGCTCCGGTGCGGAAGTGAATGCTGCGGTCTTCGCCGCCCACCCACATACCACACACAAGGTCGGGCGTGATACCCATGAACCACGCATCGGAGTAGTTGCTGGTGGTACCCGTTTTGGCCCCGATTTCATACGGAAACTTAAAACCCGTCTTCAGGATAACCGAGGTGCCGCCGGGCTCCGTGGTCGACGCCTGCAGCATATAAGTCATCAGATACGCAGTTTCTTCGCTCAACGCCTCCCGGGTCTGGGGCACAAACTCGCGCAGGACATTGCCGTTTTTGTCCTCGATGCGCGTCACCATCATCGGGGCCGTCCAGACGCCTTTATTAACGAAGGTGCTGTAGGCTCCGCTCAGCTCATAGATGCTCACGTCGCTGGAGCCGAAGCCAACGGCGGGTACGGCTTCAATAGGCGAGGTGATGCCCAAACGCTTGGCGTAGGAAACGACAGTTTCCGGTCCGAGCTTCTGCACCAGCCAAGCCGTAATGGAGTTCATGGAGCGGGCCAGGGCCTGCCGAATGGTGAACGTGCGACCCGAGAAGCCGCCCTCAAAGTTTTTGGGCGTGTAGGAAGCGCGGCCGGCTACGGGCGGGAAGGTAGTGGCTACGTCGGGCCGCTGGTAGCAGGGCGAGTAGCCTTGGTCGATGGCAGCGGTGTAGACGATAGGCTTGAACGTGGAGCCCGGCTGGCGCTTGCCCTGCTTGACGTGGTCGTATTTGAAGTACTTGAAATTGGCGCCGCCCACCCAAGCCTTTATCTGCCCATTGAGCGGATTCATGGCCATGAAGCCGGCGTGCAGGTAGCGCTTGTAGTAGGCCAGCGAATCGAGGGGCGACATGGTAACTTCCTTTTCGCCCTGCCAGGAGAAGACCATCATCTTGTATTTCTTCTTCAGATAATAGTTGATGGAGTCTTTGTTGCCATCAAAGCGGTTGGCGAGGGAGCGGTACCGCTCGGTGCGCTTGATGGACGTTTGCAGAAAGTTGGGTATCACCTTGCCGTTTTCATCGCGCCACGGCAATTGGCCTTTCCAATGCGCGTCGAACCATTTCTGCTGGAGCTTCAGGTGCTCGGCAACGGCAGATTCGGCATACTTCTGCATCCGCGAATCGACGGTGGTGTAGATCTTCAGGCCGTCGGCGTAGAGGTCATGGTCGGTTTCCTTGGCCCACTGCAGCAACGATTTGCTGACTTCGGCCCGGAAGTAGGGTGCAATGCCTTTGTTGGAGTTTTCGACGCTGTATTGCAGCACAATAGGCTTGGCAGCAGCAGCGGCATAGGCCGGCTCATCGATGAAGGCATACTTGCTCATCTGGCTCAATACCCAGTTGCGGCGGCGCTTCGAGCGTTCCGGATTGCGTACGGGGTTAAACCAGGAAGGGCCGTTGACCAAGCCTACCAGCAGCGCCGATTCTTCCAGCTTCAGGTCGCGGGGCTGCTTGTTGAAAAAGGTCTTGGCCGCTACGTTGATCCCGAAGGCATTGGACCCGAACTCAGCCGTGTTGAGGTACATGCGCAGGATTTCGCGCTTCGTGTAGTTGCGCTCCAGCTGCACAGCCACAATCCACTCTTTGGTCTTAATAATGAGGGTGCGCAGCCCGGGTACATGGTTCAGGCGGCCGTCGTTCAGGTCCTCGCGGGTCCGGAACAACATCTTGGCGACCTGTTGGGTGAGGGTGCTAGAGCCTCGCCGCACGCGCCCCGACACCATGTAATAGGGAATAGCCGCCAAGCCTTTGAAGTCGATGCCAGAATGGCCCTCGAAGCGCACGTCTTCGGTGGCAATGAGCCCGTCAATCAGGTTTTGCGGTAGGTCTTCGTAATCGACGGGAGTGCGGTTTTCGCGGAAGTACTTGCCCATCAGCACGCCATCGGCCGAATATACTTCCGACGCCAGCTCACTTCTGGGGTTTTCCAGCGTCTTGAGGTTGGGCATGCGCCCAAAGAAGTTCAGGAAGTTGACGCTTACGGCCAGGATATAGAGCATCGCGCCCAGCACGCCGCCTCCGAAGAAAAGCCAGAGAATACGGGTGAGGCTGCTGAAACGCCCCGGCCGCTGTGGTTTGCGGGAAGCTGTTTTGGACTTGGTGGCGGGGTAAGCCATGAAGGAGTACTACGGACGGTAAGTTTGCTGGTAGAAGCGCTGATACTCTTCCACATCCTTGCTTTGCAGCAGCAGCGGTAGGTTATCAATACCAATGATGAGGGTTTGGTAACCCGCGCCCCGCAATTTGCTCAGGGGCGACTGAGGGCCCCGCAGCTTCAGGGCATAGTTCTGGGCCACCTTGGCCCCCGGCAATGATTGTACCACCACCAAGTCCAGGGAATCGCCCAGCATCACCTGCTGCACCTGCAAGTTGCTGACGCGGTAGAAGCGGTTGTTGTACGTAGCCAGCTGCGTGGGCAAGGTCTGAACCGGCGCGGCAGCTTTGGGGAAAGCCAGCACCACGGCGTGTCCCGCGCTCAGGTTGTTGGAGTAGGGCGTTGCGGGCTTCGCCGGTGCCGACGGCGGAGTGGCTGGGCTTGCGCTGTTGGTGGGAACAGGTGTGCTGGTGACGGGCGCAGTAGTAGGAAGAGCGGGCTCCACGGCGCTAACCGGGGGCGCAACAGCAGGCTGAGGGGCCTTGGTGGCGGGGGCAGTCTTTTTCCCGGGTTTTGTCTTGCCTGGTGCCGCTTTATCTGGAGTGGTAGAGGCTGGTGGGAGCGGAACTATTGGGTTAGCCGCAGGCGTGGGAGCAGCTCCACTGGCCGGTGTCTCGTCGGCCCCGTAGAAAATGCGTAGCCGATTATCTACCTCGCCCGGCCGGAACATCGACACCGTTGGCTTGTCGGTCGAGGCTAGCGCCCCCGCTATCTGCCCTTCTTCGTAGCGCTTGTAGCTGCCGAGCAAGTCCCGGGCCTGGGCGCTCAATGGGCTTTCCGGATACTCCTGCTGGAACTTGTCGACGGCTAGCCTGGCCGTGGCTGGCGGCTGGGTCCGGATGATAAGTAAGGTGTTCAAATAAGCCACCCGGTCGTTAAGGTCACTCACCGGGTTTTGCTTTTTAGCCCGAGCCAGCACCGTTGCCGCCTTTTTGAACTCCTGTTTTTTGTAGAATGCAAAAGCCGAGTCAATCTGCACTGCCACCTGCTCGTTGGCAATGGAGGTGCGCCGCAGATATTCCGGGTCAGCTACCAGGCGAGCGTAGGAGGACGTAGGAAATTGCTGACGCAGGCGCTGGGCAAAGCCCTCTGCTTTGGGGTCGTTCAGGTCTTTGTAAATAAGGTACAAGCTATAGTAAGCCTCGGGCGAGTGGCTACTCTTCGGAAAGTTTGTAACCAGCTTTTCGTAGGTTTCGGCCGCCCGAAGGGGCTCTTTGAGCTGCTGGCTATAAATGCCGCCCAGGGCAAACAGCGCTTCTTCCACCAGCTTTTGCGAGGCCTGCATTTGTGCTTCCGTCAGCGGTAAGCTTTGGCGGTACGTGGCTGCCAGTTCCCGGGCCTGTACCGCTGGATCGACGGCCGGAGCCAGCACCGCGCCCGAAGATGGGTTGACGCTTGTGCTGCCAGCGCCCGCAATCGAGAGCGGAACGTTGCCACCCTGCGACGTAACCGGCGACGACGAGGCCTGACTGCTGAGACGCCAGTTGTCCTGCAGCTGCCGGTCGCCCCATTTGCGGATGAAGTCCGACTTGGCCGTGCTCAATGCTGTTGGGTTATCGAAGTACCATTGGGTGCCGCCCGCACCGTTGGCCAATGCCAGCGGATCGATATCCGGCTCGCCGGGCCTGAGTGAGTTGATGCTGCCACTGGTAGCCTGACGTTCCTGGCGGGCCGCCAGCTCCAGCCGCGCGGCCAGCCGGTCGGCTTCTTTCTTGCGCGCCGCTACTTCGGCGGTAGCAAACGTTAACAGCTGCGTGCGCAACGCCGCCGAGTCGAGCCGGGCCAGCGTTTGGAGGCTGTCCTGGGTTTCAACGATGGTAATTTGCTTGGCAAACTCCTTCAGTACTTCGCTCCGCTCGGCCGTGGCCGCATACTCCGGCACTTCGCGGGCCATGTTCTGCACGGTGCTGTCGTAGTAGGTGGCGGCCAACCGGTATTTTTGCAGGTTCTCGTAGTAGATACGGCCCGCTAACAAGTAGGTATAGGCCTTCTGCGCCCGGTTATTCGTGTTGCCTCTGGCCGCCTTGCGCAGCAGCCCCAACGAGGTGTCGTAGCGCTGCTGGCGGTATTCCAGGCGCGCCATCTCGTAGTATATCTTATCGGTATACTCCTTGTTCTTAGTGTCTTTGAGCAGCTTGGCGAAATACTTGTCCAGGCGGGCCCGGTCAGTGGCATTCAGGTCCGAAACCTGCCCCAGCATCAGTTTCGAGAAGAAATCCAGCTCGTAGGGCGGGTTCTTCTTCAGAATCTTATTGAGCTGCGCATACGCCTGCTTATCCTGCCCCGCGGCCTGATAGAGCTGCGCCAGAATGTAGCGCGTGCGCGACTGCTCGTTTTTGGGCGTGACATAAGGAACCGCTTTTTCCAGGTTCGCAATGGCCAGCTTCTGGTCGCCGGTAAGGAGGTAGTACTCCGCCCGGGTCAAAAACAACTCCCGGGCATTGGCCTCCACGCCTTTCTCTTTGTCCAGCAAATCGGAAACGGCCGCCGCATTCTCGTACTCCTTCAGCGCCAGAAAAGTGCGCATCAGCCAGATTAACGCCTCGTGCTTGGTGTTGAGGTCTTTGCTGGTCGTGTTAACGTATTTAAACGTCTTGCCCGCGTCCTCATATTCCTTCTTGTAGTAGCGCGCTTTGCCAATCAGCAAATAGCTGTCGTCGGTCCAGTCGCTGCCGGGGCGGTGCTGAATAGGAATCGACGCCTTCTTGACAATATCATCCAGGTCGGCGGTAATACGGCCCACGGTGGCATCATCCAGGGTCGGGAACAGCGGCAAAACCCGGTTGTAGTCGTTTTCGCGGGCTTTGTAGAGGGCATCTTCCGTGGCCCGCATCTTCTCGCGGGCCAGAAAAAAGCCATTGTCGCGGGCGACGATGTTTTCGTAGGCATGGCCCAGCACGGACTTGCGCTCCGAAGAGCAGGCCGTCACGCCCAGCAGCAACAGCAGCAGGACAGCAGGGGCAAGGAGCAGGCGGAAAAGCGGATACTTCGTCAAAGCAGATAGTAGGGTCGAGGCCTCAGATTGCAGATTGAAACGCGCACTCTCCGCTGATTCGTTCGTTCAGCCGGTTCACGCCGCTCCTACAACGTAGCGCTGTGGGTAAAATTACGGTTTTTCCGTAGCCGCCGTCGTTTGCTTGCGTATCGGGCACTCCGGGTAGCCGTCACTGCCCGGAAAATCAATACTTTCGCACCCCCCAAACCCGCTCCCGCCATGGCCGCTGCTCCTGCTTCACCCCCAGACCCCAACGAAACCGACCGGCTGCGGGCTTTTGCCAAATACTCCGGCCTGGCCTTTCAGATGCTGGCTATACTAGGCCTCTGCACCTGGGGCGGCCTCAAGCTGGATGAGTACTTTCACAACGACCAACCGTGGTACACCATCAGCCTGATGGTCTTTGGCCTGGTTGCCGCCACCTACCAGGTCATTCGCTCCCTTTCCCGCAACGAATAAGTAGTAGCAGTGCAGTTTCTTCGTAACTTTTTGATTTTCTGTGTCATCGTCTGGGCCGTCATGTATGGCCTGCAGATGCAGTTTGGGGTGGCCGTTATTCACCCCCTGGCCTACTATATCTTCGGCTTTTTTGCCGTGCTCACCGCCCTGACCTATTGGCTGACGGCAGTGCTGCTTAAGGCCAATCCGGACGGGTTTATGGTGGCTTTCTTCGGGGGTATGGTCCTGCGGCTGCTCTTGTCGGTAGCGTTGGTGCTGGTCTACCTATATAGAGGAGGTGCCAACGAAGGCCACGGCACCTGGACCTTCCTCGGGAGCTTCTTCCTTCTGTATTTCTTATTTGCCGGGTTTGAAATCTGGAGCATCCTGAGTAACTTGCGCCCGTTTTCAAAACCGGGTGAAAGCCAATAAGCAAGGTTTTGCGAGCACAACCCTAATCCTCTTTGAATGAAGCGTTTACTGATAGCTCTCTTTTGCATTCTTTCGCTTCCTGTGTTTGCCAACGAACCCGTCGCAACGCAGGCCGAAGCAACCGACAAGGAGGCCTTCAGCCCCAGCGAGATGATTCTGCACCACATCGGGGACTCGCACGAATGGCATTTCGCTACCCTCGGCGACGAAGAGCATGGCACCCATTTCACCATTCCGCTGCCCGTTATTGCCTACCAGCCTACCAAGGGACTGAGCGTATTCTCCTCGTCCAACCTGGCGCATGGCGAAGCCTATAATGGCCTGAAGCTGGAGCACGAACACCTCGTAGCCGAAGATGGCAGCAAAGTATACGACTTCTCGATTACCAAGAACGTGGCCTCGCTGTTGCTGAGCGCAGTAATTTTGCTGCTCGTGTTTACTGCCGTGGCCCGTGGCTACCGCAAAAACCACGGCAAAGCCCCCAAAGGCGTACAGTCGTTTTTCGAGCCGATCATCACCTTCATCCGCGACGAAGTAGCCAAGAAGTCTATCGGGCCGAAGTACGAGCGCTACATGCCGTATCTGCTCACCATCTTCTTTTTCATCTGGTTCAACAACCTGCTGGGCCTCATGCCGGGCGCGGCCAACCTCACCGGCAACATCGCCGTGACCATGACCTTGGCTCTGATGACGCTTGTCATCACCCTGGCCAGCTCCAATAAAAACTACTGGGCCCACATCTTTGCCACGCCCGGCGTACCGAAGCCCTTGCTGCTCATCATGATTCCGGTGGAATTGATCGGTGTGGTGGTAAAGCCCTTCTCCCTGATGATTCGACTGTTTGCCAACATCACGGCCGGTCACATTGTGGTGCTGAGCTTCATCAGTCTGATCTTCATCTTCCAAAGCATCTATATCAGCCCCGTGACGCTGGCTTTCGGCCTGTTCATCAACGTGCTGGAGTTGCTGGTGGCCATCTTGCAGGCCTACATCTTCACGCTGCTCACGGCCATGTACATCGGCGGCGCAGTAGAAGACCACCACGATGCTGATTTTCAGATGGGTGGCGGCGATGGTGCCGAGCCGGCCCACGCACACTAAGTATTTCTTACCCGATTTTTTCGTTTTTCACTTCTCTCTAATTTCTGTTTTATGCTTCTTTCTCTGTTGTTGCAGGTTGCGAATTCTGCTGGTCTGGCTGTAATGGGTGCCGGTATCGGTGCTGGTCTGGTTGCTCTGGGTGTTGGTCTGGGTATCGGCCGTATCGGTGGTAGCGCCATGGAGGCCATCGGCCGCCAGCCAGAAGCTTCCGGCAAAATCCAAACGGCTATGCTGATCGTAGCGGCTCTGATCGAAGGTCTGGGCTTGTTCGCAGTCGTAGTCTGCCTGCTGATTTCGTTCAAACTCCAGTAGAGGAGGCACCCCCAGGACAGCCCGCTGCGCATCGCTTCGGCGCACGGCGCGGCGGGCTGACTTGGCTTTTTTGGGTTGCTGGAAAGGGTGAGTTCACTCCTTTCTTCTCCTCGATACTCCCACTTCCTACTCTGAGTATATGGAATTGATAACCCCCAATATTGGCCTGATCTTCTGGCAGCTGGTGATTTTCCTCATCGTGCTGTTCCTGTTGGCCAAGTTTGCCTGGAAACCTATTCTTGGCTCCCTCAAAGAGCGTGAGGATTCCATCGAAAATGCGTTGCGCATGGCCGACCAGGCCAAGCTGGAAATGCAGCAGCTGAAGGCCGGCAACGAAAAGCTCATTGCCGAAGCTCGCATGGAGCGCGACAAGATGATGCAGGAAGCCTCCCAAATGGCCAACCAGCTCATCGAGCAGGCAAAGAACAAGGCCACCGAAGAAGGCAGCCGCATGATCATGCAGGCCCGCGAAGCCATTCAGAATGAGAAACACGCTGCGCTGACCGAAGTGAAAAACACGGCCGCGAAGCTCTCCATCGATATTGCTGAGCGCATCCTGCGTCGTGAGCTGGCTGATTCCGGCTCGCAGCAGCAACTCGTGGACTCGTACCTGAAGGATGTAAAGTTGAACTAGGTTATTGGGGTCTTAGGGCCTTGGGGTTTTGACGTAAGTTTTTACCCTTTGCTGTCTATCGGCTTGCGTCGAAAAACACAATCCAAGACCCAACGCCCCAAGCCCCTAAGACCCCAAAATATGTCTGAACAACGAGTTGCCTCCCGCTACGCCAAGTCCCTACTGGATCTGGCTGAGGAGCGTGGGACGCTGGAGCAAGTAAAAGGTGACATGGATTTGTTCCGCAAGACGCTGGAGCAAAACCGTGACCTGCGCCTGTTGCTGCGCAACCCCATCGTGAAGCACGATAAGAAGCTAGCCATTCTGCGCGCCATTTTCGGCGGCAAAGTGTCGGATATCACGGAGAAGTTTTTCGCCATCGTGACCCAGCACAACCGCGAAAGTGCCCTGGAATGGGTCGCTACCGAGTTTCAGAGCCAGTACGATGTGCGTCGTGGCATGCAGGTAGCCAAAGTGACTACCGCTTCGCCCCTGGCTCCTGCATTGCGCGAAGAATTGAACAAAGTAGTGCGCGAGCAGTCGGGCCTGCAAAACGTGACGCTCGAAGAGTCGATTGATGAGTCCCTCATCGGTGGGTTCATTCTCCGCGTCGGCGATAAGCAGCTCGACGAATCGGTGCGCACGAGCTTGCGCAAGCTGCGCAATTCTTTTAACGAGAACCCCTACCAACACCATATAAATTAACAACATGGCAGACGTGCGTCCGGATGAAGTATCCGCCATTCTGCGGGAGCAGCTGTCCAACTTCAAGACCGAAGCCGAACTCGAAGAGGTTGGTACGGTGCTTCAGGTTGGTGACGGTGTAGCCCGTATCTACGGTCTGGGCAATGCCCAGGCGGGGGAATTGATTGAATTTGAAAACGGCCTGCAAGCGCTGGTTCTCAACCTGGAAGAAGACAACGTAGGTGCCGTAATGCTCGGCGACTACTCGGCTATCCGGGAAGGTGCCACGGTGAAGCGGACCAATAAGATTGCTTCGATCAAAGTCGGGGAAGGCATCATTGGCCGCGTGGTCAACACGCTGGGCCAGCCCATCGACGGTCGGGGCCCTATTGCCGGTGACCTCTACGAGATGCCCCTGGAGCGCAAGGCTCCCGGTGTAATCTTCCGTCAGCCGGTAAACGAGCCGCTGCAAACCGGTATCAAGGCTATCGACGCCATGATTCCGATTGGCCGTGGCCAGCGGGAGCTCATCATCGGTGACCGTCAGACGGGTAAGTCGACGGTAGCCCTCGATGCTATCCTGAACCAGCGCGAGTTCTTCGAGCGGGGCGAGCCTGTTTTCTGCATCTACGTTGCCGTGGGTCAGAAGGCCTCCACGGTAGCCCAGATTGTGCAGTCGCTGACCAAAGGCGGCGCTATGGACTACACCGTAGTTGTGGCCGCTTCGGCTGCCGACCCGGCTGCCCTGCAATTCTACGCTCCCTTCACCGGTGCTGCCATCGGCGAATTCTTCCGCGATACGGGTCGTCCGGCCCTGGTGGTCTACGACGACTTGTCGAAGCAGGCCGTGGCCTACCGCGAGGTGTCGCTGTTGCTGCGTCGTCCTCCCGGACGTGAGGCATATCCCGGCGACGTGTTCTATCTGCACAGCCGCCTTCTGGAGCGGGCCGCGAAGATCAACGCTTCCGACGTTATTGCCCGCGACATGAACGACCTGCCCGAGAGTATCAAGCACTTGGTGAAAGGTGGTGGTTCGCTGACGGCTTTGCCGATCATCGAAACCCAGGCTGGTGACGTTTCCGCCTACATCCCAACCAACGTAATTTCGATTACGGACGGTCAGATCTTCCTGGAGACGAACTTGTTCAACTCCGGTGTGCGTCCAGCCATCAACGTTGGTATCTCGGTATCGCGCGTGGGTGGTAACGCTCAGATCAAGTCGATGAAGAAAGTGGCCGGTACGCTGAAGCTCGACCAGGCTCAGTTCCGCGAGCTGGAAGCCTTCGCCAAGTTCGGCTCCGACCTCGATGCTTCGACCAAGCTCACCATCGAGCGGGGTCGTCGTAACCTCGAAATCCTGAAGCAGCCCCAGTTTTCGCCCGTGAAGGTGGAAGACCAGGTAGCTATCATCTACGCGGCTACCAACGGTCTGCTTGACCTGGTGCCGGTGGATAAGGTGCGGGCGTTCGAAACTGAGTTCCGCCAGGTGATGCAGTCGCGCCACCCCGAGGAGCTGAAGTCGCTGAAAGCCGGTAAGCTCGACGACGGGATTACCAACGCCATCCGTCAGGTTGCCAAAGACCTGTCGGCGGTATACGCTAATAAGTAGTTTCTTCTGTTATCCTGCGCTTGCGAAGGATTTTATCGCAGGTGAACGAGTAGTTCTCGCGTGATAAGGTCCTTCGCAAGCGCAGGATGACGGGATAAATAAAACAATACATGGCAAGCTTAAAAGAAGTCCGCAACCGCATTGTATCGGTGCAAAGCACGCAGCAAATCACCAAAGCCATGAAGATGGTGGCGGCGGCTAAGCTGCGTCGGGCCCAGGATAACATCCTGCGCATGCGCCCCTACGCGCAGCGGCTCAATAGCATTCTGAGCAACCTGACCAGCCAGATCGGCGACGATGTGGTGAGCGACTATGGGGTGCAGCGCGAGGTGCGCCGTGTGCTGATTATCGCCATTACGTCGGACCGGGGTCTGGCCGGCGCATTCAACAGCAACATCTTCAAAGGGGTGAATGCACTGATTGCGGAACGGTATGCTGCGCAGGCGGCGGCCGGTGCCGTTACGGTGCTGGCTATTGGCAAGCGGGCTCACGAGTACTTCTCGAAGCGCGGCCCGGTGCTGGGTAACTACACCCACGTATTTAGCCAGCTCTCGTTTGATACGGTGCGCGTAGCGGCCGAGCAAGCCATGGAAGGTTTCCGCACGGGGCAGTTCGACGAAGTAACGATGGTCTACAACGAGTTCAAGAACGTGGCCACGCAAGTGGTACGGGCTGAGCAGCTGCTGCCGCTGGTAGCCGCCGAGGCTCCCGCTGCTTCGGCCGCTGCTTCGAACGTGGACTACATCTTCGAGCCCTCGCAGGAGGAAATCGTGCAGACCCTGATTCCGCAGTCGTTGAAAGTGCAGCTCTACAAGGCCGTACTGGAAAGCAACGCTTCGGAGCACGGTGCCCGCATGACGGCCATGGACAAAGCCACGGAAAACGCCGGCGAGCTGCTCAAGTCGCTCAAGCTGACCTACAACCGCACGCGCCAGGCGGCTATTACCACCGAGATTCTCGAAATCGTGGGTGGGGCCGAAGCCCTGGCGGCCAGCCGCGGCTAAGAAAGCTGTTAGAATTTGTGAAAAGGCCCGCTTCCGCAAGGAGGCGGGCCTTTTTTGCATGCTACCGAAGTGCCCCGGTCGGACGGCACCGTCCCTGCGGCCTAGAGTTGTGTCTCTACGTCGTTCGCATGTTGTTGGTCCCGCGGCAGCCCCGCTCGTTCAACGATTGAGACGCGAAGGGTCGCGTCTCTACGTCGTTCGCATGTTGTTGGCCCGGCGCGGTTCCCATCGTTCAACGAGGAGATGCGAAGGGTCGCGTCTCTACGTCGTTCGCATGTTGTTGGCCCGGCGCGGTTCCGCTCGTTCAATGACGTGTCGTTGTGCTGGCGTACGGGGGGGGCGGGGGATTAGCGGTAGAGGCCCTCACCGTTGTCCCATTCCTGCTCCCAGCGGGTGGGATTGGTAAGGATGTAGGCACGGATGCGGGTCAGCTCTTCGTCGGAGCGCACGATTCGGTCGTGGAAGCGGGGCTGCCAGGCGAAAGGCAGGCCCTGGGTGCGGGCGAAAGTGGTGACCCCGGACTTGAAGCCGCGTACGACGGCAGCCAGGTTTCGGCATTGGGGGCCAAAGTGGTTTTCGTAGCTGAGCGGTGCCTCGGAAGGTTCTGGTTGGTCGAAGAGAACCAGGCCGTGAACGTGGTCGGGCATGAGTACGAAGGAGTCGAGGGTCGCGAAAGGAGCGAAGTAGGGGATGCTGGCCCAGCCGGCCAGCACGCGCTGTCCCAGGATGGTCGGCCGGACGAAGGCGGCGTCCCAATCGCCGGCGGGCACGGCCACGGTGCCCAGGTAGGGCTGCCGGCCCTGGGTGCAGATGGTAATAAAGTAAGCGCCGCTTTGGCGGTAATCGTAGCCCGGCCGGCGGGTGGAAGCGATGCGGTATGTATCCCGGAAGAGGTCGGAGGCAGCCATGCGGGGAATATAGTACATAAGGCAGGCAAGACAGCGCTTCGCCCCCAGAGCATATCATAGCTGCCCGGAACCGCGCCGGGCCAACAACGTGCGAACAACGGCAACCGCGCCGGGCCAACAACATGCGAACGACGTAGAGACGCGACCCTTCGCGTCTCAATCGTTGAACGAGCGGGGCTGCGCGGGACCAACAACGTCAGCAACGATTGAGACGCGAAGGGTCGCGTCTCTACGTCGGGCAACGAGGGGAACCGTGCCGGGCCACCAATATCAGCAACGATTGAGACGCGAAGGGTCGCGTCTCTACGTCGGGCAACGAGCGGGGCCGGGCCAACAGCGGCGCGGCGCGGTACGGGGGTTTGGGCGGCGGCCCGTACCTTGTAGCCTCTATGCTACAACCCCAATTACTCTCGCCCGATACTGCCACCGCCGCGCTGCGCCGCCTCAAGCCCACCCCCGAGCAGCTCGCCGAATTTCGGGGGCATCTGGCTGAGATGTTCCGCCACCTCGACCCCAACAAGATTGAGCGGCACGGCGAAACCCATATTCTTGACTTTCTGCGCAGCGTGAGCCGGCCCGCCGAGGGCGGCACCCGCTACGGCAACGTGCACGGCAAGCGCGACCTGGTGCTGCACCTCGGCGACACGGCCGACTCGCCGGTGGGCGTGGTGCTGGAAGTGAAGGGCCCCAAGAACCCCAAGGAAATGCTGGCCCCCGACGACCTCAACCGCAAGGCCTTGCACCAACTGCTGCTCTACTACCTCGAAGACCGCACCGACGACAAAGCCGACGACTTCCGCCGCCTCATCATCACCACCGGCTACGAGTGGTACGTGTTCGACGCCACCGACTTCAACCGTCTGTTCTGGAAGGACAAGGCTTTCGTGAAGGACTTCCGCGACTGGAAGGCCGGGGCCAAGGCCAGCTCCGATACTGACTTCTTCTACAAAAGCATTGCCGGCCGCAAGCTGGCCGCCCTGGACGGCGAGCTGCGCGTGGCCTACGTAGACCTGCGCCCCGGCCTGCCCGCTACGCCCGCCGCCCTCACGGCCCTCTACCGCCTGTTTCACCCCGCCTACCTGCTCAAGGAGCCCCTCACCGGCCGGCGCGACCCCAACACGCTCAACCAGGAGTTCTACCACGAGCTGCTCTACCTCATGGGCCTGCGCGAGGACAAGCAGGGCGGCGTGCGCCGCATCGGGCGCTGCCCCGAGGGCGAGCGGCAGGCCGGCTCCCTGCTCGAAAACACCCTGCGCAAGCTCGAAACCGGCCACGGCCTCAACTACGTGCCCGAGGCCGACCGCCTCCGCTACGGCGACACCGCCGCCGCCCAGCGCGAGGGCGTGGCCCTGGCCCTGTGCCTGATGTGGGTCAACCGGCTGCTGTTTCTCAAGCTGCTGGAGGGCCAGCTCGTGCGCTACCACGAGGCCGCCCACGCCGCCGCCTTCCGCTTCCTGCACCCGGCCCGCCTCTCCGACTACGACGAGGTGCTCACCCTTTTCTTTGAGGTGCTCAACCGTGCCCCCGCCGACCGTGCCCCCGACGTGGCCGCCCAGTTTCCGGAGGTGCCCTACCTCAACTCCTTCCTCTTCGAGCCCAGCGACCTGGAAGGCCAGACCTTCGACATCAGCGGGCTGCGCGATGGGCTGGGGCTGGCCCCGTTTCCGGGCTCGGTGCTGCGCAAGGTCGGGGCGCCGGTGGTGCCGCCGGCCAAGGCCCACACCAGCGCCGCCCCCCCAGTGGGCCGCGCTGCCCTATCTGCTGCACTTCTTCGACGCCTACGACTTCGCCACCGACCCTACCACCTCCCACGCCGCCGCCCCCGGTGCCGCGCCCACGGCCCGGCCCCTGCTCTCGGCGGCCGTGCTGGGCCTCGTGTTCGAGAAGATCAACGGCTACAAGGACGGCTCGTTCTACACCCCCGGCTTCGTGACGATGTACATGGCCCGCCAGACGCTAAGCCGGGCCGTGGTGCGCCACTTCGCTCAGGCCCCGCAGTTCGGGGAGCTGGCCGGCTGCGAAACGCTGGAGGAGCTGCTCGATGCCGTGGCCCCCGCCAAGCGGCCCCAGCGCCGCCTGTATGCCGCCCACTTCAACACTCTTACCGTGCTCGACCCCGCCGTGGGCTCGGGCCACTTCCTGGTGAGTGCCCTCAACGAGCTGCTGGCCCTCAAAAGCCGCCTGGGCTTATTCCTGGACGAAGACGGGGCCCAGCTGCCCTACACCCTGGAAGTGGAGCACGACGAGCTGGTGGTCACGGATGCCGACGGCCTGCCCGCGCCCTACCGCGTGGCCACCTTCGACGCGGCCACCGGCCAGCGCACCGTAGGCCCCGAGCGCACTCGCTTGCAGCAGGCCTTGTTCCGGGAAAAGCGCGCCCTGATGGAGCACGCCCTGTTCGGCGTCGATCTGAACCCCAACTCGGTGCGCATCTGCCGGCTGCGCCTCTGGATTGAGCTGCTCAAGCACGCCTACTACAAGCCCGGCACCCAGTGGCGCGAGCTGGAAACGCTGCCCAACCTCGACCTGAACGTGAAAACCGGCAACTCCCTGCTGGCCCGCTTTCCCCTCGATGCCGACCTGTCGGAAGTATTCCAGAAGGGCACGTTCTCGCTGCGGGAGTACTGGGGGGCCGTGCACGACTACTTCAGCAGCCGGGGGCGCGACGACAAGAACAAGCTGCTGGGCTTCTTTCAGCAGCTCAAAGAGCAGTTTGCGGCCGTGCTGCACAAGAAGGACGCCAAGCGGGAGAAGCTCCGCTTGGCCCGTAACAAAGTCATTGTCCTCAGCACGCAGACTTCGCTCATTCCCGAGACGAAGAAGCAGGAAGAAGCCCGCTACTTTGAAATGCGGATGCTGGAACGACTGGCCGACCAACTCCAAGCCGAGATTGAAGCCCACGAGCAGGGCACCCTCTACCGCGACGCCTTCGAATGGCGCTTCGAGTTTCCGGAGGTGCTCGACGAGGCCGGCCGGTTTCGCGGCTTCGACGTGGTGCTGGGCAACCCGCCCTACATCCGGCAGGAAGAGTTTGCCGCCCTCAAGCCCCACTTCAAAAGCCGCTTCGGCCACGTCTTTGCCGGCACGGCCGACCTCTACGTGTACTTCCTGCAACTCGGGGCCGAACTGCTGGCCCCCGGTGGCGAGTTGTCGTACATCGTGCCCAATAAGTGGCTGCGGGCCGGCTACGGCGCGCCGTTGCGCGGCTGGCTGGCCGCCAATCAAACGCTGGTAGAGTTCGTGGACTTCGGCGACTTGCCGGTATTTCCCGAAGCCACCACCTACCCCGCCATCGTGGCCCTGCGCCAAGGTGTGCCCAAAGCGGAAAGTGCCTTCCGCGCCGCTGCGTTGCCGGAGTTGCCGTCTCTTGGCTTCGACGCCTATGTGGCTGGCTTAGCTAAAACAGTTAATCAATCTGGTCTGAAATCCAGTGGGTGGAATTTAGCTGAAGTCGAAGCGCAGGATATATTGGATAAAATGCGTGCGGCCGGCAAACCATTGGTTGAGTACATCAATGGAAAGATGTATAACGGTGTTAAAACAGGTTTTAATGAAGCCTTCGTTCTTGACGCAAATACCCGGCAAGCGTTGATAGATGCTGACCCCAATTCAATTCAGTTTATTAAGCCATTCCTGGCGGGGCGTGACGTGAGACGCTATCAACAGCCCGACTCTGAAAACTATCTTCTTTACATCGACTGGGGTTTTAATCTGCCAAAGTTTCCTGCCATTGAAGCCCACCTGCTGAAATACAAAAAACAACTTGAGGCACGCGGTGAGGCCAAAGCAGGCCGGTATCCTTGGTATGCGTTGGAGCGTCCAAGACCAGAGACGCAACAGGAATTTGAGAAGCTTAAGATTAGCTGGCCAGGAGTTAGCAAGGAGCCTTCGCCTTTTGCTTTCGATACACGAGGCTTTATTGGCAATGATAACGTCCAGATAATTGTCACAGATATAGCAGATTCGTGAACGGTGTATCTTACGGCGAGGTTTGGTCGTAAGTCCCAGGATGCAAGCTTATTCACTGGATTTACGCACGCGCGTGGCTGCGGCGTGTCAGCACCCCGGGGCGCGGCAGGCTGCGGTGGCCGAGCGCTTCGGCGTGAGTGTGCCGTTCATCAAGAAACTGCTGCGCCGCCAGCGGCAGACCGGCTCGTTAATGGCCAAGCCGGCCAGCGGCGGGCGGGCCCGTT